>NZ_JBHUDZ010000017.1:12938-158242 GCF_042678225.1 Flavobacterium artemisiae | reverse complement strand
GATTTTAGATTTTAGATAAAAAAAATGGATGAGTAAACTCATCCATTTTTTTTATTTATAAAGTTTAAAAAACTTAGAACCTTAGCATCTGAGAACCTCAGAACCTTAAACCTTACATTGTCGCTTTCAAGGCATTGTATTCATTTGTCATATCTAGAGCTCTGTAAACTCCTAGAAGTGTTTTGGTTGCATCTGTATTTTTAGGTTCTAAATTAATTGCTTTTTTAAGATACGGAATTGCACTGCGAGTAACATCATCTTTTCTGGCATTCAATTTATCGTATTTCTGCATTTCTGCTGCACTTGTACCTAAATTTGAAATTTCATCCATCAAATCTTTTTTCATCTGCAGTTTTAAATATGCCATATTAATGTAAGCATCAACGTAATTAGGATTTAATTCTAAAACATAATTATAACCTTCTTCTGCCTTAGCATATAGTTTTTTCTCCATATAAGAATAGGCAAGATTACTATTTACTTCAAGTTTTTTTGAAGGAACAGATTCTGTTCTAGGTTTCTCATAAAGCCCTTGCTGTATAGCATTTTCTCTAGCTTTTGGCGAAATAAAAACGTCTTCTTCTTTTGTTTTTTTATTTGTAGCCAAGTATAATACTCCTTTTCCAGAATAATTCAGTTTTTTTAAGGCTTCGTAATATTGAATGGCTTTGTCATAATCTTTTGCATTGATAGATGATGATGCTGCATTAAATAAATTCAGCGTATCTTTTTTATCAAACAAATATACTTTATAACTTTTCTCTGCGCTTTCTTTAAATCTACCTGCAGTAAAGTCAGCCATCGCACCGTTTACAAGGCTTGATTTCATTTCTTTTAAAGCGGCATTGGCTTTTACTGTAAATTTGAATTTTCCAGATTCGTTTTCGTATAAAAATACATCCTGATAAGATTGTGATGCCAAAGTAAAATTATTAGCAGCGTCTATATTTTTGGATGCTAGATCTTTATATACATTTCCTGTCAAATAATAATAATCTGACTTGTCCTCATCACTGGCATTGAGGATTAAATATTGTGCTTTTGTCAAAATTGCCAAAGATTCTTGGCTTTTCCCTTTATCATATAAAGACAATGCCTCTTTAATTTGTTCTTTTTGAGCAAAAGCTCCACTATTTATAAATAATAAAAGCGCTATTATTTTTAAATTCTTTTTCATTTTTCAATTAGGTTTAGTTGTTAATATAGATTTGGTATATAGAGAAAGCTTTTGACTTTTTGTGAATTGGCCAAATAACTTTTTAAATACTTAGTATTTAAACACTAAGTACACGACAACTAAAAGAGAAATAATTGAGAGTAGTTTTTCTTCATAAATTTTGGTTTTTGGTTGAAATTTTAAACTGGTTATATTTTTTTAGAAAATTAATCATTCTTATACGAAAAACTTCCGATTGAAGCATTTTACATGAATAAAAATTTACTTTTTAACTAAAATAGAATTAAATTGTAAATAAACACAAAAATATCTCTAAAAATATTAAATTTTAACAAATTAATCCAAAATCACACTAAAAACCTTATAATTTTTACTGAAGAAATTTAAATCTAAATCACTTACTTTGAGACAGATAGAAAGATTTTTACTTTAAAACCATAAAAAAAGCTCACTATTCGCATTTTTAATGCAAATAGTGAGCTCGATAACCAAAACGACCATTTGGTTTTTCTTAATAAACATCCGACAAAAATAGTGGGCTGCTTAATTAGCTATTATTTCAAAACTTTTTTCATTCACTTTGACTACCGTCAAGGCTTGTGAATAATTTAGTATAAAAGAAACAACTTCTTTTTTAGGTTTAAGATTTTGAGAAGCTAATGCTTTTTTTGAGTAAATTTTTGCCATACTATAAAAATGATTATAGTACTATAACGGGCTTATTATCAAAATAGTATTAGTTGGTTAAAATAATTTGATGTTTTTCAATTATTTTTCTCAAATTCATTAATGCATAACGCATTCTACCCAATGCTGTATTGATGCTTACGCCTGTAAGTTCAGATATTTCTTTGAAGCTCATATCCTGATACATACGCATTACAAGTACTTCTTTTTGATCTTCTGGAAGTTCTTGAATCAACTTTTTAAGGTCTAATTCTACTTGATCCAGAATCATTTTACTTTCTATTGTTAAAGTATCGTCTGACATGATAGAAAAGATAGAAAATTCTTCTGTTTCTCTATGCATTGGCATTTTTTTGGTTTTGCGGAAATGATCTACAATTAAATTGTGAGAAATACGCATAACCCAAGGCAGGAATTTACCTTCTTCGTTATAAGAATTGCTTTTTAAAGTTTTGATTACTTTAATAAAAGTATCTTGAAAAATATCATTTGAAATATCTCTATCAGCTATCTTAGAATATATGAAACCATATATCTTCGATTCGTGCCTTTTAATTAATGTTGCTAAAGCAGCTTCACTGCCTTCAACATAATTTTTAACTAATAGAGCGTCTGGAGTATGCAGATCAGCCATAGTACTACTTTTTTAGTTTCTGTATTAAAATTTGGAGTAAATTTTCTAAAAAGTAGTTTTTTTATATAGGCGATCTATTTTTGAGTTATGTTAATATTGTGACCAAATTTAACAATTTTTTATTTATAAAAGCAAACAAAAAATATATTAATTACAACTTAATGACTAATTGATATAAATTAAACTTAAATTTTACATTAGAAATGATAAAATCATTCTATGTCTTAATCAGGCATTTTAGAGATAAAAATAAACGTAAATAACTTACAACTAAAGCAATAAGACTTTACGTTTATTTCTAAATCTGAATTTAAATTACAATTTTTTATTGATATACGCGAACATAATCAATATAATATTTTTGGGGTAATACTTTATCATCTACATCTGGTCCGCCAAAATTACCTCCAATAGCCAGGTTTAAAATGATGTAAAATGGCTTATCAAATGGCCAGGTATCTTCATTTTTTGGCTGTGGGTTAAAGGTATAGACCAATTCTTTATCAACAAAAAAATCAATTTTATCTTTATCCCATTCGATGGCGTAAACGTGAAAACCTTCTTCAATATTAGGGAATGGTGTTCTTTTGGTATTGATGGTATTTCCGTGGCTGTCTTGCGTGTGAAGCGTAGTGTACACCATATGCGGATCGCGCCCTATGTATTCTAAGATATCTATTTCGCCTGTTTTTGGCCATTTTACTTCGTCAATATTTGCTCCTAACATCCAGAAGGCCGGCCATAATCCGTGACCGATTGGCAGTTTTGCCCTTGCTTCTATACGCCCGTATAGAAATTCTTTTTTCCCTTTTGTGGTTATTTTAGTAGACGTGTATTTATCGCCTTCTTTTCTGGCTTCAATAACCAAATTTCCGTCTTTAAATTCGTGGTTTTTTTTGGTATAAATCTGTCTTTCATTATTTCCGTAACCGCATAAATTTGGACAGCCGTCTCCCAGTTCAAAATTCCAAACAGATTCGTTTAAGCTTTTTTTATTAAAATTTTCTTCCCAAACGAGCTTTCTTTTTACCTCTTGGGCAAAACCAAAACTGGTTATAAGTACTACCAAAATTATTTTCTTCATAGAATTCTTGTATTAAAAAAAGAAGGCCAGTAACCAAAACTGGCCTTCTAAATTACTAATTAATCAACCTATTGATACACTCTAACATAATCAATCTCCATAGTAGACTGAGTGAAAGCTGGATCAATATTACCTCCCATATTACCTCCCATTGCAATATTCAAAATCATGAAAAAGTCGCTGTTAAAAGGTAATGATGCTGTATTTGCTAAAGTATGAATCAACACATCATCTGCGTAAATTTGTATGGTTTCTGCACTCCAAACTGCTTTATAAACATGAAATTCTGTTGCAACATTCGGAATGGTTTTAGAAGCTGTATTGGCATTTCCACCTGAACGACCAGGATAATGGAAAGTTCCGTGAACCAGATTCTGGCTGTTTCCAACATGCTCCATGATGTCGATTTCACCGCATTCTGGCCATGTTTTAGTTGCATAATTTTGTCCAAGCATCCAAATTGCAGGCCAAGTTCCTCCGCCTGACGGCAATTTGGCACGAACCTCAACTTTTCCGTATTTAAAAGAATATTTTCCATCGGATTTTAATCTTGCAGATGAATATTCTGCACCGCCGGAATTTTCTTTTTTAGCTGTGATTTTCAAAAATCCGCCTTGTACAACAATATTTGATGCTGAGTTAGTATAATTTTGTTTTTCGTTATTTCCCCAGCCGTTATCTCCACGACCTAAATCGTAAGTCCATTTTGTAGCATCTGGTGCTCCGTCTGTATTAAATTCATCAGACCAAACTAAATTAGTATAATCTGGACCGCTTGGATTTTGATTTGGAGGTGTCGTTGAAAAGATATGATACCAAGCCAACGCTGGGTTTCCGCCCATTACGGCTCTTACAACCATTCTAGTCGCTGTAATAGATATGATTTCGTAAGAACTTTGTCCTATATAATACCCCATGAAGCCGCCGTCAGCAAAGTTCATTGTTGTACCTCTGGTTTGTTCAGCATGTTTAGGATTAGACATAATAACCGATTCTGATGGACTTAACGAAACGTTTTTAGCACCTCCAGGATTATACGACACACATGTATCTTCTGTTAAAGCCGTTCCTGCAACACTTGCAAAATCTTTGTTGAAGAAAGTGGCACCGCCATTGTCTAATTGGAATTTCAATTGCTCTCCGTCTAAAGAGAATGTCAGTACGTTATCATAAAGACAACTGCTTGTTGGTGAAGCTGCTTTTTCAAATGCTCCTGCTTGATAATAGTTTGCATAGAAGTTTTTCTCCGCATCTCCATCATTTTGCCCTACTCCTAAATGTCCTGGTTCTCCTGCTGCCCAATACCATTTTTTAGAAGTACCGCCGGTTAACAATTGAACTGCTTGATCATCGCTGAAATCACTTTGTACCTCAACATCTATTGTTGTGTTTGATGCAGAACCACCTTTTCCGAAAGCGATAACAGTTACGGTATAGGTATTAACTCCCGTTTTAGTAAATCTCTTGGTTATTTTTCCGTTTGGTGCATTATCAGAACTTCCGTCACTGTATACATATTTATACGAAATAACATCATCTGCTGTGGCTGTAAATTTTACAGTTCCAGAACCGTCACCGTATGGAGTGTCTGTCGTTTTTCCTACTATCTCAGCTGTTACTTTAAGATTAGTAGGCGCATCTATTGATCCGAATGTATAATCATCTTTTTGACAACCCGTCATCAAGAGAATCGTAAATAGGAATACTATCTTTAAAATTATTTTTTTGCTCATGATTTCTTAATTTAATTGGATTGTTTGATATCATCAAAGTAATAGGTTTCTCCTAGCCCATTTTTTCCAAAATCTGGAAACAAAATTACTCTGTCATATTTAATACTGCTGTTAAAAGAAGCTGCGCTTGTAAGATCGAATGTCAGCACTTCCCAAGCATTGGCAACTGTTGTAAGCGCCTGCACTTCCAGATTAACACTTGGGTTTCCGTTTCCGTCTTTTGGAGAAGTCGAAAGTTCCATTTTATAGAGAATTGCCGCTCCCACTTTTGGCGACCAAACTGCTACTTTCACTTTAGTTCCTTTTGCAGCATCAAATGGGCTTTCAAAATTTAAACTGGCTCCTCCCCAAGTTTCTGCTCCATTCTTTTTATCCAATTTTACTACTTTATTAGAAACATTCAATCCAGTTTTGTTTGGATTTGTTACTACAGAAGCATCTACATTTCCAAATCCGCCCCAAGCATAACTCAATGTAGTTGATTCAAAATCTAATGGTAATGCTACCGCTTCTGCCGGAGTTTTGTAGAAATAAATATTATCAATAAATACTGTTCCGCCTGCGTTTGGTTTTGCAACCAATTTTAGCTGGAATATATTATTAACCGTTAATCCTTGGCTTGTAAATGCTGAGATAGGAATATCTAAACTTGTCCATTGATTAGCAGTAAGATCTTTTGTTACCGCTCTTTCGTCTGGTCCTGGTTTGATCAAAGAAGTTTCCAATTTTTCTAGGTCGGCTGTCCAAACATCCATGTGAAGGTATTCCATTCCAGAAACATCAATTGTTACGTTGTCTGCTAAAGCAATTCCTTGATAACTTAATTTGATATAATTCAATATTTTGTCTCCGTTTAAATCAAATTCTGCAAATGAACCTGATTGTCCCCAATTCGGATTAAAATTAGTACCTCCAATATCTGTATATTTAGAACTGTAAATAGAGATGACGTCACCAGCTTGTCTGTTAGGAGGTGCCGGCGCTGCAGTTGTTGGTGCCAAAATTAATTTTGCTGTAACTTCTTCTGTATGTTCTGTTGTTTTAACAGCCGCACTTTTAGAAACTACTCTAATGGTATAGGTACCAGCTTCTTTATAAGTATAAGATATCGGCTCACCGTTATTTGCCGAAATTGGATCTGGTTTTCCTGTTTCTCCAAAATAAACATCATAAAACAAAGCGAAATCTGCTGTTGCTGTAACGGTGATTTTTTTAGAAACTGATAAATCATTAGTAATTACAACTTTCAGATTTTCTGGAGCTCTAAAAGAAACTACCACTTCTTTCTCCACTTCAGTGGTTTTTCCGTTAAGTCCCATTGCTATAATTTTGGATTTGTAAACTCCTTCTTTATAAACGTGAGACACCGTTCCTCCTACGCCAACGTAATCAGAATCTGTGCTTCCATCTCCAAAACTAATTTTATACTGTGTTGCTCCTTCTCCTTTTGGAATAAAAGTTACTTTTCCAGTATTATCTTGTGTTACCGTAGCCAAGGCCGAAACGTTTGCTGGACTTGCAATTCCATCCAAATCAATATCGCCACTATCGTTTGAGCAGGCAATTAAGAGTGCAAAAACGAAAAGATTTATAATAAAATGTATTTTTTTCATAATTGATGTTTTTTAGTAGCCAGGATTTTGTGCCCAGTTTCCAGCAGCAAATTGAATTTCTTCAATCGGAAGCGGAAATAATTCGTTTTTATTCGCTTTAAAACCTGGAATTTTGCTCACTGCCTTTCCAGTTCTTACCAAATCAAAGAAACGATGTCCTTCGCCTAAAAGTTCTACTCTTCTTTCTGTTAAAATATCTTCTGTTAATTGTGCGCCTCCGGTTGTAATATCGTGTGTATTATCTCCAAAAGCACGTCTTCTTACCTGATTTAGATATTCTTTTGCTTTAACATCATTAATACCGCCTCTATTGTAAGCTTCTGCCGCCATTAATAAAACATCAGCATAACGAATGGCTCTGTAGTTGTTTGGATTTGTTAAATTCAAATCTCCCTGTGCAGCAGAACTTCTTTTTCTTGGCAGGTATTTTCTGTTGAAGTAACCTGTGTCTTCATTTCCTTTACCAAACGTAACTCCATTTCCGTTGTCATAAGAAGCATTTGCTGATGCCCACGCATTTATATCTAAAATGGCAACTGCTTTACGTTTATCTCCAGTTTCAAAAGCATCGGCTGATTCTTGAGTCGGAATATTAAAACTATATCCTGAAGAGAAAAGCGGGCCAGAATAATTTCTAATTCCGTTAAAACCAACTGCTACGTTTCCTTCACTACATTGAAGACATCCAAAACCTGCACCTTCAATATCGGTGTATTGTACTTCAAAAACAGATTCAGGACCGTTTTCTCCTTCAGCTTCAAACATGGCATTATAATCGGTAACCAAGCTGTATTTTCCAGAAGTAATTACACCGTCAAGAGCGGTTGCTGCCTGTGAAAATTTACCTTGAAATAAATAAGCTTTCCCAAGTAATGCAAGCGCTGCACCTTTTGTAGCTCTTCCTGTTTGAGATGCATTTGGAGACAAATTAGCCGCTGCAAAAGTTAAATCTGCTTCGATCGAAGCGTAAACATCTGCAACAGAAGCACGTCCGATAATTTTTTCGTCTCCAATTTTAAATCTCGCATCTCCTTTCATAGGGATCCCGCCAAACCATTTTACTAACTCAAACTGATAATACGCTCTTAAAAAACGAGCTTCAGCAATAACTTGGGTTTTCCCTGTGAAATCTGTTTTATCTTTAAATTCAAGAATATAATTGGCTCTTTGAACTCCTGCAAACATCCAGCCCCAGACATCTTTCAAATTGCTGTTTACTGGTGTGTGAATCATATCATCGATCTGTTGAAACCCGATTACGTCTGTTGGGCTTTCACCACCGCACAATGTATTGTCTGAAGCAATTTCGCCCAAAAGTACATTTACGTAAGTAGATTGAAGCAAATCATAAGCAGCAACCAAAGCGTTATCATATTCTTCTTTAGAATTGAAATAATTTTCAGAATCTATAGAATACGCTGGTTTTTCGGCAACAAACTCATCCGAACAAGAAATCAATGTCGAAAATAGTGTCAGCGTTATAATGGTTGTAAAGAAATATTTTTTCATTTTAACTCAAATTAAAAATTAATGTTTAACCCCAATAAATAGGTTCTTGGGACTGGATAGAAACCATAATCAATTCCTGCTCCAATAGGAGATTGAGAAACATTGTCTCTATTTCCTGGACCGAATGAAGCTCCTGGGTCAAAACCTTTATATTTTGTAAAAGTGTAAAGGTTGTTTACCTGTGCATAAAGTCTCAATTTTGTAATACCTGCTTTTTGAGAAATATTCGGATTTAAAGTGTATCCTAATTGAACATTTTGAATTCTAACGTAAGAAGCATCTTCTATAAAATAATCAGAGAAAACATTATTGGATGTTGCTCCTGTTGTAACTCTTGGCGTTGAATTAGAAGTTCCAACTCCCGTCCATCTGTCCAAAACATAATCTAAACGGTTGGCATCAGAAAGTGTTCTTTCGTAATTGCGTGCCATATCATTTCCGATAGAAGCATATGTAAACACTGCAAAATCAACTGCTTTATAGTTTAATTGTAAATTAAAGCCCATTGTAGCATCTGGAATTGGTTTTCCAATATCTGTTCTGTCATTAGAATTGATTACTCCGTCATTGTTAACATCTACATAACGAATATCTCCAGGCGAAGCATTTGCTCCTAATGCTATTTGAGAAGGGTGCGCATCAATTTCTGCTTGGTTCTGAAAAATTCCATCCGTTTTATATCCGTAGAAATATCCAATTGGTTTACCTACCTCCATTCTTGAAGGTGCCGGCTGACCTACTCCAAAAGCTCCTCCTTCTATAAAACCTGTTCCGTTTTTAACTTCTGTAACTTCATTTTTAAGGAAAGTAACATTATAACCTAAACTCAAAGTAAAAGAGTCTGATAATTTTTCTTTGTAATCTATAGCAAATTCAAAACCTGAATTTTTAACTGTACCAGCGTTAACCGTTGGAGCACTTGCTCCTGGAGCACCAATACCAGTGATTGCAGAAACTGGAATATTAGGAATTAATAAATCTTTTCTAGTATCAATAAAATAATCTGCTACAAAAGATATTTTATCGTTTAAGAATTTCATATCTAAACCGACATCAAATTTTTGAGCCTCTTCCCATTTAACATCTGGATTCGGTACTTGTCCTTGTGCTGCACCATTAACCAATGTTCCGTTAAAAACATAAGTTGCTTCTCCATTAAGTAAACCTAAATAGCCATAATTCGGAATCTGGTCGTTTCCTAAAGTACCGTAACTTGCTCTTAATTTTAAGAAATTAATGAATTTAGGTTCTCCAAAGAAACTTTCGTCAGAAACAACCCATCCTGCTGTAAATGAAGGAAAATAACCTGTTGTATTTCCAGGACCAAATCTAGTCGAAGCATCACGTCTTATCATTGCAGAAAGTAAATAACGTCCTTTATAATCGTATTGAAGTCTTCCGAAATAAGAAAGTCTTCTTTGATCATATACATAAGAACTGTTAGTCAATGTTTCTGAAATTCCTTTTGTTAATGAGATATCAGCGTTTTCCCAAGTATTATTTGGCACATCAAAACCAGTTGCTGTAAGTCCGTTACCCCATTGTTTGTAAATGGTTGTTCCTACAGTTCCTGTGATATTGTGTTTATCTGCAATTTTTGTATTATAAGTAGCAAAAAGGTCAAATGAATAATCGTTATCATTTACCGCTTTTTGTGTTACAGAACTTCTCTGTACGTCGAATACTTTTCCGCCATAACTGATTTGTTTTGCAAACTCTTTAGATTCGCTGTTTGCAGTATTAAAACCGATAGATCCCGAAAGCGTAAATCCTTTAAAGATTTTATAATCTAAACCAAAATTACCGTTCAGTTTTTTATAATTGTAATCGTTATACGTATTTTCAATTTGTGCCAGCGGATTTATAATTTCTGTTCCTAATCCAGTTGTACTTGGAACCAAGGTGTAATTTCCGTTTGCATCATAAGGATTTAAAGTTGCTGGTACGTTTAAAGCATTAAAAAGAACCGAACCTAAACCATTTTCGTTTAAAGTATTTCTAGTGAAATAAGTGTAAATTACATTTGATTTTAATTTGATTTTATCACTTAAATCTGCACCAAGAGCAATTCTCGCCGTATTTCTTAAATACCCCGATTTATCTCCTCCAACAATACCTTCTTGATCTAAATGAGAACCACTAACAGAATAAGTGATTTTTTCTGATCCTCCAGAAATAGTCAAATCATTACTAATAATTGGCGCCATCTGAAACACTTCGTCCTGCCAATTTGTTCCGTTTCCTAAACTACTTACATTAGGATAAGGCAATGCTCTTCCGCCGTTAGCATAACTTTCATTCAATAAAAGAGCATATTCTGTAGCATTTAAAGTTGGAAGTTTTCTAGAAGTTTCTTGAAAACCAGCATAACTGTTAAAAGAAACTCTTGTTTTAGAATTCTTTTTACCCATTTTAGTTGTCACTAAAATAATTCCGTTTGCTCCAATAGTTCCGTAGATTGCTGCCTGCGCATCTTTAAGAACGATAATGGTCTCAATATCATTTGGATTTAAAATTCCTAAATCCCCAACATAACCGTCAATAATAACCGTAGGCTTGTTTTCACCATTTGTGGCTATCCCACGAATACGAATGTCCAAAGGTGCACCCGGCGCACCCGATTGTGTTGTAACATTTACCCCTGCAATTGTTCCTTGTAAAGCTTGTTCGATTCTTGCTGGTTTCAAGAGATCAATAGTTTTACTGTCCAAGACCGCAACTGCTCCGGTAACTTCTCTTTTCTTTTGGCTACCGTAACCAATCACCACAACTTCATCAAGTGATTTGGCGTCGTCTACCATTTTAACAGTTACTTTGGTTCCAGAAACAACAACTTCCTGCGTTCGAAAACCTATATAACTGAATACGATTGTGGTTCCTTTAGGAACATCTGTTAATTTAAAAGTTCCATCAAAGTCAGTGGTTGTGCTTTTTGATGAATTTTTAACTTTTACATTTACCCCAGGTAAAGATAATCCTGACGCGTCTAATACTGTTCCTGTCACATCTAGATTCTGCGCAAATGCAAAAGATGTAAACAGCAGCAGTACTGTTAGTAATAATTTAGATTTCATAATTAGTTAGTTTTTATTGAAGTCTAATTTATTTGTTCTATTTCAGAATGCTTTAAAATTAACCTCAACAAAAAACATACATCATAAAAAATATAAGCTAAAATTCAATATGTGATAAAAAAATGCCTTTAAAAACGATAAATTCCAAATGTTAATTTTATTAACACTTTTCCAGAAAATCCCTTACGAAAACCTTAATGTTGTGGTAATGTATAGTTTTTTTGAACCGATTTTTGAGCGGCTATACAGCCAAAATGTACTCAACCAAACCAATTTCATGCTTTAAATCCATTTTTTTGCGCAAACGGTATCTTTTTATCTCTACACTTCTTACTGAAATGTTAAATAACGGCGCAATCTCTTTTGATGAAAGATTAAGCCTGAGATAGGCACAGAGGCGCAGGTCATTTGGCGTTAACAACGGATGAAGCTGTTTAATGCGTTTTAAGAAATCTTTGTCGGCATTATCAAAAGCTTCTTTAAAAACTTTCCACGAATCTTCTTCAGTAATATTGTCATTAATGGTTCTAATAACCGATTTGATGTTTTTATTATCATCTGGTGTCGTTTTCTTTAAATCTTCTTTAATGAATGCCAAAAGTTCGTTTTTGCTGTGAAGACTCATCGTCGAAACCGCCAATTCTCGATTTTTATTATCCACATCTTGTGACAATTGTTCGTTTCGAAGTTTCATCAAAAGCTGTTCATTTTCCAATTCTTGAATTTCCAGCAAAAGATTATTCTCTTCTATAAGCTTAGCCTCTTGTTTTCGATAAAAGTTTTGATAGGCTTTATTGATAAAATAACCAGCCGTTAACATCAATAAAATATAAATAAACCAAGCAAAATGAGTCAAATACCATGGTTTTAAAATTACAAAAGTATATACGGCTGCATTCTCCAAAATGGTATTAGCATATTTAGCTCGTACCTTAAAAGTATATTTTCCAGGCGGCAGGTTTTTAAAATTGATTGTCGCTTTATTACTCCACTCACTCCATTCGTTCTGAAAACCTTCTAAAAGATATTGGTACTCCGAATTAATATATTTATTGTATTCGGGAACGGTATAATTAAATGTGATATTATTTTCGCTTGACGCGAAATCGCCTTCAGACAAAAGTGGTACATTTTTCAAATTTTCATTTTGTTTATTAATCGCAATATCTGTAATAAAGACGTTGTAATTTTTAAAACTCAAATCATCAATATTCAAAGTATAATAACCGTCAGTCGTTCCTATTAAATAAACCGATTTTGAGATCTGCGTAATATTTTCATAGCCAAGCATCGAATTGGTTAAAGAAGATGGAATCGGAATAATATTTTGTTTCAATTGACTGCTCAATTTACTGGCGGAGAAATAATGAATATAGTTTTTAGAAAAAAGCCAGATTTTGTTAGAATTGTCAACGATTAATTTACCAGAAGTATATTCGTCTTTTTCAAAAATAGAACTCAAAACACTGTCTTTTTCAAACTGTCTTGATTTTCTGTTGAGTTTAAAGATTCCGCCTTTATAAGCATAATAAATCGATTGGTTGAATTTCGTCAAACTCGCATTATTCCCTTTTTGTGGCGATTTATAAGTAAAAAAATCGGTTGTTTTGGTTAAGTCTTGATTTAGTTTTATTCTAAAAATTCCTTTGTATTCGTGGCTTACATACACATCAAGATTATCACCGATTTCAAAATAACGGGACGAATATTCAAAACCTGCGATTTTATTTTTGAAAATCCATTCTCCGTTTACTTTTTCTAAAATCGAAAGTCCATAATAGTTTCCTTGAAGCAGCTGATTTTTAGAATTCGGAATAGTCTCAAACTTCCAAGTTCCAGAATTCAAAAAAATACTTTTAGCCGAATTTCCTTTTATTACAAAAGTCCCAGAATCGTGACCGCAGAAAATCGTATTATCGTAAACAAACAATGACCACACTTGGCCTTTTGTACCGCTTATAAATTTAAATTCCTCATTACTATGCTGCTTTCTGCAAAAAAGACCTTGATTCGTTCCGATATAAAGCATATCGTCAAAAAAGGCCGAAGCATAAACCGTTCCGAGTACACCAGAATCATCTGTAAAACTATGCACCGGCGATTGTACATTAATACAATTGATTCCGTTATCAAGTCCTGTCCATAAGTTTTGGTCCTTATCTTCAAAAAGCGACAAAACCGTATTATTGCTCAAACCTTTACTCTGCGTAATATGGTATTTTATTTTCCCGTCAGCATTCAAAATAAAAACACCATTTGACACTGTTCCGAGTGCAAAACTCCCGTCTTGAAGTTTTTGACTGCTGTAAACAAAACTAGATTTTAACGCATCATCTGCTTCGGTAACAAAACGAGTCAGATTGTTTCCTAATAAAGTGTACATTCCGTCAAGCTGCGTCTGAATCAAAAGCTTATCGTTTATCGGAAACACATTTACCATCGTAAACTTTTTAAGTGTCGGATGATCCGAAATCAGCTTCGCTTTCCCGCTTTCAATTTCAAAAAGACCTTCTTTAAGCGTCTGAAAATAAATCGCATTTTTGGTCGCAAACGATTTTACAACACCGTTTTTAGGCGCAATAATGGTAAACTTTTTTGTTTTGGTATCATAGATATAAATTCGGTTTAAGGATTGAAACAAAACCCATTGATCGTATTTTAGAATATTCCAAAACTGTTCGTCATCTAAAATTTTATGTTTTATAGTGTCACTTAATGAAGTATAAAGCAGTTTTCCATTAGATTGTCTCGACCAATAGCCAAAATTCATATAACAGCCCGTATAAATTTTATCTCCAATTACTTTTACAGATCGAATAATGGTTTCGTTTGGCGCCGGATAAAGCTCCCAATTGGTTCCGTTAAATTCTAGAAGACCTTCATCATTTGCAAAATATAGAAAATTCTGCTCGTCCTGAGACACCATCCAATTTTGATTTCCCGCTCCATAAATCGAGGAAGCATATTTAATGATCGGCGGAAATTCCTGCGAAAAAACAACAAAACAATATAAATAAAACAGTATAGAAAGTTTAGTTTTCAAATTGGTTCAAGGTTAGTTTATTAGTAATACAGTTCTAAAATAACTTAATTTAAGTAGATACCATATGTTTTTATTAAAAAAATACAGAATCAGATTTACCATATTTAAACATCATTTAGTTAAAATTTGGAACATTTTCATTAACAGAACTCAATTCAAAATTGATTACTTTTGTAAAAATTGACTTTTTGTATGCAGATTGATCTTTCTACACTAGACCCAAAATCAAATATTATCATTAAAGGTGCGCAGGTACATAATTTAAAAAATGTAGATGTTGCCATTCCTAGAAATAAACTTGTTGTCATTACCGGACTTTCTGGTTCTGGTAAATCGAGTTTAGCTTTTGACACTTTATATGCTGAAGGACAAAGACGTTACGTCGAAAGTCTTTCGTCTTACGCTCGTCAGTTTTTAGGACGTCTTGATAAACCAAAAGTAGAATATATAAAAGGTATTGCACCTGCAATTGCCATTGAGCAAAAGGTAAATACGACGAATGCACGTTCTACTGTCGGGACTTCAACAGAAATTTACGATTATATGAAACTGCTGTACGCCAGAATTGGTCGTACCTATTCTCCTGTTTCTGGACAAGAAGTCAAAAAAAATACGGTTACCGATGTCGTTGCCGATGTTAAAACGCTTCCTTTAGAAAGTAAATGGCTTTTATTAGCTCCTATTCATTTAGAAGAAGGAAGACTTTTAGAAGACAAACTAAAAGTACTTTTACAGCAAGGTTTTGCGCGTATTTTGGTTGATAACGAAATGGTTCGTTTAGACGATTTTACGGCTTCAGATATGCATCAATTAGACAATAAAGACATATTATTGATTATTGACCGTATTGTTGTAAAAGAGGAAGAAGAGTTTTATAACCGTCTAGCGGATGCTGTACAAACTGCTTTTTTTGAAGGAAAAGGAATTTGTTATTTACAGGAATTAAATGCAGAGAAAAGATTTTCTTATTCTAATAATTTTGAGCTTGACGGAATTACATTCTTAGAACCAAACGTTCATTTGTTTAGTTTTAATAATCCGTATGGCGCGTGCCCTGTCTGCGAAGGTTACGGAAACATTATTGGTATTGATGCCGATTTGGTTGTTCCTAATACTTCTCTTTCTGTTTTTGAAAGTGCCATTTATCCTTGGCGCGGGGAAAGCATGAGCTGGTACAAAGACGAATTGGTCAAACACGCTTATAAATTTGATTTCCCTATTCATAAACCTTATTTTCAGCTTACTGATGAAC
This sequence comes from Flavobacterium artemisiae, assembly GCF_042678225.1. Lineage (NCBI taxonomy): Bacteria > Pseudomonadati > Bacteroidota > Flavobacteriia > Flavobacteriales > Flavobacteriaceae > Flavobacterium > Flavobacterium artemisiae. The sequence continues at coordinate 142,436 of NZ_JBHUDZ010000017.1, read as the reverse complement.
AAAAAGATGTTCTATGGACGGGAAACAAGTATTTTCAAGGTCTAAATGATTTCTTTAGAGAATTAGAAGAAAAAAATTATAAGATTCAGAACCGTGTAATGCTTTCTCGTTATCGTGGCAAAACAAAATGTCATGTGTGCAAAGGAAAGCGTCTGCGCGAAGAAGCATCTTACGTAAAAATAAACGGAAAAACGGTTTCCGATTTAGTCGATCTTCCAATTAAACATTTGGTTACTTTCTTTAAAAATATCGAATTAAACGTTTACGAACAACAGATTGCAAAACGTTTGATGGTCGAAATCAATAATCGTTTATCGTTTTTAACCGAAGTTGGTTTAGATTATCTTACTTTAAATAGAAATTCTGCCACACTTTCTGGAGGAGAATCACAGCGTATTAATCTAGCAACATCACTGGGTTCAAGCTTAGTTGGTTCGATGTATATTTTGGACGAACCAAGTATTGGACTTCATCCAAAAGATTCTGAAAGATTGATAAAAGTGCTTCTTTCGCTTCGCGATTTAGGAAATACGGTTATTGTGGTTGAACATGATGAAGATATCATGAAAGCAGCCGACATGATTATCGATATTGGTCCCGAAGCAGGAACTTTTGGTGGAAAACTAGTGGCTCAAGGTACTTATGATGAAATCTTGCAATCAGATTCGTTAACGGCAAAATACTTAAATGGGGATTTAGAAATTTCGGTTCCGAAGAAAAGACGAAAATTCAAAAATCACATTGACATTGTTGGTGCAAGAGAAAACAATCTAAAAAATATCGATGTTACTTTCCCTCTAGACGTTCTGACGGTTGTTACGGGAGTTTCTGGAAGTGGAAAAAGTACTTTGATCAAAAAGATTTTGTTTCCTGCCATGCAGAAAAAACTAGAAAGTGCATCTGAAAAAGCAGGTCAGTTTACTGAAATAAAAGGTTCATTTTCGCAGATTAAACATATTGAATACGTAGATCAAAATCCGATTGGGAGAAGCTCTCGTTCCAATCCGGTGACTTATATCAAAGCTTATGACGATATCCGTGATTTGTATGCCAAAGAAAAACTATCGAAAATAAGAGGTTATCAAGCTAAACATTTTTCTTTTAATGTTGATGGCGGCCGATGCGAAACTTGCAAAGGAGAAGGCTCTATAAACGTCGAAATGGTATTTATGGCCGATGTTTCGCTACCGTGTGAAACCTGTGGCGGAAAACGTTTCAAAAAAGAGATTTTAGAAGTTACATTCGACAACCAAAACATCAATGACATTTTAACGATGACGATTGATGATGCGATTGCATTTTTCGAAAAAAACAAACAAACTAAAATCACCCAAAAATTACAGCCTTTACAAGATGTTGGTCTAGGATATGTTCAATTAGGGCAATCTTCTTCTACTCTTTCTGGCGGAGAAGCACAACGTATTAAATTGGCATCCTTCCTCGTAAAAGGAGCGACAAAAGACAAAGCATTATTTGTTTTTGATGAACCAACAACGGGACTTCATTTTCATGATATTAAAAAATTATTGGCTTCATTTGATGCTTTAATAGAAAAAGGACATTCTATCATTGTAATCGAACACAATTTAGATTTAATAAAATGTGCCGATTGGATTTTGGATTTAGGACCAGAAGGCGGTGAAAATGGAGGACATCTTCTTGCCTCAGGAACTCCAGAAGATATTGTAAAAGTAAAAGAATCTGTTACAGGAATTTATTTAAAAGACAAATTATAATTCTACTAAAAAAAGTAAAGCCATAAATTACATACGGGGGTGTGCAATTTATGGCTTTTTTTATTTTCTAATTTTTCAAATCTAAGCTACAAGACATCTTTCTTCAAACGGAAAACCATCTTCATCTATAGCTACTAAAACCTTTTTTTGTTTTGAAGCTTCAAAAGTTAAATACAGCCATGCAAATGACCATAGTCCTAAAGTCAAACAAAAAATCATAAAATTCAAACTGTGGTTTACTACTTTTCCTCCTTTAGAAAGGACAGCAAAAAGTAATTCATCATTTCGCTCCTCAAGCGTAAATCCATTACTCACTTTATTCGATATCATCTTAGAAAATACCTGCATGCTTTGTTCCTGGTTGAGCTGATTGCTTTTCATAATAATTCCTCTAAAATTAATCCACATTCTACAATTCTTATTTCAATTCAATTTTGGTGCAAAATTATCCCCTAAGTAAAAACAATACAATACCTACATTTAGGTATTTTGTTAGTTTTTTTCAGGTATTTTAAAAGAGCGCTGCAAAATTTTCACTCTAAAGTTAAATTTAATCTAATTAATTACAAAATATTTAACTGTTAATTTTGTACACTTAACCTCTCAATACCAATAATTTAACTTTTTGATTTAATATTAAATGCAGGTGCTTCGTAGTCTTCTTTTAAATAATCTGGCGGAATTGTTGTAGTATTTCCTTCACGGAGCGCTGTGTAGTGCGGCGACATAATTTCTATTCCGGCAGCATTAAACGAATCTTGAATATTTTGATGCAACAAAGAATAAATTCTTGGCTGTTTGGTAGGCTCCATAGTGTAAACATTGATTTGGTACGAAACATAAAAATCTTCTAAACTGGTCTGAAGCACAAAAGGTTTTGGTTCTTTCTCTGTCAAATCTGTTTTTAAGGCTGCTTCTATAAGAGCATTATGAATATCTTTCCAAGGTACATCATAGCCAATTGTAACTGTAGTATGAATTAAAAGACCGTTTGTTGATTGTTTTGTATTTGATGAATAATTTGTTGATGTACTAGATAAAACAGTCGCATTTGGGATTGTAATGTCTTCAAATTTTGGAGTTCGAATTCGAGTTACTAAGGCGGTCTTCTCAACTACTTCGCCACTGGCATCCCCAATTTTAATATAATCGCCAACTTTAAACGGACGCATATAGGTTATAACCAAACCCGCCACCATATTCGCAATGGCATTGGAAGATCCGAGTGAAAACAAAACACCCACAAATACAGAAACTCCTTTAAATATAGCTGAATCAGATCCCGACAAATACGGAAAAATAATCACCAGCATAAAAGCATACATTAAAAGCCGAATAATATTAAAGGTCGGAAGTGCCCAATCACTGTAAAAACCATCGATTTTTATATTTTCTGATTTTATTTCTTCGAAGAAAAACTTAATGACTTTCAGCGAATATTTAAAAATGATAATGATGACAATTATAGTAAATAGACTCGGCAGAAATCCGACAAATCCCATGAGAGCCAATTTTGCCGGTGTCAGAATCCACCGAAGAAGCATGGTTGTATATTCTTTTGTAGCAGGAAATATGCTGAATAAAATAGGAAGCGACAGATAAACGACTTCTATGAGAGTAATAATTTTAATGAATCCGAAGAATTTAAGAAAGAGAAACTGCTGTTTTTCTGGCGATAAAAGTTTTATTGCTCCGTAATTAACCCCTTTAAAATAACGCTCGTTGTTTTTGATAATATACTTTTTAATGGAATTGAAAATTTTTCCAACCAAAAACAATACAACGCTAATAATAAGAACAAGCAAAGCCGTATAAGCAAAACGTTTGGGCAATTGCGAATAATTCTCGTTTTGGTATATAATAGCATTTTTGATTTTAGCAAGATTACGATTGGCCAGAGCAGTAACAGTTAGATTTTCGGCTTTGGCATCAGAATCTAAAATAGACATAACTACAAGATCGTTTTTGTAAACAATATCCAACGATACATCTGAAGGAACAATTTTGATTGAATCTTTCTCAAAAAAAGATTCACTGTAAAGTCTCTTTACTTTATCTGTAATATATTGTGCTCTTTCTTTGGCCGAAAAAGAACCTACTTTACTGTAAACATAAAAAAGTGTGTCTTTGAAGGGACTAACCGGATATCCTTTTAATTTTACAACACTAGTTGTTTTAACAGAATCTTGTCGAATACTGTTTTGAGCAGCAGTTTCTAAAGAATTTAAAAACAGGAAGAAAGCGAATAAACTAAGTAATTCTTTTTTCATATACAGCTAGAAATAAATTAGTTATACTTTCTAACAAATATAAAAACAAAATTCTTACGTTTTCAAAACGTGTTGATTTTTAGATAAATAAGTATTAAATATTAATTCCTATTTTCTTTAAAAGAGAATCAATTACATTATTAATGTCAGGTGAAATTTTAAACCTGTAATTTAAATAAAGGTATAAAATGGTTACCAAAAACGATTTTAAAGCAATACTTATCAATTGGAAAAAGGGAAATTCCCAGAAATAAAACAATAAAAATAATGCAAATGTCAACAGTATTGAATAAATCGTCTGTTTGGTAAATGGGTATAAATGCAGTTTTTTAACCACAAATAACAACTTTGCTAAACTATATAAAGTAATAGATAAAAGTGTGGCAAAGGCAGAACCGAAAATTCCGAAAATTGGAATAAAAATCATGTTTAGAATTACTGTCAAAACTACCAGCATTAATCCTAAATACAATACCATTCTGTAATATTTTGTATTGAAAATAATGGCATTGTTGTTCCCTAAAATCAAATCAAAATACTTTGAAAGGCCAATCATGAATACAACTGATATACCGCCGCTGTATTCCTTTGGAACCAATTCGTACAATTGCCTGATATTTACAAAAATACAAAGCATTACAAACCCGCCTACCATCTGAAGATTGATAGATGTTTTTTTATACAATCGATTTAATTCTTCGTGTTTGTTTTCGTGCATTAATTTTGCCGTAATCGGATACACAATTTGGTGCATCGCGCGACTCGGAACCGAAATTACCAAAGCGATATATGTTGCAACTGAATAATAAGCAATGTTCTCAATCTTCATATATTGATTTAGCATCAATTTATCGCCGTCCAAAAGTAAATTGGCAACACTTCCTGACAGAATAATATAGAAAGTATATTCCATAACGCTTTTTACGTTTTCTGGAATTGTAATCTGAAAGTTCGGCTTTTTGATATAAAACGCATAAAACATTGTAACCAGAAAAGCTATAAAATAAATGGCAGCCGTTACATAAACAAACTGTACCAGAGAAATCCAATTAAAATACAATCCTAATAAAGCGAATGTTGAAAGGAGTCTCAATCCCACTTCTTTAATAAAATTTCCAAAAACCGAATGCATATGCACTCTCGCCCAAGCATAAAATATTTCGAAATATGCCATACAAATTCCGATAAAAGGAATTAAAAGCATAAACTCACGCACTACAGGGTTTTCTTTCGAAACAAAATCTGTTATATCATCATAGAAAAAGATTCCGATCAATCCCAGAGGAATACACATCAAAATTGGAAATAAAGCTGTAAAAGACAGGAATTGTTCTCGTTGTTCTTCTGTTTCGTATTGCGAATAGAATTTGACTAGAGTATTCTGCATCCCGATCGCGAACAAAGGCATGATGACATTTGCTGCAGAAGTAATATAATTTGTTAAAGCGTAATAAGTCGCTCCTAAGAAAACGGGGTATAAATACAAGGTATTAATGGCGCCGATTGCAAAACCAATGTAAGTAATTATAGTATTTTTAAAAGACTGATTTAAGACAATGCCCATTTCTTGATCGCAGCGTTAAGATTGTAGAGTTTAGATTTTTGATTTTCTACTCTCTTTTTTATTTTAATATTATTATTTTAATGAATCAGCTGTGCTAATTGTTTGGTTAGGTTTTTACGTGAATATTGTTGTAAACCAACGCCATGTGCTTGTAATTTCCCTTCCAAAAACTGATTAAAAAAGTCCAAAATTACACTTTTTAATCTTGCTTTTTCAGAATAATCAAAAAATACTCCTGTATTTGTCTGCGTTACAATATCGGCAAAATCAGAACCCTGCGGACCTATTGCAATTATTGGCCGATTTGACACCATATATTCAAACAATTTTCCAGGAATAATGCTCTTAGTATCTTCAGAATTTATTTCGATCAAAAGCAAAACCTGTGATTTTCTCTGATGCGCAACGGCTTCTTGGTGAGAAACATACCCTAAAAGGTTTAAATAATCTTTTAATTGATGTTCTTCAATTGCATCTAACACTTCCTGACTTACTGCGCCAATTAATTTAATTTCTAAATGTGATTTAAATTCTGGAACTTCTTGCAAAAGTTCTACCAATACTTCCCATAAAAATGGCGGATTTCTATCGGATAGAAAAGAACCAATATGTGCCAAAGTAAATTTACTGTCCAAAGTCTGTTTCTCGACAGTTTCTACATCGTAACCGTTTGTGATTACTGTAATTGGTTTACTTGTAATAACTTCAAACTCTGTTTTTGTAGTTTTACTGGTAACAATAATTTCATCGGCAGCATTTAAAACTTTATGTTCTAAAGATTTGTGTTTTTTTGCTGCGTAAGAAGACAATCGAAGTGCTTTATGATAACCAATCGTTGTCCAGGGATCGCGAAAATCGGCAAACCATTTTACTTTTAATTTCTTTTGTAATTCTAAACCAATCAAATGCAGACTGTGCGGCGGTCCAGAAGTTACAATCGTATCAATATTATTCTCCTGAATATACTTTTCTAAATAAGAAACAGAAGGTTTTACCCAAAAAACTCGTGCGTCTGGAATAAAAAGATTACCGCGAACCCAAAGAAAGGTTTTGTCTAAAAAAGTTTGTTTTTTCTTCTGCGGAAAAATTCCAGAACTGATTTTTTTGGTTTTATTTTTTGAAAAAACAGAAGCCAGCTGATAAGGCTCCCAAATTTTATTCTTTAAAACAATAACTTTGTCTGATATTTCACCAACCAAACCTTCATCAACAATTGGATAAGTTGGATTTTCTGGAACATAAACAATAGGCTGTACACCAAATTCTGGCAGGTACTTTACAAATTTCAACCAGCGTTGTACACCAGGGCCTCCCGCAGGCGGGAAATAATAGGTAATAATTAAGAGTTTTTGTTCCAACTTATAGTTTTAAAAAGCGGCTTTTTATGCCTTTTTATTTATCTGTGTTAATTTTTTCAAGCTCCTCAATATCCAAAATATCTTTTGGCCTATTTGCAGCTTTCTTTGCAATGATCAAATTATCATAATCGATAAAATAAACAGGAGTATTATCAATTTGAACGACAGTAGCTTCTTCTAAGAGACTAGCAAAAGATTTATCTTCTAATCCTTTTACTGTAGTCATAATATCCAACCGAAGTCCATAACTCAAAGTAAAATCTGTCCATCCAGGAATAAACTGCATGGTTTCTATAGTTTCAAAATCACCCAAATTAATAGATTTTAAAGCCTTTCTAAGATTAATCCTGTTTTCTATCGTATCCTCGAGATAAATATCAACATCTCCAGTATTTCTATTATAGCCATAAATATTTACAGCAAAACCTCCAATGGTGACATACTTCACTTTGTTTTCAAAAAAACTATTCCAGATAGCAATAATTTGCTCATTCATCGTTTTTTACTTTGAATTATTTTAGCTTTTTTGAGTGTATAAGAAACTTCTATAATTGCCATTAAACGCTCCAACCTTTCTAAATAAGAAAGCGCTTTAATTTCAGCAATTCTTTTAGCTTCCAATTCCTCTGGAGTTCCATATCTTAAAACACTCTCTTCCATCCGATTAAAGATTAAAAAATATAATTATAAAGATACAAATTCTTTTTTCGCCTCAGAGATTCACAAAGTTTCCACTGAAGATCACAAAGAGTTTAAAAATTATTTTTGAGTATCTCCGTGATTTCTTTGTGAATCTTTGCGATAGAATTTTTCAAAATAAATTCCCGCAGCCAAAAGCAATAACATTACGATCGAGCTTACCAAAGTAATTGTCCCACCTGTTTTAATTACCTGTGGCTCAAATTTAAATTCAATTGTATGTTTTCCGCCCGGAATTTCCATTGCTCTTAAAACATAATCTACAGGGAAATGATTTGTCAATTTTCCATCTATATAAGCGTTCCAACCGTTTTTATAATATACTTCAGAGAACACTGCTAAACCGTCTTTCTCATTGTCTGATTTATATTTGATGTAGTTTGGCTTGTATTGTACGACTTTAATTGTCCCAGTTGTATCCCAAGCTTTCTTCGAACGTGCGTTTTCAAATTTACTTTCGTACTCGTGAACATTAAAAACAGCTACTTTTTTAGTATCAAGCGTATTTAATGCTTTCATTACATCGTCTGGCTTATTTACCAATTTAAGAGCACTTACAAACCAAGCATTTCCGTTGGCATCTGGATTTACAGTCGGAATTTCTTTTCCTTCTTTATCTGTTTGTATTACATACTTAACATTTAACATATTAAGTATTTCTAAATTGTTTTTAGCAATTTGGTAATCAAACAATTGTTGCATTCTTCTTGGTTTTGCCGCATGGTAACCTCCAATTGAATGATGGAAATAAGAAGCTCTTGCACTAGACATATTTCCGTTTATTTCAAAAACTCTGTAGTGAGTCGTATCTTGTAAAATCTGAGCATCTGCAGGTGTTTCCTGAAATGGTGCCGCAATCTGAACTGGGCTTACAAAATCTTTAGCAGAAACATATTTTTTATCTACAAAGAACAAATCAAAAATCATTAAAATACCAACAATGATTAATGTTGTAGTTTGAGAGAATTTGTTTTTTATAAACAACCATAAGATTCCGAAAGTGATCACAATAAAGAATCCAGAACGCAGTAAATCTGCATAATACATGGTCATTCTATCTTCTTTTAATGCGTCTACAAAACCTGGTCCGTAGCTTTCTAAGAAATATTGATCATTTGATCCTGTAAAATGGAAAAAGCTTTTTGCAATTACCAAAATCACTAGTACTCCTAAACCAAAAACTCCCGTTTGTAAAAGTGCTTTCTGTTGTAATTTTGGTTCCTCTTTTGCTTTAAAAAAGGACTGTAATCCCATAACAGCTAAAACTGGAAAGCATAATTCTAAAATAACCTGAATAGAAGAAACAGCTCTAAATTTATCATACATCGGAACGTAATCGATAAAAAAATCTGTCAGCAGTGAGAAATTTTTTCCCCAAGATAAAATCAACGAAACTAATGCGCCTCCAAGAAAAACATATTTTATTTTTCTGTCATCTATAAATAATGCTAAAACTCCTAAAAAGAAAACCACTACTCCAATATAAGCTGGCGCAGCAACAATTGGCTGATCGCCCCAATACGTTGGCATTCCGGAAACAAAATCTTTCGCATTAGATTCTGGAACTCCCTGCCCAATCATAAACTGGTACATACTGCTGTCTGGGCCAACATTTTCATGATTTGAACCTCCAAAAAGTCTTGGTGCAATTAGATTAAAACTTTCTGCTATTCCGTAACTGTATTCTGTAATGTATTCTCGGCTTAGAGCGTTTTCATTTTCTTTCTTTGATCCATCAGGATTATAAGTTAACTCACTATTACTTCTTGTACTGAATTTAGCATATTCACTTGTTGCAAGTAAATTTCCAGCATTGGCTCCAATAGCAAAAATTCCTGCAGTAAGTAAAACTCCTGTAGAAATTAAAAGCGGCTTGAATTCTTTGTCTTTAATAAAATTGAAAGCAAAATAACCCGAAAGTATCAATAAGAAAATCAATAAATAATAGGTCATTTGGAAGTGGTTGGCATTCACTTCTAATGCAACCGCAAACATGGTGAGCAAACCTCCCCAAATGTATTTTTTCTGAAAAACGAGTATAAATCCAGCAATAACCAAAGGCATGTAAGCAATGGCATGTGCTTTTGCATTGTGTCCGACACCTAAAATGATTATTAAATAGGTAGAAAAACCAAACGCAACGGCGCCTATAAAAGCTTTAAGCGGATCTGTTTTTAAAACCAACAGTAATCCGTAAAAACCTAAAAAGTAAAGAAATAAGTAATCTGCTGGTCTTGGAAGAAAACGCAGTAAATCATCAATTTTACCCACAAAATCATTTGGATAATTGGCTCCAAGCTGATAAGTAGGCATACCGCCAAAGGCAGAATTGGTCCAATAAGGTTCTGCATGTTCCGTAGCTCTAAAATCATTCTGCTCTTTTGCCATTCCGGTATATTGAGCAATATCGGACTGGAAAATCTGTTTTCCCTGTAGAACAGGATAAAAATAAATTAACGAAACAAAAATAAAGCCCAAGATTGCAAGGGCGTGCGGGTAGAACTTATTTACTATTTTCAATTTTGGTTGGTTTGGGTTAAAATGAATCCTATATTTTCAGGATGCAAATCTAATCTATTTCTTCGTAATCAACATAATCTCCAATTTTCTTGGTCTCACGCGGTTTTTTAGCATTTGCTGTATTAATGATTATTTCATCATTATTATTGGTCTGCGTATTCTGCCAAGAATTTGCTTGATTATAGTTTTGTTGATATTGCTGTTGTTGTCTCTGAAAATTTTCACTTGCATTCTCAACCGCTTTTTTTACCAAAACTGGCAAAAAGATTCTGGCTAAAAATTTGAAAATATAATAAAAGGCAATAATACCTAATATCCATCTTAAACCTGACATTGATGCTTCTTGCATAATTATATAATTTTTTCCAAAATTAATAAATCCGTTCTTTAAAAATAAAATATCAATCTTAAATAAATAATAAAATATGTACATTTGAAATGCGTTATTACTTTTTAACCCAAAAAAAAATTTATGTTCAAAATTAAAAACTTACTTGCCCCGGTACTTTTTTTTATTCCACAACTGTTTTTTGCGCAATATACTGACGTTATTAATTCTAACCGCCCCGGAAAAAGCATGTCTGCGTATGCAGTTGGAAAAACGGTCATTCAAGGTGAAATCGGTGTTTACGGCATTAAAGAAAAACACAATTTGCTAGATTATGACGCTACTGGTTTTGGTACCGATTTAAGCATTAGATACGGCGCTTTTCTTGAGCAGCTGGAATTTTCTCTTGATCTTCAATATCAAATGGAAAACTTTGACACGCCTTATACCAGCTACAAAAAAAACAATTTCAAACAAACTACTTTAGGAGCTAAATATCTTATTTATGATCCTTATAAAAATTACAAAAGAGAAGTAAATATCTACAGTTATAAAGCCAATCGTAATTTTCAGTGGCGCGAATTGATCCCTGCGGTTTCAGTTTATGCTGGGGCCAATTTTGTTGGAGCTGACAATCCGTATTATTTTTCTCGAGACGGCGCTGTTTCTCCAAAAGTCTCTGTAATAACACAAAACTTACTAGGAGGAGGATCATGGGTTTTTGTAACCAATTTTATTGCTGATTATATCTCTACAGATTATCCTAGCTATGGCTATATTTTAACATTAACACACGGATTCAATGACAGATGGTCTGGTTTTGTAGAAAACCAAGGATTTAAAAGCGATTTTTACAGCGATGCAATTGTGCGCGGCGGTGCAGCCTTTCTTTTATCACCAAACATGCAGGTTGATGCTTCTGTAAGTACTAATTTTAAGAATACTCCTTCTGTTTTATATGGTGGAGTTGGATTTTCTTGGCGTTACGACAAATGGTACAAAGAGAAAGTGATTGAGTACAAGAACAAAGAAAGAGCTAAAAAGAATGATGATAACAAAAAGCCAACTGATTATCAGGAAAAAGAAAGAAAACGTAAAGCTAAATACGAATAATACAAACAATCAAATATCTCTAATCTAAGAGCAAATACCTATTTAATGATTACAATTAAAGAAGCCAAAAGCAAAAAAGAATTAACTGAATATATCAAATTCCCTTTCTCTCTGTACGAAGGTAATCCATATTGGGTACCGCCTATTATTTCAGACGAGTTAGAGTCTTTTGATAAAACAAAAAATCCTGCTTTTGATAATGCCGAGGCGTATTTCTATATGGCTTACAAAGACAATAAAGTAGTCGGACGCATTACGGCAATCATCAATTGGTCTGAAGTAAATAATCAACATAAAAGAAAAGTGCGTTTTGGATGGTTTGATGTAATTGATGATATTGAGGTTACTAAAGCGTTGTTAGAAAAAGTTTTTGAATTAGGAAGAAAACACAATCTTGAGCACGCAGAAGGTCCGATGGGATTCTCAAACTTAGACAAAGTAGGCTTGCTTACAGAAGGTTATGATCAAGTTGGAACTATGATTACATGGTACAATCATCCTTATTATGTAACGCATTTGGAACAGTTAGGCTTCCAAGTTGAAAAGCAATATATCGAAAGTATATTTCCTTTTTCTAACGTAAAACCGGAGTTTTTTCAAAAAGCTCAGGCTTTGATAAAAAAACGTTACGAATTAAGATCTTTGACTTTTACCAAAACAAAAGACATTATGCCTCATGTAGACAAAATGTTCGATTTGTTTAATGAATCTTATGAAAAACTGGCTTCATTCGTTGCTATTTCTGATGTTCAAAAAGAATACTTTAAGAAAAAATATATCAGTTTTATCAATCCAGAATACATCAAATTTGTAGTCGATAAAGATGATAAACTGATTGCTTTTAGTATTGTAATGCCAAGTTTTACGGAAGCTTTACAAAAAATAAGAGGAAAATTATTTCCGTTTGGATTTCTACATCTTTTAAAAGCAAGAAAACACAGTAAAGATGTTGTTTTCTACCTGATTGGAGTACATCCTGAATATCAAAATAAAGGTGTTACTGCGATTATTTTTGACGAATATTACAAGACTTTTTCTGCAAAAGGAATTCAGACTTGTATTAGAACTCCAGAATTATTAGAAAACAATGCGATTCATTTACTTTGGAAAAACTTTGATCCAACAATTCACTGCCAAAGAAAAACGTATTTAAAGAATCTTTAAGCGAGAGTGTTATGAGTTATGAGTTTATTTATATCTAACCCTTAACTAAAAAATAAAAAAAAATCCATTCGCCCCCAAAACGAATGGATTTTTCCATTATAATCTATTCTTACTTATTTACAATCTACTTTGCTAAGCACATTTTTTTGATCGAATTTTAATTTCGATTTATCTTTAAAAGTAATTTTATTATTGGCTTCTACAGTTTCTCCGTAGCCTTCTATAAACGTAGCGTCTCTGTTTAGAAAAGCTACTTCACGAACAGAAGAAACTCCTTCAGATGTAAAAGTATATTCGGCAATAAGCGTATCTCCTTTCATGTTTCCAACCAAAATTCCTTCGTTTTTATCTTTTTCAGAATAGTTGTAGCTCAGCGTTCCATTTACTTCTTGATGCGAGTTTACATTGAAGCTTAAATCGACAAAATCATTATTGCCTGAATAACTATAACATTGTTTTCCAGATGGTTCAACAATTGTTGCTTCTTTAGGTGCGCTTGGAGCAATTTCTCCTGTCACCGGATCTTGTTTTTTACAGGCTGTCATGGCAGCCAAAATCATTATCGTTAGTGCGAATACTTTTTTCATAATCCTTTAGTTTTAGTGTTTTCGAATTATAAATTTACTTCAAATAAAAAAAATCCATTCGTATAACAAATGGATTCTTTTATATAATTCCCACAAAGGAGAAAAACTATTTTATATGAAGTTAAGAAACGTCAACTGTAGTTTTTTCAGCGATTTCTTTGTAAGTTCCGTTTACTAATTTTTCACGGATTGCTTCAAAAGCTGTTAAAGTTTCTTTGATATCTTCTAATGTATGAGAAGCAGTCGGGATCATTCTCAACAAGATAATTCCTTTTGGAATTACTGGATAAACTACAATAGAAAGGAAAATACCGTAATTTTCTCTTAGATCGTTTACCATTACCATCGCTTCTGGAATACTTCCTTCTAAGTAAACTGGAGTAATACAAGTGTTAGTATCACCGATATTGAAACCTTTTTCTTTTAAGCCGCTTTGTAATGCATTTACGTTCTCCCAAAGTTTATCTTTAATTTCAGAAGAATTACGAAGCAATTCTAAACGTTTCAAAGATCCAATTGTCTGAATCATTGGTAACGCTTTTGCGAACATTTGAGAACGTAAATTGTATTTTAAATAATCAATAACTGATTTATCTGCCGCTACGAAAGCTCCGATATTAGCCATTGATTTTGCAAACGTAGAGAAGTAAACATCAATTTCGTCTTGAACTCCCTGCTCCTCACCTGCTCCAGCTCCTGTTTTACCAAGAGTACCAAAACCGTGTGCATCATCAACTAATAATCTAAAGTTGTATTTTTTCTTTAAAGCAGCAATTTCTTTCAATTTACCTTGCTGACCACGCATTCCGAAAACACCTTCAGTAATAAATAAGATTCCGCCTCCAGTTTCTTCAGCCATTTTTGTAGCTCTCTGAAGGTTTTTCTCCATACTTTCAAGGTCATTATGCTTGTAGGTAAAACGTTTTCCCATGTGAAGACGCACACCATCAATAATACAAGCATGAGAATCAACATCGTAAACGATAATATCATTTTTAGTTACTAACGCATCAATGATAGAAACCATTCCTTGGTATCCAAAATTCAATAAGTAAGCAGATTCTTTCATTACAAAAGAAGCCAATTCATTTTCTAACTGCTCGTGGTAAGTAGTATGTCCAGACATCATACGAGCTCCCATTGGGTAAGCTGCACCAAATTGTGCTGCCGCCTCTGTATCTGCTTTACGTACTTCTGGGTGATTTGCCAAACCTAAATAGTCATTCAAACTCCAGTTAAGGATGTTTTTTCCATGAAATTGCATTCTAGGACCTAATTCACCTTCTAATTTTGGGAAAACATAATATCCCTCAGCTTGAGAAGCCCATTTCCCTAAAGGTCCTTTATTTTCTTGAATTCTTTCGAATAAATCTTTTACCATAATATATAGTGTAGTAATAATTTTAATGTAAACCGCGAGCAAAAATAATCATAATTATGTAAAGGAATAGTTTTGTCTTTTATTTTTATTCAAAAAATATTCTGAAAATCAATTAAAAACAGGAATATGCCTTTTTTATTTGAAATTATAAGATATCAAACTTGTTAAAACTTGATTTTAAAAGTGAAATTAAAATAAAAACTAAACCAAAAACCATAATTATACTGCTTAATATTATATTTTGATAATACATAATGATGGTTTGTCCTGTTGAATAGAAATAAATTCCTTGAAGAAACAAAAGTATTTCAGTTAATATATATCCTAATACAAAACATTTTATACCGCTTTTTACTGCAGAAGATCTTGCACAAAGCATTTTATTCTGAAGCAATATTCCTAATATAAAGCCCGTAATAATTCCTAAAGTAGTTAAATGAATAAATCCGATGACAAAATTTCGGATTTGATGCGAAACAAGTCCAATATTTGGGAAAATCGTTATCAACTGAATTGCGATTTTCAAAAATAAAGAACATACTGACAAACCGTAAACCAATTGGGTTGTTGAATTTAATTGTTTTTTGAAACTGCTTATTTGAGGCTGCAGCATTTTATAGAAATACATAAAGCCCGCAAATTGCATCAAAACCCCAAGAGTATTTATATAACTTAAAAAGTCTCTTTCGACAAACAACCGAATCGGAAAACAAACTGTCAGCAATGTCGAAAAAATTAAAAGTAAATAGCACTTTTTAAACTTTATTGGAGCGATTTTTTCTTGAAACTGCTTTAAAAACAAAGCTAAAACTGCCAATATAAACCAGCCATTAAATTGAAAATGAAGAAAAAACTGAATAGCAGATTGATAAAAAACACTTTGTTTACCCAATGTACTTACAGCTGGTCCTAGACACCAAACGCCAAAAGTCGACAAAACCATAAACAAAAGAGAAACCAATAAAAGTCGATGCGCTGGAGATTTATCTCTTAGACTATCCTTCCAAACCAAACTACAAAAAACATAACTCAGTAAAATATGCATGGTCGAAAACACAATCGAAAACAATGCGTAACCTTGAACGGGAAAAGAAATCATCATTCCGATAACCGAAAACTCTGTCAGCCAAAATAACCGATTGTAGATTGGTTTCTGGCTTTTTTCTTTTGGAATAAAAAAATATACAATTAATACATAAATCATTAAATACACCCAGCCTAACATTGCGGTGTGCGAATGCGCATGAAGCAGAAAACTGTAATTTAAAACATCAATAGGAAACAGATACATGAATCGCATTAACAGCCCAAAAAGACAAGCAATCAGGAAATTAAAAAAACAGCAGATAATCCATGTTTTTTGTGAATTCATAAATGAATAAATTTTATTTAGAAACATAGATTGTGTAATCGCAAAAAGGCGTTTCACTTGCATTAATAAAAATAGCTATGTTCCTATATGTTTAATCTTGATTTCAATCTGTTAAAAATAAGATTTCTTGAAATCAAAAACACCGATAATTATCATGTTTAGACATTTTATCGGCGTTTTCGAATTATTAAAATTACCCTTTATTCTACTTCAGCAAAATCTTTTTCTAAAAGAACTGCTTTTGGAAATAAGATATTATTTTCCAAATGAATGTGTTTATGCAGATCTTCTTCAAATTCTTTCAACATAGCAAAAGTTACCCTGTATGTTGTACAAGCATCTGCCGGCGGCGTATAATTATTTGTCAATGCAGCAATTTCTCTAAACCGATCTCCTTCGTTATCATGCTCATGCATCATCATCGCGATTGGATTTGAAACAGTTCCAAAAGAAGGCTGCGATAAAATTCCGTCAGCATCTTTAGTTTTTACCATTCTTTTCACAAATGGAAACAATATCAGTTCTTCTTTTTTCATGTGCTGCGATAATTCGCCAGCGCAATCAATAAACAATTCATTGATTCTGAATAATTCAGGATGGCCCGCTCCGTGAACTTTACATAATTTATCTAAAAACGGAAGTAATACATTTGTTTTTTCTTCTACATATTTATGATGCGTTTTTTCAATATAATCTACCATTAGATCTAACGGCCAGGAATTAAAATCAATATTTCCGTTATTTTCCGAGTTTAAAACCTCATAAACATTTTCTAAAAGCATATCAGCATTTATATCTTGCTTATCGCAGACTTCTGTAACCGTTCTGTTTCCTTTACAGCAAAAATCAATTTTATATTTAGAAAATACTGCCGCTGTTCTATAATCTTGAGCCACAAAAGACCCAATTGTTTTGTTTTTTAAATTTTCCATGATAATTTGTTTTAATTGATATTTCAATAAAAGACATTTTTATCTTTTATTTGTTTTTAAAAAAACTCCAAATCTTTTTTAAGGATTTAGAGTTTGTTATTTATTCTACAACTAATACTCCTTTCATCATAGCCACGTGGCCAGGGAAAGAGCAGATAAACGGATATGATCCTTTTTTATCAATTGTAAATTCGATAGTATCTTCTTCTCCGCCTCCTAATAATTTAGTATGCGCGATAATTGAAGCTTTTTCAGATTCTGGAATATAATCTGTTGCTTTGGCATCATTGGCTTTTAACGCAAAAGCACCTTGATCTGTTCCTTCTTGCAAAATCACTAAATTATGTCCCATTGCTTCTTTAGGAATTTTTCCAACATGTTTTAAAGTCAATTTGATTGGTTTTCCAGCTGTTGCTTTTAATTCGTTGGTATTAAACTGCATTTGGTCATTTCCTTCAATAACCAAAACATTTTCTTCTCCTGTTTGCGTTACAGGCGCCGCCTCTCCTTCTGTAGAAGTTTCGGTAGTTTCTGTCTGGTCAGTTGGAGCTGTTTCTTTTTTTCCGCAAGATGTTACTGCTAAAAATCCCATAAGGATCATTATTGAGAACTTGGTTTTTGTGTTCATTTTTAAGTATTTATAATATTAATTATTTGTATTTAAGGTTTTTAAAAAGAAATCTCCCGATTTTACGCCAGATGCAAGTTGTTCTAATGTTGTCTGTGTGAGCATTTCGAACAAAAGACCGCGAATTTTTTTAAAATCATCATGAACAGGGCAAGGATGTTCTTCTGAGCATTCCTTAAGTCCGATTCCACAGCCCTTATAAATTCTGTCACCGTCTATAGCGTCTACAATTTGAATGAGTTTTATTGATTTTTGAATTTCATTAGAAACTTCAAAACCGCCGCCGACGCCTTTTGCCGAATGAATAATTTTATTCTTGGTTAAAATCTGCATAATCTTGGCCGTAAAAGGCTCAGGCGAATCAATTTCTTTGGCAACATCTTTTATTCCAACCCTAATCCCTTTTGCGGATTTGGAAGCAATAAAAATGGAAGCTCTAATTCCGTACTCACACGCCTTTGAAAACATAATAGATCAATTATTTTTATACAAATGTATTCAAAACTACAATAAAAGACAAAATTATCTTTAATTATTTTTTTTGAAATGTTTTTCTTATTTATAACCATAATAATTTAGGGATTTATTAAAAGTCGAACTCGGATTTTATTCTATTTTAGTTTTATCTTTGATAGATGATAATTTTGTAAACACACAAAAATGCCTTTAAATAACACAAAAGATCTAAAACTGGCTGTTCTTATCGATGCTGATAATGTTCCGTACAGCAACGTAAAAGGTATGATGGAGGAAATAGCCAAATTAGGAACTCCAACAACCAAACGCATTTATGCAGATTGGACTAAACCCAATGCAAACGGCTGGAAAGGTGTTTTGCTGGAACATGCCATTACTCCTATTCAGCAATACAGTTATACAGTTGGAAAAAATTCTTCAGATTCTGCTTTGATTATCGATGCTATGGATTTGCTTTATTCGGGTAAATTAGACGGTTTCTGCATTGTTTCCAGCGACAGCGATTTTACGAGACTTGCTGTAAGACTACGTGAATCGGGAATGAAAGTGATCGGAATTGGAGAAAAGAAAACACCAAATTCGTTTATTGCTGCCTGTGACAGATTTATTTACATTGAGGTTTTGGATGGCGCAATTCAGAAAAAGAAAACCAAAACTATTACTGATGTTAAAAAACCTGTAGAAAAACCTTCTGACAAAGCACTTCACAAAATAGACAAACAAACTATTGAACTTATAGAAGACACTATTACTGATATTGAAGATGACGATGGATGGGCATTTCTCGGTGATGTCGGAAATCTTATTGTGAAGAAAAAACCTGAATTTGACCCTCGAAATTATGGTTTTTCTAAACTTACTCCGATGCTGAAATCACTAACCGATATTCTCGAAATTGACGAAAGAGAATCAGACAAAAAAGGAATCAAACACGTTTACGTACGTTTAAGATTCAACTAATTATCACATTTATTACCTTTTAATTTTTTAAAAACATGAGAAAAAAATTCTTTATTTACGGATTCTTATTGTTTCTAATTGTTGCCGCAATTTATTACCAGTTCAAAGTTGGTCTTTTACTCCTTGTACTATTACCTATATTATTAATAGTTGGAGTTTACAACGCTATTCAAACCAAACATGCCATTTTACGAAACTTTCCGGTTTTGGGTTATTTCAGATATTTATTTGAAATGATCGCACCAGAAATTCAGCAGTATTTTATTGAAAGATCTACTGACGGAAAACCTTTTTCTAGAAATCAGCGCTCTTTAGTATATCAAAGAGCTAAAAATATTGATTCAAGTACGCCTTTTGGAACGCAATTAAATCTTAATAATGATAGTTACGAAGGAATTAAACATTCTATTTTTCCAGCAAAAGTAAACGAAGAATTACCGCGTGTTATCGTGGGCGGAAAAGATTGTAAGCAACCTTACTCGGCTTCTCTTTTTAATGTTTCGGCAATGAGTTTTGGTTCTTTAAGCGAACACGCCGTTCGTGCCATAAATCTAGGTGCAAAAAAAGGTAATTTCTACCAAAATACAGGCGAAGGCGGTTTGACTGAATTTCATCTTGCCGGAGGAGGCGATATTACCTGGCAGATTGGAACAGGATATTTTGGATGCCGAGATGCTGAAGGAAATTTTAGTCCAGAAAAATTCTCTGAAAAGGCCAATCTTCCGAACGTAAAAATGATCGAAATTAAGCTTTCGCAAGGTGCAAAACCTGGACACGGAGGTGTGCTTCCCGCTGCTAAAAACACAGAGCAAATTGCAAAAATTAGAGGTGTTGTTCCTCATACGATGATTCTTTCGCCTCCAGGGCATCATGCTTTTTCGGATGCAAAAGGATTGATTCGTTTCATTAAGCAACTGCGCGATTTATCTAACGGAAAACCAATCGGATTTAAATTATGTATTGGTAACACGGCCGAATTTGAAGAAATCTGCCAAGAGATGATCGCAGAAGATACCTATCCAGATTTTATTACGGTTGACGGTGCCGAAGGCGGAACGGGCGCTGCTCCTTTAGAATTTGCCGATGGTGTAGGAATGCCTTTTGAACCTGCTTTGATCTTCGTTAATAAAACACTTGTTCGTTTAGGAATCCGCGATAAAATGCGAATTATTGGAAGCGGTAAAATCATTTCTGGGTATTCTATTTTACATGCCGTAGCACTTGGCGCAGATATGTGCAACAGCGCACGAGGATTTATGTTTTCGCTTGGCTGCATTCAAGCGCTTCGTTGCCATAATAATGAATGCCCGACTGGAGTTGCCACGCAAAACAAAATGCTGATGAAAGGTTTGGTTGTTACCGATAAATCCGACCGTGTGTATCATTTTCATAAAAATACACTACACGCTGCAAATGAATTATTAGCTGCTGCAGGAAAAAATAGTTTTGCAGAAGTTGACATTAACATCTTTATGCGTGGAGACGAATTTGCTCATTTATCTGATGGTTATTTTCCAGATAATCTTAAAAACGTAACTCAGTTTTCATAAAAAAAACAAAGCCTCTTTAGAACATAAAGAGGCTTTGTTTTTTTATCTAAAAGTGTATTTTTTCTCAATAGGCTTAAAGCTTTGCTGTTTCTTTGTTATCTACTGCGCCGCCTTTTTCTAAAACAGCTAATTCTTGTTTATCTACCAATTGCTGTGCTAAAATAGCATTATTGTAAGCTAAAAAGTAAACATCAAAAGAAACTCCCTCGTTAATTAACTCTGTAGAAATCTGATTATTCTTAATCATTTCCTGTAAAAGTTGTGGAAAAGATTCTTTATAAGCTGCCATGTTAGCTTCATTTTCTTCCAAATTGGTTTCTATTCTAATTTCAATTTTATTGTCATTTAAAAAGGCTTTGGCGGCTGTACTTGTAATTCCGTGCCCTTTAATAGAAGATGAATTGTTGTAGGTACTTACATGTTCTTGAATTTTTTGCTTTGTATTTTTACAGCTCACTAAAAATAGTGCAAATGCTAAAGCAAATGCGATTTGGGTAATTTTTTTCATAAATTTTTGGTTTTATAGTTACTTTTTAACTCAAACATAATAAAATTAGAACATAAAAACAATAAAAATCCATCAAAAACAAAAGGATAATTATTTGAATACAAACTAATTATACCAAAAAAGACCTCGTTTTGTAAGAATAAAAACAAGCGGTCCTCTGCTTAAAATTGTAATGACCATAAAAAAAGTCTCTCTAATTTAGAATTAAAAAGACTTACTATTATGTAGGAATAAAAATAAACTAAAAGTATATTTTTTACTTCAAAAATTCTTTAATCGATTCATTATCTAGAATTTCTTTATCTAAAACTGTATTATCATTCGCTAAAAAATAAACATCAAAACGAACTCCTTCTACGATTAAATCCTGCGGAATCTGATCTTTATGAATCATTGTTTTCAATAATTCAGGAAATGATGTCGCAGCAGCCGCTTTGTTTTGATCTGTTGGTTCTAGACTAGTTTCAAAACGCAATTCTATTTTATTATCATTAATGTAACCTCTGGCTGTAGTAAGTGTAACATCTTTGGCACTAAAACCTGCTGCGTTACTATTATAAGTAGTTACATATTCCTGCAGTTTCTGTTTCGTATTTTTACAACTTATAAGCATCACAGCAAAAGCGACACAAAATAGAATTCGGCTAAATTTTTTCATGAGTTCTAAATTTATTTTAGTTTCTGAAGCCTCAAAAGAGCTTCTAAATAGTAATAATCAGCATAATTAATAGAGCAGTCAATTTCGCTTCCGGCAGGTTTATGACCAGTTGAATGCAGTAAAAATGCCGAGTTAACGTCACGACTCTGATAATGGTCTGATAACGAAGTTACCATTTTCTTAGCTTTTGTCAAATATTCTTCCTTCATTTTTTTGTCTTTTGTATAACCGCTTAATTCCATTAAAGCCGAAGAAACAATTGCAGCTGCCGAGGCATCTCTTGGTTCGTTTGGAATATTTGGTGCATTAAAATCCCAATACGGAATTAAGTCCTCTGTTGTTAATTTATCTAAATATACTCGCGCTAATTTGTGAGCAAAATCTAAAAATTTAGAATCTTTTGTTTCTCTGTACGTCATTGTAAAACCGTATATCGCCCACGCTTGACCTCTCGCCCACATACTATCATCACTGTAACCTTGCGCTGTTCTGCCTTTTATCTTTTTACCCGTTTCATAATCGTAAATAATAACATGATAAGAAGTATTATCTGGTCTAAAATGATTTGCCATTGTAGTTTCGGCATGTTTTACAGCAATATCGTACAGCTCTTTACTGCCTCCGTTTTTTGAAGCCCAGAACAAAAGTTCTAAGTTCATCATATTATCTATAATCGTATTATGCCCGCCCATTTTGTTATGAGGCCAAGATTGGATTGTTCCCACTTTCGGATTAAAAAGTGTGGCCAGAGTATCGGCAGTTTTTAAGATAATTTCTTTGTATTCTGGATTTTTTGTCAAACGATATCCGTTTCCGAAACTATTAAAAACCTGAAATCCTAAATCATGATCTCCGGCTTTACTTACTGACAAAGGTGTTAAGAAACGACTAAATTTATCTGCTTCTTTTTCCCATTTTTTATCACCTGTTGCTTCATACAAATACCAAAGTTCACCTGGCCAAAATCCGCTCGTCCAGTCTTTATAACCAACAAACTTCCATTCCTTACTTCCGCTCGGAATTGTTCTTGGTGAAGTTCCGTCATTCGGAATCACTTTTAAAGTTTGTTCAGCCTGTGCTGCACAATATTCTAATTGCTTTTTAATATTTAATGAACTGTTTTTTTGAGCATAACTTTGATTTCCGAAAAGAAATAAAGCTGCAATCAAAGTAAAAAATTTTGACTTCATGCGGTTATTTTGATAGTTAATGAATTGAACCGATAAATTTAGGAAATAAACTAAATGTAATGGAATCTTTGTATTTTTGTTTAACCAAAAATGTACAATTGTTACAGCAAAAATCAATTTTGAACAAATCCAGAGCCTATTATTTCTTAGCTTTTCTAAGTGTTATTATTCTTGGAATAACTTCTAGAAAAATATCTTTTATTCCTTTATGGATGGGTGATTTTCTGTACGCTGTTATGATTTATTTTTTGGCTCGAATATTCTTTCCCTCAAAAAATTTTTTGTTCGTTATACTACTTTCTCTTTTTGTTTGTTATTGTATTGAGTTTTTACAACTCTATCAAGCAGAATGGATTATTACTCTTAGAAAAACACTTTTCGGCAGATATGTTCTCGGACAAGGTTTTTTATGGTCAGATATTATTGCTTACACTTTCGGAATTGCATTTGCTTTTTTCACTGAAAAATCATTTTTAAAATACTATCAATATGAATCTCGTTTTCGCATCAAACAACAAAAATAAAATTGCAGAAATTCAAAGTATGCTTCCAGAAAGCATTAAAATCCTGAGTCTGGAAGAGATTGGATGTCATGAAGACATTCCAGAAACGGCAGATACTATTGAAGGAAATGCAATTTTAAAAGCCGATTATGTAACTCAAAAATACGGTTACGATTGTTTTGCTGATGATACGGGATTGGAAGTAAATGCATTAAACGGGGAACCAGGGGTTTATTCTGCACGATATGCCGGCGAACAAAAAAATGCTGATGATAATATGAATAAACTTTTGAAAGCTTTAGAAAACGAAGAAAATCGCAGTGCACAGTTCAAGACCGTTATTACTTTGAACTTAAAAGAAAAACAACATTTATTTACTGGGATTGCAAAAGGTACTATCACGTTAACTAAAACTGGTACAAATGGTTTTGGATATGATCCGATTTTTCAACCTGAAAATTACAGCGAGACCTTTGCCCAACTGCCATTAGAGACAAAAAATAAAATTGGACACCGCGGAAAAGCCGTTCAGCAACTAATTGATTTTCTGAGCACCACAAAATAATTGTTTAAAATACAACATTTTAAGTCGTAAATTTTAGATTTCACGACGGTTTTTTCGTTGAATTTATTGACTTCGTTTAAAAAATGATTTTACCAAAAGTGTAACTTTTTGATAATCAAATTTTAACAAATACATAATTCTTAAATAAGCATTAGTTTATGTGAATAATTAACAGTAATTTTGCACCCTATTTTAAAAATACATATGAACAAATTTGAACAATTAGGATTGAATGAATCGTTACTGAAGGCGATTTTAGATCTAGGATTTGAAAATCCGTCAGAGGTACAGGAAAAGGCGATTCCCCTATTATTGGAAAAAGACACAGATATGGTTGCGTTGGCTCAAACAGGGACAGGGAAAACAGCAGCTTTCGGTTTTCCGCTAATCCAAAAAATTGATGCTGACAACAGAAATACACAGGCATTAGTTTTATCGCCAACACGCGAGCTTTGTTTACAGATTACTAACGAACTTAAAAACTACTCTAAATACGAAAAAGGTATTAATGTAGTAGCAGTTTACGGAGGAGCTAGTATTACAGAGCAGGCAAGAGAAATAAAAAGGGGCGCACAAATTATTGTAGCAACTCCTGGAAGAATGCAAGACATGATTAACAGAGGTTTGGTTAACATTAAAAACATAGATTACTGTGTTCTTGATGAGGCTGACGAAATGTTAAACATGGGATTCTATGACGACATCGTATCTATCTTATCAGATACTCCAGACGAAAAAAGCACATGGTTGTTCTCTGCAACTATGCCGCAGGAGGTTGCTAGAATTGCAAAACAATTCATGAGCGAGCCATTAGAAATTACTGTAGGTACTAAAAACTCAGGTTCATCAACAGTTTCTCACGAATTTTATTTGGTGAATGCACGTGATCGTTACGAAGCTCTAAAACGTTTAGCAGATGCTAATCCAGACATTTTCTCTGTAGTTTTCTGTCGTACAAAAAGAGATACACAAGCTATCGCTGAGAAATTAATCGAAGATGGTTACAGCGCTGCTGCATTACACGGAGATTTATCTCAAGCACAACGTGATGGGGTTATGAAATCTTTCCGTGGAAGACAAATCCAAATGCTTGTTGCTACTGACGTTGCTGCACGTGGTATTGACGTTGACAACGTAACGCACGTTGTGAATTACCAATTGCCTGATGAGATCGAAACGTACAACCACCGTTCTGGAAGAACTGGTAGAGCTGGAAAATTAGGAACTTCTATCGTAATCGTTACTAAAAGCGAATTGCGTAAAATTTCTTCTATTGAAAGAATTATCAAACAGAAATTCGAAGAAAAATCTATTCCTTCTGGAATCGAAATCTGCGAAATTCAGTTATTACACTTAGCAAACAAAATTAAAGATACTGAGGTAGATCACGAAATTGACAACTATTTACCAGCAATCAACAATGTTCTTGAAGATTTATCTAAAGAAGAATTGATTAAGAAAATGGTTTCAGTAGAGTTTAACCGTTTCATTACTTATTACAAAAAGAACAGAGATATCTCTACTCAATCTTCAGGAGAAAGAAGAGAAAGAGGTGATTCTGAAGGAAGAGAATTTAGTAATAATGGTGCTGTTCGTTATTTCGTAAACATCGGTTCAAGAGATAACTTTGACTGGATGTCATTAAAAGATTACTTAAAAGAAACTCTTGACTTAGGTCGTGATGACGTATTTAAAGTTGATGTAAAAGAAGGTTTCTCTTTCTTTAATACTGATCCTCAACATACTGATAAAGTAATGGATATTTTAAACAACGTTCAATTAGAAGGACGTCGTATTAATGTTGAAATTTCTAAAAATGACGGCGGCGGAAGAAGAGACCATAATAACCGTGGCGGAAGAAGAGATTCTGGATCAAAAAGAGAAGGAAACTTTGCTCCAAGACGCGAAGGCGGTTTTAGAAGCGACAGAAACTCTGGCTCAAGAGATGGAGGATCACGTGAAGGTGGTTTTAGAAGCGACAGAAATTCATCTTCTCCAAGAAGAGAGGGCGGTTTTAGAAGCTCTGCTCCAAGAAGCGAAGGTGGTTCTGATAGAGCACCAAGACGTTCTGATAACTTCGGTGACAGCTCAAGACCAAGAAGATCAAGAAGAGATTAATAATTCAATTTCTTAAATATAAAATCCCAAATTCCAAACATATCTGGAACTTGGGATTTTTTTTATGAGAATTTCATTCTCTTTAAATGAGTTTTGCAATTCAAAAAAGCAATACTCCTGCCTTTGTTAATTTTCTTATAATTAAATTCCAAGACTACAAGATATTTAATCCCGATTTACTACTTTTAGTGCTTTAAATCAGGATATGAAATATTTCGCAGTTTTCTTTTTTACACTTCTCGCCAACTTGGGTTTCGCACAAGAAACACCATCAACAGTTCCGCAAAGAGTTTCAGGTTATGTAATTAATGATGATAGTAAACAACCTCTTTCTGGTGTAAACATTATCAACACCAATAAAGTTCGAGGTGCAAAATCTGATGAAAAGGGATATTTTGAAATCGATGTTCAGGTTAATGACACCCTGCACTTCTCTATTCTAGGATTTCAATCTTTAAGAATTCGAGTTACCAATGACTGGATCAAGAATAAAGTAACGAGAATTCAGCTTACTGAAAAGGCAATTGCTCTTGAAGAGGTTGTTATTGCACCATTCAGCCTTACAGGATATCTTGAAATTGACTCTAAATTAATCCCTACCAAAGAAAATTACCGCTACAGTATTTCTGGACTTACACAAGGTTATGAAGCTGGAGAATATGCGCCAAATGCCTTTGGAAAAGTTCTTGGATCTATTTTTAATCCCGCCGATATGTTGTATAATTTCTTTGGGAAAAACGGAAAGGAACTCAAGAAGCTGAAGGAAATGAAAAAAGACGATACGGTTAGAAATCTCTTAGAGTCTAAATATGATCGAGAAACTGTTGCTGTTTTGTTAGGAATAAGCAAAGACGAAATTCCTGAAATTATGCACCGCTGCAACTATTCTGATTCGTTTATCCAAACGGCAAACGATTTACAGATTATGGATGCGATAAGCGCTTGCTACGAACAATATAAGGTATTGAAACGAAATTAATTTTAAGTATTCAGTGATCAGTTTTTTAGTATTCAGTTTCCTGCATTCTTAAATAACTTCTCACACTCAATTATAAAAAAAAGAAAAGCGATCAAATAGATCGCTTTTCTTTTTTTTATAATAACGTTTTATTTCAACGCAAAGTAACTGAACACTAAAAAAACTGATCACTGAATACTACTTCAACGGTATATTAGAAAGAATTTCTAAAACAAATTTCCAATATTTTTGAGCTGAAGAGATACTTGCTCTTTCATCTGGAGAGTGCGCTCCATGAATTGTTGGTCCGAAAGAAATCATATCCATTCCTGGGTAGTTTGTTCCTAAAATCCCGCATTCTAAACCTGCGTGACAAGCCACTACTTTTGGTTGTTCTCCGTTTTGTTTTTCATAAATCGCTTTTAAGACTTCTAATATTTCAGAATTTACATTTGGAGTCCAACCTGGGTAAGAACCCGAAAGTTCAACTTCACAACCCACCAATTCAAAAGTAGAGCGAAGTGCATTTGCTAAATCAAATTTTGAAGATTCTACAGAAGAACGTGTCAAACATCCCACTGAGATTTCTCCGTCTTTAATGATTACTCTTGCAATATTATTAGACGTTTCAACCAAATCATCCATATCAGCACTCATTCTGTAAACGCCGTTGTGAGCGGCATAAATAGCGCGGATAATTCCTTCCTGAACTCCTAAATCCATTACGTTTGCTGGAAGATCGCCTTTTACGATTTCTATTTCAAGGTTTGGTTCTGTAGTTTTAAATTCTGCTTTTATATCATTGATGATTTCCTGCATATCAAAAAGATACGCTTCATCAAACATTTCAGAAATAATCACTTTTGCAACACTTTCCCTCGGAATCGCATTTCGTAAACTTCCACCGTTGATTTCAGAAACCTGCAATCCAAAATTTTCAAAACCATCAAAAAGAAGACGATTCATGATTTTATTAGCATTTCCTAAACCTTTATGAATATCCATTCCAGAGTGTCCTCCGTTCAGCCCTTTTACAGTAATTGTGTAGCCAACAGAACCTTCTGGAACTTCCTCAACATTGTAACCTCTTGTTGCTGTAACATCAATTCCTCCCGCACATCCGATATCAATTTCATCATCTTCTTCTGTATCTAGATTTAAAAGAATCTGACCTTGAAGAATACCGCCTTTTAGGTTTAAAGCCCCTGTCATTCCGGTTTCTTCGTCAATTGTAAACAAAGCTTCGATTGCTGGGTGCGGAATATCTTTACTTTCCAGAATTGCCATTATTGTAGCAACTCCTAGCCCATTGTCTGCTCCAAGCGTTGTACCGCGCGCGCGAACCCAGTCACCATCAACATACATATCAATTCCCTGCGTATCAAAATCAAAAACTGTATCTGCATTTTTTTGGTGCACCATATCTAAGTGTCCCTGCATTACGATTGCTTTTCTATTTTCCATTCCTGGAGTAGCTGGTTTTCTGATGATCACATTTCTGATTTCATCTTCAAAAGTTTCTAATCCCAAACTGTTTCCAAAGTTTTTCATAAACTCAATTACACGCTCTTCTTTTTTTGAAGGGCGAGGAACTGCATTTAGATCTGCGAATTTATTCCAAAGTGCCTTTGGTTCGAGATTTCTAATTTCTTGACTCATTATATTTTGTTTGATGTTTAACAATTAAGAGCCTCAAAGTTACAAAGTTTAAACGCTTTTTTGCCACGAATTTTACAAATTAGCGCAAATTATAATGGTTCCAAAGTTCTATCTAATTAATCAATTAGTAAAAATTCGTGCAATTCGTGGCTAACTTCTTTTTATATTTACCTATCCAAAAAAATTACTGTGAAATCAAAATACATTTTACCTTTATTTCTTCTTCTTCAAATTATCTTTTTAAAAATCTTACGCTATTTTCCTGATTTTGTCGAAGGATTTTACAGCAACAATTTATATGTTAGAATTTCCCATTTTTCAAGAGGTGTTTTAGGTCATCTTCCTTTTTCTTTTGGAGATTTTATGTACGCTTTTTTAATTATCTCCATTATAAGCTGGTTTTGGAGAATTCATAAAACATGGAAACTGGCGTGGAAAGATCATATTCTAACCATATTAGGCAAGATTTCGGTCTTCTATTTTTTCTTTCATCTTCTTTGGGCATTCAATTATTATCGAAAACCTCTTTTTGAGAAAATGGAAATCAAAAGAGAATATACTGATTCTGATCTACTGGCTTTCACCAAAAGATTAATTATTAAAACGAATGAAGTTCAATTTCAAATTACAAAAAACGATTCTTCAAAAGTAATTTTCCCATACTCTCAGGAAAAAACTTTCCAAATGAATCTGAATGGCTATCATAACTTAGAAAAAGAGCATTCATTTTTTAAATATGAAATTTTAAGCGTAAAAAAATCACTTTTCAGTGTACCGCTAACTTATATGGGTTTTGGCGGTTATTTAAATCCTTTTACAAATGAGGCTCAGGTTAATGATTTGTTGCCAATGTATAATTTTCCGCTTACCAGCGCTCATGAAATGGCCCATCAAATTGGGTTTGCCAGCGAAAACGAATGCAATTTTATTGGTGTTTTAGCTTCCATTAAAAATGAAGATTTATATTTTCAGTATTCTGGATATAGTTTTGCTCTTCGATACTGTCTCGGAATCTGGAAATTTAAAAATGAAAAGATTTTTAATGAACTAAAGAAAACAGTTCATCCCGGAATTTTAAAAAACTATCAGGAAAGTCAAGATTTCTGGAAGAAGTATGACACTTTTATTGACAAAGGTTTTCATTTTCTTTATGATAATTTCTTAAAAACAAACAATCAAAAGGATGGAATGGAAAGCTATAGCAAGTTTATTGATTTGATGATTAATTATTACCGAGAAAAAGAGTTTTAATTTCTTTCAAATTCTAAACTAAAAATCCTAACAGATTCTAAAACCTGTTAGGATTTTGGTGCTTTACGGAGTTACTTCAATCTCAATTCCCGAATTCCAGTTTCTGTGTTCATTTTCATAATACAAGTAAGCGCACGATGCAATTGCTTTGTATTTCCCAGGAATTATCGCCTTTAAATCAATGTTGACTTTTCTAGTTTCTTTTGCGTCTAGCTTTCTAAAATAAAGAACCAATTCGCTTCCAAAAATTTCATAGTAATCTACCACATTTTTCTCCATTAATTCTTTCAACTGCCAAGGTTCTGGTGTAAATCCGCCTGGGATTCCGATTCTGGCAATTGGGTTAGAGACTTGTTTTTCGCTTTTATTCTGCACTTCGATTTCAACTCTTGCCGTTTGACTTATTTTTAATTTATTAATTTCTGATTTTGTCTTCAGTACAAGTTTACAGGCTTCAGAATTATTTGGTTTATAAGTTTGATACTGCACATAAAACAAATACGGAACTGCACTTTCATTCGGAATCTCAACTGAAATACTATTCTTGCCCGAATTAACTTTTAAGTCTTGAAGAACCACATTTCCATTAAGATCTTTTTTGGTCACATCAACTGCCGTGTTATTCAAAGTCATTTGAGCAGTATCTAAAAAAGTATTTACATTCATTTTGGTAAACTCTGTGATTACTTTCAGTGTAAGCGCCGTTGCCTGCGTAGAACCATATCCGTAAGACGTTTTATTGCTTTGAAGATAATCTAAAACATCTGACAAATCTTTTGTAAGCTGCTGCTCTTTTAATATCGCCAATGCATACAGCGATACAATTTCAATATTCATCGATTTTCCATAACTGTGTATTACAGATTGTTCTGCCTGCAGATTTTTTAAACCACGCTTTTTGATTTCAGCTTTAACCAAAGTCATTAAGCTTTTATATTCGGGCGTTTTTTTCAAATTGAAAGATGCCAGCGCCATAAGATTCAGACGATATAAATCGTTACTCATTAAAGCTTCCTTTAAAGCCGTTTCATATTGTTTTTCTAAATCAATCCCTCCTATTTCAGATAAAACATATACAATATAAGCGTTATTGACTTCGTATTTTACACCCGAAAATCCATATTTTGCAGGATTTTGTTTGAAACCTCCTCTATCATCTTTTCTTGAATTCATCCAATCCATAGAACGTTCTAAGAGTTTTTTATCAACATTGACAAAATCTTGCATTTCAGTAAATTGCAATAATCCATAAGCGGTCAAAGCTTCATTGCCAGGATTTCCACCGTACCATTCAAATCCTCCTTCTTTAGATTCATAATTTTTTAGTTTTTGATAACCACTTTCTAAAAATTTTAATGCTTTAATTTTAAACTCTGGCGAAACATTTTTAAACTTTAATAACTGCATAGCCATAATATTTGGATAATTTGTTGACGAAACCTGTTCAAAGCAGCCATAAGGTTCTCTCATCATACTTTCTAAACTATCAAAAATAGACGACAAGGGATTATAAAATAATTTAAAACCTGTATCAATGGAACCTGCCAATGGATCTGTGACTGTAAAATCTTTTGTCTGTGATTTTGACCCCGAAATATCAATATTCATAGGGAAACCTTTACCATACACATCGATTGTTTTTTTGATTTTGGTTTTGAAATTTTCTGCTGTTAAATTAATTTCTAAAGGCAGATTTTTACCCCTTTTATTTGCCATAAACGGAACATAAATCGTTTTGGACTCTTCTGGACCCAATTCAATTTTTAAATCCTGAAAATCTATTTTCTGCTTCTGAAAAAGCAGACTGCCATCTAATGTTATATTTTGAGCGGAATTATTTTTGAGCCAAATGGGAATCATTACAAGGTCTTCCTGCGAAACATAAACGGGAACTTTTACATCACTCTGAATTAATTCTTTTACTGCAAATACAGATTCTGATTTTCCTAAATCTCCTTTATATGAAGCTCCTTCTGCAATAATTTTAAACGAAGTGTTATCATCAGAAGTATAAAACTCAAAATCTGCTTTTCCGCTATTATTGGTTTGAACAATAGAATTCCAATAAATACAGCTTCTAAAATCTGTTTTTTCTTCTACGTATGTAGATTCATATTTTGGAGCATAAAAACGCGTTGCTTCATTTATAGTTCTATATCCTGATTTACTAATGTTTTGAAAGGTATAATGGTATTTTGGGCCTAGGAAAATTCTTCCCTGGTATAATTTATATCTTGTTGTGACCACAATTACGCCATTTACAGCAGACGAACCATAAATAGAAGTTGCAGCGGCATCTTTTAAAATAACGACAGAGGCTATAGCGTCTGAGGGAAGACTTCCAAAAATAGAAGAATTCTCATTATTTACATACGGAATACCATCTATGACAATTAAAGGCTGGCCTCCAGACCTGCTGCCATAGATAGAACTTGTACCTCGTATTACAACTTTATCAGCAATACCAGCCTGTCCAGAAGCCGCTCCAATCTGTAAACCTGCTGCTCTGCCGTTAAGCGTGTTTGAAATTTCCTGAGCAGTAATTCTAACAACGCTTGCCGTAATATCTTTTTTGTTCATTGTGCCGTAACCCACAACCAAAACTTCGTTAAGAGAATTATTTTCAGCATTTAAAGAAACTGATTTGCCTTTTATAACTCCATTTTCTTTTGTAGTTTGCTTTTGTGTTTTGTAATCATAATCTATAGAACTAGTAACAGAATTAGAAAGTGTATCTTTCATAACAGCAAAATCCTTCTGATGCATTATTGAATTTTTGATAATGTAATCATCTTTGCTTCTGCCTTCTACAGCCAAATATCCTAAATCAGAAAAATGTACTAGATTAAATTCAAAATAACCGCTGGAATTACTTTTGGTTTCATAAACTTTTCCTTTGTCTGTAAACAAGAGCACTCTTGCTGAAGCAGGTTTTCCGTTATGATTTAAAATAAATCCTTCAATAGCATTACTTTTTTCTGGTTTAAAATTTTTAGCCTGTTTTACTAAATTTTGAAGGTTCTCCTGATTGTATTTTCTCCAGCCGTGCGTATTTAAAAGCAAATCAATTGCTTTTTCTCTTTCTTCTTGTTTTTTGTTTTCATCAAAATAAAATCTTGGTTCGTGAATCTTACCTTTTAGTTCTGTTCCCAGAAGAAGCCATGATAAAATATTATCCTGCTTATCATCTATATAAGTCAAAAGTTTTGAATCTACGACCGAAACCGAAAGATTAGACGCTATCGGCATATTATTTTTATCTTTGGTTTCTATCGAAACTTTTACTTTTTCTCTTGGCAGATAAGTTTGTTTATCGGTTTTGATTTCTATTTTCAATCCGTCCTGATAATTGATAAAAACCAATCTTTCAGCAATAATTTTATTCTCAATTACTAACGAAAAAGACTGTATTCCGACAGGAAGTTCTTTGGTTCTTATGTCAAAAGTATTCCAGCCTTGTCTTAAATCTACATTCATACTTTTATGGATTTTAACAGTGTTTCTAACCCAGATTTTAGCGTTTATCGATAAAGGCGCATAAATGTTTAAGGAAACTTTTTCAGAATGTTTTTCAGCATTTATTACATAAACATCATTTTGAGCTTCGAGCAGTTCTATTTTTTCTTTAGATTGAAATGGAGAAGTCAAAACGGCAAAATATTTTTTATTGCTTTCTGTTTTTAGAACCACATTTCCCATTCCGTCATGATCGCTTTTAAATTCAGAAATTTTGCTGCCCTTTTCATCTTCAATAAACCCGGAAATGTCCATTGGCAATCCGAATTCATTTTTTGCAATAAAAAATAAAGACGATTTTTCGTTTAAAACCATATTACCGCTTTCAGGAAGAAACTGAAGGTCTACAAAATTTAGATTGATTGGTATAGAACGTGTTACCGATTCTTTGAAATTATCATAATCCAGCATTACATTCAAAATTCCGTCATTTGATTTTAAATCAATTGGAAGGGCAAAACTAATCAACGCTTTCCCTGAATCATCTGTTTTTCCTTTTAGAGATTTTATTTTCTTCCCTTCAACAAAAACATCATATTCAAATACATAATTCCTGATAGGCTGGCTTTCTAAGTTTTTCAATTCAAAAGCGGCTTCACAAATTTCTCCCTTTCCGTAAGCTTTTTTCTTAAAATCCAAAGTCATTAAAATTCTTGGAGAAACTACTTTTTGTATAAAAAATGTTTTTTCAAAAATAGGGTCCAAAACCTGACTCTGATTTTTTGTGTACGCCTTTATCGTATAAAGTCCAGAAACACTGCTTTCAGGAATAACATAAGCTCCCGGGGCAGTTCCATTTTCGATAGTATAAATCTGGCTTGCTATTTTTTTATTGCTTCCATCAAATAGATCAACATACAGATAATTACTTAAAAAACTTGGAGTATTTTCTGCTTCGGTAACAAAGGCATTAAAATAAACGGTTTCTCCAGGTGCGTACAACACGCTATTCAATTGAAGATAGACTTTTTCTGAAATCGATTTTTTATAAACCGAATTCCAATCTGATTCTATATTTTGAGCCGATAAGATGTGAAAAGCCACTAAAAACAAGAAGTATATTTTTTTCATTATCTTAAAATTTAATTGTTAAAGCTGAACCAAAACTGCGCATCATTGGTGAATTGAAATAATCTAAACCACTTGTATCTACTGAACTAAACATTGCATTAGAAGCAAAAGCCGATTTACTTTTAGCCAAAACAAAAACGTTATTTACAAATAAAGAAATCTTAAATTCTATCTTTTTGTCTGAGCGACTGTAACCGCTTAAAAAAGATAAATTAACCGAGTTCAACCGGAAATAAGTCGCGTCTTCGATAGCATCTTCTGCAACACCGCCGACTCCATATCTTGCCCATCTGTTTTGCTCAACAGGAAGATTGGCATCATAAAATGAAACTGCTTTGGTGTTTTGAAGCCCCGATTGCGTAACTCCATCAAAAACGTAATTGATTGTATTACGCTGTTCGCCTGTAACAGCCGATTTTCCATAATAATTTAAAGTCTGCTGCGTGCCGTTCCAAAGTTTACCGCCCTGACTCCAATCAAAAGAAAGGTTCAGCGTAAAACTCTTGTATTGAAAAGTATTAAAAAAGCCCACTACAAAATCTGGATTTGGATTTCCTAAAATTTTTGGCTGCGAATCTTTTATAGGAAAACCGTCTTCATCAATAACAACATTTTGATTGGCATCTCTTAAATAACCATTCCCAACAATTAATCCCAAAGGCTGTCCCACAATATAATTTTTATTAATATCCGAAAAACCTGCAAACGGAAGTCTGGACTCGTTGTTCAAAAGTGCTGTAACTTCATTTCTGTAATAGGTGAAATTTAGATTAAAATTATATTTAAAATCATTGTAGTAGCCGCCTAAATGCTCAAATGTAAATTCGATTCCTTTTTGTTTGTAATCAACGCTTGGCGACCAGTTTACTGAATTTAAAGCATAAACTGGGGCATATAAATTTTGAACTTTCTTGTAATAATAGTTTAAAAACAAACTCCAACCACTGTTTATTCTGTATGTCAGATCGAAATTTATACTGTTTTCACTGGTCGTAACCGCATTTTTGGATGCAAAAAGTTCCAGATTATTCTGAAGCTGTTTGAATTGATCTAAACGATATTGAAGCGAATTGAAATTTAAATTATTATTTTGAAGCGAAGGCTCAGCTTCTGTATAGGTATTACTGATTTTCAGTGAAAGATCTTCATCCAAAAGCCTTCTAAATTCAGCCGAAACCAAATAACCCGGAATCAGATTGTTTTTTACAGTTGATGAATAATTCAAATCTGAACTTGCTTTAAGAACAATTTCGTTATCGTAAAAGGGTGCGTGATCAATATAATAAGAACCATTTACATTAAAAAGAACCTCGAACCTATCCTGAGAAACGTCAAATTTATTCTGAGACACTGCATTTTTAGGAAAATCATCTACAGATGCAAACCCGCTAAAATAATGACGAAATAAATCTCTTTGCTGATATCTCATATCAATCTTTGATTCGACATTTTTATTATATTCAAAAGTATGCTTATAAACATCTGAAACCGAAAAACTTTTATATTTTTCAATTCTATTATTAAAATTGGGTTCAATAATTCCGGCAGTGTAAAAGCTTTGACCGCTTTCATTTTTTATTTCAGAGGACTGAAAACTAGCATTTACGCTGTTGTAATTTTCATTTCTTTCATATTTATGATTAAAATTGAAAGACAGTGTTTTACTTTTATTTTTATCCAAATTATTCTGAGAAAGATAATACGGATTATTTTCAAATCTAGAAAAACTGCGCTGCGAACCATTCTGCAAAACAGAAGCTATTTTATTATCAAAATGAATCGGTGTTACGGCATTGGCAAAAACAACTTTATTAACTCCGAAATTGGCATTAGAAAAATTATTTTCAAAATCGTTATAGGTTAAAAGTGTTTCTATTTTGCCAAAGCCTGAAACTCTTCTAAAATATTTTAAAGAAGTGCTGCTTTCATGATTTAAGGAATTCGGTATTGCGATATTCCCTCTTTTATAGGCAAAGTTTACTTTCAGATAATTTCCCTTCCAACTTTCAGCCTGAGCCGTAAATGCTGTTTTTGAATTCTCCGTATTTCTAAAAAAACGATTCGGATTATATAGTTGTAATTGCGGTGCTCCAGCAGTAGTTCTGTTTTCTATATCGCCCTGCGGATAATATTCTGAGGAATTTTGAGCATATTGCAGTGTATTAACATTTGGACCCCAGCTGAAAATTTCATTTGTCTCCGAAGATTGATAATTCACATTTCCGTTTAAACTTCTTCCCTGCGCATGCGTTTTTTGATATTCCGGAAGACGTATGGGTGTAGAGTAAATGTATTCCTGATTAATCTCAAATGATAATTTATCGTATTGATAACGGTCTTTCAATTCATAGAGACCATTATTTTTTTTGGTTATATTGATTATCCCCTCATACTGTAAATCATTAACAAGATTGAATTCAAAATAACCTGAAGGCTTCGATACCTTAATCGAATCATTATATTTCTTGAGTTTTTTAACATAATCACCACTTACAATTGGAGCCACTCGCTCGCTATTATTTACCAATTCGCTTTCGGTAATTTTTATTATTTTAGTTTTCATACCTATGTAAGAAATCTCAAGCTGGTCTCCTTTTACTACTTCGATAGAATAATTTCCATCAAAATCAGATGTTGTACAGCGTTGTGTGTACAATATACAGATTCTCGCACCAGGAATTCCAATTCCATTTTCACTCACATTACCTTTATACAAAGTCTGCGAGAAACCAAGTGAAGACATAAAAAGAAAAAGTAATAGTTTTTTCATAAGCCGTGTTTTTCTATATAGAGTCTGATTTTAAACAAAAGGTTGGAAAGAAAAATAAAAATTATTCAGAAAACTAATAAAGAAAGAAAATTTTATTTTTTTTATTTTTGAAATGTAACAAAACCAATCACGAGGCTACTAATACCTATATGAGCGAAAATCTAGAACAGTCATTTGTTGCGCAGCTGCAGGCAAATCAGAATATAATCCACAAGATTTGTAGATTATATACTGCTGGCGAAGATGCTCATAAAGACCTTTTCCAAGAAATTACTATTCAGCTCTGGAAAGCTTATCCAAAATTTCGCGGCGATAGTAAATTTTCTACTTGGACATACCGTGTCGCTCTAAATACAGCAATTACTTTATACCGTAAAACCAAAAGAACCATATCTACCGTAGATTATGAAACCCAGCAGTATTTTGTAAAAGATGTAGATTACAATTATGAAGAGGAAGAACAAATTAAATTGATGTACAAAGCGGTTTATCAATTAAATGATATTGAAAAAGCATTGGTATTTATGTATCTTGAGGACAAAGATTATCAGGAAATAGCCGAAACCCTAGGAATCAGCGAAGTAAATGCCCGCGTAAAAATGAACAGAATAAAAGGGAAACTTAAAAAAATATTAAATCCCTAAAAGATATATATGAAAGAACTGGATTTACTAAAAAAAGACTGGAAAAAGAACTCGGATTCTTTTGCGCAGATTTCTGAAATGGAGATTTACAAAATGATTCACAGAAAATCATCTTCTATTGTAAAATGGATTTTGATTATAAGCATTTTGGAGATTTCCTTTTGGACTTTTTCAAACTTGTTTATCAATACAGATGATGTATTACAGAAAATAAATCATCCTGAAATTGTTACTGCCCTTAACTTATTAACTTATTTTAATTATGTTGTCGTTCTAATTTTTGTGTACATTTTCTATAAAAATTACAAAACGATTTCTACTACAGTTGCCACAAAATCATTGATGAGCGCTATTTTAAGAACCCGTAAAACTGTTCAGTATTATGTGTGGTATAATTTAGGAATTATCGTAGTTACTGCGATTTTAGCCTATTTTATTGCTTTTGTTTACAATCCAGACATGGCATTTTTAAGAGATAAACTTGCTGAAAATGGAAAAGCAATGTTCTTTACGGTAGGAATACTTATTATTATAATATTAGGCTTTTTTGGATTATTCTGGTGTATTTACAGATTAGTGTACGGAACTTTATTACGCAGATTATATGCAAATTATAAAGAACTAAAGAAAATAGATTTTTAGTTTAAAAGATTCTGAGCAACTAAGAAACTAAGTCTCTAAGTTTTCAAACCTGAAACAAAATCTAAACTCTAAAATATAAAATCAGAAATAACTAGTAATCCCAGCGTCTCATTTGATTAAGTTCTTCCTGCACTTTAATTTCTTCTGCTGGAATAACTTTTAAGAATGAAGGGTGCTGTTCGATAGCGTATTCTACTTTTTCTACAATTTCATCAATTGTATCGTTCTCATAATCAATTTGAAGTGGTTCTTTGATAATAAACGATTGAAGGATATTTTTCTTTTTCATTCGTAATCCTTTTTTATCAAAAGAACGGCGGAAACCGTCAATAACAATCGGAATTACAATTGGTTTATGCTGTTTTATAATGTGAGCCGTTCCTTTACGAACTGGTTTAAACGATTTTGTAGTTCCCTGCGGAAAAGTAATTACCCAGCCGTCTTCTAGTGCAATTTTAATATTTTCGGTATCATTTGGGTTTACTTCACGTTTTTCTGTAACGTCAACTCCTTTTGCACGCCAAGTTCTTTCTACAGTAATCGCACCAACATAAGCTAAAATTCTTGGCAGTAAACCTGCCTGCATTGTTTCTTTAGCGGCTACATAATAAATATTCATTTTTGGCTGCCACAAATAACCAATGTTCTTAATAGTATCTTGACGTCCTGATAAACTTGCGTTAAAGACATGAAACATTGCCACAACATCGGCAAAATAAGTCTGATGATTGGAAATAAATAAAACATTAGTATCGGGAAGTGTTTTAATAATTTCAGATCCTTCAATCTGTAATTCGTTAAAACCTCGATATCTTCTATGCGTCATGGCACCCAAAATACGGATTAACCATTTCTTGATGAATAATATATGACCGAAAGGATTTCGTTTAAACAATCCCATAACTAATTAATCTTATTTTTTTTGTGAGTTCGCAAACATACAAAAATTATTCTTTTACCCATACTATAATGCAATTTCCTTAATTAATGATTATCAAAATGAATATCAAATTGTTAAATTTTTATCATTACGATTTTTCATTCAATACTAATTTCAAGACATCGCGCAATTCGCTCAAAATCATTGCAGTTGCTCCCCAAACAACATGATTTTGAATATTAAAAGCCGGCACTAAAATATTTGGCCCGTAAGAAGTTGATAATCTGGCATCAATAATAATTTCGTCATTTAAAAAAACATTCAAAGGCAATTCGATAATCGCAGCAACTTCTCGTATGTCGGGATAAAAAGTAAGTTCCTCTTTTGCAATTCCTAAAAACGGATGTACCAAGAAATTACTTGGCGGAATATACATTGGTGTAAAATGTCTTATAACTTCTATTTTCTCCCGATCAACTCCGATTTCTTCATGAGTTTCTCTCAACGCCGTATTTTCAAGATTAAAATCATCATTTTCAAACTTACCGCCTGGAAAAGCAATTTGAGCCGAATGAACGCCATTGTACGTATTTCTAACAATCAAAACTAAATGTGTCTTGCCTTCTTTTGGGTAGAACAACATCATTACTCCCGCCATTCTCGCATTTAAGGCTCCTATATCAAGATTTTTTAATCCTTCGATACGTTCTTTAGGCGCCATTTTTAAATGAGACGAAATGGCTGGCAATTCTACAGGAATTATATCAGGAACATATTGTAAAAAGTCTTGAAAATTCATAATCAAAGCTTATTTTTGTACTTTTAAATAAAACATAAATATACTCCAGAAAACGCAGTACCGCAAGTTTTCTGATATTAAAGCCTTAAAAAATGTACAGCAGAGAAGAATCACAACGA
Source organism: Flavobacterium artemisiae (assembly GCF_042678225.1). Taxonomy (NCBI): domain Bacteria; kingdom Pseudomonadati; phylum Bacteroidota; class Flavobacteriia; order Flavobacteriales; family Flavobacteriaceae; genus Flavobacterium; species Flavobacterium artemisiae. The sequence continues at coordinate 101,946 of NZ_JBHUDZ010000017.1, read as the reverse complement.
ATTAAAAGAGAATTTTGGGTTGCGTTTGCAGAAAAATATCCACGCAAATGGGTTTTGTACGATACCAAAATAAAAGATTTCTCCTTTAAGTTTTTTGTTGACAATAAAAAAGCACAGGTTTTAATTGATATTGAACAGCGAAGCGAAGAAAAACGTCTTGCTTATTTTGAAAAATTAGAAGCTTTAAAAGGCATTTTAGAAGACGAATTTATTAAAGATTTGGTTTTCGAAAAGAATTATACCCTAGAAAGCGGTAAAACGATCAGCAGAATATGGGTCGAAAAACAAGGTGTTGGTTTTAGCAATCGCAATAATTGGGATGCCATTTTTGATTTTTTCAATGAAAAAATGCATGCGCTCGAAATGTTCTATTTAGAGTATGATGAATTTATCAAAGATATAGAATAACATTCGCCGAACAAGCAACACAACTTACTGAAATACAAAATATTAACATTAAATCACTTTCAAAATCAATTTACATGACATTGAAATTATAAAACAATTAATGTTAATTATGTAATTTTTTTCAAAATAATTAATAAAGAAATACCTATATGCAGTGGGGATTTGGTTAAAATTTCTATATTTGGAAAAACCTAAATCGCTGCAATGAAAAAAATTTTACTGCTGTTTTTACTAGTTTCATTTTCAAAAAACTACTCCCAAACTGATTATGCTTTCGTTTACAATAACGATTCAATTATTAGAAAAGGTATTCGTCTTCACAATGAAAAAAAATATGACGAAGCTTTAAAAGAATATCAGAGAATCAGTAAAATAGATCCAAAATACCTCGATGCACAATATGAGATTGCACTTACACTTAGTGCGCAGGAAAAGAAAACAGAGTTACGAGCTTTCTTAGAAGATTTGTATTCAAAAGGAAAAATGATCGAAAGTCCGGAACTTTTCCAGATATATGGTGTTTTCTTAAGTGACGAAAAAGAATACGAAGCTTCTGAAAAGATTTTTAAAGAAGGAGAAAAATACTTACCTAACTACTCTCCTTTTCAATATAATTTCGCTTTGCTTTATATCCGAAAAGGCGAACCTCAAAAAGCTGTTGATATCTTAAAAAATATTATTACCAATAATCCAAATCACGCGTCTTCTCATTATTTATTGGGAATAACCGCTTTTGAAAATGGAAAAATTACTGAGGGAACTCTTGCTCTTATGACTTACTTGGTGCTGGCTCCAACTGGACCGCATGCTACTAAAGCTGTTAGTGCATTAAATGCTAATTATGGTCAGAATTATTTGTCTGAAAATAAATTAGTATTCTCTAAATCGGGAGATAATTTTGAAGAAATTGAAACTATTTTAAGAAATCAGCTTCCTTTAAAAAAGGTATATAAAATTAAATCAAGCATTGACGATAAAATCACAAGACAAATTCAAGCTATTGCCGAGTACAGCTTAGAACATAAAATGGGCGACGGCTTTTTTGAGACGACTTATATTCCGTGGGTAAAACAAATGGTTGAGCAAAATCAGCTTGAAGCTTATTCTTATTACAGCTTAATTTCATTAGAAGAAAATCTTGGTAAAGAGTTAACTAAACAAAAGAAAAAAATAATCGCTTTTGTAACTGATTATCTTAAAAAAGATTTTTGGTCTGTTTTTGGAAAAAGAAAACTGGATTTATTCGGTAAAGTCGAAGAAGTTATTGTTTCTATCGACAACGAAAGACCTTATATTATAGGAAAACAAATAAATGGCGCATTTGAAGGAAAATGTAAATACTTAGACAATTACGCAAATCTCAAAGGAGAATTAAACTTTAAAAATGGGCTTTTAGAAGGACCTCAAAAATATTTTAATGATAAAGGGGAAATTGTTGAAGAGAAAAATTTCGTAGCCGGAAAAGTAAACGGAACTCGAAGTACTTATTATGCAAATGGTAATATCTCGATGACGGAAAATTATAAAGAGGATATTTTAGACGGTATGAGCACTTCTTATTACCCTAATGGCGGTAAACAATGTGAAGCAAATTTTACAAATGGTAAAAGAAACGGCACATTAATCTGCCTGCATGAAGATGGCAGTAAGAAAAACGAAATTGACTATACAGATGATAAACTGAGCGGAAAATTTATACGCTATAATGAAGCTGGTGATATTACTGAAAATTACATGTGTGCAAATGACAAAATTGAAGGTAATTACGTAGAGTATTTTGACGGAAAAACAACGAAATCTGAAGCTGTTTACAAAAACGGTTTAATCGAAGGAAGTTACAAATCATATTATCCCAATAAAACTTTAAAAAGAGAAAGTATTTATAATGCGGGAAAAATTGTAAAAACGATCGATTATGCCGAAAATGGCAAGAAAAAATACGAAACGAATTACAATGATAAGGAGGAAATGGAAAGCTATGACTGCTTTGATAACGACGGAAACAAGTATTTTGTAGAAAAATATAAAGGAGGCGAATTAAAAACTAGTTTTCAATATACTGCAGCGAATCCAAAAGGTTCAGAAACTAGTTTGAAAAAGTTTTTTGAAGTAAAGAACTTTGACGGCAGCGAAAGAATTAAAGGTGCTTTTGAAAAAGGTAAAAAAGCTGGAGAATGGACTTATTTATATGATTCTGGAATTCTTCGTCTTAAAGAATTTTATGCTAACGGAAAAACAAATGGTGTTACGACAAATTATAAATCAAACGGAACAATTTCAAGTATTTACAACGAAAAAAATGATGTTCTAGATGGTTTGTACGAAGTGTATACAGATAACAAATTAAGCCAGGTTTACAATTACGAAAAAGGCGATCAGAATGGGCCTTTTAAAACGTTTTATTCTGACGGAACTTTAAACTCTGAAGGTTATGTCATCGATAACGAAGTCGGCTACGATAAAATCACTTACAGACAAAATGGGAAAATTTTAAGAATTGAATCTTTTATCGCTAATGTTCCAACAAAATTGAAATCATTTGATACTTCAGAAAAACAGGAAAACAATATCGATTTTAAAAACAAAAACGGTCAATTCAGCATATCATATGGTAACGGGATTTATACCAAAAATGGCAATTATAAAAATGGCCTGCTGCATGGCAAACTAGATGTTATGGACAAGTATAAAACTAAAATGCTTGAAAATGAATTTAAAAGCGGTGTGCTTCAAAATGTATACAAGAAATTCAGCCCGACAGGATCTATTTTAGTGGAGACTAATTATTACAATGGAAAACTTAACGGTCTAAATAAATATTATGACTATGTTGGAAACCTAAGACTTACTTTAGAATATACTTTTGGAGTTGAAAATGGTAAAACAATTCGTTATTACAACAATAAAACCAAAATGGTTGAAAGCGAATATTTAAACGATCTTCATAACGGAAATTCAACTTATTACAATCAAAAAGGAGAGCCAGTTTTAATTGTAAATTATGAAAATGATACTCCTAAATTCTATATCAGAAAAAGCAAAACGGGCGAATTGAACGAAAAAGTGATAATTGAGAACCAGACAGCGGCAATTTCTTCAATGTATCCAAATGGTAAAACAGCTATTCAGTTTAATGTAAACAAAGGAAACTTACAAGGTAAATTTGTGATCAATAATGCTGAAGGAAAACCAGATTATGAATGTTCTTATAAAGATGATGTTCTTGACGGAGCTCGTACTGAATACTATCCTAGTGGAAAAGTTTACAAAAAAGAAAATTTTGTAAACAATGAATACGATGGTAAACAAGAATATTTTAAAGAAGATGGTCAGCTTTGGGCGAGCATTTCAATCAAAAAAGACGAATTACATGGCGATAGTTTACTTTATAATGCCGGAAAACTTGTAGAAACCAAAAAATATGATTCTGATGAATTGGTCGGTATTATCAAATAAACCTTTTGTTTACTTATTGCTTATTGCTTTTAATACTGTTTTAGTTACAGCTCAAAAATCGTTTTCAGATATTAAAAACCTGTATCCGGATTACAATGAAATTATTGTTTCTAATACAGAATCTTATGATATTTCTATTGAAAGTAATGGCTTAAAAATCATTCAGGACAATCATTTTGAATCTATGATTTTAAGCCAAAACGGCATCATAAATAACAAAGAATCATTTTCGTATTCGGATCTTGTTCAATTAAAAAATTATGATGCCTACACGGTTGTAAACGAAAATGGAAAAGACAAAAAAATAAAAGTTACACAATCTTTAGAGAAGCAATCACAGCAGAGTTCGATTTTTTATAATGATGTAAAAGAGCGTCAGCTGGTTTTTCCGAACATGGAGCCGGGTGCCAAAAAGGTGTACAATTATCAGACACAATTTTTAGATCCGCATCTTTTGCACAAGTTTATATTTGGCAGTTATATGCCAGTACAATCGAGTGTTTTAGAAGTAAAAACAGATAAAAATGTGGTAATAGATTATAAAATCTTCAATGATCCAAACAATACTATTTCGTATTCTAAAACTGAAAAAAAAGGCAAATGGATTCATCGTTGGGAATCATCTGATATAAAACCAATTAAGTTTGAACAAAATGCACCAGGATATTTGTATCAAGTACCGCATATCGATTTTTACATTAAAGAATATACCGTAAACAATAAAACAACGCCTGTTTTAGGAGATGTGGCAGAATTGTTTAATTATTACAGACAATTTGTTAAAGACCTGAACAAGACCGAAGATGCCGATTTAAAAGCTTTAACGCTTGAAATTACAAAAGACAAAAACACCGAAGAAGAAAAAGTAAAAAGCATTTTTTATTGGGTAAAAGAAAACATCAAATACATTGCTTTTGAAAATGGTTATGAAGGATTTATTCCGCGTGAGGCAAGTTTGGTTTTTCATAGAAAGTTTGGCGATTGTAAAGATATGTCGAGCATTATTTCGTGCATGGCGCAATACGCCGGTATTAAAAACGTAACGGTTGCCTGGATTGGTACGCGATCTATTCCGTATTCATACAAAGATTTGGCCACGCCTTCTGTAGATAATCATATGATTGCCATTTACAAAAAAGATGAAAATTATATTTTCCTAGACGGAACAGATAAAGAAACCCGATACGGAATCCCGACGGCTTTTATTCAAGGCAAAGAAGTATTATTTAGTGAAAACGATCAATATAAAATTTATCCTGTTCCAACGGTTTCTGCCGATCAAAACAAAATCGAAGAAAATATTCAATTGACTATTTCTGGTTCTAAATTATTAGGAACTGCAAGAGTAGATCGTTATGGTTATAACAGAAGCCATACTTTAATGCAGATCGGCGACGCGGTTAATAAAGCGCGTTTAGATATGATACGAGCGCTTGTTATTAAAGGAAATAACAAATTCAATCTTAAAGATTTTAAAGAAGAAAATCTAAATAATAAAGATCTTCCGTACAGCATAGATTACAATTTTGAGCTTGATAATTATCTGGTTAAGGTTGATAAAGAGATTTATTTGAATTTGTTTTTAGATAAAATTCTGGAAAAAGCATTGATCGAAAAAGATCGTGTGGCACAATACGAATTCGAATATCTGACTCAGTTTAACAGCGTCTATACTTTAAAAATTCCGGCAAATTATTCAGTTAAATATCTTCCTAAAAACTTTGATTTAGAAAATGATTATTTAAAAATTAAATTTTCATACGAATTGAAAGGCAATAATTTACAGCTCACAGCCAACATAACATTAAAGAAAATGATGTTGAATCAAAATGATTTTGAGCCTTGGAATGAAACCATCAAAAAACTAAAAACCAACTACAACGAAACCATAATTTTATTAGAAAAATAATGAAAAAACACTTCCTCAAAAGTATTTTAACTTTTATTGCATTACTATGCTCTACGGTCTTTTTTGGACAAGATTATAGTTTTAAAAATTACGACTGGGACGCTAAAGACACTAAAATAGAAGTTCCGAAAAATTATGAAAATGAAAAAGAATTCATTTTAAACCGTACAATTAAAATTGAAATTGCGGTCGATAAAAATTCGTCTGTTCAATATCGTTTAATTCACGAGAAAAAATATATCAATTCTGACGATGCGATCGAAAGAAATAATAAAGTTTACATTCCTATCGGCGATCAGGCTAATATCATTATAAACAAGCTTCGTGTAATCTTAAAAAGCGGTAAAATAATCACTTTGGATAAAAAGGATATCAAAGAAGAGATCGATGAAGAAAAAGGAATGAAATACAACTATTTTGCTATAAACGGTCTTGAAAAAGGTGCCGTTATAGAGAAATTATACGTTTTACAGGAAATGCCGAATTTAAAAGGAAATACGGTAAAACTGCAAGACGAATTTCCGATCGCCGCTTCTAGTTTTGAACTTATTTATCCGGAACATTTGATTTTTAAAACAAAATCATACAACGGTTTAAGCGAACCTGAATTGGATGAAAAAACATTAGAACACAAAAGAATCCTTCGTGTAAGCGAAAAAGATACGCCAGCATTAAAAGATGACGAACAATATTCTAATTGGGATGTTCGCGTAAAATTATTCCGTTACAAACTAGATACAAACTTGTACAGCGGTGCCAGAAATTTAAATAGTTTTAAAGAATATGCGACGAGTACGTACGAGATTGTTAATCCTGTTTTAGACAAAAAACAAGAAAAAGCTATTGCCAATTTTTGCAGCAGTATTCCGCAGTCAAAAGACACTCAGGAACAGATTTGGAATATCGAGAACAAAATCAAAAAAACGATTATCTACGATAAATATATTGATTCAAAATCTTCACTTGCAGAAGTTTTAAGTACAAAACAAGCTAATAGTCCCGATATTGTAAAACTGTATATTGCTGTTTTTAAATATTTTAAAATAGAGCAAAACTTAGTTTTTACGTCTAGCCGTTATAAAGTGCCTTTTGATAAAGATTTTGAAAGTCATGAGAATTTAGCAGAGTTTTTGTTTTACTTTCCAGCAATCAAAAAATACCTTACTCCTACTGAAATTGAATATCGTTTGCCGCTTTTCCCTAATTATTTAGGAAACAACAACGGGCTTTTCTTAAAAGAAAAAATCTTTGCAGGCGTACCAATGGGAATTGGCGAGGTTAATTTTATTGAAATTCCAGGTACAGAAATCACACACGATTTTATGGATATTACTGTAGATTTTACAAAGGACTTAGAAAATCCGTTAATTACGAGTAAAATGACTTACGGCGGTTATTCTGGTATGAATTTTCAGCCTATTAAAGACTTTGTTTCTGCAGAACAATACAAAACGATGCTAAAGTCTATTTCTGAAAATTATACACTGCAAAACGAATATAAGACCTTAACTACAGAAAACGACGGTACTGAATTTGTCGGCAAGAAACCTTACCAGTTAAATTTAACTTTTGACGGTAAAGACATGATTCAAAAAGCGGGTGGCAACTATTTGTTTTCGGTTGGACAAACAATCGGACGTCAAATGGAGTTTTATCAGGAAAGTAAGCGTCTTCTTCCGATAGAAATTGATTATCCACATTATTACACCAGAAAAATTAAAATCCTTCTTCCAGACGGAGCGACCATTAAAAACTTAGATAAGTTTGTTATGGATTTTAAAACCGATCTTGACGGTAAAACAGAAGCTGCTTTTACAAGTAAATACACGCAGAACAAAAATGAAGTGATTGTTGAGAATACGGAGTTTTATAACATCATCAACTATCCGCTTTCAAGTTTCGATCAATACAAAGCTGTAATTAATGCTGCAGCTGATTTTAATAAAATTGTAGTTATTGTAACGCAATAAGTTTTTTAAATTTCAAATAAAAAATTCCAAATTCCAATTGCTTTAGTGCTTGGAATTTGGAATTTTTCATTTTGAATATTTATTAAAATCTAAACAGTAATAATATTATAAACAATGATATGATCATCATAATTGATGTATAACTGTTTTCTATAATCTTGTTTTTTTCTTGTTATGATAGAAAGTTTGCATTCTATTCCGTCATTGTCTTTACACATAAAAGAATAAACAATATCAGTATCATTTTCTTCTCTTTCTATATAATCTAAAATATTAAAAAGCTGCAATTCCTGAGAATAAACAACAATTCTATGTTTGTCTGTATCTAGAACAACCGAAAGATTTACAAGATCAAGAGAAGACCATTCGCCCCATTTTCCTCTTTCGTTTTTCTGTAAAACACTAAAACCCGAAGTTTTAAAACGATACGACTGACTTTGAACCTCTTGCAATCCAAAACTTAAAAAAAATAATATAATAAAAATACGTACCACGCTCATAACAATTCTTGCCGATAATTAAAACTCAAATGTAGTCTTTTCTTTTTGGGCAGTTCTAAATTCTGCCATCATTTCTTCTACAATTTTTTCTACAGGTAAAATTTCGTGAATTAAACCCGAAATTTGTCCAATTTCAAGTTCTCCTTCTTCCAAATCTCCCTCAAACATTCCTTTCTTTGCACGCGCTCTTCCTAAAAGCTGTACCAACTCTTCTTTTGATGGACATTTTTGATATAATTCCTGAACATCATTGAAGAACTTATTTTTTACTAAACGAACAGGCGCTAATTCTTTCAATGTCAATTGCGTACCTCCTTCTTTAGTATTAACTATCGTTTCTTTAAAATTATTGTGCGCCGATGATTCTACCGAAGCGGCGAAACGGCTTCCAACCTGAACGCCGTCTGCTCCCAAAATCATGGCAGCTAGCATTCCTCTTCCTGTTGCGATTCCTCCCGCAGCAATCAACGGAATTTGAATCTTTTCTTTCACCATCGGAATCAATGTTAATGTTGTCGTTTCTTCACGTCCGTTGTGTCCGCCGGCTTCAAAACCTTCTGCTACAACAGCGTCTACTCCGGCTTCTTGTGCTTTTAATGCAAAAACACTGCTGCTCACAACATGAACAACAGTAATACCTTTTTCTTTTAAAAATAAAGTCCATGTCTTTGGATTTCCAGCAGAAGTAAAAACGATCTTTACGCCTTCTTCTACAACAATATCCATTATTTCCTGAATATTTGGATACAACATCGGAATATTAACCCCAAAAGGTTTATCGGTAGCTTTTTTACATTTCTGAATATGCTCTCTTAAAACTTCTGGATACATTGAGCCAGCGCCAATAAGGCCTAAACCTCCAGCATTGCTAACTGCCGAAGCCAATTTATAACCGCTGTTCCAAATCATTCCGCCTTGGATGATTGGATATTTTATATTAAAAAGCTGTGTGATTTTGTTCATCAAAAAAATTATTGCTTGATTATCTTTCCTGTTTTATGCAGATTTCCAGCATCAAAAGTATAGAAATAAAGGCCGCTCGCTAAAGTCTGCAAAGAAAGAATTGGATTTGTATTGTCAATTTGTGTTTCGATTACTTTTTGTCCTAAAACAGAATAAATAGTAACCAAAGCTGTATTATTTTCATTCAAAAAAGAAAAAGTAACCGAAGTCTCCACTGGATTTGGATAAACAGAAAAAGCGGTTTCTGTTACAAAATTATCAACGCTTAAAGTCGATCCAAAATTCGGAATTCCGTAGCCGTAATTGTTGTCTGGATTGGTATATCTGTCAGCAGAAGCCAAAATCATTTGTCTTATTTCTTTATTAGTTTTAGACGGAAAAGCCTGCCATAAAGAAGCTGCCATACCTGCCATAATCGGGCATGAAAACGAAGTTCCGTCTGCAATACCAATATTTCCATTTTCATCAGAGATTACAGAAGCAGTTCCCTGCGCCATAATATCCGGTTTAATTCTTCCATCAAAACTTGGCCCAATAGAACTGAAAGTTGATTTTACTTTAGAAGCTGTAACCGAACCAATTGCCAAAACAGAAACTGCATCTGCCGGCGAACCTATATGTTTTTCGGTTTGATTGCCTTCATTTCCCGCAGAAGCCAAAACTAAAATACCTTTGTTAAATGCAATTTCCGCAGCACGCGAAATAAAGGTCGTTTTTCCATCCATATCGCTGTATGTGTGGTTATAAAGTGCATTATTTCGATCGCCAAAATACCCCAGAGAAGTTGTAATAATATCTACTCCTAAAGCATCTGCCTGTTCTGCTGCTTCAACCCACAAAGATTCTTCTAACGGAATTTCTACAGCGGCAATTTCAGTTATAAAAAGATAATAAGAAGCATTTGGAGCCGTGCCAACCAAAGCGTTTTCTTTGTAACCGCCCATAGTAGAAAGAACCAATGTGCCGTGATTGTCTCCTGTATAAAAATTGCTGCTGCGATTCGTAAAGTCGTAGCCGCCTAAAATTTTTCCGTTATTTCTAAGATTTGCAAAAGGCTGCGCTGTATTCACACCTGGAAATCCAGCATCTAGAACTGCTATAGTTTTTCCTTCTCCCGTAAAATTCTGCTGGTGCAAAACCTGACCATTAAGCATCTGAATCTGATTGGCAGAAGTACCGTAAGAATAATCGATTGCAGTTTTAAGCTTATCCTTTGTCTGATTTTCTTTTGTTTCTAAGAATCGCTTTGCAGTGGTATTTAAACTCTTATTCGCAAAATCAACTTTTGCAACAAAAGACAATGTTTTTAAGGCATTTATATTGGTTTGAGTACCACGGATATGCAATGCATTGAGCCATTTTGACTGCGCTAAAACTGTAATTCCAGTACTCGTTTTTACCTGATCTACATAGGAGGTTTCCAGAGGAACATCTGTAAAATCTAAAGCTATATTTTGATTTGTCCTGCGGTCTAAAGCTTTTTGAGAAAGTTCTGCAAGCGGATTATTGAAAAAAGCCTGTGAATTTGGTTTAGCACTAAAGTAAACCCAAGCATCTTCCTGAGAAAATACAGCAAACGAAATAAATAATAGAAGAAAAGTAAAGTTGTATCTCATATTATACTTTTTAGCGGAATTCTTCCTAAGAAAGTATAAAGCTAAGAAATTACTCCCGAACCAGCTAATTCATTTCCTAAATACCAAGCCACAAATTGTCCTTCTGTAATAGCAGACTGTGGTTCTTCAAACTGAACGTACATTCCGTCTTCAAACTGATGTAGAATTGCTTTCTGCAATGGCTGACGGTAACGAATTCTCGCCATCACTTCCATCTTCTCGCCTGCTTTTAATGCTAAGTCTTCTCTAACCCAGTGTACTTCGGATTTACCTACAAACAAAGCTTTTTTAAACAATCCAGGATGATTACTAGATAAACCTGTGTAAATGGTATTGGTTTCAACATCTGTTTCAATTACAAATAACGGATCTGTTGTTCCTCCAACATTCAAGCCTTTTCGCTGTCCTACAGTAAAATAATGCGCGCCTTGATGTTTTCCAACCACTTTTCCCATTGTTGGAAGATAATCTAATTTGCGTGCTTCTAATTTTAGCTCTTCTTCTAACGAAATTCCAGCAGTTTTTTCAATAGTATAAATCGGATCGTTTTTATCAATCTGAACAATTTTACCGTCTTTTGGCTGTAGTTTTTGCTGTAAAAATTCTGGAAGACGAACTTTTCCAATAAAACACAAACCTTGAGAATCTTTCTTTTCAGCCGTTACCAATTCCATTTCAGCAGCGATTTCACGCACTTCTGGTTTCGTTAAAGCACCAATCGGAAACAAAGCTTTAGACAATTGATCTTGTGACAATTGACATAAGAAATATGATTGATCTTTGTTGACATCATTTCCTGCAATTAATTGATAAACAGGTTTTCCGTCAACTTCAATTTCACTTTTTTGACAGTAATGTCCAGTTGCAACATAATCAGCACCAAGACTTAAAGCGATTTTCATAAACACATCAAATTTGATTTCGCGGTTACAAAGCACGTCAGGATTTGGAGTTCTTCCTTTTTCATATTCGTTAAACATATAATCAACGATTTTTTCTTTGTATTCTTCGCTTAAATCAACAGTTTGAAACGGGATTCCGAGTTTTTCAGCAACCAATAAAGCATCGTTACTGTCCTCAAGCCAAGGACATTCGTTAGAAATAGTAACCGAATCATCGTGCCAATTCTTCATAAAAAGGCCAATTACTTCGTATCCCTGCTGCTGCAATAAATAAGCCGCAACACTAGAATCTACTCCGCCAGAAAGTCCAACAACTACTCGTTTCATTTTGAAATGTTTAATTTTTTAAGGTTGCAAAGGTAAGCCAAATAATAGAATTCTCAGCATTCGTTTTCATTACTTTAAGTAATCCCGCAGTAGATAAAACTTATTGCTTTTTTAAGTACATTTAATCACCAATTCTAAAACATGAAAAAATACATTTACATCTTGTTTTCATTATTCGTGTTTAGCACTTTAAATGCTCAAAGATTTTTGCCATCTCTAAAAGATTATGAAGCGTTTAAGGCCTTTAAAGGAAAACCTTTGTCTGATAAATTCTCGAATATCGAATCAGTTAAAATTGTGTATGATTTAAGAAAACAGAAAATGTATTATTTCAACAGCCGAATCATTCTGCATCATTACGATTTCGCAACGGAATATCTTGGTTATGACAAAGGTGTTGAAGTTTTTAATACTGAAAACTACAGTAATAGTTTAAAAGACCGTGACTTTCTTCTCGGAAATCTAAATCATATAAAAGATACTAACAAATGGATTTTTGAACTTGCCGCTTCAGACCATATGCAGGCTTCTCAAATCGAATGGTTTTACAATCAAGTAAAAAGTACTTCTTTTATTGGTGATGATCTCAAGTTTTATCTCAACGATCCAGAAAAATTAGAATTGTTTCAGCAGAACAAGTTTAAAATTCCCTGTGTAAAATCAGATTATATTTTTAATGAAATAAAATACCAGCAAGTTGTTTCCGGCACTGCAATTGGAACTTTAAAACAATATAAAATCAAGGATTTAGACAAAATTAAACCAAATTCTGATGAAATTATAATTCTGGACGGAACTCCAAATATTCTTCCAGATGTTAAGGGAATAATCGTAAACGAACTTCAAACACCTTTAAGTCATTTGGTGCTTCTCGGAAAAAACCGAAAAATTCCAATAATGGCGTATATCGTTGTTGATAAAGATAATAATATCAAAAAACTGCTTTCTAAAAAAGTAGAATTTAAAGTCGAAATTGATTCTTTTTACATCAAAGAAACGACTAAAAAAATTGCAGAAAAAAAATCCTCTAAAAAGAAAAAACTAACAATAGATAACAGCGTTACAGAATTGGTTGATCTTTCTTCAATTCCCAAAAAAGGCGTCAATTTTATTGGTTCTAAAGCGCAGAATATGGCCTATTTGATTGCGATATCGAAAGAGATTTCGTTTAAAACTCCAGAAAATGCGCATGCAATTCCCTTTTATTTTTATACAAAACACATTCAGAAACCATCAATTTCTCCTTTAATAAATGAATTATTAGCCAATCCGAATAAAGATTCTATAATTTGGATCAATAAAAAATTGAAAGAAATTCGCGATGCCATAAAAAAAGAAAAAATTGATCCTGAACTCATTGCAAAACTAAATCAGACGTTTAAAAATGCTTCTTTCAAAAATTTCAGATTCAGATCTTCTACAAATGCCGAAGATTTAGACGATTTCAATGGCGCTGGATTATATGATTCGAAAACCGGAATTTTAGGCGACAGCATTAAAAGTTTTGAAAAAGCGATAAAACAAGTTTGGGCAAGTGTTTGGAATGAAGCTTCGTATAACGAAAGAGAGCTTTTCGGAATCGATCAGCAAAATATTGCAATGGGAGTTTTGGTTCATCGCTCTTTTCCAGACGAATTAGCCAATGGAGTTGTGATTACAAAGAATGTTTTTAGAAAAAATTTCCCCGGAATTACCGTCAACATTCAAAAAGGTGAAAACTCTGTCGTTAAACCCGAAAAAGGTGAAATATGCGAGCAATTTACAGCGTACCAAATTGATGAAGAAAATAAAGAATTAGATCTGGATATTGATTATACTTCTAACTCTAATTTAAACAACAATCAACCGCTTCTCAGCGAAAAAGAAATTACACTTCTTTACAAAATCAGTAAAACTATCGAAAAGAAAATGTCTCGTTACTGGCGAAAAAGCTCATTTAATCCTGTAGATATTGAGTTTAAAATTGTGAATGAAAATCGCGATTTATATATCAAACAAGTTCGCCCATTTAACGATTAATAAAACACCTGAACATCTATTTCGTTACTTGATGTATTAATCAGGATAATTTTGAAATCAAAGTCTTGAATGTTTAATTTGTGCTGAATTGTTTTTCGAATATACTCTTGATTTAGAGTAAAATTTCCGTCTAGCAGCATTTTCACATCTACTGTATTTATATATTTTGAAGCTTTTTTGTTGACAATCATCGATGCCACAACATAAAATCCAATGATTATCAATTGAAAAAACAGCAGTAATTCCATTTTCTCAAACGGATACATAATATCTAAAATAGACAGTGTAATTGTAGCGAAAAGAAAAATAATCGCATTTACGGTAAAAGACTGCGTTCTGAATCTCAGAATAGAAAAAATGGCAAACAAACCAAAACCAATTCCAACACCGATTTCAATTTTTGTAAAAAGATAACAAAGTGAAAAAGTACAAAGCCCGACAATAACCATTAACGGATTTATGGTTTCGTTATCTTTTCGGTTAGAGAAAAAATACAAAACTAAAATTGAAAAAAACAGCAGTAAAAAGCGTCCAATCAGTTCATTTAAATCCATTCGTCAAAGTTTTAGCACTTTCAAAAGTAAAAAAATCAGCCACGAATTCACAAATTAATAGAAGTCAAATTAATTCGTGAATTCGCGTCTGAAAAATATATGGGAATTTTTATTTATTCTTTGGTTTCGAATCGGCTTGATAACTGCTTTTTGGATCACTCATGTTCACTTCCTTCAGTAATTTACCTTTTTGATAAAACTGCCAAATTCCTGCTTTTTTTCCGTTCACAAATTTTCCTTTTGAAGCAACTGTACCGTCAGATTCATAAAAAACAGCGTCGCCGCTATATTCGTTATTTTTATAATTAGATTCTTCCTGAAGTGTTCCATCTTGCCCAATCTTTTTATAAGCGCCTTCTTTTAAACCATTTTTATAGGTCATTTCTTCAGCAACTTTTGCATTTGGGTAATAGACTGTTTTTAAACCTTCTAATTTCCCATTCTTATAATTCTCCACACTCATTAAAACTTTAGAAGCCTTATGATAATATTTCCATTGTCCTTCTCTTAGTTTTCCAACTTCTTTTCCTTCGCTTACTATATTTTTTTTCTGATCATAAAAAATAGTGTACGAACTGCCGTCGTTTGCACTAAAATCTCTCGTAGCCACAACATCGCCCTTTTTTGTATCATCAAAAAATTTAAAAATACCTGTTTCTTTTCCGTGGCTGAAAGTTCCTTCATAACGCGGACGTTTAGATTCTGTGTAAGTACCTTTCCAAGGCCCGTCTTTTTTACCATTGGCATCTACCTTATTAATATCTGTCTGAGCATTTACAGCCAATGCATTTAAGAACAGTAATGCAAGTATGATTTTTTTAGAGATCATATATTTCTATTTTTTAACTAAACGAAAATCTAAATTATAAATTATGTTGATATAAAAAAATCCCGATAAATCGAGATTTTTTTTATTGAGAATTATTTCTTTTTATTCTGAGCTTTTGCCGCTTCTTGCTGTTCCATTACATCTTGAAGACGCTGTTGGAATTTGCTTGGTTTTTTCGGCTCTTTTAATTTGTTTTCTTGAATCTGAGCGTGAATTTTTTCACTGTCTACAATGTAGTTTTTAATCACAAACATAATTCCGATTGTAATTAAGTTTGAGATAAAGTTATACAAACTCAAACCTGCGCCGTAGCTGTTGAAGAAAATTAACATCATTAATGGCGAAACATAAATCATGATTTTCATCATTTTTGCCATATCTGGCATACCTTCTTGCTGAGGCGCTGCCATTTGCTGATCTCCAGAAGTCATTTTCATGTAGAAGAAAATCGCAATTGCTGCCAAAATTGGGAACAAACTGATATGATCTCCATACAATGGAATATGAAATGGTAATTTTACAACAGAGTCAAAAGATGATAAATCGTCTGCCCAAAGGAAGCTTTTTTGTCTTAACTCAAATGCTGCAGGGAAAAACTGGAACGACGCATACATAAATGGAAGCTGAATCAATGCCGGGATACATCCTGCCATCGGGTTTACTCCTGCTTTGTTATACAGTTTCATTGTTTCCTGCTGTTTCTTCATTGGGTCTTTTTTGTATTTTTCCCCCAACTCTGTAATATCGGGTCTTAAAACTTTCATTTTAGCCTGAGACAGGAATGATTTATAGGTAATTGGCGACATAGCCAATTTGATAATGATCGTAAAAATAATAATCGCAATTCCTAAAGAAAGTCCAATTGTAGAACTTAAAAATCCGAATAATGGAATAAAGATAAGTTTGTTAATCCATCCAAAGATCCCCCATCCTAGTGGAATAATTTTCTCGAAATTTTTATCGTATGCCTTTAGAGTTTTGTAATCTGCAGGCCCCATATACAAACTCATTTTGTAATCGATCTCTCCATTTGAAAACGCTAAAGGAAGATTTGCTCTAAACTGCTTTGTAAAAACAGTATCAATTTTATCGTCTTTAACTAAATTATCTGATTGTAATTTTGAAGTTTCAAAAGGCTTTTCTGTCGCTAAGATTGTAGCAAAAAAGTGCTGTTTAAAAGCTACAAAGCTAACTTTTGCAGGAGTTTCTTCTTTACCATCTCCGTTTGGACTTACATTATTGTATTTTGACTCTTCGTATTTGTAATCGATCTGAGCATAACGGTTTTCATACGAAACACTTTTCTCGTTTCTGTACGTTTTTAAATCCCATTGTAAATCTAAAGGTTTAGCAGCATTTAAAACTCTGCTTAATCCTTGAGAACGAATATCAAAACCAACTAAATAGTCATCAGCTTTTAAAACATATTTATATTCCAAGAATTCATTTGCACCTGCTTTTAAACGCATTGTCAGAATTTGATCTGTACCGTTTTTAGTCAAAGTCGGCTCAAAAAATAAATCTTTAGAGTTTAAAGTTCTATTGTCTGTAGTTTGTAATTGGATGTTTAAATTAGAGTTATTGTTTTTAATCAACTCAACTAATTGACCAGAACCTTTTCTAAATTTTTCATATCCTTTTAAAGTTGCTTCAGCAATGTAACCGCCTTTGTTAGCGATTTTCAATCTTAATTTATCATTTTCGATTGTTGTAAAAGCTTCTTTTGCAGAAGGAAGTGTTGCAGAATAAGCAAAACCACCTAAAGTTTTTTGCAAGTTCGCTAGTTGAACTGTATCTCCAGGTGTTGTCGCAGCTGGTAATGCCGCAGTTTTAGCTTTATCAGCTTTTGCTTGTGCTTCTTGTTTAGCAACTAATTCTTTCTTGGCTTTTTCAGCAGCAATTTCTTTTTCAGAAGGCTGATTTTGGTACATAATCCAAATCAAAATTCCAAATATCAATACAAAACCAATGATTGAATTAAAGTCAAATTTTTTTTCTTCCATTATTAATTTAAAAAAGTTATTCGTTTGAGGTTATTAGTTGTGAGACCTTCTCAAATGTTACATCCTCTTAGAATATAATTATTATTTTTTATGCGCATTAACCGCAGCGGCTACAAAGTTTACAAAA
The DNA here is from genome assembly GCF_042678225.1 of Flavobacterium artemisiae. NCBI lineage: Bacteria > Pseudomonadati > Bacteroidota > Flavobacteriia > Flavobacteriales > Flavobacteriaceae > Flavobacterium > Flavobacterium artemisiae. The sequence continues at coordinate 84,363 of NZ_JBHUDZ010000017.1, read as the reverse complement.
ATCGGGTGCGGGTTAGCAACTGTACTTTTGTATTCTGGGTGGTATTGAACACCGATAAAGAATGGGTGATTTTCTAACTCCACAATCTCCACTAATCCTGTATCAGGGTTAACTCCAGACGCTTTTAAACCTGCTTTCTGCAATTCGTCTGCATATTTATTGTTATACTCATAACGGTGGCGGTGACGCTCCGAAATAGTTTTTTGACCGTAAATTTTGTATGCTAAAGTGTCTGGTTTAATATCACATTTCCAAGCACCTAGACGCATTGTTCCTCCTTTATCGGTTACGTTTTTCTGCTCTTCCATTAAACTTACAACCGGATGAGACGTTTTCTCGTTCATCTCTGTTGAATTTGCTTCAGCATAACCTAAAATATTTCTAGAATATTCGATAACAGACATTTGCATTCCTAAACAGATTCCGAAAAACGGAATGTTGTTTTCACGAACAAAACGAACTGCCTCGATTTTTCCTTCGATACCTCTTTCTCCAAAACCTGGTGCCACTAAAACTCCATCAAGAGTTCCTAATTTCTCTTCAACATTATCAGCATTGATATGTTCTGAGTGAATCGAAATTACGTTTACTTTTGTTTCGTTTGCAGCACCTGCATGAATAAACGCCTCTAAAATAGATTTGTAACAATCCTGCATTTCTACATATTTTCCAACCAAACCAATGTTTACAGTTTGTTTCGGACTTTTTAATCTTTTTAAGAAAGTATTCCAGTTTTTAAGATCTGGAGATGCTTTTTTAGGCAAATCTAATTTCTTTAAAGCCACAACATCCAATCCTTCTTCAAGCATTAAATTTGGAACTTCATATATCGTAGAAGCATCAATTGATTGAATTACAGCTTCTTTTTTCACATTACAGAATAAAGCTAATTTTTGGCGTAATTCCTGAGACAATTCATGCTCTGTTCTACAAACTAATATATCGGCTTTAATACCGCTCTCCATTAAAGTTTTAACAGAGTGCTGTGTTGGTTTTGTTTTTAACTCTCCTGCAGCAGCCAAAAATGGAACTAATGTCAAATGAATTACAATTCCGTTATTTTCACCTAACTCCCAAACCAACTGACGAACAGATTCTATATAAGGTAAAGATTCGATATCACCTACAGTTCCACCAATTTCAGTAATTACAATATCATAATCGCCAGATTTACCCAGCAATTGCATTCTGTCTTTGATTTCGTTTGTAATATGAGGAACAACTTGAACTGTTTTTCCTAAAAATTCTCCTCTTCTTTCTTTTTCAATAACCGAAAGATATACTCTTCCTGTAGTAACGTTATTAGCCTGAGATGTAGGAACGTTCAAGAAACGCTCGTAGTGTCCTAAGTCTAAGTCAGTTTCAGCTCCATCATCTGTCACATAACACTCTCCATGCTCATAAGGGTTTAGTGTCCCCGGATCTACGTTAATGTATGGGTCAAATTTCTGAATAGTTGTGCGGTATCCTCTTCCTTGTAACAATTTTGCCAAAGATGCCGCGATAATCCCTTTTCCTAATGAAGAGGTCACACCTCCTGTAACAAAAATATATTTTGTTTGATTCATTCTGTTGTTTGTTTGTAAGTAGTTGTGTAAAAAACTTGGCAAAAGTACAAATTTAATTAGACAATTTATCAATTCCAGAATGAGATAATTTTTAAAATTTTTAGAGTTATTTCAATTTAAATACTGGTTTGCAGATCTATGCTTAGAAAATGAAACGTTTTTAGATTTTTAGATAAAAAATCGTAGCTAATAGATTATAAGTGTGATAATTTAAAAATAAAGACCTATAACATTTATAGAGATTTTTATCTATCTCAAAAGATACAAATGAGATTATAAAACGAAAAAAGAAAAAAAACAATACTCAAAGTAATATCCAGATTTAATACTTTTCTAAAATTAGAAACTTGAAGATACTTGTTGATCACTATACGTGCAAAAAATTGAACCAAAAAAAATAAAAAAATCTTTAAGCTGTAAGGATTTAACAAAAGTGCCACCTTCAAATTAAGTTGGAGAATTTGTAAAAAAGCCCTTGTAAGTCCACGGCTTTTACAATATGAAACAGGTAATCCTTCACAGGAAGAGTGGAGTCCAAAATTTAAATATTGTGATAGATAGCTATAAAAAAAGATAAACATAATTAGTACCATAAAAATTACGTTTATCTTTTTATAAGATTTAATTTTATAAGAATAAATTTCCACAAAAACTATTTCTCCATTTTTTTATCACGAGTCGAGTCAATTTCAATCTTATTTAAAGAGTCTTGTAACTTTATAGAATCTGCTGATTTAATAAAATCGTCTTTTTGAGTCAAAATTGACGATCCAATACTTCCTATTACAACCGAAACCCAAATAACAACAAATGCAGTTGCAACTATACCCAAAATTAATCCAGCTTTCGGCATTGTATTAGGAGCCTTTCCTCTCTTTGCTTGAGACATTCCAATTGCTCCAAAAATTATTGCGAGAACTCCGAAAATAACAGCAATTAAACCAAAACAAGGTATAAATGCGCAAATTATCGCAACAATCCCTAACACCAATGACGAAATCCCCATTCCTTGTCCTGCGCTCGAAGAACTTAATTCATTATTCATTTTAATTATTTTAAGATAATACTGTCAAAATTATTAAAATAAAACAATATTAAACTTACAAAACAATTAAATTATTAACAAGTTTTCTTCTTGTAAATTATTTAAATGCACATATTTTACAATTTGGACTAATAAATTTTATTAATAAACGAGACAATACAGTTATAGAATAGAAATGAAACTCTTATGTAGTTCGTTTTAAATACCGACTATTGCATAAACACCTGCAATAGCAAACAACCAAATGACTAGAAAGACAATTGAAACTATCCCTGAAATCAAACCTATCCTAGGTATTATGATTGAGCCATTTACATTTTTTGCATGAAAGAAACCAATTGTACCAATAGTTATCGAAAGAACTCCTAGAAAAAATGAGATTAAACTAATGCCAAAAATTACTGTTATAACAGTATCTACAATTCCTAATATTAAGGAAATAATACCCATTCCTTGAGCAATAATTGATTGTTGTAAATTATTTTTCATAAAAAATTTTAAGTTTTTTCTTTCAAAAATAAAAATTTAAAATTATTCTGCACGAAAATTATCAGAATTTACTTCAAAATAAACAACGATTTTCTCAAACACCTAAATATCAAAATGTATATATCAGATTGTAAAATGAAAAAAGAAAGAAAGCAGAACTCAACATAATATCAATTTTCAATACTATTTTAAAATTTGAAATTTGAATAATTTTATTGATTATCAAACGGACAGACAACTGAAGAAGAAAGAATAAAAAAATCTTTATGCTGTAAGGATTTAAAATTAGAGCTTGTTGAAAATTAAAACGAAGAATCTGTGAAAAAGCACGCGTTAATCCACGGCTTTTACAGTATTGCAAAGGCATTCCCTCGCAAGCTGAACGGAATCCAAAATTCAAGAAAATGGAAAAATAGCAATAGATAAAAATGCTGCTAATTAGAATAGCAAATACAAAATTGATCATTTTGTATGCACTTAAATTATATGAATCTTTTAATCCCAAAATACTAAAAGTCCGTAAAGGCCAAACACCAATATTATATTAATCATAATTACTACTGATGCTACTAGACTAACTACTAAAGCTGTTTTAAGCAAACCAGTCGGCGCATTTTCAGCTTTCGCCTTTGTGATACCAATTACAGCAAAAATGATTGCAGGCGTATCTAAAATCACTGCTAGAAAACCAACACAGGGTATAAATGAGAGAATTAATGCTGTAATTCCAAATATCAAAGATGCTGTTCCCCAGCTTATTCCTGCGTTTGAAGAATTTGTTTTAGTATCCATTTAGGTTTTAGTGATTAGTTTGAGGAAAATACAACCTTAAAGAGTTAAATTTGCCGATGCTAAACTAAGACTTTTTTTAAGGCTTAGGATATTGCTTCTTGATATTTCGAATCAATTCTTCCAAACCATTCAATTTCAATTCATAAATCAATTGCAATTGCTGCCCTAATTCTCCTTTAGGAAAACCTTTATTATGATACCAAACCACATAATATTCTGGAAGATCAATTAAATATCGGCCTTCGTATTTTCCGAAAGGCATTTTGGCGTGGGCTAATTTTATGAGTTGTTTTTTGTCTGATTCCATGTTTAAAATAAAAAGAAGCAAGAAAAAAGAATATAGATTTATTCTCTCTTCTTGCTTCAATTATATGCAAAGCTATTATTTATTTACCACAGATTAAAATGATTTACACAGATTATTTAAAAAATCTTTTAATCTATTAATCTGCTAAACTCTAAATTCAAAACTTAGAATCTCAGCATCTAAAAAAACTTAGCGACTTAGTAATGCCATCTCACGAAAGCTTCCATTGCCGCATAAGTCGCTAGACCTAATTGCTGATACAAAGCTGCCGTTTCGCTATTTCTGTCTTCGGCTCTCTGCCAGAATTCACGAGCATCAGTTCCTTGAAAAACAACACCGTCTTTTTGAGATTGATGTTTGAAGATTCCATGACGTTTTGCCAAAACCTGATCTGGACTCATTGGCACGGCCATTTCTACTTCATCAATTCCCCATTCCTGCCAAGCACCACGGTACAACCACAACCAGCAATCATCCATAAATGATTTTGGTTTTAAAACTTTTACTGCTTCAAAAATAGCATCTAGACAAACTTTATGTGTTCCGTGCGGATCTGCTAAATCTCCTGCCGCATAAATTTGGTGCGGTTTAATTTTCTCAATTAAATCAACTGTTAATTGAATATCTTCTGGTCCGATTGGTTTTTTCTCAATTGTACCTGTTTCATAGAAAGGCAGTTCCATAAAATGAATCTGCTCATCTGGCAATCCAACAAAATAACTTGTTGCTCTTGCCTCTCCTTTTCTAATTAATCCTTTAATATATCTTACCTCAGGAATATCAATTTCACTGTTCTTTTTATTCTCTAAGAAAGCTTCTGCTTTTTTATAAATATCATCTGCTTCTGGGCTTTTTATCCCGAATTTTTCATTGTAATCAATCACGAATCTTGCAAAACGCAATGCTTCATCATCAGCGACTGCAATATTTCCAGAAGTTTGGTAAGCAACGTGCACCTCATGCCCCTGCTCTTGCAAACGCATAAATGTTCCTCCCATACTAATAATATCGTCATCTGGATGCGGAGAGAAAATTAATACACGTTTTTTAGCCGGCTCTGCTCTTTCTGGACGGTTTGAATCGTCAGCATTTGGTTTTCCGCCTGGCCAACCTGTAATTGTATTTTGTAATTTATTGAAAATCTTAATATTGATATCATACGCTGGACCCGAATCTGCCAACAAATCACTCATACCGTTTTCGATATAGTCTGCATCAGTAAGCATTAAAATTGGTTTTTTAAGATCTAATGCCAATCCTAAAACTGCTTTACGAGTTAATTTTTCTGTCCAAACAATTTTCTCTACCAACCAAGGTTTATTGATTCTCGTTAATTTTGAAGAAGCTTCTTTATCTAAGATAAAAACCGCATTGTCATGCTCTTGCAAGAATGATGCAGGAACTCTGTTTGTAACTTCATCTTCAACAGATCTTTTTACAACATTTGCTTTCCCTTCTCCCCAAGCTAATAAAATTACTCTCTTAGCTTCCATGATTTTTTTTACTCCAAGTGTAATTGCTGTTCTTGGCGTATTATTTAAACCGTAGAAATCTTTACTTGCAGCAACTCTAGTAATGTGATCTAAAGCTACTAAACGAGTTTTTGAGTTTTGAAGTGAACCCGATTCGTTAAAACCAATATGTCCGTTACCTCCAATTCCAAGAATCTGAAGATCGATTCCTCCTAAAGCCTCAATTTTCGCTTCATATTCGTGGCAATAATCTGCAATTTGTTCTTTCGTCAAAAGTCCGTCTGGCACGTGAGCATTTTCAGGTAAAATATCAACGTGATCAAACAAAAGTTCTTTCATAAAACGAACATAACTATTGATTGAGTTTGGCTCCATCGGATAGTATTCATCCAAATTAAAACTGATTACGTTTTTAAAACTCAAACCTTCTTCTTTATGAAGACGTACTAATTCTGCGTACAAACCTTTTGGAGAAGATCCTGTAGCTAATCCTAAAATACAAGGCTTGTTTTCTTTTTGTTTTTCCTGAATTAAAGCTGCAATTTCTTTTGCTACTTCTTTTGAAGCATCTGTTGAGTTTTCAAAAACAACCGTATTTATGTTTTCGAAGCGTTTTTCGAAACCAGTTGCTTTATCGATTTTACTTTTTAACATGATATTTTAATTTTTATTTGGTTTTAAACTTCAATCTCTTATAAAAATAACGATCACGAAATAAGAAATATAAAAGTCATTAATTTACAAAAAAAAATACAAACATTTAAAAATCAACAACCTAAATATAATTCCTTTGAGTGATGTTGCTTATTTTTATCTAACTACAATTACTCAGACAGATTAAACTTCAGCATTTTACACAAAAATCTTATTGCAATTTTCAAGCATTATCATGCATTTTTTTTGCAAATATAATCTTTAATGAAATCCGAACTGCAAAACAAATATTAAATTTTGCAAAAAATTTGTAACGAGATCGGTTTTTTGCAAATTTTACTCAAACAAGAAAAACATATTCCATAAAAAAACCACCAGTTTCCTGATGGTTTTTATATAAAGTATAATTTTAAGATATTAACTCCAGTTAAAAGTGATTTTTTTCTCAATTTCACTGCTTAAACTTAAAAATACTGGACAAGTCATTGCAGCACGTTCTAAGATAGTTCTGCCTTTTTCGTCAGCGTTGCTTTTCATCTGAAAAACAATTTCTATAGCACCAATTCTTCTTGGTTCAGCATTCATAATTTTGGTTACTTCTGCAGTTGAACCTACAAAATCAACTTCCAAATCACGTGCTTTGATTCCCATAATAGTCATCATGCAGCTTGCTAAAGCATTTGCCACTGTATCTGTTGGAGAAAATGCTTCTCCTTTTCCGTTATTATCTAATGGCGCATCAGAAATGATTTCGCTTCCTGACTGCACATGAATAGAACTTGTTCTTAAATCGCCTAAATAGGTTACTTTTGATGTCATTAATTTGCTACTTTTAAAGTTAAATCGCTGTCATAATACAAGATGTAAACACCTTTGTTTGCATGACCGCCGTCTTCTTTTTTATAATATTGAAATTTATTATCAACTTGTTGTGTTGTCATTAGATCAGCAGTTTCCTGAAATGTTTTGCCTTGTACCAAACGCATCATGGTATCAAATGTAACATCAAATCCTCTGGTTGCATACGTCGTCGGATTCATTTTGTTTTTCAGACGATATTGCTTGTCATATAGTAAAACTGCCGGATCTTCACTCTCACGAGTTATTGAAGGATACATTAATTTTAATTTAACCAAGTTCTCAAAACTGATTTCATCTGTATCTAATGTGCTGTTTGGCTCTAAAATAACCAACTGCACCTGACATGTTTTTTGTGAATCTAATAATGCCTTAATCGTAGTTTTAACCATTGCCGTATTTGCGGTTTCCATTACTACATAATTCATTCGGTTTGGCATTAACAAGCTTTTTAAATTAGCGACATCCAATCCGCCGGTTTCAGTTAAAGAAGCAAAAGCAACACCTCGCTGATTTTGTTTTATATAATTAATAACCGATTCTTTTTTCTTGTCTACAACTGCTACGATATTTCCGTTTTTAGAACGCATATAATCAAAAACCGAATTTCTGATCACATCATTTGCCGGTATAGATTGGTACAAATTATCAATCGGATTTGCAGCATCTTTTGATAATGGAGAAATAACAGGAACATTATACAAACGAAGTGAATTTGCCGTTGCTTCTGCATTATTTTGATAAAATGGTCCAATAACTGCATCAGCATCTTGAAGTTTATTGATCATACCAGAAACATTCGAAGTCGTTTTGGTTTCCTGAGAATCATAAATTGCAACATCAATTGGCAGTTTTAATGTTTTAGCAGAATCAATTGCCAACATCGCACCAGAATAAAAATCTAATGTCATGTTTAAAAACTTATCTGTTTTTAATTTTGCCGCGAAACTAGTAGTATCGCTTTGCATTTTTGACAAATTGAAAGGCAGTAACAAAACTACTTTTTTACGTTCGTTTGTTTTTTTCTTAGTCAATGTAGTTAATGCTGCAACTTCAGCATCATTTTCTTCAGACTCTACTCGCTCCACAATTTTGATACCGCCGCCTTTGTTTTCGGCAGGCTTTTCATTTGCAATTGCTGGCGTTTTATCAGCTGGCTGCTGTACCGGAACTATTGCAACAGGCGCAACATATCCCGCAGGAACTTTTAAAACCATTCCTTCTTTCACTCCTGTAGAAAGTGAAGGATTTAATGCAGTTAATTCGTCTTGTGTCAAATGAAAAGTTCTAGACAGACTGTACAAAGTTTCTTTTGGTTTTACCTGATACTCCATATAAGTAACCGCTTTTTTAGAAGTCTCTGCTTTTTTAGTTTCTACTGGTTTTGCAGATTCGGCTGGAGCGTTTTCAGTTTTAGGAGCTGTTCCTTTTATAGTGACACGGTAACCAACAGGAAGACTGGAAACAATCTCTGGATTTCTTTTTTCTAAATCTTCGACCGTTGTATTATATTGTTTGGCAATAGAATATTTGGTTTCTTTTGCCTGAACTTCATGATAAACATATTTTTCAGCACCTTTTTCTTTGGCAGGTTTCGCTGTTGTTTTCGACGCAGTTCCTTTTCCTGGAATTACCAATTTCTGACCTATTTGAACGCCATCTTTCTCTAAAAATGGATTCGCTGCTTTTAATGCTTCATCAGAGATTCCGTATTTATGCTCGATGCTCCAAAAAGTTTCTTTTGGCTGTACTTCGTGAATAATTTCTTTTCCAGAAGATACTGCCGATTTGGTTTCTGAAGTTTCTTTTTTTGCTTCTCCCGTTTTAGACGGAATCAATAATACTGTATTTGGAGGTAAACTCGTTCTTGCGTCTGGATTTAATTGGTAAATATCAAAAGGCGTTACCTTAAATTTTTGTGCAATCTGGTTAATAGTTTCACCGCTTGACACTCTATACTTCACGACTTTTTCCTGCGAAAAAGCATTAGAAGTCATAAAAAAAACAAGAGACAATAATGTTAAATAATATTTCATAAATAGGACTTAAAACAATTTAATTTCTAATTTAAAAACAACTCATATTCTAACCAAAAGCAAAATTCAAGCCGTTTGTGCTTTGAAGCAAAAATTACCTCAAATCTATTTCGACTTTGGCAATTATAATATCTTTATATAACTCATCTTCTTCTTTTTTCTTGCATTCATACAGCACTTCTTCCATGTTTTCGAACTTATCTGAATAAACAAAATACGAAAGGCTGTTAATATTAAAAAAGAAGCTAGCATTAAAATTGCCAGAATCAATGAGTTTCATAATAAACTGATCTCGCTCAACCGCGGCTGTAAATATACCTAAAACTAAGTAATACCCGTTTGAAACTTCTTTAAGATTATCATAAACTTCTACTTTAACCGTCTTGCCAGCCTTTAACGGATTGTCTTTCAGTTCTTGTCTCATTTCTTCTAAAGAAAGTGTTTTTGAATTTTCTACAGAATGGGTATTCTTTTGTTTTTTCACAGCTTCGTCCTGGTATTTTTTTAATTTAACCAAAGCCAGTTTATCATCAAATTTTCGTGCTTCCATACTATAAAAAGACGCTTTACTGATATGTCTTTTTACTTCAATTTTTTTCTGAATATCCAGTGAGTCAATTTTAGCAATTAAAAGCTGATTCTGCGCATCGCCTTGCTCCTGCTCGATTTTGTAACGCTTTATTTCTTCTAAAGATAAACGCTGCTGTAATGTTGTTGTGTTCTTATTTTTTTCGCTTTCGCGGATTTTTTTCTTGTATTCCTGATTTTCTTCGACTGCAATTCTTTCCACTTTATTCATCAAACCAGCATATGCTTTTCTGTTTTCTGCCAGTTCTTTTTTTAATTGAGAGGACAATTCATTCGTTTTATTAATTCCTTCAAAAGATTGTTTTTCTAGTCTTTTCGATTCCTCAACATTTAAAATATCCATTCGTTTTAATTCTTTCAAATCGTTGTTCATCGAAATAACCAGCGAATCTAATTTTGCCATTAAAATATCCTGAACATTTTTATTTGCTTCTAAAACCAATCGAAGTTTTTCGACTGAGTTTTCATTAGAACCATTCATATTATTCAGATTCACTTTCAAATCATTAATTTTTATGATTTTCTGGTTCATTTCTTTCTGAACCACCAAACGATCTTTCAAATCTTCAATTTCAACTGTTTTGGCTTTTGTCTTTTCAACCACCACTTGTTTCTCTGCTAAAGCCAGCATTAATTCTTCACTTTCGTTTGCTGGTTTTATTGCCGATGTATTGATTGCTAATTTATTTCCAACAATCAATCCGTTTACAATTTCTGGATTTTGAGATTCAAGCTGATCAATCGAAATTCCGTATTTCTTTGCAATAGAAAATTTAGTTTCTTTTGGTTCTACAATATGAAAAACGGTTTCCTGATTAATTACACGAACTCTTCCGTCTAAAGTTTTTCTCTTATTTGGAATCGAAATTGTCTGACCAATTTGTAAACCATTTTGAAGAATTTCTTTATTCAAAGTTTCTAAATCCTGTACAGAAACATTGTACTGTCTGGCAATACCAAACAACGATTCTTTTGCCGCAACCTGATGCGTCACTTTTGACGAAACTATTTTTGTGGTATTGTCTGAATTTTGAGGAATTACAAGTTCTTGACCAATCTGAAGTCCGCCGGCAAGAATTTCCTGATTGGCATTCTGAAGCGCTTCAACAGAAATATGATAGTGCTTGGAAAGTCCAAAGAGTGTTTCTTTTGGCTGTACAATATGCGTTACCTGCGTTTTTGGATTTGGATTGGCTTGGGCGTGAACAGGAATTTTTAAAATCTGGTTTTCCTTAATCCCATTTTGAGATTCGGGATTGAGTTTAAAAATCTCATCTACAGAAACCTTATACTTTTGGGCTATAAAATAAGCAGTTTCTCCTTTTTGAATTTGGTATTCAATAATTGAATCTTGTGCAGTTATTTTGTTAAAAGGCAAAATAAACACAAGAGAAATCATTAAAAGTTCTCTCATAAATAGTAGGTTAAAAAATTAAGGCCTTACAAATGTAACTTAATTTTAAAAATGACACTATTCTTACTTATATGTTTGTTACAACTTGGAACATTAAAAATTTCACTTTATAGTGTTATGGTGTATTTCTATCATTCATAAACAAAAAAATGCCCATAAAAATATGGGCATTTTTGGTATATTTCAAAGGATAATTAAAATTATTCCCACTCAATTGTTGCTGGTGGTTTTGAACTAATATCGTAAACTACACGATTTACCCCTTTTACTTTATTGATGATATCATTAGAAACTTTCATCAAGAAATCATATGGTAAGTGAACCCAGTCAGCAGTCATACCGTCTGTAGATTCTACGGCTCTAAGCGCTACCACTTTTTCGTACGTACGCTCGTCACCCATTACACCAACACTGTTTACAGGAAGCAAAATTGCTCCAGCCTGCCAAACTTTATCGTATAATCCCCAAGATTTTAATCCTTCGATGAAAACAGAATCTACGTCTTGTAAAATCTGAACTTTCTCCGGCGTAATGTCTCCTAAAATCCTGATTGATAATCCTGGTCCCGGGAAAGGATGTCTTCCTAACAATTCTGGATCTATTCCTAAAGTAGCCCCAACTCGTCTTACTTCGTCTTTGAAAAGCATTCTAAGCGGTTCTACAATTTTTAATTTCATATAATCTGGCAATCCACCAACGTTATGGTGTGATTTAATTGTAGCAGAAGGTCCTTTTACAGAAACAGACTCAATTACGTCTGGATAAATAGTTCCTTGTGCCAACCATTTTACGTCTTCTAAAAGGTGCGATTCATCATCAAAAACTTCGATAAATACACGCCCGATAGTTTTACGTTTTGTTTCAGGATCACTGATTCCAGCTAATTCGCCAAGGAAACGATCTCCAGCATCTACACCCTTTACGTTTAATCCCATTCCTTTGTACTGATCTAATACATTTTGGAACTCGTTTTTACGTAAAAGTCCGTTATTAACGAAGATGCAATATAAATTTTGTCCGATTGCTTTGTTTAATAAAACTGCTGCTACAGTAGAATCTACTCCTCCAGAAAGACCAAGGACTACTTTATCGTTTCCTAGTTTTTCTTTTAATTCTGCTACCATTTCGTCAACGAAAGCATTTGGAGTAAAGTTTTGAGGAACTTCTGCAATTTTTACTAAGAAATTCTCCAACATCTTTTTTCCGTCTGTTGAATGGTAAACTTCTGGATGGTATTGGATTGCATAAGTAGTTTCGCCTTCAATTTTGTAAGCTGCATATTCTACATCATGTGTACTTGCTAATTTTACAGCATTTGTTGGCAAAGCTTTGATACTGTCACTGTGAGACATCCAAACTTGGCTGTTTTCTGAAACTCCATCAAAGAAAGTTTCACCTTCTTTAATATAAGATAAATTTGCTCTACCGTATTCTCTTGTGTTTGAAGCAGCAACTTCTCCACCGCTAAAGTGTGCTAAATATTGTGCTCCGTAACAAACAGCAAGTAAAGGCATTTTACCTCTGATTTGCGATAAATCAGGATGCGGTGCGTCTTCTCCACGAACAGAGAAAGGGCTTCCTCCTAAAATTACGGCTTTATAACTTGATAAATCACTTGGAATGTGATTGTAAGGAAAAATTTCGCAGAATATATTTAATTCGCGAACTCTACGCGCAATAAGCTGAGTATATTGCGATCCGAAATCTAAAATAAGTACGTTGTGTTGCATGCGCAAAAGTACTTTTTATATTTTAAAATGAAAAATCGGAAATAGAAAAAAAATATTTTTTTTCTATTTCCGATTTTTAGGCACAAAGGTACTGAGTTACAAAGGTTCAAAGGTTTTAAAAACTTTGTCACTTTGAGCCTTTGCAACTTTGTACCTAAAAAACAAAAACCATTTTCTGGAAAACTTCGTAATTAGAGAAAACAAATTTAAATTAACCCTAAAAGTCTAAGTTTCATTTTTCACTCTGTACATTTGAACCTTTGTAACTTTGCAACTATTAAAAAACTATGAAATCAAAATTAATTGCCCTTACGATGTTTTTGTCGCTGTTTTTAACTTCATGCGATGCTGTTGATGATCTGTTGTCTTTTACTATTTCGAATAATGCTTCGATCAAAATTAAAAGTACATCACCAATCAATCTTCCTGCAGAGATTATTACACCTGAAGTAACTACAAATTCTTCTTCTGAATTTGAAAATAACAAAACAAAGGCTAGTCTGGTAAAAGATGTGAAAATCAGATCGCTAAAATTGTCTATTTCTGATCCTTCTGATAAAACTTTTACGTTTTTAAAATCAATTCATTTGTATATTTCTACCACAGATTCTAATGAAATCGAATTGGCTTATCAAGACAATATCAATTCAACTTCAAACTCTATTGATTTGATTTGTACGGATAAAAAACTGGATGAATATATTAAAGCGAATAGTTATAAAATTAGAACTAAAGTAACTTTAAAAGAAACTTTGACTAAAGATGTTACTGTAAAAGCTGATATGAAGTTTAAGGTTACTGCGGATCCGTTTTAATCTGAGGTACAAAGGCTCAAAGTGACAAAGGTTCAAAGGTTAAGTATGAAACTTATGCCTTTGAACCTTTGTTATTTTTATTTTCTTAAAATTACTTTTTGGGCTTTGTAAGAAGTTTATTTTCTTTTATGATTACAAATTTTGCTTTAAATCCTGTATCCAAGTTATTCCAATAATCAGACAAAATATGATTCCCTTCAGCATCAAAAATTTCAAATCCTCCCGTATTTCCTCCTAACGTACCAATATTAAGTGCTTCAATAGCTAATGTATTAAAACCTTCTTTAAAAGTTATTTTGAATTGCTGGTTACCAGCTTGTAGCAACATTTTCTCCACTACAACATAATCATTAAAAACCGCTTTAATCAAATCTCCATCAATCGCTCCAGCATCGCGACACTTTATAATAAAATATGCTGAGCTTGTGTAAATATTGCCAAACTCTAAATTTTTCCTAACCAGAGGCCCTCTACCTTCTTTTAAACCAGCATCTTTTAAATCTCTATCCAAATCCTTCTCCATTTTATCAACATAACGATCGCCTGGATTGGCAAAATCGGTTTCGGTAGACATGGTGAATTTACTCTTCTCTTCTCCAATTTGTAATTGAGACTTTGGAGTTATGCTCTTATTTTCAAATACATTTGGTGTTTTTATACTCGGAATATCCAAATTTTCTGCTTGTGGATCTTTGACTTCTGGAATTGGTGTTTTTTTAGGTTTTACACCAAACTTTGGAGCAGGAATAGGTTTGTATTTTCCGCCTATCTCTTGCGCGGAAACTGACATTGCTGTAAGTAATACTATGAAAAATAAAATCTGCTTCATTAAAATAAGGATTATTGGATCGGCTTTTATAACTAATTATTAGGCTCAATTATCAAGTATCACAAAAATACTATAATTTCATTACGCCGAACAGCTTTATGAGTTTTATAACATTAAATTATGGTAATTTTTGGAATCAAAAAACCTGCCAAAATATAGTTTTTCAGCGAAAAATAAATCTCAGGTTTTTAATTTGAAATTCGACAAAGCGATTAATATCATTTTGAAAATTAGCAGATTATTCTTAACTTCAATACTTTATTTTACGATTTAAAAATCATCATAAAATGGATTATATTGATTATTACAAAGTATTAGATGTTACAAAATCTGCAACCGAAGCAGACATCAAAAAAGCATATCGAAAGCTGGCAAGAAAATACCATCCCGATCTGAATCCGAATGATAAAGAGGCAGAAAAAAAGTTTAAGGAAATCAATGAAGCGAACGAAGTTTTAAGTAATCCAGAAAATCGAAAAAAATACGATAAATACGGAAAAGACTGGAAACATGCAGACGAATTTGAAAAAGCGGGTTACGATCCGAATCAACAGCAAAGCAGACAACAGAGCAGTTCTCAGTATTCCGGCGGCGATTTCTCTGGTTTTGGAGGTGATTTCTCTGGAAGCGATTTTTCTGATTTTTTCAATTCCATGTATGGCGGAGGAAGAAGCCGAACGCAGTCAAAATATAGAGGACAGGATTTTAATGCAGAATTGCAATTGGATCTTGCAGGAGCATATACAACCCACAAACAAAACTTAACGGTAAACGGAAAAAACATCAGAATTACAATTCCGGCCGGAGTTGAAAACGGACAGGTGATTAAAATTCCGAATCACGGCGCGCCCGGCGCAAACGGCGGTCCGAACGGCGATTTGTATATTACTTTTACTATTGCTAACAATTCTGATTTTAAGCGAGAAGGAAATAATTTGTATGCCGATGCACCGCTGGATTTGTACACTGCAATACTGGGAGGCGAAACGTATATTACTACTTTTGACGGAAAAGTAAAAATCAAAGTTGCACCCGAAACACAGCCGGGAACTAAAGTCAAATTAAAAGGAAAAGGTTTTCCCGTTTACAAAAAAGAGAATCAGTTTGGTGATTTATACATAACGTATACTATAAAACTTCCAACCAATTTGTCTGAAAAAGAGAAAGAATTATTTGAAAAACTGGCAAAACTTAGAAATCATGAAAAATAAAAATTTAATCCAGATCAAACAGTTTTGTATTTATCACGAAATTGAAAATACTTTTATAACCGAGCTTAATAACTACGGTTTGATACAGATTATAGTAGAAGAAAATGATGAATTTCTAGAGCCAGAACAACTTCCTACTGTCGAAAAAATGATTCGTATGCATTATGATCTTAAAATCAACTTAGAAGGAATTGATGCTATTACTCATTTATTAAACAAAATAGAAAGTTTGCAGCAAAATCTAAAAACTGTTCAAAACAAACTTCGTTTGTATGAAGAGAATCAGACCGAGTAATTTTCATGAAAATAATTTAACAAAAAAGCTTGATTTTCGATATGATTTCAGGCTTTATCTGTTTCTGTTCCTAATCATTATTCTTAAATTGCGACAACTTTAATTAACCTGAATTTGCTATAAAACCGACAAATTCAAAAAACAAAAAAAATGAAAAGAGAAAACATTTTAAGCGGTTCTCCGTGGGAAGATAAAATGGGATACTGTCGTGCAGTAAGAATTGGCAATATTGTCGAAGTTTCTGGAACTGTTGCTATTGTTGACGGCGAAAAAGTAAAAGCAGATGACGCTTATGCACAAACGTATAACATTTTGGAGCGTGTTGAAAAAGTGCTGGAAGATTTAAATGTAAGCATGAAGGATGTTATAAGAACACGAATTTTCACTACCAATGTTGACACTTTTGAAGAGGTTGCTAGAGCGCATTCTTCATTTTTTAAAGATATAAAACCAACTACTGGTTTTTATGAAATCAGTAAACTGGTTGCGCCAGAATACTTGGTTGAAATCGAATTTACTGCTGTAGTTCAGTAATTTTTTTATGGCCACAAATTTCACTAATTTGCACTATTTCATTTTTTTTCCACTCCCGATAGCTATCGGGATAAAAGATTAAAAATGATTTTTTCCTTTAATTCGTGAAAATTGGCGAAATTCGTGGCTAAATTTTTTACTTATTAATGCCTTGCAAAATCCGAAACAATTACTTCTTGATATTCCGAAATGGATTTTTATTTGTGCTATAATCGGCATTTTATCAGGATCTGCTTCCGCATTTTTCTTAGTTTCTTTAGAATGGGTTACACAAATCAGACTTCATAATAATTGGATAATCTGGCTTTTGCCTTTCGGCGGATTATTAGTTGGTTTGAGTTATTATTACTGGGGAGAATCTGTTGTAAAAGGTAATAATCTGCTTCTTGAAGAATACGAAAATCCAAAGAAAGTGATTCCGTTTAAAATGGCGCCTTTGGTGCTTTTCGGTACTTTGATTACGCATTTATTTGGAGGTTCTGCTGGTCGAGAAGGAACTGCCGTACAAATGGGGGGTGCAATTGCCGATCAATTTACCAAAATCTTTAATCTCGATAATTCAGAACGCAAAATCTTAATCATTCTTGGAATTAGTGCCGGATTTGCTTCTGTTTTCGGAACACCTTTGGCAGGTGCTGTTTTTGCATTAGAAGTTTTATTTTTTAGTAAAATCAATTTTAAAAGCATTATCCTTTCTTTCCTAACTGCTTATGCGGCATATTTTACAGTCGAAATTTGGAATGTAACACACACACATTACAGTATTCCTTTTGTGCCCGAAATTAGTATTCAAACTATTTCTTATGTGGCAATTGCTAGTATTTTGTTCGGTTTTGCCGCTTTACTTTTTTCGCGAAGTACTCATTTTTGGGGACATCTTTTTTCGAACATCACATATCCTCCTTTACGTCCTTTTATCGGCGGTATTGTTTTAGCCGGAGCTTTCATTTTTCTAAATTTAACTAAATTCTATGGTTTAGGAGTTCCTGTCATTGTTGATTCATTTTCTAATCAAAGCGAATGGTATGATTTTCTTCTAAAAATTCTTTTTACAGGATTCACGTTAGGCGCTGGTTTTAAAGGAGGTGAAGTAACTCCCCTATTTTTTGTCGGAGCAACATTAGGAAGCGCATTGTCAACAATAATTCCACTTCCAGTTGCATTTTTGGCAGGACTTGGTTTTGTTGCTGTTTTCTCAGGCGCGACACACACTCCTATTGCCTGCACGCTTATGGGAATGGAATTATTCGGAATAACATCAGGAATTTTTATTGCGATTGCCTGCATAATTGCCTATTTTTCATCTGGTTCTGTCGGAATATACAAATCACAGATTGTAAAAGGGCCGAAATACAAACTTTATCAGAAATTACACAAAAAAGAACTTCAAAATTTATAATAAAATTTTCAAAACAAATCCAATCTAAGAAATTCAAAATTCCAAAATTTGAGTAAAATCAAATACTGAAGACGAAAAAAACAGAAGACTGTTCACTAAATACTGAATCCAAAAATTATTTTCAGCATTACATTAAAAAAATGTAAATTCGCACACTATGAAAATACAAGACATTCAAGCGATTCAGTTATTACTCGCTGCCCCAAAAAAAATTGTCATCATTCCCCACAGAGGACCAGATGGAGATGCTATGGGTTCTACATTA
Source organism: Flavobacterium artemisiae (assembly GCF_042678225.1). Lineage (NCBI taxonomy): Bacteria > Pseudomonadati > Bacteroidota > Flavobacteriia > Flavobacteriales > Flavobacteriaceae > Flavobacterium > Flavobacterium artemisiae. Next base: position 66,062 of record NZ_JBHUDZ010000017.1, on the reverse strand, counting down.
GGCTTATACCATTTTTTAATTAAAAATAACCATCAGGCAACTGTCATTGCGCCTAATGATTTTCCTAATTTTTTAGCTTGGCTTCCTGGATCTGAAACTGTAAAAATATTCGAAAAAGATACTCAAAACTGTACGAAACTGTTAGAAGAAGCTGAATTAATATTTACGCTCGACTTTAATGCTTTTCATCGCACAGGCGAAATGGAACATACATTAGCCAAACTTACGGCTCCGTTTATCATGATCGACCATCACCAAAAGCCGGATGATTATGCAGCTTATACGTATTCTGACACTTCTTTTGGTTCAACCTGCGAAATGGTTTACAACTTTATCGACTTTTTAGGCAAGAGGACAGATATTGACAAAACCATTGCAACTTGTATTTACACTGGAATTTTAACCGATTCGGGTTCGTTTCGTTTTCCAGGAACAACAGGAAATACACACCGAATTATCGGCGAATTAATTGATTTAGGTGTAGAAAATACCGAAATTCCGGTCCTATTATTCGACAATAGTTCTTTCAGCAGATTACAGCTTTTAGGGCGTGCTTTACAAAACATGAAAATTTTTGAAGAGCATAAAACGTCTTATATGACGTTAACACAAGAAGAGTTAGATTCTTTTAATTACGAAAAAGGCGATACAGAAGGAATTGTAAATTATGGTTTAAGTATAAAAGGAATATTTTTTACAGCTATATTTATTGAAAACAAAGACGAAGGAATTATTAAAATTTCGTTCCGTTCTCAAGGCGGTTTTGATGTTAATCAATTTGCTAGAGATCATTTTAATGGAGGCGGTCACAGTAACGCAGCCGGCGGTAGATCTGAAGCCACAATGGAAGAAACAGTGAAAAAATTTGAAGATTTAGTAACCACACTAAAAATATAATCCCATGAAAAACAATTTAAAACTTAGCATATCCATGCTTCTTTTTACCGTTTTATTGGTTAGCTGCAAGCATCATGAAGAAGCAAGACAGCCAATAAAAAGAACGTCGGGAACCTTCATGAAAAAATCGGCCGATCGTAACAAAAAGTTAGTCGCAAACGAAGAAGAGGTTATCAAAAAAATCATCAAGAACAATCCGAAGGTAAAATATTATGCCACTCCAAAAGGATATTGGTTTTGTTACGAAGAAAAAAATACTGCCGAAACTGCCGCGCCTAGAAGGGGAGATATTGCTTATTACAACTTAGAAGTTAAAGATATCTCAGGAAATATAATTTATTCTGAAGCCGATCTTGGACCACAGACCTACTATGTTGACAAGCAAGATATCATGATGGGACTTCGTGACGGAATTAAAAGAATGCATAAAAACGAAACCGTTACTTTCTTATTTCCTTCTCATATCGCTTACGGTTATCATGGCGACAATAAAAAAATTGGTCCTAATCAATCTTTGATTTGTACTGTTACACTTCGAAATTTTGTACCAGATCCAGCAGGACAAACTGCTGCTCCGGCAAATACTGCACCAGGACAGAATTCGACGACAGCACCTAAGCCAGCAACACCAAAACCAGCTGCCGCGAAACCAGTTTCTACAACTAAAAAAGACACATTAACTCCATAAAAAACATCTTAAAATGAAAAAGATTATTTTATTATTATTAATTGCCATCAGCTCGTTTTATTCTTGTAAAGATGAACACAGTAATCTGCCAGATGGTTTATATGCCGATATAGAAACAAACAAAGGACATATTATTGTTGAGCTGGATTATAAAAAAGCACCTATTACAGTTGCCAATTTTGTGACTTTAGCCGAAGGTAAAAACGAATTCGTAACACACGAAAATCTTAAAAACAAACCTTTCTTTAATGGTTTAAAATTTCATAGAGTTATCGAGAATTTCATGATTCAAACTGGAGATCCGCTTGGAACAGGTTCTGGAGATACAGGTTATAAATTTAAAGATGAATTCTCAGATTTAAAATTTGACAAAGCTGGAGTTTTAGCAATGGCAAATAATGGACCTGGAACAAACAGCAGCCAATTTTTTATTACTCATGTTGAAACACCTTGGTTAGAAGGGAAACATACTATTTTTGGTCATGTCGTTGATGCAAAAACGCAAGAAGTAGTAAACAAAGTAATTCAGGGAGATAATATTGTTTCTGTAAACATTATCAGAAATGGTGAAGCTGCTAAAAAGTTTGATGCAGTAAAAGTATTCCATGATTATTTTGCTGAAATTGCTAAAGAACAAAGCAAATATGCTGTTGTTCAAAAAGAAAAAGTAGCTTATTATGCTGCAGAAAAAGCAAAAGCTACTAAAACTACAAGTGGTTTAGAGTTTGTTGTTACACAAAAAGGCGGAGGCAAAAAACCTGCGGCAGGAACACAAGTATATATTCACTATGCTGGATTTTTAGAAGACGGAACTTTGTTTGATACAAGTTTAGAAGATGTAGCAAGACAGTTCGGAAAATTTGATCAGCAGCGAGCAGATGCGAAAGCATATTCTCCAATTCCTTTTACTGCTGGTAAAAAAGACGGATTGATTCCTGGTTTTATTGAAGGAATCGAACAGCTTTCTTTTGGAGATAAAGCAATTCTTTTTATCCCTTCTCATTTAGCATACGGAGCAACTGGCGCTGGAGGAGTAATCCCGCCAAATGCTAATATTATTTTCGAAATTCAATTATTAGAAAAACCATAATTACAAGATTAATCACAGACTTAAATTTAAATCGCAATGAAGTTTAAATTTCTTTTTTTATTCTGCTTGGCAGTAGTAAATATTCAGGCACAGACAAAAAAACCTGCGGCTAAACCTGCAGCAAAAACTACAGCGGCAAAACCTGCTGTAAGCACAGACCCGAACGATGGTATTTTTGCAACAATTTCTACCACAAAAGGAGATATAGTTGTTTCTCTAGAATACGTTAAAGCTCCCGTAACGGTAGCGAACTTTATCAGTTTAGCAGAAGGTACAAATCCTAATGTAAAAGCGTCACTTAAGGGAAAACCATTTTATAACGGATTAAAATTCCACAGAGTTATTAATGATTTTATGATTCAGGGTGGGGATCCGGACGGAAACGGTACTGGAGGTCCAGGATATTCTTTTAAAGATGAATTCGTAGATGATTTAAAATTTGAAAAAGGCGGTGTTTTAGCAATGGCCAATTCTGGTCCGGCAACAAACGGAAGCCAGTTTTTTATTACTCATAAAGATACTCCGTGGTTAAACGGAAAACATACTATTTTTGGTCATGTAGTTTCAGGAATGGACAACGTTAATAAGATTGTTCAGGACGATGTAATGACAAAAATCGTAATTACCCGCAAAGGCGCTGCTGCAAAGAAATTTGATGCTTTAAAAGTTTTAAGCGATGATGTAAAAAAAGAAGCAGCCAAAAAAGAAGAAGCTAAAAAAGTAGTTACTGCAAAAGCTGCTTACTTTGCTGCAACAAAAGCAAAAGCAACAGCTACAGCTTCAAATTTAAAATATGTAATTACTAAAAAAGGTACTGGTATAAAAGGTGCAGAAGGTTCTACAATTTATTTTCACTACGCTGGATATTTTGAAGACGGAACCCTTTTTGACAGCAGTATGGCAGAGATAGCAAAAACATACGGAAAATATGATGCAAACAGAGATGCGCAAGGCGGTTACAAAGCTTTCCCGTTTACAGTTGGTAAAAAAGATGGTATGATTCCTGGTTTTCTTGAAGCCTTAGATATGATGACAGACGGTGAAAAAGCAATTTTCTTTTTACCATCTAATCTTGCATACGGAGAAAAAGGTGCTGGCGGCGTAATTCCACCAAATGCAACTTTGATTTTTGAAATCGAAACGTATCAAAATCAACCGAATAAATAATTAAGAGCTATTTTCTTTACAATAAAACCATCAAAATTTCATTTTGATGGTTTTTCTTTTTTTATCAAATCCTTAAAATTCAGCATTTAAAACCTTCTCTATTACTAATAAACCAAGGTTTGTATTTATTTTAGATCAAATCTTAAATAAAATAACTTACCTTTGCCGGCTTGAATTTTTTAAAATAAACAAATTATGACGTCGCAAAACAATGTATTAAAAGGTGTATTTCTGGTAGCTTTAGGTGCAACTACTTACGGAATGCTGGCTACTTTTGTCAAAATAGCTTACTCTGAAGGATATACAACCGCAGAAGTTACGACATCACAATTTATTTATGGAATTATGGGTATTCTGCTTATTAATCTTTTTCAAAAAATAAAAAACAAGAATACTGCCGTAAAAGCTACTCCTAAGAACATTTTTAGTTTAATGCTTGCTGGAACTTCTTTAGGAATGACGAGTTTGTTTTACTATTTAGCTGTAAAATACATACCGGTTTCTATCGGAATTGTTTTATTGATGCAGACTGTTTGGATGGGTGTTTTATTAGAAATGATCTTAGAAAAAAAACTTCCTTCAAAACAAAAGGTAATTGCTGTATTTATTGTTCTTTTCGGAACTGTTTTGGCAACTAATATTATTAATAATGACATTAAACTAGACTGGCGCGGTTTGGTTTGGGGTATTTTAGCTGCTGCCTCATTCACAACAACAATGTTTACAGCAAATCGTGTAGCGACCGAAATTTCTTCAGCACAACGAAGTCTTTATATGCTATTGGGCGGCGCAGTAATTGTTTTTTCTTTTGCATTTGCAACACAAGTAACACCATTTAATTTAGAAATTTTCTTAAAATGGGGAATTGTATTGTCATTGTTCGGAACTATTATTCCTCCAATGCTTATGAATATAGGTTTTCCGTTAACGGGAATTGGTTTAGGTAGTATTGTGTCTGCATTAGAATTACCTGTTTCTGTAATGATGGCTTTTGTGCTTTTAAACGAAAAAGTAATCCTTACTCAATGGATCGGAATCGTGCTTATTATTCTGGCTATCATTATCATGAATGTGAATTTCAAATCAAAAAAATCATAGTTTCTAGATTAAATTAAAAAAAGCATCCTTGTAATGCAATAAGTGTTAATTTATTTTATAATTTCGTGATAAATAACTCACTATCATGAATTTACCTTGGCATTTGTATTTAATGGCTTTGTTGTATATTGTTGCTGGGATTAATCATTTTAGAAATCCCAGAATGTATATCAAAATCATTCCTCCTCTATTTAAAAACCCCAAATTAATAAATATTTTAAGCGGTACTGCCGAAATAATTTTAGGCATTTTTCTAACTTTTCCTTTTGCAACTCACATTGCAGCATGGGGAATAATTGCACTATTAGTTGCTATTTTTCCTTCAAATATCTATATGCTTCAAGAAAAAAAGGCAAGTTTTAATTTACCAAAATGGATTTTATTTGTACGTTTGCCCCTACAATTAGTTTTGATTTATTGGGCATATCAATACACATACTAACATTAACCATTAAAATTATTTCATTATGAAAAAATTATTCGCAGAATTTTTCGGGACTTACTGGCTCGTATTTGGAGGTTGCGGAAGTGCATTATTTGCTGCCGGCTATCCTGAGCTTGGAATCGGATTTGCAGGTGTTGCATTAGCATTTGGTTTAACCGTTTTAACGATGGCTTATGCTGTAGGACATATTTCTGGAGGGCATTTTAACCCAGCAGTTTCTTTTGGTTTATGGGCAGGAGGCCGATTTCCAGTCAAAGATTTGATACCGTACATCGTTGTTCAATGTATTGGAGCAATTGCTGCGGCAGGAACTTTGTATACCATTGCTTCTGGAAAAGCGGGTTTTGTAATTGATGCTACAAAAGCGGGAGCATTCGCCTCAAACGGATTTGGAGCTTTTTCTCCAGATGGTTATTCGCTTCAAGCCGCTTTTATCGCTGAGTTTGTACTTACATTATTCTTTTTATTGATCATTTTAGGAAGCACAGATAAATGTGCCAATACCAATTTCTGCGGTATCGCAATTGGTTTAGCATTGACTTTAATTCACTTAATCAGTATTCCGATCACCAATACTTCTGTAAATCCGGCAAGATCATTATCTCAAGCTATTTTTGTTGGAGGAGAACCGCTGTCTCAGGTCTGGCTGTTTTGGGTCGCACCAATTCTAGGCGCAGTCGTAGCTGGATTACTTTACAAGACTTTACTACAGAAAGATGCTTCTGAAGAAGCATAATATTTCAATTATAAAAAAATCATTAAAAGCAGTGAAATTAAATATTTTGCTGCTTTTTCTTTTTTAACACAAAATCAATAAACCAATTAAAATACAATTTCATTAAAAATTTAACAAAATTAAAAACTGTAATTTGTCATTTTAATTAAATTTGAACAAAAAGACAAGTTTATCATGAATGAGATTATTAACTATTTCACTACAATTCCTTCTTCACATAGAAGTTTGATTCTTGTTGGAGGGATTACGCTTTTTTGGGTAATCGAAAATACATTTCCGTTGTTTCAAATGCGATATAAAAAATGGCATCATGCGGGAATAAATTTCTTTTTTACGTTTACTACTATTGTTGTCAATTTTATTTTAGCTTTTATTTTAATTTATACAGCAGATTGGACTGTAAAAAATAATTTTGGTCTCTTACAATGGCTTCCACAAATGCCGCTTTGGCTTTATACCATAATTGGACTGCTTCTTCTTGATTTAATTGGTGCTTATTTGGTGCATTTAGTCGAGCACAAAACCAAATTTTTATGGCGATTTCATCTTATACACCACACAGATATCTGGATTGACACTACAACCGCCAACAGACATCATCCTGGAGAAAGTGTAATTCGGTTTGTTTTTACAACTTTAGGTGTTTTGATTGTTGGAACTCCAATGTGGATGGTTTTCTTATATCAGTCTTTATCTGTTGTGTTTTCGCAATTTAATCACGCTAATATTTCACTGCCCGAAAAACTAGACTGGTATTTAAGCTATTTTATTGTTTCGCCAAATATGCATAAAGTGCATCATCATTATGTTTTACCCTATACAGACAGTAATTACGGAAACATTTTTTCTGTTTGGGACAGAATTTTCGGAACTTTTACTTATCTGCCAAAAGATCAGCTGATATATGGAGTTGATACTCATATGAAGGCTGAAGAACACAATCAGTTACAGAATTTGTTAAAAATTCCGTTTCAAAAATCAAGAAGTGCAAAAAACGATCAAAAACCGTAAAAAAAGTATCCCTGACCGAACCAACTTATTATTTTTTTTTTTAATATTGATACAGAAATTGAAAATCAATCTATTAATAATTAACACCCTATTTTGAATTAATTTTCACGAGATGAAAAAGAGTAACCGCAAAGAATTAACTTGGGAACAAACTGAAAGAGTTGTTTCGTTAGCTTTAGAAGAAAAAAATCCATTTGAAGTAATAAAAAAAGAATTTGGATTGGCAGAAAAAGAAGTTCTGGAAATTATGAAGAAGAAAATGCCTCTTGAAAAGTTTGAGATGTGGAAAAAGAAGGCAATAGCAAATAAACCAAAGCCTAAACCAATCAAGATAGATGATTTTGATGAAGATTTGGATGGAAAATATTATATAAAAAATAAATTTGACTAAAAAATAAAGCTCCTGTTTTGCAGGAGTTTTTTTTATTTCAAAATTAATGTAACTTTATTACATATTGTGAGTCAAATACACATAACTAAACACAAACAAATGAAAAAAATACTTTATACCTTAGCTCTAGCGGTAACCTTTTGGAGCTGTAAAACAGGTAGCGCTGGTTCCGCAAAAAGCAATATTGTAGAAGTAAACATCAATCTAACAGATGTAAAAGATGATAAAGTTTTGGTAACGGTAACTCCTCCTGCTATCAAAACTGACGAAATCATATACAGCATTCCGAAAACAGTTCCGGGAACTTATTCTACGGACAATTACGGAAAATATTCAGAAGATTTTAAAGCTTTTGACGCTAAAGGAAACGCATTAACGGTAAAAAGATTAGACGATAACTCTTGGTCGATTTCGGGTGCAAAAAAATTAAGCAAAATCACTTATTTAGTAAACGATACTTTTGATACTGAAAAAGGAACAGGATTTGGTAATGATGACATTTTCTCGCCAGCAGGAACAAATATCGATGCAGGTAAAAACTTCATGGTAAATACGCATGGTTTTGTGGGTTATTTTCAAGATAAATTAGAAGTTCCATATAAAGTTACTATTACGCATCCTGAAACATTATGGGGAGCAACTTCTATGACAGATGAAGATGCAAGCAAAACTTCGGACGTTTTTACAATTTCTCGTTATGCTATTTTAGTAGAAAACCCGATTATGTATTCTAAACCAGATTACACTACTTTTAATGTAAACGGAATGGATATTTTAATTGCTGTGTACTCTCCTACTGGAAAATTTACTGCAGAAAGTATTACGCCAGAAATGAAAACGATGATGACAGCGCAGAAAAACTTTTTAGGGAAAGTAAATTCTACTAAAAAATACACTGTTTTATTGTACTTATCAAGCATGGCAAAAGATGACGCACATGGTTTTGGAGCTTTAGAGCATCCGACAGCTACAACAGTTGTTTTACCTGAATCTATGCCAAAAGAAAAATTGGTAGAGTCTATGAAAGATGTCGTTTCTCACGAATTCTTCCATATTGTTACGCCATTGACAATTCACTCAAAAGAAATTCAATATTTTGATTACAATGCACCAAAAATGTCTGAGCATTTATGGATGTATGAAGGTGTTACAGAATATTTCGCTAATCTTTTCCAAATCAATCAAGGTTTAATTGATGAAGCTGAATTTTACACTCGTATCGCAGATAAAATTGAGCAGGCAAAAGGTTTAAACGATACGATGTCATTTACTTTGATGAGTAAAAATGTTTTGGAACAGCCATACAAAGATCAATACTTAAATGTATATCAAAAAGGTGCTTTGATCGGAATGTGTATTGATATCATTATTAGAGAAAAAAGCAATGGAGAAAGAGGAATTCTTGATTTAATGCATAAATTATCTAACGAATATGGTGTTGAAAAACCATTTAATGATAGCGAGCTTTTCGCAAAAATCACTTCTTTAACTTATCCTGAAGTAGGCGAATTCCTGAACAAATATGTGGCAGGAACTACTCCTATTCCTTACGATTTTTATTTGGCTAAAGTTGGAGTAACAAAAGCTACTGAGAAAAAAGCTGGAAACCCTTTCATTAAAGGACAAACTCCATTTATCACAGTTGATAAAGCAACTAAAGAAATTGCTGTACGTCCTGATTCAGAATCAATTGAATTCTATAAAAATCTGAATTTAAAAGGCGGAGATAAAATTTTAGCAGTAAACAATAAATCTTATAATCTTGATAATATTTACGATTTGGTTACTGAAAGTGAAAATTGGAAAGAAAATGATCCGATTACATTAAAAGTAAAACGTGGTGGTAAAGAGGAAACCATTAAAGGAACTGTAAAATTACCTTATGAACAAGCTGAAACTTTTAAAGCAACCGATGCTTCAAAAGAGAAACTTAAAAATGCATGGTTAAAAGGATAATTGCTTTTACAAGAATAAAAAACCGACAATTACTTGTCGGTTTTTTTGTTTTGTATTTTCAAAAACTTTATCAAAGTTAATTTAATTTTTTGCCAAGATTGTGTTTATTTCTTTACTGGAAACTTCCAATCAAATTCATCTTTACTATTAATAATAGCTCCGATTTCAAATTTCACCACTTCATTAAATTCTGTTTGAAGAATAAACCAGTTATCTTCATTGAAATAATTTTCGAAAGTGTCAAAAGTCTCTTGTGTAAATTTTGTAATTTCTTTTGTTGCCAGATCTTTCTTTACATCAGCAATATTTCTTCCGATTAATTTAAATCCGAAAACTTCAAGATTACTGCTTGATGCTACAATATATCCTAATTTTAAATCTTCTTCTTGGTAAAAAGTCAATCTAGCTTTCAAGGCATTGTAAACAAAAATTACATTGTCATCTTCGTCGTTATAGTTTTTATCAGGTTTTCCTAAAACAGCTGTTACATCATTCTGTTTCATTCCGAAAAGCAATTTGTCGATTCCTGATTTTAAATTTATTTTCATATTTCTTCTCTTTGTTTAAAGTGCAAATTTCGTTTTTTTTTCGCCACGAATTCACGAATTATACAAATTATCTTTACCAATTAAGTATTAAAATTTCACGAAATAGGTTTGGTCGCTAAGTAATAGTCGTTAATATATGTATAATTTATAACTCTTAATTTTAATTAGACCTAACAGGTTTTTGAAACATGTTAGGTATTTCTAATCGGTTTATTTATTTTTTATTCGGTTTTGAACTCATATAAAAAATAATTTTGCCACCATTCATAACATCTGAATGTTTTAAAAATGGTTTATCTAATTGTTTTCCATTCAAAAGAACTTTACTGATAAAAACATTTTTATCGGATTGATTTATCGTTTCTACTTCAAAAGTTTTCCCGTTTTCTAAATTTAAAACGGCATTTTTCATCAGCGGACTTCCTAAAGCGTATTCGTCAGAACCTGGTGCAACTGGATAAAATCCTAAGCTGCTAAAAATATACCAAGCACTCATTTGCCCGAAATCGTCATTTCCTCCTAAACCATCAGCTCCATTTCGGTACATTTTTTTCAAGATCATTCTAATTTTATCCTGCGCTTTCCACGGAGAATCTGTCCAGTTATACAAATAAACTACGTGATGCGAAGGTTCGTTTCCGTGAACATAATTTCCGATGATTCCGTCTCTCGTAATATCTTCTGTGTTTTCGAAATATTTGTCTGGAAGATGCATATTAAATAATGAATCCAAACGAACTTTAAACTTTTCATTCCCTCCCATCAATTTAATCATTTCGGCAGGATCTTGCGGCACATATAAACTATAATTCCACGAATTACCTTCTATAAAACCCTGCCCGTGTGTATCAAGCGGATCGAATTCTTTTTTGAAAGTTCCGTCATTTAATTTAGGACGCATAAAACCTGTTTTAGCATCGTAAACGTTTTTGTAGTTTTCAGCTCTTTTAATGAATTCATTATAAATTTCAGTTTTCCCTAATTTCTTTGCTGCCTGCGCAATCGCCCAGTCATCATAAGCATATTCTAAAGTTTTTGAAACCGAAGATCCGTTTTTGTCTTCAGGAACATAACCTTTGTCCATATAATATCCCAATCCATCATAATACGGAACTTTCGCAGTATTCACGCAGGCTTGCAACGCTTTCTCAGCATCGAAAGAAATATTTCCTTTTACAATGGCATCGGCTACAACGGAAACGGAATGATATCCAATCATACACCAGTTTTCATTGGCATAATGCGACCAAACCGGAAGCATTTTATGTACGCTTTGATCAGAATGCGCTAGCATCGAACTTACCATATCTCCATTTCGTTTTGGCTGTACAATATTAAATAAGGGATGAAGCGCACGATAAGTATCCCAAAGCGAATAACTCGTATAATTGGTAAAGTTTTCTGCTTTATGAACATTCATATCCAAACCTTTATAATTTCGATCTAAATCCATATATTCTGTCGGACCCAAAAACGCATGATACATCGCTGTATAAAAATTGATCAAATCTTCTTTTTGAATAGTTTGTACTTGAACTTTATTCAATTCTTTATTCCAAATTTCCTGACTTTGTTTTTTTACTTTTTCGAAATCCCAATCTGGAGTTTCTTTTTTCATATTTTCTAAAGCTCCTGCCGAACTTACTGGTGAAAGTGCCATTTTTATTTTGATTTTTTCTCCTTCATTAGTATCAAAATCAAAAAACAACTTTAAGTTTTGTCCTGCCATTTCTGGAAAATTCTTTGTCTGATCAAATTTTCTCCAGAAACCTCCGTAAACATTTTTTTCTACAGCTGCCTGTCCGTAACTTTTTATCGGTTTGCTAAAAGACATGGCAAAATAAACGGTTCTTGTTCTTGCCCATCCGTTGGTCTGGCGATAACCTGTTATCAAAGTATCGTTTTCTACACGCACAAAAGTCCAAACGTTCTTTTTATCATAATTGTAAATTCCCGCTGTTAAGTCCAAAATAATATGTGCATCGTTAGATTTTGGAAAAGTATATTGATGCATTCCCACACGTGTTGTTGCCGTAAGTTCTGCTTTAATATTATGATCTTCTAAAAGCACGCTGTAATAAGCCGGCTCTGCTTTTTCTGTTGAATGAGAAAATGCAGATCTATACCCAGATTGCGGTTTTGAAGCGACTCCAGGGTTTAACTGTAATTTTCCAGTAGTAGGCATAATTAAAAAATCGCCCAAATCAGAATGGCCTGTGCCGCTGAAATGTGTGTGGCTGAAGCCTACAATTGTTTTATCTTCATATTGATATCCCGCACAATATTTATAGACTTCACCATTATATTTTCCGTTTAATCCGTAAGCAATTGTGTCGGTTTCCGGACTTAGTTGAACGCTCCCAAACGGAACCGTTGCACCTGGATAAGTATGTCCCATTCTCGCAGTTCCAATCATCGGATCTACGTATTGAATGAGGTTTTTAAGTTCAATTTTCTTTTCCTGCGCTTTTGTGCAATGCGAACCTCCAACAAGTAAAACCGATGATATAAACAACGTTTTACAATAGCTGAAAGATTTTAAAGGGTTCAATTTAATCATTATAGTGGTAATTTATTATTCATTTGAAAGTGAGTACGGAGCATCTTTTTTGCTGTCTCCTCTCCTTTTATTTGGTTCATTTTTCATTTCAAAATCAATGACTGCTCCGTTGATTAAGTCTTGATGTGTAAAATAATTTTTCTCGTATTCTGATCCGTTCAGAAACGCTTTATCAATATATTTATTATCCGCTGAATTAGCTGGTGCATTAATTATAAGCTGTTTCCCGTTTTCTAAATTGACTGTGACTTTCTTGAATAACGGAGCTCCAATAACATATTCATTACAAGTTGGACAAACTGGATAAAAACCTAAAGCTGAAAAAACATACCAAGCCGATGTCTGTCCGTTATCTTCGTCTCCGCAATAACCGTCGGGTGTTGGTTTGTACATTCTATTCATCGTTTCACGAACCCAATATTGTGTTTTTGAAGGCTCGCCCGCATAATCGTACAAATAAATCATGTGTTGAATCGGCTGGTTTCCGTGTGCATATTGTCCCATATTTGCAATCTGCATTTCGCGAATCTCATGAATAACCTGACCGTAGTAGGTTTCATCAAAAATTGGAGATTCAGAAAAAACTTTGTCAAGCTGTATTACGAATTTATTTTCGCCTCCCATCAATTCTATCAAACCATTTATATCATGAAAAACAGACCAAGTGTAATGCCAGCTATTTCCTTCTGTAAAGGCGTCTCCCCATTTAAAAGGATTAAACGGACTCATAAATTTACCGTCTTTGTTTTTCCCGCGCATTAATTTGGTTTCGGGATCGAATAGGTTTTTATAATTAAAACTTCTTTTTTTATACAATTCTATTTCATCGTTTGGTTTCCCAAGTGCTTTTGCCAGTTGATAGATAGAAAAATCATCGTAGGCATATTCTAATGTTCTCGCGGCATTTTCGTTAATTGTAACATCATAAGGAACATATCCTAAACTATTATAATATCCAGCGCCATAACGGCCGACAGCTTTTAAAGGTCCTTCATTATTGGCTCCATGAATTAAAGCTTGATACAAAGTTTCAATATCATATTTATATTTTTCTTGGTTTTTTAAATATGCTTCCGCAACAACAGAAGCCGAATTATTACCAACCATAACATTTCGCAAACCCGGACTTCCCCATTCCGGAAGCCAGCCGCTTTCTTTGTAAGCATTAACAAGTCCTTCCTGAATCTCATTATTTACATCTGGGCGTGTTAGATTTAACAAAGGAAATAATGCTCTAAAAGTATCCCAAAATCCAGTATCGGTATACATATATCCAGGAAGAATTTCTCCATTGTACGGACTATAATGTACTGGTTTTCCGTCTTTATTATATTCGTATAATTTTCTTGGAAAAAGCATTGTTCTGTACAAACAAGAATAAAAAGTCTGGTTTTGAGCTAATGTTCCGCCTTCTGTCACAAAAGAACTAAGTGATTTATTCCAAGCCGTTCGACCTTTTTGCTTTATGGTTTCGAAACTATCCGAACCAATTTCTTTTAGATTTAATTCGGCTTGCTCAAAACTTATAAAAGACGAAGCCACTTTTGCAGTAATAATTTCTCCCTTTTTCGTTTTAAAACCGACTACAGCTCCCACATGATCTGCTGTAAGTTCTTGTTCTGTTTTGAGTTGTGTACTGTTAAAAGTATTTATTGTTTCAAATCGTTCGTCGAATTGTATTACAAAGTAATTTTTAAAATTTAGAGGCACTCCTCCACTATTTTTGGTTGTGTACCCAATAATTTTATTTTCTTTCGGAATCACTTTAATATATGATCCTTTATCGAATGCATCAATAATAATATGAGCATTTTTCGTTTCTGGAAAAGTAAAACGAAAATAAGCAGCTCTTTCTGTAGGCGTTATTTCGGTGGTTACATCATAATCTGCCAGATAAACGCTGTAATAATAAGGATTTACAATTTCAGATTTATGCGAAAACCAACTTGCTCTATCATTTTCATTAAATACCAATTTTCCAGTAGTCGGCATAATCGAAAACTGGCCGTAATCGTTCATCCACGGAGATGGTTCATGAGTTTGCTTAAAACCTCTAATTTTATCGGCTGCATAAGAATAAATCCAGCCGTTTCCCATTTTTCCAGTTTGTGGTGTCCAGAAATTCATTCCCCACGGCAACGCGATTGCAGGGTACGTATTTCCGTTTGAAAGTTCGGGTTTCGAATCACTTCCTATTAGTGGATTTACAAAATCTACTGGTTCATGAACTTCTGTTGTGATTATATTTTGTGCTTCAATAATCTGACTGAAAAAAGCTAATAAACCTAGAAGAAATAATCTCATATTCGTTAGTTAATGGTTAATTTTTTAAGAATCTATTTTTGAGAGAAAATTACAATAAATATGTTTTATAAAAAATATAAATTGAGGTAAAGTAAATAGGTTTTGAATATCTTTGGTTTATTAAACGCCTGAATTCATGAAAAATGCTATCCTCTTTTTATTCTTAGTTTGTTCTACAATTGTTTTTTCGCAGAAGAATACCGATTTACTTTTAGATAAAAAACAGATTGAGCAGCGTGAACTTAACGGTCTGACGGATTTTCCTATTTACAAGGCTTATGAATTTAGTGATAAAGGCGGTGTTTATGAATTAGTGTTAGCCGAAAACCAGAAAAAAATCGCTAAAAAAGATACTTTAAATACTAAAATACAGGCGGTTTGTGCCGTAAACGATCATGGCGGTTTTTTAGAAAAATGGAGAATTAATGATTTTCTTGAAGATTACGATCCGAAGGAAACTACTATTTGGTTTTGGACAAAATACTGCAGTTTTAAAGATCTTGACGGCGACGGTTATATTGAACCAATAATTGTTTACGGCTCTAAAACTCAATATGATGAAATACGCCGAATAAAAATTATTACAGTTTATAAAAACAAAAAATATGTAATTCGCGCTGTAGAATGCGACTTAGATCATTGCAGAAGTTTTAAGAAAGATGCCGCTTGGAATACGCTTCCGCAAAAGGTAAAATCTTATGTGGATCAATTGGTTATTAAACTCCGAAAAGAACAAAATCTTCTTTTGAAAGATGGATAATTTTAAATTCCAATATTGTGAAATTCCAAAATAGTCTCGCGAAAAACTTGAAACCTGAAACTTGAAACAAAAAAAACTAAAACAAAACCCTATTCGCTCATTTCATCATAACGCACGGGAACCTGCGGGTCGTAAAGCGGTAGTTTGAATTCTTCCATGACATCAACCAATTTGTTCATGGTTTTTCCTTCAGTTCCGTAGCAGTCAATTTTTACACTTTGAAGTGTTGTAATCACTTGAAAAGCCCCTTTCCCCTTTGGATTTTTCCAGCTGTTTTCATCCACTCTTTCCCAATCAGAGAAAACAGAATTGATTCTATTTACGATTACTTCAATTTGTAATACAGCCAGACCTTCAACTTCTTGTTTTTCTACAAGCGCTTCATAAACTTCCTGATTGTTTAGGTAAATTTCGTCTAGATATCTCCAAAAAAGTAATTCGTACATACTCGTTGTTTTTTTGAAACCATATAAGGTATATAAGTAAATTAAGTTATTTGTTTTCTAAACTAAATGAACTTATATAACTTATATGGTTTAATTTTTTTTTAATAATTGAATGTTCCGTATTCGCTTGTAATGGTAAGTTTTTTAGCATCTGAAGCTTCTACTCTACCTACGATTTGTGCATCAACATTGAATGATTTTGAAATTTCAATAATATCCTGCGCGACATTTTCTGGAACGTAAAGCTCCATTCTATGCCCGCAGTTAAAAACCTGATACATTTCTTTCCAATCTGTTTTTGATTGTTCCTGAATTAATTTAAACAAAGGAGGAACTGGAAATAAGTTATCTTTTATTACGTGTAAGTCTTTTACAAAATGTAAAATTTTAGTCTGCGCACCACCGCTGCAATGCACCATTCCGTGTATGTCTTTTGGTGTGTATTTGTCTAAAATTTTCTTGATAATTGGTGCGTAAGTTCTTGTTGGAGAAAGTACTAATTGCCCAGCATTTATCGGACTATTTTCTACCTCATCTGTCAAATTTACCTGCCCAGAATAAATTAATTCTTCTGGAACTGCTGCATCATAACTTTCTGGATATTTTTTCGCCAAATATTTTCCAAAGACATCATGACGTGCAGAAGTAAGTCCGTTACTTCCCATTCCGCCATTATAGCCTTTTTCGTAAGTTGCCTGACCAAAAGAAGCTAAACCAACAATTACATCTCCAGCTTTGATATTAGCATTATCCACAACGTCGCTGCGTTTCATACGTGCTGTTACGGTAGAATCGACAATAATAGTACGAACAACATCTCCAACGTCTGCAGTTTCCCCACCTGTTGAATGAATGGTTACACCAAAAGATTTTAATTCGTTGATTAATTCTTCTGTTCCGTTGATAATTGCTGAAATAACATCTGCTGGAATTAAGTTTTTATTTCTTCCAATTGTTGAAGAAAGCAAGATATTATCTGTTGCTCCAACACATAATAAATCATCGATATTCATGATTAAAGCATCCTGAGCGATTCCTTTCCAAACAGAAAGATCTCCAGTTTCTTTCCAATACATATAAGCCAAAGATGATTTTGTTCCAGCTCCGTCTGCGTGCATAATCAAGCAGTGCTCGTCGTCTTGCGTTAAATAATCTGGAACAATTTTGCAGAATGCCTGCGGAAATAAACCTTTGTCAATATTTTTAATGGCGTTGTGTACGTCTTCTTTTGATGCCGAAACACCTCTTTGTGCGTACCTTTTGCTAGAATCTGAACTCATGAAAATTAGTTTGTGTTGATGTGGTGCAAAGATAATCCCTTTTTTTAATTCTTTTATTGATTCAGATACTTGATTGCTAAAAAAAATCGGCAGAAAAGATCTTCTGCCGATTTCCTCGAAATAAAATTGGTTATGAAAGCACTTGGCTTGTTATTTTTATTCCCAATCGGGCATTGCTGTTCCTGTAAATAATGTGATTCTTGAGTTTGCTACGCCAATTCCCGTTTTGACCGTATTTTTTACCGAAATTCCATCGTTTGAAGTATTGGTAAAAATAAGTTCTGCCTCATTTGGAGAATAACGAACATCTAAATCATTTGTCCCTATGACTTTTTCGGTTGTAATTTCATAAGAATTCCCAAGAATAAAACTGTATTCAAAAATTTTGGAATCCAGTTGTCTGTAACTGCTATTTTCAAAACCGGTAATATCACGGGTATAAACCAGTTTTTGTCCCGATACTGAAAAATTTAATCCGCTTACTGCTCCTGGAAGCCCTCCTAAAACTGGCGTTTCTACAACTCCTGATGGATTTATAACATAAATTTCTACTCCATAGCCGCTAATGTCATTTACTTTAAGTGCAATTTTAGAACCATCTGCACTCCAATCGCATTCTGATATAAATTTACCATTTGGTGTTTGGAAGATTTTTGCTAAACCGCTTCCATCACTTTTGATTCGGTATAATTTATCAAAATTTGGATAAATAAATTCGCTTCCAGAAGCATTCCAAGAATATCCTAAATAATTAGAATTAAATCCTGCTATTGGCACAGAATTAGTCACTTTAGTAATTCCAGTTCCGTCATAATTCATGGTATAAATATCATTTTGTGAACCGTTTGTTCCGATAAACGCAATTTTCTGCGCTTGATTATTTCTTCTCGGACGCCAATAATTTTTATCTGAGCTTGTTAATTGATATTGTTTTCCAGCATCATCGGCGGTAAAAATTACATTGTTACCGTTTATCGTTTTTACAAATAAATATCGTGTTGATGGAAACGGTACTGTTGTAAACGAACTGATAACACTTAAAACTGGTGTATTTATACCATCGTTTACAGACACCTGCCAATAATATTTGGTTCCGTAAATTAAATCTGTAACGGTTAATTTTTTATCTTTTATATCGGCAAAAATTTTAACCTCACTATTTTTATCATTTCGTAATGTAACGGTGTAGGTCATTACATCATTATCAGGATCTGTAACCGTCCACGTAAGATCTAGATTCACTGCCTGATTAGTACTATTATCTGCTGGCGCTACTAGTACAGGAACTGTTGGTGGTTTATTATTGGCTGTAGATTTACTCAATTCAAAAACAATCTCTGCTGTATTATTGACGGTTACGGTTACGGCTTCAAACTTGGCGACAAATCCATCTTTTTGAGCCTGAAAAGAATATTCTCCTGTTTTTACATTTGAAACTGTAAATTTTCCGTCGGCATCTGTAAATACTGTACTTGTTGTCGGACTCGATAGTATTTTTACGTTTTCCATTGGTTCAAAAGTATCGTTGTTTACCACTTTACCTGTCACGGTTCCGAACTCTGTATCGCCAATTTTTTCTTCGCTGCAAGAAACCAAAAACAATAAAAAAAGTATGCTCGTTATTTTATATAAATACTTCATTGCTGCTTGTTTTAAATTTTAAACTTAATTACTTATAAATTCCTAAATGCTGTTTTATTTCTTCTTTGTTCCAAAATAAAACGTCAGCCCTAATCCGAATTTATAATAGTAATCATCTCTGGTTCCCGCTTTTTTGTAATCAACATTATCGCTAAAATTGATATTTTGTTCTGCAAACAATTTTATACCTAAATAATCTGTCGCCATATATTCTAAACCAGCACCAAACTGCACTTTACTATAGGTATTTTCAAATTTCCTGTTCATTGCAAAACCTCCTCCTCCATAGAGATAAGGTGTAAATCGGTCTTTGGGAAGCAAAATCCATTCGAGATTTAAGTCGTAAGTGATATAACCGACATCTAAAAGATTTTTATTTGCCAGATTAACTACATTGGTTGAAGCACTTAAAGTGAAACTCGGCGTGAGCATAAATTTTAGAGCACCTCTTCCAAACGGTCTAAAAAGCGGATCTTTATAATCGCCATCCATTAACGTTGCACCGCCAGAAATTTCGATTCCGAACTTGCTTCTTCTTTTTTCAAGAGTTCTTCCGTAAAGTTCTGTTACTTCTGCCGTTCTGGTTTCTTCTTTATAAGCTTTAATTAAATTGTCAACCTGCCATTTTGGAGCATCGGCTTCCCAGATATTATCTATCAAGCCTTCTAAAACTAAAGATTCAACGGCTTTTTCTATTGCTTCGGTCACCGCCATATGAACAGGCTCATTGGTAGTATAACCTGTTTCTACTTCTAAAAGTCTTTTAAAATTGACATATCTAAAAAGACTTTCGTCAATTGCCTGAGACAAAATGGTTTTGGATATATAAACTGATTTTAGAATTTTTCCATTTGAGGTAGAAATCATTCGAAGATAAATTGTAACACGATCCTGACGGTATTTTACAGACGCTCCCGCTCCAAAATATCTTGCTCCAAATCCGCCAGTAATAATATTCGAATCATATGAAACTATACCTCCTTCTAATAAAACTCCAGCATACAAAAGCGGTGTCAATTGAGGTTCGTTCGGATTGGCATTTTTGACATATTCTTGTCTCGTTGCACGAATAAGATTTCGTTCTTGAAGCAGGTTTCCAATATTTTCACGTTCAATTGGAACAAACCATTTAGAGTCTTCTAACGCTTTGATTAATATAGAAGTAGCACCCTGCGTAACGGCTGTGCTAAAACTGCTTCCGTTTTCCTGCGGTTTGTATTGTCCAGTCTGGTCTCTAAATTTGTAGACACCAACGACAACCTGTTCTTTTGGTTTTGGCAGATCTTTTAGTAATGATGTAGCAGGCGTACCCTCTCCCAAAACAGCTTTTTGAACTCCAGTGGGTTGATTGTAATAAGCGCCACAACCAGTTAAAAGAAATCCAACTAGTATAGATAAGTAGTAATGTAAGCGCATGTTATTTATTTGGGATGATTACTTGTGTTTGTTCTCCTGTATTGGTATCTAAAATATTGAGCGTTAAACCATCTGCTGACGGGTAAACGTCGACCGAATAACTTCCGAAAGTATAAGAACCTTCTTTGATACCATCTGTACCAAATTGCTGTTTGTAAAGAGAACTTGAAATCTGACTTAATAACTGCGAATTTAAATTGGCTTTAAATCTTTCTAAATCAGTTTGCTGTGTAGTGCCAGCAGTTTTATCTTTTTGCTTATTTTGTGCTTCGGCACTGCTTAAAAGCCATTGATAATTAAAGGTATCTCCACCAAATGCCGGATTGACTGGTTTATAAACCAAGGCTTGCGCATTTATAAACGGAGAGATGAAAAGTACTACTGCGAAGGTTAAAATAAATTTCATGGCGCTAATAATAAAATTAATACTGAGTGAAATATTTGCGTTCTTTTTCTTTTTCTTTCAAATAAGTAAAGGTTGCATTTACAGATTCTTCTGCAACTGCTTCTAGAAATTCGTCATCGGGTCTGGCCAAAAATTCATAAATAACTTCATTATCAATGGATATTGAAATGGCTGTATTTCTGGCAAAACTATATTCTTCACCTATTGTGACTATTTTTTCTGCATTTATCCCAAGTTCATTGTATTTGTAATAATACCTGTCGTAAAAATCTTTTCCCATTTTTGTTTTGGTATCATCGGTAATGATGCCTCTCAAAACAAATCCATCAACAGGAAGAATTATTACATCGTCTTTTTTTTTTCTTCACCAAGAACCACACGATCTTTTGCTATAATCTGCTTGTCATCATCATAAAACAAGAGCAAAACAATTACTTCGTCATCTGCCGAAAGATTAATCTGTGATGTCGATAATTTCTGTATTTCGTTGGGCTGTAATGTAAAAACACCAACCTGGTCATTATTAGACTGATTATTACTTTTATTATTATTTTTTATTACAGACATTTTATAAGCAGCGCTCCGAATTACATCTGTCAGATTCTCGGCTGTACCAGTAATTTTTACGGTACCTTCTACTTGTACGATTTCTAATTTTGCTTTGATCTTATCCTGAGGCACCTGCCCGTAAATCAAGGAAGAAAAAAGAGCAATAAAGATTGTAATATGTCTGTTTCTAAAAAGCATGTTATTTTAGTTGTTTATAAGAATTATGGAAGCTCCATTTCCTGTCTGCGTAATTTTCATGTTTTTTGACATCGAATTGGTTCCAATATTCTGAATGTTTTGATTATCACCTTTTTGAATCATTTCCATATTGACATTATAATTGGTATATAATGTAAAATCAGAAATTTTGTTGTTATCGCCTTGCTGCGTAACGCCTTGTGTGATTGTTTTGGCATTTTTATCTAAGAACAACAGATTGTAATCACCATTTTGATCTACTGCTACCTTAGTATCATTTGATTTTAAAGAAGCATATACTCTATTAAAATCACCGATTTGCTGTATCACTACTCCCGATTGAATTCTTGAATTTAATTCCTCACGCTCTTTTTTATCCAAATTAGAAACGGCATTAGAAACAATGCTGAAGGCTTTTTCTTTTGAATTAAAAAGAGAAGAACTATAGTTTTTAAATTCTGAATTTTCATCTTTTCCCTGCGCCAAAAGCATAGGACATAGAACAAATAGAAATACAATATTTAAAATGAAAGCTTTCATCTTGACTGATTTAAATTAAAAAAATGTGATAACCGTTCTATGGCTATCACATTTTATTTTAGCTTTTACATTCCTGATTGAGTAACAGTAATTGTATTCAAGTTTCCGTTTGAAAACGCAACACTGCTATGAGAAACACCTGTTTGAGTTACAGTTGCAGTATTGTTGTTACCAATTTGCAAAGTGCTTTCTTTCAATTTAGTACCATCTTGAGATGTAGTAGCTTTGTTTTCATTACCATATTGATAGTGGTATGATTTGTTACCATCTGCTACAGAAGTTCCAGCTGGAGCTTTTTGTGTCTGCCATGATTTGTTTTTAACACCTCCTTGAGTAGCGTAAGCATAGTTACCATCCCCATTTTGAGTTTGAGTAGCTTCGTTAGTGTTATGAGGAGCAAATGGCACACTCACAGCATTAACAGCTGCTAATTGAGCTGCATTGAAAGGAGCTCCTGTTGGTTTTTCGTTTCCAGTTGTTCCTTGATCAATAATAGCTTCGTTGTTTTTCCCTGTTTGTACCTGAGTTGCTTTATCAAATCCGCCTAATGCTGATGCTGGAGGAGCGATTTGATCTTGCCAGATTGTTGCTTTGTTCCAGTCTCCTGTTTGAGTTTGGTAAGCTTTGTTGTCATGGTTACTTTGAGAAGCAAATGCAGTATTGTTATTTCCTTTTTGTTTTACATCTGCTGCATTGTTTTTGGCATTGTAAATTCCTGGCTGAATTCCTTGATAAACTTCTGATTTGTTCGAATCTCCTAATTGGTCAATCTTAGAATCATTCGTTTGTCCATTTTGGTTCACGATACCAGTATCAGAATTTCCTACCTGATTTACTGAAGAGGTGTTACCTTGAGCGATTGCCGCTACTCCTACAAACAGCATCGCTGAGATGCTTAAAATTACTTTTTTCATAATAAATATATTTAATTGGTTATTAATACAAATTATTATGTAGGTGTCTTTGCAGGTTGTTGTCCTGGGGAGGAAAAAAGGGGGGCTTAAAACATCATTTGAAAACAAAAATCTGTTTTTATTTTCTCAACTTCATGACCAAAATTAGAAAACTTATCCAAATTCAAATCAAGTACAAATACCTATTTTACAACATCTTAACCTCTTTTCGATGAAATGTAAAACTATCTCGATGAACTGCCAAAACCTCTAAAAATTTTCATAGGAAAAAAGTTACTTATTACAATTTGTTTACAATTATGGCTCTTCAATTATTAAAAACAACCCTCAAAAAGCATTATTTTAATATAATGACAAAAAAAAACCTGTCTATTTAAGACAGGTTTTAACAAATTTTATAGTAAGATCTATTTCGTAAATAACAATTCTCTGTATTTAGTCAACGTCCAGCTTTCATCATCAACCAATAATTCCAGTTTATCGCAGTGATTACGAATGTCTTCAAAATAAGGTTTTACATTATTACAATATGCTTCAGCCATTTTTTGAGCATCGGTCAATTGATTGGCTTTCTTTCTTTCATTAGTCATTGCCAATACCTTAGAATTAATTCCTTCAATATGACCAGAAATCTCTTTAATTAAAGTAATCTGTTCTTTTGCAATGGTTTCAAATTCTTTTCCGAAAATCTCTTTTAAACCTTTAACGTTTTCAATTAAAGTATTTTGATAACGAATAGCAGTCGGAATTACGTGGTTTCTTGCAATATCTCCTAAAACTCTTCCTTCTATCTGGATTTTCTTAGTGTATTCTTCTAATTCAATTTCGTAACGCGCTTCGGCCTCAACGTGATTAAAGATTCCTAATTCCTCAAATAAGTCCAAAGCTTGTTTAGAAACTTTAGCTTTAATCGCTTCTGGAGTAGTTTTAAAGTTACTTAAACCTCTTTTCGCTGCTTCTTTTTCCCAAGCTTCACTGTAACCGTCACCTTCAAAAAGGATCTTTTTAGATTGTTTGATGTATTCTCTCAAGACATTAAAGATAGCATCATCTTTCTTCATGTCTTTAGAATCAATAAGATTGTCTACTTCAATTTTAAAATCTTTTAATTGTTTGGCAACGATAGCATTAAGTGTTGTCATTGCGTTCGAACAGTTTGCATTTGAACCCACAGCTCTAAACTCAAATTTGTTTCCAGTAAATGCAAAAGGCGAAGTTCTGTTTCTATCTGTATTATCCAAAAGAACGTCTGGAATTTTACCCACAACATTCAGTTTTAAATCTGTTTTTTCTTCTGGCGAAAGTTTTCCTGTTGTTACGCTTTCTAATTCTAATAAAACTTTTGACAACTGTGCTCCAATGAAAACCGATATAATAGCCGGCGGTGCTTCATTTGCTCCTAATCTATGATCGTTGCTTGCTGTTGCGATAGAAGCTCTTAATAAGGTTTCGTTATCGTTTACCGCTTTTATTGTATTAATAAAGAAAGTCAAAAACTGTAAATTGCTCATTGGCGTTTTGCTCGGACTTAATAAATTAACTCCCGTATCTGTTGCCAAAGACCAGTTATTGTGTTTTCCAGATCCGTTTACACCTTTAAAAGGTTTTTCGTGAAATAATACTTTAAAGTCATGACGTTCTGCAACACGCTGCATTACATCCATTAATAAAGAGTTATGATCTACTGCAAGATTGGTTTCTTCAAAAATCGGAGCCAGCTCAAACTGATTTGGCGCTACCTCATTATGACGCGTTTTTACTGGAATTCCTAATAACATACATTCTTGTTCCAGATCTCTCATATAAGTAAGCGCGCGAGTTGGGATTGATCCGAAGTAATGATCATCTAACTGCTGTCCTTTTGCAGAAGTATGACCTAATAAAGTCCTTCCTGTCATCATAAGATCGGGACGAGAATTTGCCAAAGCTTTGTCAATCAAGAAATATTCTTGTTCCCATCCTAAAGTTGCAGTTACTTTTTTTACGTTTTTATCAAAATAACGACAAACTTCTGTTGCTGCTTCATCCATTGCTGATAAAGCTCTCAACAACGGAATTTTATTATCTAATGCTTCACCTGTGTAAGCAATAAATACTGTCGGTATACATAATGTTGTACCATATATAAAGGCTGGCGATGTCGGATCCCAAGCTGTGTAACCTCTGGCTTCAAAAGTATTTCTAATACCTCCGTTTGGGAAACTTGATGCATCTGGTTCTTGCTGTACCAATTGTGCTCCGCCAAATTTTTCTACAGGATCACTACCGTCATACGAAGTTTCAAAAAATGCATCATGTTTTTCTGCCGTAGTTCCTGTTAATGGCTGAAACCAGTGTGTATAATGTGTTACTCCTTTTGCCAGCGCCCATTCTTTCATGCCCATAGCAATATAATCTGCCAGTTTTCGCTCTATTTTAGTTCCGTGTTGAATCGCATCACGTACTCCTTTAAAAGCATCTGAAGTTAAATACTGCTTCATTGCTTTTTCATTAAAAACATTTGAACCAAAAAGATTTGATTTTCTGTCTAGTTCTTCAAAATGCACCGGCTTTCTTGTAGAAGCTTCCTTTAAAGCTTGAAAACGTAATGTTGACATGGTTGTAATTTTTAAAATTCGTAATCAATTTCATTAAAAAAATGAAGAACAAATATAGAAAATAAAAATGCCTGTTTTAAATATTAATTCGATAAATTTAGTCGACGATTTTGCAACAGAAGAAGCTTTTTTCAAAGAATAATGAATTCAAAACGAAGAAATATAACAAAAGTGTGCGGTAATATTGATTAAATAAACATTTTTTCATAATTCCTTAACCGATAAATTCAAAAAAGTATCGTAATTATTACGAATTTGCCTTTTTAGAGTTACTAAAATTACTTTTTTAAAAATATACCCCATTCAAAATTGCAGTTATCCAAAAAATAATACTTCATTAAACAAAATAGCCCCCTAATTTTTAGGACTAAAAAAATAAATCTATATTTGACCCAACGAAAAAAAACAAAAAAATTAATTTATATTATTATGGCTAAAATTAAGTTAGAGTACATTTGGTTAGACGGATATGAACCAACTCAAAATCTTAGAAGTAAAACTAAAGTTGAAGAGCATGAAAATTTCAAAGGAACATTAGAAGAACTTGGAAACTGGTCATTTGATGGTTCGTCAACAAAACAAGCTGAAGGTGGTTCTTCTGACTGTCTTTTAGTTCCTGTTGCAATCTACCCAGATCCAACTCGTATCAACGGATGGTTGGTAATGTCTGAAGTTATGTATGCTGACGGTACTCCTCACCCATCTAACGGTAGAGCTACAATTGATGATGATAATGAAGATTTTTGGTTTGGTTTCGAACAAGAGTATTTCATCATGGATACTAAAACACAACTTCCACTTGGTTTCCCAGTTGGAGGATACCCTGCTCCACAAGGGATGTACTACTGTTCAGTAGGTGGAAAAAACACACACGGTAGAAAATTAGTTGAAGAGCATGCTGATTTATGTATCGCTGCTGGAATCAACTTTGAAGGAATCAACCAAGAGGTTGCTTGCGGACAATGGGAATTCCAATTATTCGCTAAAGGTGCTAAAAAAGCTGGAGATGAAATCTGGGTTGCTCGTTACCTATTAGACCGTTTGACTGAGAAATATGGTTACTATATTGAATATCACCCAAAACCTCTAGGAGATACTGACTGGAATGGTTCTGGAATGCACGCTAACTTCTCTAACACTGTATTAAGAACATGTGGAGATCAAGCAACTTACGAAAGAATCTGTGAAGCTTTCCGTCCTGTTACTGCTGAGCATATTGCAGTTTACGGAGCTTACAACGACCAACGTTTAACTGGTAAGCACGAAACTGCTTCTATCCACGATTTCTCTTATGGAGTTTCAGACAGAGGATGTTCAATCAGAATTCCTTTAATGACTGTTCAAAAAGGTTGGAAAGGTTGGTTAGAAGACAGAAGACCAGCTTCAAACGGAGATCCATACAAAATTGCTGCTAGAATTATCAAAACTGTTAACTCAGCGCTATAATTCAAAGCTTAAATTATATTTTTTAAAGTGCCGTCATTTATTTGACGGCACTTTTTTTATTCAAAAATTAACCGTAAAGTCCGCTAAGAATTTCATTAAAGAAGTAGAAATACTTCTAAATAATTTGGCAAAGCTTTGTCAGCACAAAGCGTTGCGAACTTTTCTGCTTTTTCATTAAAATCACTAAAAAAACCTTTGCGCTCTTTGCGGTTAAACCTTTTCTCATAGCAAAATCAACAAATAGCAAGTTTTTCTACAGTGTTTTTTGTACAATAAAAACAACCAAACATTGAAATTTTGAAACGAACTTTCTTAATAATTAACTTCTAGTTAAATTTCATGACTTATCTTTGTAAATCATTAAAAATCCAAAAGTTATGATAGTCTGGTCACTCTTTTTACTTGCTGTAATTTTTATTCTTGCTTTAGATTTAGGCGTATTCAATAAAACACCACATATTATTAGTACAAAAGAAGCCAGTAAATGGACACTAGTCTGGGTTACTTTATCATTTCTTTTTTCTGGAGTTATTTATTGGCTTTACACAACAAATTATATTGAAAATCCTGACGCTCTTAAACCAATGGATGCGGCGATGAAGTTTATAACAGGTTATTTAATCGAACTTTCATTAAGTGTTGACAACATATTTGTGATTGCAATTATTTTCGCTTCATTTAAAATTCCGCAAAAATATCAGCACCGGGTTTTATTTTGGGGAATCCTTGGAGCTATTATTTTCAGAGGTTTAATGATTTTCTTCGGCGTAATGCTGATCAATAAATTTACTTGGACGACTTATGTATTTGGTATTTTCTTGGTTTTTACTGCGGTAAAAATGTTGTTTTCTGGAGAAGAAGAAGATTTTCATCCAAAAGATTCTTTTGTCTACAAAACTTTAGGAAAAGTAATACCGATCACTTCTGAAATGGATGGCGAAAAATTCTTTATCAAAACCAAAACGGCAAAAAAAGCGGCAACACCTTTATTCGTTGCTTTAATTGTTATCGAAGTTATGGACGTTTTGTTTGCAGTAGACAGTGTTCCGGCCATTTTAGCTATTACCAAAGATCCGTTTTTAGTATTTAGTTCTAATATTTTTGCGATTCTTGGTTTACGTTCTATGTATTTCTTCTTGGCTAATATGCTGGCGAAATTCAGCTATTTAGAATACAGCTTAGTAGCCATTTTAGCCTTCGTTGGATTAAAAATGCTGTTACACGATTGGATCCAAGTTCCAGAATGGGCTTCTTTAGGATTTATTGCTTTATCACTTTTAATCGGAATCTTGGTTTCGTTGAAGTTTGGAGAAGAGAAAGTATTAAGCGATAATGCAAGTGAAGAATAAAATCTTATACATATAAATAAAAAAGGAAATCTTGCGATTTCCTTTTTTATTATTTCCATTTAAGCATTAAAACTTAATTTCTTGTATCTGAGTTTCACTCAATTTAGCAGCTTGCATAACTTCAGAAAAATTATTCTTATTTACTTTTGCAGCAAAATCAGCAGGAACAACGACAATTCTAAAAATTTGATTCAATCTAAATGAATTTAGTTCTGCATCAGTAAGACTATTACCATTCATATAAATATCAACGAAAGAATCACTAAATGTAAAATCAAAAGAAAAATTTCTTGTTCCATCATCAAAAAAGTGAGTTTCTGGTAAAAACTCCCAAACATCTCTACCGCTATCAACTCCTCCAAATCGATAAACTAAAACAACATCAGAGTCAAATAATCTTTGAGGAAAATTAAATCTTACTTTATAATTATTTTGTGCAGTAAAATTATAGTAGTTACTGGATGTATTTTCATAAACTGTTCCAACAATGTTAACCCCATCTTGTCCCGGAGGTCCTTCTGGTCCTTCACAACTCGAGAATACGATTAATCCAACAACAGCAAATAAGGTAAGTATCTTTTTCATAATATTTCTTTTTTAAGGTTTATACTATATAAAGGTATTCCAAAAATCAAACCAAAAAAAGTAAATTAGATTAAAATTGCATTAGAAACGGTCTTATTTCTTTGTAACCTGTTGGTTTTTAAGCAATATTTTATTAAAAAATAATACGTGATACGGAAGCGAATTTTCCCAATACTCCCAAGTATGTGCGCCTGGACGTTCTGTGTAATCGTGGTCTACTTTGTTATAAACCAACCTTCTGTGCAATTCTCTGTTTGGTTCTATCAAAAAATCGTCTACGCCGCAGTCTATAATTAACGGAAGTTTATTCGCTTTTAATTTATCGGCCATTCTTAAAACAGAATTTTGTTCGTACAATTCCGTATTACCGCTTTTATCGCCAAAAACAGGCTGCATTAATTTTACAACTTGGGCTGCCGAATCTCTATTAAGCATTGTACCCATATCCACAGCACCACTCATGCTTCCGGCCGCACAAAAAAGATCAGGATGTCTCGCGGATAAATATAACGCACCGTGTCCTCCCATAGAAAGTCCCGTAATAACTCTACCGTTTTTATTGGCAATTGTGCGGTACGTTTTGTCTACTTTCTGCACTACTTCCTGAGTAATAAAAGTTTCAAACTGACTTTCTTTATTAACTGGACTGTCCAAATAGAAACTAAATGTTTCTCCTTCGGGCATAACAATAATCATATTGTATTGATCTGCAAGATTGTGAACTAATTTTTTGTTTGGAGTATTTTTAAGCCAATCGCCAAAATGTCCGTAGGCGCCATGTAACAAATACATTACCGGAAAACCTGTTTTGCTTTTTGCATAAGAATTGGGTAAAACAACTGCAGCCTTATACGTTTTTCCCATAGCGTTACTGGCAACTTGCAGCGTGTCTACTTTTGCAGCATATGTCATGGTGGTAAGACAAAGCAAAAATGCAGACAATAACATTTTAAATTTCTTCATTTTTTTTATATTTTTTTTCTGATTAGGGTTTGTAAATATACTTTTTTTCATAATAAAACATATGAAAAATCCGACTAGTTTTTAGGATAAAAAAGATGGCAGCGAATGCACGGATTTCACTACACTCCAAAACATTTAAAATAAAAAGCCACGAATTCGCGAATTAATATTAAAAAAATTCGTGAATTCGTGGCTAAAAAAACTCAGCTAAAAACTAGCTAATTATAATCTTATGCTCGTGACGGTATTGTGAAGCGCTTTTACCTGTATATTGTTTGAATGATTTACTGAAATGACTGAAATTATTAAATCCGCTTTCGTAACAAACTTCATTTATACTCATTGGCTGTTCTGCCAAAAGTTTAGAAGCGTGTACCAAACGGTATTCATTTACAAATTCGGTAAATGTTTTGTTTGAGATCTTTTTAAAATAACGACAAAAAGACGGCGTAGTCATACTAACCAAACTCGAAACCTCATCTACAGAAATTGACTCCTGAAAATGATCTTTTACGTAGTTAAAAACCACATTAATACGATCATTATCCTGCGTTTGTAACTCCATCGAAAATCCGTCGGCATTGAGTACAGTATATTCTTCAGACGATTCTAATTCATCCAAAATACTAAGAAGAGAAAGTAAACGCTGAAAGGGTGGTTCATTTTCCATCATTTCTATTTTCTTACCTATTCTATTTTTAGTTTCGCCTCCAAAAGCGATACCGCCTTTAGCCTGACTCAAAATGTTCTGAACTTTTTTCATTTCTGGAGCCACGAAAAATTCATTACCTAAAAATTCAGGCTTGATATGAATTACAGTTTCATTTGTATTCCCTGTTTGCTCGTTCGTAAAACCGCAGTGCGGTAAATTAGCTCCTATTAAAAGTAAACTACCATTGGTATAATAAGAAACATGGCTCCCTATTTGTCTTTTTCCAGCCCCGCCATTTATATAAACCAACTCAATCTCTGGATGATAATGCCATAAATGAGCTTTGCTATTGGTCTTTTCGGCGTGTTTAGTGTAGGTAAAAGAACTTCCGTATGAGTTAGTTATCACTTCAAGAGCTGGGGCAATTGTCTTCATGATAATTTCTTTAAAAAATAATAGCAAAATTAACAAAAATACCTAAAATAATTTAAATTTTAACCTACAACGGTTTCGCAACTGAGAATATTTCATTAAAAACCAAATAATACTGATTGTGATTTCACACCAAAACATCGCTTTTTTTTCAGTCTTATATTTTTATTCGTTTATTTTTTTACATAATTCATTTTATACATACTTTTTATAAGGATATGTCAAATTTGTAAGAAAGTCGGTAGTTTTTAAGAAACCCTGACTTATAGCAAAACATTGAAAAATAACAATCAAATTAACGAAAACATAATATAAAACTCAAATTTTAACCTATAACGGTTTCGTAAATGAGAATATAGCACATAAATTGGAAAATACAGATGTTAAAAAAACATAAGTGCTGCAGTAATTTTGACATCAGAGAAATAAACTAAAAATTTAAACATAAAAGATTATGAAAAAGGTTTTAAAATTAAGTTTAGTATTAGCAGTACTTTTTACAGGAATGAGTACTTATGCAATCGATGGTAACGAATCTCTTAACTTTCATGTATTGAAAGGAAAAGGAAAAGTAATCACTTTCGGTATTAACCAATTACAAAAAGCTTCTATTAGTATATATGATACAAATGGAAATGTTCTTTACACAGAAAACGCTTCTGGAAAAGAAGGAATCTTAAGAACTTTCAGTTTAGAAGAATTTCCACAAGGAACTTACTTCTTAGAAGTTGCTGACAATTACAAAAAAGTAAAATACGAAATCACGGTAACAGAAAACAGTTCTGTATTATCTTCTAAAGGTACTACTTCAGTTTACTAATAAAGATTTCTTTAATATAAGTGTTTCTTCACGGCACTTTAAAATTTTTATACTTTAATACAGTATAAAAAGTGAGGTTAGATAGTTAGTAAGTTAAAAACTTTCAAAAGTTTTAAAAACAGCTCTTTGTGGTTACTGAGCTGTTTTTTTTTTGCTTTTATTTTTTAACCGCAAAGAGCGCAAAGAGAAAACGCAAAGTCCGCAAAGAATATAAAACTTTGCGAACTTTTGCGAAAAAACTTTGCGCTCTTTGCGGTTAAACCATTTTTCGCATATTTCATTAAAACGTTAAATTAAAATTACCGTTTTAACCAAAACGTTGAAAATAATTCAAATTTTAACCTATAACGGTTTCGTAAATGAGAATACAGCATAGAAATAAGCAAATACAGTTGTGTACTAAAACATACATCCGAAGTAATTTAGCATCAGAGAATTAGAACTATTAATTTAAAAACTAAATACTATGAAAAAGATTATTAGAATGAGTTTAGTAGCAGCGTTGCTTATTTCAGGAATCAGCACTTACGCAATTGATGGAAATGGAGAGTTTAATCTTCATGTAATTAAAAACAACGGAAAATTGGTTTCTTTCGCTCTTAACAAAACGCAGAAAGCTAATTTAACGATCTACGATAAAGACGGTTCTGTAATCTATTCTGAAAATGCTTCTGGCGCTGAAGGAATTTTGAGAACTTTTAGTTTTGAAGAGTTTCCAGAAGGAACTTACTTCTTAGAAGTTGAAGACAATATGAAAAAAGCAAAATATGAAATCAATATAACAAATGATGCTGTATTATCAAGAAATGCGGTTTCTTCTGTTTACAAATCAGATTTTGCAAAAAATACAAGTGTGGCAACACGCTAAAAAAGTTTTATACTTTATACAGTATAAAAAGTGAGGTTAGATAGTTAGTAAGTTAAAAAACTTTGACAAGTTTTAAAAACAGCTCTTTGTGGTTACTGAGCTGTTTTTTTTTGCTTTTATTTTTTAACCGCAAAGAGCGCAAAGAGAAAACGCGAAGTCCGCAAAGAATATAAAACTTTGCGCTCTTTGCGGAAAAACTTTGCGCTCTTTGCGGTTAAATCATTTTTCGCATATTTTACCAAAACGTTAAATTAAAATTATCGTTTTAACCAAAACGTTGAAAATAATTCAAATTTTAACCTATAACGGTTTCGTAAATGAGAATATAGCACATAAATAGGAAAATACAGATGCGTACTTCATTACATAGTATAACTAATTTAGCATCAGAGAATTAGAACTATTAATTTAAAAACTAAGTATCATGAAAAAGATTGCAAAATTGAGTTTAGCGGCGGCGTTGCTTTTCACAGGGATCAGCACTTACGCAATTGATGGAACTGGAGAATTTAATCTTCATGTATTAAAAGCTAATGGCAAACTAATCACTTTCGCACTTAACAAAACGCAGAAAGCGAGCTTAGCTATTTATGACAAAGACGGCACTCTTATTTATTCTGAAAATGCATCAGGAAAAGAGGGGATTTTAAGATCTTTTAGTTTGGAGGAATTTCCAGAAGGAACTTATTATTTAGAAGTAGAAGACAATGTTAAAAAAGCAAAATATGAGATTACAATAGACAACGAAACTTCTGTTTTATCCAGAAATGCAGTTTCGTCAGTTTATAAATCTGATTTTGCTAAAAACACAAGCGTAGCGACACGCTAAAAATAAATTTTTTAAAGAATTTTGAAGAAAATTTATTTATTTTTTTGATTTAAGAAACAGCTCTCAGATGGTTCTAGAGCTGTTTTTTTTGTTTTTAATCGATAGTAACGCAAAAAAAATTAACACTTTGAAAAAATATTCTTATAAATTAAAAATCGGACTTAATAAGTGTTAAAAAAAACATTCTAAAAAATAAATCCGCAACCCCTGTATTTACGTACATAGCGTAAACAAAATACAGAATTGGTTTGAATTCAGCATTTTAAGCTTTAAAAAACACGCTTTTTTTGCATTAAATTAAATTTGTATTTGTAGTTTTACGCATTCCACATTTAGTAATTAACAATTTAAAAAAACATGACAAATTTTACCAAAGCCGGGTTCGTTGCTGCCTTTTTTTTAGCAACATTATTTTCTTACGCCATCGATGGAAAGGGAGATTATATTTTGAATATCCAAACTGGAAACGGAAAAGTAGTTAGCTTTACTTTAGACACAGTTGAAAATTCTTCATTTTCTATCTATGACGAAAATCACAATTTACTTTATGCGGGAGAATCTGCAGCAAACAAATTAGAAATTTCTAAAACAATCAGTTTAGAAGGTTTTCCAGCTGGAACTTATGTTTTAGAAGTGAAAGCAAACGACAAAGTTGCTACACACGAAATTAAGGTTGCTGCCAAGAAGGCAAAAACTGTTAAAATGGACGAGTCTGTGAACCACAATCCTGGATTCCGTCGTTAACCGCCTTTTTTGCCCAACAAAAAAAAGAAAGCATCCGCATTGGCAGCGGATGCTTTTTTTTGTTATAATAGTAAACTAAGAATTAATAGTAGATATCTAAAACAATCCTTTTATCAGATCTATCAATTAGTTTTTCAATTCTTGAATAATACTTTTCGTTAACCATCGGACAGCCGTAACTATTGCAAATAGGTTCATCCTGCTCTTCATAAGGAACTTTACGATATTTATGCAAAACAATATTCCTCAAAAAGGCATTATCGTTTGTTTTGTCTAATCCGTATAGTTTGTATGCTTTTCCGAAATCTCCATTATAACTATATCCGATATAATATTTTCCTAATGCAGTACACAAGGAGTTATTGACATTGCTGAATTTTAATTTGTTCTTTTTTCCCGTTTCAGAGCCGGAACCGTGGGCTACCAAACCTCTATCGATTATTTTGTCATTTTGCAGATCGTATACAAAAAATCTATTCTTTCCAGAACTTATTTTCATATCTATAAAAAAGGCCGTTTTATTGTTGTATTTTGAGTTTCCAGCAATTAGCTTTTTAACTGCTTCTACTCTTTTATAAAGTTTATGTTCTGCTTTTTTATCAAAAGAATGAATTTCAGTCTTCTTACTGAGGCTATCTAATAATGTTACAGCGCCAAATATGACGATTATAATTACCAGTAAAGAAAAAACTATTCGCTTCATGATTTTATGATATGAATGATTATTTAAAGACACGTAATTGAGAACTGAAGAAAAAGCATACCGCTGATAAAAAGTAAAAGATAAACAAACTTCTTAATATCATCAAGTTCTCTCCTTTCTTTGAGAATTAAACTTCGAAATTTAGCTGAAACTAAAGTCAAAATAGCGCTTACAAAAACTATTGCTAAGGCCAGCTTTATACCGTTTCCAATAGGAAAACCTTCTTGTTTTTCTTGTAGAAAAAAGGGAATTATATCTGAT
Source organism: Flavobacterium artemisiae (assembly GCF_042678225.1). Taxonomy (NCBI): domain Bacteria; kingdom Pseudomonadati; phylum Bacteroidota; class Flavobacteriia; order Flavobacteriales; family Flavobacteriaceae; genus Flavobacterium; species Flavobacterium artemisiae. Next base: position 30,772 of record NZ_JBHUDZ010000017.1, on the reverse strand, counting down.
AAAAAAAGCGCGTTCCAAATTACAACGTAAAATATCGCAACTGGTTTTTTAATCGGAAATCCGCCTTGATTTTGTCTGTTTATAATCTCCAAATCGGCTGCAGTTATTTCTGATTGAATATTATCCAAAAATCCAGTTTTTCTAATCTCATTTATAACCGTTATCGGATTTTTAAAGGTCCAAAAAATAACTTTTGAACTATATTTTTCAATTCTATGATTAATCTTAATTCCGTTTCCAATAACTGGGATAGAACTGTAAGCCTCTATAGAAATTATATCATTTGGCTGAAAAACCAAATTACCAACAATAGAAGCATTAATCTTTAAAACATTCTTATCAACGTACAAATCAGCAAGCGGAAAACTTGCGTTGGACATTCCTATTCTTGCGCCTCCCGTCAGTGTAAATTTTTCATTCATAAATCTATTTTTGCTTTTTTAGTACGTAAATATATCGTTTAAAGAAATATCTTTATAAACAAAAAAGCATACACTAGAAAAAAACTGCTAAAGCGTACAAATAAAACAATCCTCCAGAAAATTCCACAAAAAAATTTTGTTCCGTAGGAACATTTCATAGGTAGTAGACCGCGTATTAACACAGCCATTTTTACGTTCCAGAGGAACGTTTGATTTAGGAATTATTTATATATTAGATAAATTAAAATCAAAAAATAAAAGATCCAATTATAATTTATGAGCAGATTTCTACCCTTCTTTTCCCTACTCTTATTTTGTGCTGCTGGTTGTAATCAAATCACTGAAAGCAAGTACAACGGAACTTGGATTTTAAAAGACCAAGATTACAAGGATAAAATTATATTAAAGGATGGAAATTACACTAAAGAATACAGCAGCGATGACCTTAGAGTACCGTCAACTGGTAAATTCTACCTTAATAAAAATGAAAACAGAACTGGAATAACACTATCATTAATTCCTGATAAAATAATTAGTGGAAGAGATACTATTTTTCAAGAATGCGAAAACTTAGATGTTATTGAATTTAATGATAGTAGTTTAGTAATTCTAAAACCAAATCAATTGGATCGGGATAAAATGAATAACTTAATTAGAGTAAATGAGATTTTGATTTATAAAAAACCAATAAAATAACCTTTAACGAAGTTAGGTCGAACTAATTAATCTTAAACAAAAAAAGACAGCTGTAAAGGCTGTCTTTTTTTGTTCTATTAAAACTTTAATCTTCTTGAATTCTATAATCGGTAAACTTGTAACTGCTGTCTTTTTTCCCCATTAATTCTACCGATTGAAAATCTATAGTGTCATCTGTTGCTTGATAGTTATAAATATCTATAACGCCGTCGTAATTGTGCAGCTCGTAATATTTACCATTTTCTACCCACCATTTTCCATTTTCGGTTTCCTGTGTTACTCTACCTTTTTTATCAATCATAATAAATAATAAAGTGCTTCTGCCATCTTCAAATCGACAGGAAACCCAGTATTTACTTATTCCTTCTTGTTGTTGGCCAACTTCAGAACCACGCCAGCATCCAACCAATTTAGAATCGTAGGTTTTGGTTCCCGATTCTGTCTTTGTTTCCGAAATTGTTTGTGCTGCCGAATCAATCTTTGTTTTTAAGTCTGCTTTTTTTTGACTAGATCCAAAAGTGGTTATCAATAATAATCCGAAAATAAAAATGCTTTTTCTCATTGGCTTGTTTTTTGGTTAAAATTATATTTTTGGTTTTGGTTAAAATTAGCAATTTTTCTGATCAAAAAACAAAAGGCACCCACAATCGCGGATGCCTTTATTTATTTAGTTTGAATAGTATTATTTCTGATTTAGCAATTTCTCTAAATATTCATTTTTATCTTTTTCTGCCTGAAGCAAACGCTCGTAAAGCTTTTTATTTTCTTCTACCGTTTCCATTAATTTATCTAATGGATTGAAAGTACAATTATTAAGACCAAAATAGTTATTCGGACTTTCATTAAAAGTGTTGAAATAATTAATCATACTTTCTTCTGAAAAGTTTTTAATTGCTTCTGCTGTAACACCAAGCGCTTTAGCAATTGCAATAAGTTTATCTTCTTCGATCGTTTCACTATTTTCTAAAATAGAAATCGCTTGCTGATTTGTTCCTAAAGCTTGAGCTAAAGCTTCCTGCTTCATATCACGAAGTTCACGGATTCGGCTTATTTTTCGCCCAATATGGTTTGGTTTTGTTAGTGTGCTCATAATTCAAAGATAATAATTTAGTAGAAGAATTGGCGAGATGTAAAAAACATATTTAGCTATGTAGCAAACACACAAAATTGATAGGATACATAAAAATCTATTTCTTCCTTCGCTGAATCAAAACAAAAGTACAATTTTTCTTATAATATTTATAGAGTCAAATTGTAAAATACAAACCTAAAAATATACGCCTTATGGAAATGAACCAAACAGAAAGTTTACAAAGACTGCAGAAATTAATCGCTCAGTATTTTACAACGCTAAAACCAACCAACGAAACTAATTATTATATCGCACAATTTAAGGTTGTCAGTTATTTAGAACTCGGCTGTCTTATTACCGATATGCTAAAACTCTGCATCCTCGCCCTTGATAACGATATGCATAATTTTTCTAAAAAAGATAAAAGTGCAACTATTAATGTTTCGTTGATTTTGGAAACGATTCTGCATTTGTTTCCTATGGATGAAATGGAATTTTTAGGGTTTGTTGGGGAGGTTGTTGAGGAATAACTTTGATTATTCAGTTCTAGTTTGTCATTTCGAGGAACGAGAAATCACACTCGGGATTCGACAAAGTAAATCGCCAATCTTTGTAGAAATACTTGTGTGATTTTTCCTTGCGTCGAAATGACAAACTGTAGAGGATAAAACTTTGAGTTCACGAGCGGTAACGTTCATACTGGCGAAACTTTCATTTTGGAAACTACAGAAAATTTTGCACTTTACCTTCAATATTTCTATTTCAATATCCTACTTTTATTCATACAGTTGTCTATTTTTTTGGGACATGATAAATCTTAAATTCTAAAAAATGAAAAGTAAAATTTTAATCTTGTTATTAATTGGTTTTATTAGTTGCAAAATGGATAATCATACACCTACTAAAGAAGAAAAAAAGACAAAAAAAATAATAGACAGCGTTTTTTTCTATGAAAAAAGGTGATACCATAGAAACTCAAAGTGCTTTTCTTAAAAACAACTACAAATTAATTATTTTTCCGGCTTTAAATAAAAAAAACGAAGGCGTCATTAATTTTAGACTCATTCATAATAACAAAGAGAATACTCAATTATTAGTGGATACTTTCATAGCGAATTATCGACCATATTATGAAGGAGTTGATTTTCAGAATTATTTTACTTTACAAAGTAATGGCGGTGGAACAAGTAACTATTATTTTTGGTTGTATGAAAAAGAAACTGGAAACGAAATTTTAACTGGTATCTGCGGAGATTTTGATTTAAAAAATGAATTGATTTTGTACACAGATGAAGATAATGGATATAATAAATACATTTATGATGTAAATACAAAAGTCAAAACGCTGATAGAACTGCCATACGAACTTATGGATAAACACGAATGCACAAAATATAATAATTCACCTAAAACCCTTTATATAAAAAAGGTTACCAAAGAATATTACTATTTAGCATTCGAAATTTGCGAACCTTTATTAGTACAATTTAAGGTTAAAAAGGCCGCTCAATTGTGAAATGTTTTGAGTTTCATGAATTTATTTTTTATTTAATTATCAAAAACTGTAAAACCATTTTGTATTCTTTTTGTCGATTAAACTATAATTAAACAAATCATCATAATGGCTCTCATAATTTTGTTCACTTTTTGTTGGTCTAACCTCAATATATTGCCTTTCTTTTACAAACTTATTACCTCGTAAACTATACAAACTAATTTTTCTTTCTTTTTTCCTCCAATCTATAAAATCTAAATTACCATCAAAATTAAAATCACCAAAACAGCTTAATGTCACTTCAGGGCAATCAATAAAAGCAAAACTTTCCACTACTCTATCATTTTTTAATTCAAGTAAAATCAAATGATAGTACAAAACATTACTAAAAAACCGACGTTCAGTAACACGAAAAACAGCAAATTTTCTACTATTAAATGTGAACGTATAATAATCTTCAAATCTTATATAGATTTTATATTTTGTTGAACTGTTTATTGCATTAGCAAATAAAGAATCTAAATTTATTTTATTCTTCGCATACAATAAGTATTCCGTCACATTATTGAACTGATTCTCTTGTATCGAATCATTACAAATATGAAAAATAGGAGGACTTTCATTTATTTTAATATCTATTAAACTGGATTTATGAACTTCTTTTGCCATTCCAAAAGCGGGAAGTATATCGTATGCTTTGCTATTCTTGACATAGCTTAGCTCATGATTAATAAATTTTATAGGATTGTTTTTTAACTTACTATAATCGAATGTTTGAGCATATCCATAATTCGATAAGAATAAAACTAAAATTATATTATTTAATATTTTTTGTTGCCTTATCATAATCTTCAAATGTTTTTAAAGGAGCTATTCCATAAGATTTACCTACTATTCTAAAAATATGATACCGTCCAGAAAATTTTATTTGGAACGCCCCTCTATGACCAGAATCAGGATAACCCAACCAACCTGTGCATCCATCGGTTGGATCTTTATCGGGAATATGAACGCTTAATATTACTGCCGAAATACAACTAATCATAGATGCATTTCTTAAATCAGGATTATTTCTTGTTTTCCAAAAAGCAGCTGCATTATCTTTATTTTGAGATGTACCTCGTCCAGATAAATAACTATCTTTATCCAAATGTACCGTTACTTTATTTTGCACTTCCTGCATTCCATAATAATAAACTTTAGATTCAGAATTTATTTTTCTACTATTTGCTATTGAATAAGCATAATAAAAAGGAACAGATCCCACTCCTTCAACATAAACCCAGTTTGCTCGATCCAACATTTGAGTATTATTCAATCCATATTTATCAGTAAAATAAATAATTTTATCATCTGAAACCTTTTTTCCTTTTTCTATCTCTGAAAAAGAAGCCTGGTCAGTGATGTAAACTTTGTCTTCTGTTCCTATTCTTCCAAGATATTTACCCTCTTTTGTGTAAAAATAGCCACTTAAATAATTTCTAAGATCTTTTTCTTCCCCTTTTGGTATATAATAAACAGGCTCTGTTGGTGGCAGCCATGACACTTGCCAATGTTTTACAAGATCATCATTGCTTCCGTAATTTTGAATGGCAGGCGAAATAGTTAAAATAGTCTGCATATTTTCCGTTCCATCAGCGTCAAAAATCTCTGAAAATTCGACTAAATAAGCATCATTAAATTTATATTTTCTTATTGGGTTATCGTGATTTCCTTTATTATAGAAATGTATTTCTCCTTTTTCCATTCTATCTGTTTCCTTCTCAACATTTTTAGTCATATTTTGCAAGAAGAGATCGTCGTTTTCTTGTGTTACAAAACACAAAGTAATAAGTCCTCCTTCAATACCACTTGCAGGCGAATTATCGGATAGTGTATACCTATAATAATTTGTATATACCCACAGTAACTCACGTTCTCCTCCTAAAATAAATAATTTAGCTGATGTCATTGTTTTTACAGTATAGATTTAAATAAAATAAGGAAAAGCTTATTTTATAAAAGGGATCTATAAGACAATAAAAGAGTACAATAAGACAAATTAATAGAGATTAAAATTCTTTAAAAGAATATCTTAAAAACAAGAAAACCTCCCATTTCTGAGAGGTTTTTATATATTACTAAAATTAAATTCTACATATTCCTTCTATACTGCCCACCAACTTCAAACAACGCCGAAGTAATCTGACCAAGAGAACAAACCTTTGTAGCTTCCATTAAATAACCGAATAAGTTTTCGTTTTTAATGGCTGCTTCTTGTAACTGGCTTAAATGCTCGTTTACTTTTGTTTCGTGGAAATTATGAAGGTTGTCCAGCATCGTAATCTGGTATTGTTTTTCTTCTTCTGTGGCACGAATTACCTCAGCCGGAATTACCGTTGGCGATCCTTTTGAGCTTAAGAAAGTGTTTACACCTACAATCGGAAAATCGCCGTTGTGTTTTAAGGTTTCGTAATACAAACTTTCCTCCTGAATTTTTGAACGTTGGTACATCGTTTCCATTGCACCAAGAACGCCGCCTCTTTCAGTAATTCTGTCGAATTCTTGTAAAACGGCTGCTTCTACTAAATCAGTTAATTCTTCGATGATGAAAGAACCTTGAATTGGATTTTCGTTTTTCGCTAAACCTAATTCTTTATTAATAATCAACTGAATCGCCATTGCACGACGTACAGATTCTTCTGTTGGTGTTGTAATCGCTTCATCGTAAGCATTCGTGTGCAATGAATTACAGTTATCATAAATGGCATACAAAGCTTGTAAAGTCGTTCTAATATCGTTGAAATCAATTTCCTGCGCGTGTAACGAACGCCCTGATGTCTGAATATGGTATTTCAGCATTTGCGCTCTTTCGTTGGCTCCGTATTTCAATTTCATGGCTTTTGCCCAAATTTTACGTGCCACACGACCAATAACCGAATATTCTGGATCAACTCCATTCGAGAAGAAGAACGACAAGTTTGGTCCAAAATCATTGATGTTCATACCACGGCTCAAATAATATTCCACGTAAGTGAAACCATTTGAAAGTGTAAATGCCAATTGCGTAATTGGGTTTGCTCCCGCCTCGGCAATATGATATCCTGAAATCGAAACCGAGTAGAAATTACGAACATTTTTGGTAATAAAATATTCCTGAACGTCACCCATTAATCGTAACGCAAATTCGGTTGAGAAAATACAAGTATTCTGCGCCTGATCTTCTTTTAAAATATCCGCTTGAACCGTTCCGCGAACTTGCGCTAAGGTTTTTACTTTTATTTCGTTATAAACATCCAAAGGCAAAATCTGATCTCCGGTAACGCCCAAAAGCATTAATCCTAAACCGTTATTTCCGTCTGGCAAATCACCTTGGTATTTCGGTCTTTCGATTCCTTTGTCTTTATATAGTTTGTTGATTTTTGCTTCAACTTCTTTTTCTAAACCATTTTCTTTAATGTAAATCTCACACTGCTGATCGATTGCGGCATTCATAAAGAAACCTAAAAGCATTGGCGCAGGTCCGTTGATTGTCATACTTACCGAAGTTAGAGCATGAACTAAATCGAAACCTGAATATAATTTTTTAGCATCGTCTAAACAGCAGATTGAAACTCCCGCATTTCCAATTTTTCCGTAAATATCCGGACGTAAATCTGGATCATTTCCGTACAAAGTCACACTGTCAAAAGCTGTCGAAAGACGTTTGGCAGGCATTCCCGCACTTACATAATGAAAACGTTTGTTGGTTCTTTCTGGTCCGCCCTCGCCCGCAAACATTCTCGACGGATCTTCGCCTTCACGCTTAAACGGATATAATCCAGAAGCGAAAGGAAATTCTCCAGGAACATTTTCCTGTAAATTCCAACGCAGGATATCGCCCCAGCCTTCGTATTTAGGCAAAGCAATTTTTGGGATTTGCAAATGCGATAAACTTTCAGAATGTGTCGCAATTTTGATTTCTTTATCACGCACTTTAAATGAGTAAACCGGATTTTTGTATTTGGCTACTTTATCAGCCCAATTCAGGATAATTTCCCAATTGTATGGATCTAAATCCATTTTTACTTTATCAAATTGATTGAGCAAAAGATTTAAAAAGATTCTGTTTTCGTCATGTTCCTGAAATCCTCCAGACAAAACAGTAGAATCGTCGATTCCTGCTTTTGTAATCTGAGGTTCTTTTCCAGAAACAGATTCAATCGTTTTGAAGATTCCGTATAATTCCTGCGCTACTTTTTGCTGTGCAATTGCAGTCTCATCATAATTTCTGTTATTCTCGGCAATTTCAGATAAATATCGTGTTCTTCCCGGCGGAATCACGAATATTTTCTCGCTCATTTCTTTAGTGATTGCAAAAGTCGATTTCAGATCAGAATCGGTTTTTTCTGCCACTTTATCCATGATTGCTTTGTACAGCGTGTTCATTCCCGGATCGTTAAACTGCGAAGCAATTGTGCCGAAAACTGGCATTTCATCTGGACTTTTATCCCAAAGATTATGGTTTCTTTGATATTGTTTTTTTACATCACGTAGAGCGTCTAATGCACCGCGTTTATCAAATTTATTTAAAGCCACTAAATCAGCAAAATCAAGCATGTCGATTTTTTCCAATTGTGTTGCAGCTCCAAATTCTGGGGTCATTACATATAAAGAAACATCAGAATGATCCATAATTTCGGTATCAGACTGTCCGATTCCTGAAGTTTCCAAAATAATCAAATCGTATTTTGCCGCTTTCAAAACCTGAATCGCTTCGGCAACATATTTAGATAAAGCCAAATTTGACTGACGTGTTGCCAGCGAACGCATATAAACTCTAGGATTATTTATCGCATTCATACGGATTCTGTCTCCTAAAAGTGCTCCTCCGGTCTTTCTTTTCGAAGGATCGACAGAAATTAATCCGATTGTTTTTTCTGGAAAATCAATTAAGAAACGACGAACTAATTCGTCAACCAAAGAAGATTTTCCTGCTCCACCCGTTCCTGTAATTCCTAAAACCGGAATTTTAGAAGTTGCATTGCTTTCGTGAATTTTATCAAAAACTGGTTTTGCAATTTCTGGGAAATTTTCTGCCGCAGAAATCAAACGTGCAATTGCTGTCGGTGTCTTACTTTCTATATGATCGATTTCTCCGTTTAATTTATCTCCAATTGGAAAATCGGCACGTTCCACCAAATCATTAATCATTCCCTGAAGTCCTAAAGAACGGCCGTCGTCTGGAGAATAAATTCTTGTAATACCATATTCATGCAATTCTGCAATTTCGCTTGGAAGGATTACACCGCCTCCACCGCCGAAAATCTTAATGTGTCCTGCTCCTTTTTCGCGAAGCAGATCATACATATATTTAAAGTATTCGTTGTGTCCGCCTTGATAAGAAGTCATAGCAATAGCATTAGCATCTTCTTGAATTGCGGTATTTACCACTTCTTCTACACTTCGGTCGTGACCAAGATGTATTACCTCAACTCCAGTTGACTGAATAATACGACGCATAATATTAATGGCTGCATCATGTCCATCAAATAAAGACGCTGCAGTAACAATTCTTACTTTATTTTTAGGAATATATGTTTTTTGTTGTTCCATTTTATGAATATGATAATTTTCTGGAGGCAATTTACAAAATATTTTAAAATTTGATGATCACAGTAGCTTTATGTTAACAAAAAAGTTTTCATTTTTTTGATTTTAAAGGGTAACAATTGCGCTAAGTAACTGATATAGTTAAAGAAAGCTTAAAGACATGGCAATTTCGCAACATTTAATTAAAATCTAAAAACATGTCTGAGAGCCTTCTGAAGTAATTTAGCATTGTAGAAAAGCCCCAAATTTTTACCCCAAGCTTTAATGAAAAAGTGAACACGTAAAGGAAAAGTAAAAACGTAAAAATTTAAAAAATGAAAACATTTAATCTATTCACCGTAATTTTAAGTTTGAGTTTTTTTATATCATCTTTTAACAGAATTGATAATAGTAATTCTTTATATAAAAATTCTCCGGCTGCAACGAAACTAAATAATACAGATTTAGATTTAGAGAAAACCTCAAATGATTTCTTTAAAAGATATTCTGATTTGAAAAAATACAAATCTGATGTGATGTCATTATACAAAAACAGATCACTTGGAAGTATTTGGTTTGATGAAGAACAAGTTAATGAATTTGGTTCTGTATTATACGAAAAAGCAAAAAACACCAACGACTTGGTAATTCCGTATCAAAAAGAAATCGAACAATTGTTTGATTCTTCAGCAGAAAACAAACTTTCTAAAACTGATGCAGACATGCTTTTAAGTTCTTTATATATTGTATACGCCAAAAAAAATAATACTGAAGCTAAGAAAAAAGTATCTTATGATGCTCTGTTGAAAGATTTCTTAAACTACAGCACTATCGAAGAAGCTTCTGCAAAAAATGTAAAAGACGACGCAGTAGTGAGTTTTGATCAATACTACAAACTGCAGGATGCTTTAAAACAATACAAAAAATTAGACCGTTCAAAAAAATGGAAACCTATTGTTCCTGCTGAAACGCCGTATAAAGAATTACGTCCAGATGCTGAATCTAGTACGATTGCACAAGTTAGAACTCGTTTGTACTTATTAGGAGATTTAAAACATGATTCTAAAAGTGAAGTGTATGACCGTGAACTAATGGATGCAGTTATGAAATACAAAGTTCGTAACGGTTTTAAACCAAACTATATCTTGGCAGAAGAACACATTAAAGAAATGAATATTCCGGTTTCGGATAAAATCACTACTTTGAAGTTGAACATGGAACGATGCCGTGAAATTGCCTCTCAAATGGCGAATAGTGACGAATATGTTTTGGTTAATGTTCCGTCATACGAAATGATTTATGTTAAAAACGGAAAAGTTCAATTGAAATCTCCAGTTTTTGTAGGTGCGCCTTTGACAAAAACTACCATTTTTAACGGCGAAATTGACAGAATTGTATTTAGCCCATATTGGACAGTGCCACAAAGTATTGTACAAAACGAATTAAAATCTAAAATCGCTGCAGATCCAAATTATCTTGCCGAAAAAAACATGGAAATGGTAAATGGACAAGTGAGACAAAAACCAGGACCAGACAACTCTTTAGGTTTAGTGAAATTTATGTTCCCAAATTCGGATGATATTTACATGCACGATACACCGTCTAAAACATTATTCGACTTTGAAAAAAGAACTTTCAGCCACGGTTGTATCAACCTTAAAATGGCAAAAGAATTAGCGTATGCAATGCTTAAAGATTATCCAGAATGGACTCCAGCAAAAATTGATAAAGCTATGGCTGGGAAAACAGAAAATAGTTTTAAACTAACTAAAAAAGTGCCAATCTATATTACTTATTTTACGTCATTAGTAAACGAAAATGGTGAAATTGGTTTCTTTCAAGATGTTTATAACAGAGATACAAATTTGACTGAAGAATTGGTTCCTGAAAACAAAGTAGCCGATAAATAAGAAAAAAATCAAAATTGATTTTATTTAAACTTAGGGGTAATTTTAAAATTGGTTTTTAGTTTTGAAAGAAAAAATCTTTCAAACTTAGATCCCAAATCTTAGATTACCCCTTATTTTTTTCAATTATTAAAATGGCTTTTTCAATATTAAAAAGCTAATTTTTACAATACAAACATTTTTAAACGATGAAAATTTGAAGTAAAACTACGAATAGAAATTAAACATTTTTATTATGAGAATCAAAGCCATAAATACAGAAGGCCTATCGTCTTTTGAAATAAACACTTTAGTACAGCAAGGCGCAAAATTTGTCAGCTTTCCTTATTCAATTTTAAAAATTTTTAAAGAATACAGACGAAACTACAATGTGTACTTTATCCGCCCAAACGAAAGCAGCATTAAATATTCGCTGCAATTTCTATTCACAAATATGACTGTTGGATGGTGGGCCTATCCTTGGAAACCTTTAGAATTTTTCAAATCGCTTTATTATATTTTAATTGGAGGAAAAGATCTCACTGAAAATGTATTGAGAGAGCTTAATTCATAATTAGTTTTATTCCTTGAAAAATTTAAAAGCGAATCATTCAACTAAATAAAATTCAATTGTTAATTTTAAAACAAATTGTTAAGCCACAGTAATAAAATTGTGGCTTTATTTTTGAATAAATAGTACTTTTGAAACTTATAAAAAACTCCCAATTCTAATGAAAAAAATTATTATCATTGCGCTTACCTTTTCTCTGACTTCTTGTGCACAAGTACCTCAGATTTTAAACCAATTACCGCAAATTGCTTCACAGCTGCCAAATGGTTCTGTTGATATTGCGTCGGGACTTAAAGAAGCTTTGAACAAAGGAATTACTGTACAAGTAAGCAAATTAACTGCCGTTGACGGTTTTTATAAAAATGAAGCCGTAAAAATTTTAATGCCGGAAGAATTACAAAAAGTGGATGCCACTTTACGTAAAGTTGGTTTGAGTTCGCTTGCAGATGAAGGAATCAAAATGCTTAACCGCGCTGCCGAAGATGCTGTAAAAGAAGCTACTCCAATTTTCGTATCGGCTGTAAAAAATATGTCTTTTACAGATGCTAAAAATATCCTTTTGGGAAATGATTCTGCTGCAACTTCTTATTTACAAGGAACAACTACTACATCATTGTATTCAAAATTTAGTCCGGTAATTAAAAGTTCTTTCGAAAAAGTAGGTGCCGATGCGGTTTGGAAAAATATCATTACAAAATACAATACTATTCCGTTGGTAAAAAAGATAAACCCAGATTTAACAGATTATACAACTAATCAAGCGCTTACTGGTGTTTTTAAAATGATCGCTGTAGAAGAAAAAGAAATTCGAAATAATATTTCTGCAAGAACATCACCTTTATTAAAAAGTGTGTTTGCTCTTCAAGACGGAAAATAGATTTTCTAAGCTGCAAAGGTTCAAAGTAACAAAGGAGCAAAGTTTTTACTCTGAGCCTTTGCCATTTTGATCCTTTGAAACTAAACCAAAAAACCAACCAAAAAAATGCAAAAAATAACCATTCTGATTCACTGTAAAGATCAAAAAAACATTATTGCTTCAGTGACCACATTTATTGCCCAAGTTGAAGGAAACATTACCTACATTGACCAGCATGTTGATGTCGAACAAAATGTTTTCTTTATGCGATTGGAATGTGAATTTACAAATTCTCAAATTACACTTGAAAGTTTCAAGGAAGATTTTGACAAAACTCTTGCTTCTAAATTTAATATGTCTTGGGATTTGTACAATCAGGAACAAAGACCAAAAATGGCTTTGTTTGTTTCTAAATACGATCACTGTTTGTTTGATATTTTAGGACGTTACAGCGCAGACGAATTAAATGTAGAGATTCCGGTTATTATCAGCAATCATAATGATTTGAGATCAATTGCAGAGCGTTTTGATATTCCATTTCATTATGTTCCTTTTACAAAAGACAACAAAGAAGAAGGCGAAGCGAAACAAATTGAACTTCTAAAAAGATACAATATCAATTTTATTGTTTTGGCGCGTTATATGCAGATCATTACGCCAAAATTAATTTCGCTTTACGAGAATAAAATCATTAATATTCACCATTCGTTTTTACCAGCTTTTCCAGGTGCCAAACCTTATCATTCAGCTTTTAAACGCGGTGTAAAAATTATTGGAGCAACAAGTCATTACGTTACAGAAGAACTAGACGAAGGGCCGATTATCGAACAGGATATTGCCAGAGTTTCGCATATTCATTCTGTTGAAGATTTTATAATGAAAGGACGCGACTTAGAACGTATCGTTTTGGCAAGAGCCATTAAACTGCATGCCGAACGTAAAACAATGGTTTATAGTAATAAGACGGTGGTTTTTTCCTAAGGTACTGAGGTGCTAAGATACTAAGGTTCTAAGTCTTACAATCTTTGAACATAAACACAAACCCGACAGGTTTTAAAAACCTGTCGGGTTTACTTTATAAATAAGTCAGGAAAAATCTCAGTAGCTTAGAAGTTTTGAAACTTAGAAGCTCAGAAACTCAGACCTTACCTAGCCACTATACTCAATCTTGGATCATCAAAGCTATTTACTTCATCCATTGTCATTCCTAGAGCGTTTGCGACACCTTCTCCGTATGCTGGATCGGCTTTGTAGCAATTTCTGATGTGACGAACCTGAATAAATTTCTGAGCTCCTCCAACTTGCCCAGCAGTGTTTTTAAATAAAAGCTGTTTTTTGTCTTCCGTTAGTAAATTGAACAAAAGCCCTGGCTGTGTAAAATAATCGCTGTCGTCTTCTCTAAAGTTGTACGCATACGCATCTCCATAGATTGCCAATGGCGGTTCTTTTAATTCTGGCGTATCCTGCCATTCTCCAAAACTATTTGGTTCATAATGTTTACGTCCTCCATTGTTTCCGTCAACACGCATTCCTCCATCTCTGTGGAATGTATTGTACGGACATCTTGAAGCATTTACCGGAATCTGATAATTGTTTACACCCAAGCGGTAGCGGTGTGCATCTCCATAAGAGAATAAACGTCCCTGAAGCATTTTGTCTGGCGAGAATCCAATTCCCGGCGGAACATGCGCTGGATTAAATGCCGCTTGTTCTACTTCTGCAAAATAGTTTTCTGGGTTTTTGTTTAATTCAAATTCTCCAACTGGAATCAGTGGAAAATCACCTTTTAACCACACTTTTGTCAAATCAAAAGGATGGAAACGGTACGTTTTTGCCTGTTCTTCTGACATAATTTGAACAAACATTTTCCATTTCGGGAAATTACCTTCTTCAATCGCATTGAATAAATCTCTTTGATGGCTTTCTCTATCGCCTCCAACCAAGAGAGCAGCTTCTTCATCAGAAAGATTTTCAATTCCTTGTTGTGACACTAAGTGAAATTTTACCCAATGTCTTTCGTTCTGTGCATTGATAAAGCTAAAAGTATGACTTCCAAAACCATGCATCTGACGATACGTTTTCGGAATTCCTCTGTCGCTCATTACAATCGTTACCTGATGCAAAGCCTCTGGCAGTAAAGTCCAAAAATCCCAATTATTATCAGCACTTCTTAAATTGGTTTTTGGATCGCGTTTTACTGCGTGGTTCAAGTCAGGAAATTTCATCGGATCACGGAAAAAGAAGACTGGCGTGTTATTACCAACCAAATCCCAATTTCCTTCATTCGTATAAAATTTCATGGCAAAACCACGAATATCTCTTTCGGCATCAGCAGCACCTCGTTCTCCTGCAACAGTAGAAAATCGCACAAACATTTCAGTCTTCTTCCCAATTTCAGAAAACAAGTCGGCTTTGGTGTATTTCGTGATATCGTGCGTAACGGTAAAAGTTCCGTAAGCACCAGATCCTTTGGCGTGCATTCTTCTTTCCGGAATTACTTCGCGGTCAAAATGCGCCATTTTTTCTAGAAACCAAAAATCTTGTAATAAAACGGGTCCGCGAGGGCCGGCTGTTTGAATGTTTTGATTGTCTGGAACGGGTGTTCCTGTTGCAGTTGTTAATTTTTTGTTTGAATCCATTTTGCTGATTTTTAATGTTTTATCAAATATACAAACTTATCATTATTAGATTCATAAACAAAATCGATTGTTATTATGTTTTAATAACCAAAAATTATTTAACGCTGCAGAATGCTCAGAAAAGCGGTTTTATAAATCTTAACGTATGTCCAACAAAGTAATAACAAAACCTTAACAGCAATACTTCGATATATGTCTGACCTTTGTAATGTAATAAACTGGTTATTTATTATTTTGGTTTTGGTTAGTTAAATGATGCCGGCGTCTTCTAGATGCCGGCATTCTTTTTTGGTATAAATTCAAATAAAAAAATACCAAATTCCAAATCCTTCTTGAAAACAATTTAGTCACAAAACCCTCCAAGTTTTGACATTAACTTATATTCAACAAAGTAATAACAAGATCTTAACAGCATAACATTGTTTTATGTCTGACCTTTGTAATGTAATAAACTGGTTATTTATTATTTTGGTTTTGGTTAGTTAAATAATGCCGGCGTCTTCCTGATGTCGGCATTTTTTTTGGTATTTGTTTTGTTTGAGGTTTCAGGTTTTATTTGTTTCAGGTTGGTTGTTTTGGGTATAATTTTTAACCACAAAGGGCACTAAGATTTTTATATTGGTAAGGCTTACTAAAACGCAAAGTTCGCAAAGCTGTATAGATAAAGCTTTGCGAACTTTGCGTTTATTAATAAATACTGAATATTAAAAATCTTAGCGCCCTTTGCGTTTAAATTTACCTTCCAATAAACCTGAAACTTCAAACTTGAAACAATAAAAACTATTTTTTCAACCTTTCATGAAGTAATTTAAAATAAGCGAAAGCCTTTAATAATCGGCTTCCATGCCAGGAGAACATTTCGCCATCTACGAATATTGTTTTGGCGTGATGTGTAAAACGTCCGATTTCGAAAGCATCTTCTTCTTTAAACGGATATGGTTCTGACGAAAGAAAAACAATATCCGGATCGCCTTCAAGACGCATTTTCTTTAATTCTATTTCTGGATAACGTCCTTTGTGTTCGTAGATATTTTTAAAATGATTGAGTTTTAATAATTCATTTATATAGGTATCATTTCCTGCAACCATATACGGATCTTTCCAAATAAAATAAGCTGCTTTTTTGGACGGAATATCTTTTATATAATTTTTGAAATCGCTCAAGGCGAAAGCCAATTTGTTGTTCCACTTTTGAGCTTCGGTTCTGCAATTGAAAATTTGACCGAAATCTGAAATCATTTGAAAATTATCTTCAACAGAAACAATATTCGTAACCCAAACCGGACATATTTCACTTAACTGATTTACGATTTCTTCTGTGTTTTCTTCTTTATTACAAATTATAATATCAGGTTCAAGAAGTTTTATTTTTTCAAAATGAATTTTCTTAGTACCGCCAACAATCTTTTTGGTTGATTTAAAATGAAACGGATGCACACAGAACTTCGTAATTCCGATGATTTTTTCTTCCAAACCTAAATCATATAATAATTCGGTTTGTGAAGGTACAAGCGAAATAATACGTTTTGGAGTATTTTCAAAGGAATGAGTTGTTCCTAATTGATCTGTGAATTGTTTCATTATTTTTTTGTTTCAGGTTTAAAGTTTCAAGTGTGCTGGGATGTTTTTTTTACCGCAAAGTTCGCAAAGATTTTTCGCAGGGTTCGCAAAGAAAAATAACTTTGCGTTCATAGCGTAACCTTTGCGAACTTGGCGGTTAAATTTTAAATTTAAGTTCAAAGTAAAGCAACTTGAAACTTTAAACCTGAAACTGTAAACTAATGATACTTTCCATTTCTTGTTGTACTTTCAAAGCTTCTTCTCTAGCCTTTTCTGCGAAATCTGTTCCCTTAGAAGCGTATATAATTGCTCTTGCAGAATTTACCAAAAGTCCTACTTTATCATTCATTCCATATTTGCATACTTCAGATAAACTGCCGCCTTGAGCGCCAATTCCAGGAACCAACAAGAAACTATCTGGAACAATTTTTCTGATTTCTGTAAAATATTCAGCTTTAGTTGCGCCAACCACATACATTAAGTTTTCGCTGTTTTTCCATTTTTTAGAAGTTTCCAAAACCTGTTTATATAATTCTTTTCCGTCTACATTTAAAGTTTGAAAATCAAACGCGCCTTCATTAGAAGTTAAGGCCAACATTATGGTATGTTTATTTTCGAAAGCTAGAAAAGGCTCAACCGAATCTTTTCCCATATAAGGCGCAACAGTTACACTATCAAAATTTAAATCTTCAAAAAAAGCTTTGGCATACATGCTCGATGTGTTTCCGATATCACCGCGTTTAGCATCTGCAATCGTAAAAATATCAGGATAATTTTCGTTGATGTAATTGATTGTTTTTTGAAGTGACATCCAGCCTTTTATTCCATATGCCTCAAAAAATGCAGTATTTGGTTTGTATCCAACAGTAAGATCGTGTGTGGCGTCAATGATCGCTTTATTAAATTCAAAAATCGGATCTTCCGTTTCTAATAAATGAGCAGGCATTTTGTCCAAGTCTGGATCAATTCCAACGCATAAAAATGATTTTTTTTGAAGAATTTGTTCGTGTAGTTGTTGTGTTGTCATAGTGTATTTTGCTAGTGCGGCAAAATTACAAATAATATAATTGGTTTGCGAATTTCGGTT
>NZ_JBHUDZ010000017.1:0-12784 GCF_042678225.1 Flavobacterium artemisiae | reverse complement strand
TCTTTGCGGACTTTGCGTTTTTATAAACATCTAGCACATCCAAATCCCTTGCGAACTTTGCGGTAAAAAACACCCATACCTTGCAGACTTTTCGTTTTCTCTAAAGAATCTAGCATATCAAAATCCCTTGCGCACTTTGCGGTAAAAACATCCAATAATTCTACCTCCAGCATTAAATTATCTAATTGGCTAATTATCCAATTTTCTAATTATCTACATCTCATTTTCTCATTAACATTGAAGTCCTGTAACATCTTTAAAAAATTGTGTAAGGAGAAATGCCGAGTCAAAAGTTAATTTTGAAAAAACAGTAAAAAGCCTATCATGACACCACATATCGGAATATCTCCAAAAAACTTAAAGAAAAGCGCCTCTCTATTAGCCACGATTTTATCTAACGAAATGACTTTATACGTAAAAACAAGAAAATTTCATTGGAATATTTCAGGAAACAGTTTTATGGAATTACACAAATTGTTAGAAGAGCAATACAGAGTTCTTGAGGCAAATATTGATGAAGTGGCGGAACGCATTAATCAGCTTGGCGAAAAAACAATTGGAACAATGGTTGAATTTATCGAAAATTCGACATTGAAAGAAGCACCGAAAGAATATGCATCTCAAAAAAATATGCTTTCTGAGCTTTTGCAAAACCACGAACAGCTGGTTACTGAATTTAGAGATTATATTCCAGTTTTCGAAAACGAAACTAATGATATAGGCTCAGCAGATTTCGTAACAGGTTTATTACAAGAACACGAAAAAATGGCGTGGATTCTTAGAAGGTATCAGGCTTAAATTTATTTTAGATTTTAGATTTTAGATTTAAAAACGTTGAGCAAATCTTTGGAGAATGGAGATTAAGTCTCAACTTCAAACCTGAAACCTGAAACTTGAAACTTGAACCAACATCAAAATAAATGAAAATTATGCAACTGTCGAAAAGATAAATGTAACACAAATTTGAGGCATAATTTAGAACTTTACAATACTAATAATTCAAATAAGAAACGATCATGAATACTACAGAGATAAAAGGAAATTGGAATGAGTTGAAAGGGAAATTGAAGCAAAAATATGCTGAAATTACAGATGACGATTTGATGTTTGCTGAAGGAAAAGAAGACGAAATGTACGGAAGACTTCAGCAGAAACTAGGAAAAACAAAAGAAGAATTTCATCAAATCCTGTCAGATTTGTAAATCCTTATCACTCAATCAGGAAATACCGTCTAGTAATATTATTAGACGGTATTTTTTTGGGAGTTTTATTTTAAAAAAAGCATAAAACTTGTAATTCTGCGCTATTCAAACGCTGTAACAAAAAATAAAATAAGTATCTTTAACAAAATTTCTATAAAAATGAAGCTATTCATAAAATTTGATATCAATACAATCTGCTCTCTTTACTTGAAGCAAAATTTAGAAGAGAATAACGTAAATTTTACAACTCTGGGTTTTGGCGAAATTGAAATTGAAGACAATCTTGATGCCGAAGCACTTGAAAACTTGAAGAATAAATTAAGTCCTTGCGGTTTTGAAGTAGTTGAAAATCAAAAAAGTGTATTAGTTCAAAAAATAAAAGATGCCATTATCGAATTGGTTTTTATGGATGACAGCAACAATTACAAAAGTTCTGTTTTTCTAGCCGAAAAACTAAATCACAGTTATGGCTATCTTTCTAATGTTTTCTCAGAAGTAACTTATTCTTCTATAGAAAATTTCATTATTTTGCAGAAAATTGAAAGAGCTAAACAGCTTATTATTATTAATGAAATGAGTTTAACAGAAATTGCATTTTTGCTAAACTACTCTAGTGTTGCGCATTTAAGTACGCAGTTTAAAAACACTACCGGAATTACTCCTTCTGCATTTCAGCGAATAATCAAGAAAAGAAGAGAAAATTTAAAATAAAACCCAAAAACACTACATTAAAATGCAAAAAAACGCATTAAATATTTTATTGGCTGATGATGATGAAGATGATCGTCTTTTTTTTAAAGATGCTTTTGAAGAAATCAAAATCCAAACCAACGTTAATTTCGTACATGATGGTATGCAATTAATGGATCATTTGCAAAATCCTGACAATAAACTTCCCGATATTTTGTTTCTAGATTTGAACATGCCCAAGAAAACGGGTAAAGAATGTTTGATTGAAATCAAAAAGACGGATCATTTGAAAGATATCATTATTGCAATCTACTCTACTTCTTCTTCTGAAGAAGATATTGAAGACACTTTTATTCAAGGCGCCAATATTTATATCAAAAAGCCAAGTGATTTTAATACGCTTAAAAAATTAATAAATGAAGTCGTGACCGTAAACTGGCACTATCATACCTCTGGGTTAAATCGTGATAATTTCTTGCTGCGACTAAAATAAGAGCACACCAATGAAATGGATACCAAATTTTAATTCTTCAAACTCTTTGAGAGTTATTTTTGTAATCGCAGTTTTCATTCTGTTATTTCTTTCTTCTATAGCTTACAAACACAATCAGGATTTAAACGAATCCAGTAAGCTTGTAATGCATACGTATGAAATAAACATTCAGCTCGAACGATTAATGTCCGCTATAAAAGATGCAGAGACGGGCCAGCGCGGCTATATCATTACCCGCAATGCCCGTTTCTTAACCCCTTACATTTATTCGCGCGACAAAGTTAACACGTCATTTATTACATTAAAAAAACTCACCGCCGATAATCCTGAACAACAGGAAAATCTCCAAAAACTCTTCAAACTAATCATTCAGCGTTTTGTTTCTTTTGAAAACTGCCTGAAATACAGCGATCCCAAAACGTACGATAAACGAAAACTAGACAACCATATGTTTGGCGGTCGAATTTTGATGGAAAATATTCGTTTTAAGGTAGACGAAATGAATGATATCGAAAAGGCTTACTTGAAAAACAGGCTTAAAATTTATGATGCGGAAATTTCGTTGAGTCCGCTTTTTTCGATTTCGTTATTCTTAGTGGCATTAAGTTTTATCTTATTAGCTTATCGTCAAATCAGCCGTGATTTTGAACGTTTGAAGGTTTTCAATAAAAAACTTTTAATTTCGAGCGGCTTAATTTCTGAATCTGAAATTATCGGTAAATTCAGTACGTGGCAATGGGATTTGGATTCTGATAAAATTGATTTTTCAGATAACCAGTTTCGTTTATTAGGTCTTGAACCAAACTCTTTTGCACCGAATAAGGCAACGCTTTTAAAATATGTTCATCCCGACGACAAAGAACCTGTTGCCAAAGCGATTGACGGAATTATAGAAAAAAAACAGCTTCCGTTTGTGTACTATAAAATTGTGCGACCAGATTTTGAAGTCCGTTATTTTAAAACAACTGGAAAAATATTGACGGATCAGCAAGGAAGTAAAATCGTATTGGGAATTAATTTTGATATTACAGACGAACACCTTCTTAATATAGAACTTCAGGAACGAAATAAAGAATTAGAAAAAAGCAATAAAGAACTGGCTTCGTTTAACCATGTTGCGAGTCACGATTTACAAGAACCATTACGAAAAATTCAGACTTTTATTTCGAGAGTTTCTGATGCCGACAAAGCGGTAATGTCTGACACTGCCAAAAATTATATTACTAAAATAGAAAGTTCAGCCAAAAGAATGCGTGTTTTAATTGACGATCTTCTTTTGTTTTCGAGAACAAATACAACAAAGAAAGAATTCATTAAAATGAATCTTAACGAACTTTTGGATAACGCAGAAGTAGAACTTGCAGAAACTATTGATGAAAAAAAGGCTGTTATTAAAACTTCAAAACTTCCAAAACTAGCTGTAATTCCGTATCAGATCGAACAACTTTTCATCAACTTGATTGGAAATTCATTAAAATACAGTCGTCCTGATGTAGAACCAGAAATAACTATTTCGAGCGAGAAAGTAAATTCGTCCGATTATCCAGAAATTTTAGAGCAGTCGGTTAGCAAGTTTCATAAAATTACTTTTACAGATAACGGAATGGGATTTGATCCTCAGTTTAAAGATACCATTTTTGTTCTTTTTCAAAGACTGCATTCAAAAACCGATTATCCAGGAACTGGAATCGGGCTTGCGATTTGTAAGAAAATCGTAGAGAACCACAAAGGTCATATTACGGCCGATAGTTCAATAAATAAAGGTTCTATTTTTACGGTTTTTCTTCCCGATTAATCTTCTCAAAAAACACTTAATAAACGTTATATAAAGCCATTATGGGAATTATATAACGTTTCTTTTTTATGCTGTAAAGTAAAACCTTTCTTTCATTTGCATCTTTGTATTGTAATACTTTAGGAAGTAATAATGAAAGCAATTCCCCTTTTAAAAGTATCTTTTTTTAAAGTCTTTCTCTTATTGGCAACCTTACTCTGCATGAGCTCGTGCAGAAAGATTAATCCGATAGAAACTACTTTGAAGAATCAAACTTTTGCCAAAAATGAAAGAGAAGAATCTGAAGCATTTTTCTTCATTTCAACATCAAATATCTGTAAGGGGATTGTTTCTAAAAGTAAAATTGCACAACAAAAAAGTTCTGATGAATCGATACAGCAATTGAGTAAAAGAATCGAAGCACACGAAAATCAATTGTTAGATGAAATAAGCAAAATTGCCACGACAAAGCTCATTGTAATTACAGAAATAAACGCCACGCACAGAAGAGATTTGTACAATCTAATTGACGCAAACGGAAACGAATTTAATAACGAATATTTAAACTCTGTAAAAGAGTCTTTGAGTGATCAAACTGAGCTTCTGGAATCTATTTCTACGGAAACAAACGATAAAACGATCTTACAATTAGTGCTGCATTTTTTACCAGAACAATATAAAGTTCTGCGGGAAACCGAAAGATTACAAAAACAAAATATATAAAAGCCTTATTGACTATTATTAACTAAATTTTTTATTATGAAAATGCAATCTAATTTTTTATGCGCCTTAACACTTTTTTTGACAGCTTCATTTGGAATGCTGCATGCTCAGGACACTAATGTAACTACCGAGTTCGGTGTAAAAGGAGGATTTAACATGTCTAACTTGATCGATAGTGGTGATGATGTTAACGACAATAATGTTTTATACGGCTTTAACGCCGGGGTTTATGCTACACTTCCTATTTCAGATTTCGTAGCGATTCAGCCAGAACTTTTGTTCACGACAAAAGGTGCTGAATTAGAATACAATAATGTAATTGAGGGAAATGCAAAATTCAGATTAAACTATATTGAACTTCCTTTATTAGTAAGAGTAAATATTACCAAAAACTTTAATTTACAAGCTGGTGGATATGCATCTTATTTAGTAAGTTCAAAAGTAACAGGAGATGGAGATGTCTCGTTCAACGAAGCTATCGACACAGACGATCTTAACAAATTTGATGCTGGTATAGCAGCTGGTGTAGGAGTAGATTTTAGCCCTGTAAGTATTGGAGTTCGTTACAACTACGGCTTGACTACTATAGGTAAAGAAAGAACTTTTGCAGGAAATACTTATACTTTCCCAGATGTTAGAAACAGCAATTTAACTGTGTACCTAGCGTACAAATTAAATTAAGAAAAAGTAATTAATTACAAACCATTAAAATAAGAAACCATGTCAAACTTATTATACACTATAGCAGTGATCTTGGTGATACTTTGGGCTTTAGGGTTCTTTGTTTACAGTTTCGGAAGTATTATTCATATTCTTCTTGTAATTGCCATTATCGCGATATTGCTAAGACTGATTAAAGGTCGCGAAATTTAAATCAACAATTTATTAAATATTTAATCATTAAATCAATTATTATGAAAGCTAGTACAACAATTTTAGGAATTTTAGGAGCCGCTGCTGCGGGAGCATTTATCGGAGTATTATTTGCACCAGACAAAGGATCAAATACAAGAAAAAAAATCTCTGATAAATCAAAAGATTACAAAGATAATCTAAAAACAAAACTTGATGGTATTGTAAGCACAATCACTTCTAACGGTAAAGAAATTATCGAAGAGGGAAAATCTAAACTTAACCAAGTTAAAGATGATTTTAATGCTATCAAAGATGAAGCTAAAACTGTAAAAACGAACTACTAAAAAGTGAATTTTTCAAACCATAAAACCCTATATCATGGAACCAAACGCAACAACAACTAACGAGAATTTTAATCTTTATGAAAAAGCCGAAAATTATACTAAAACGAGTTTAGAGTTAATGAAACTCAAAACAGTATGTTCTGTGGCCGATGGTGTATCATCGTTGGCATCTAAGATTGCTGTCGGAATTGTTGTTGCGTTTTTTACTTTATTCCTAAATGTAGGGTTAAGTTTATGGATTGGAAAAGAACTGGGAGAGTATTATCTAGGCTTTTTTATAATGGCACTTTTTTACTTAATTGTCGCTGTTATTGTGCACAAAACGCATCACAGGCTGATTAAAACTCCAATTGGTAATTCGATTATTTCGAGTATTCTGAAAGAAAAGTAAAAACTGATTTAAACTATTAATACTTAAAAAAGACTAGTATGGAGCCTATTTACACTATTGATCAATTAAATCAGAGAATACAACTTTTAGAAAACCGTCAGGACGAAGAATGGTGCGCAATAAAAGACCATATCGATGATATTAAAGAAAATCTAAAACCGATTAATTTAATTCGAAATACGGTCGAAGAAATCAACGAAACTGTCGGATTTAAAAGTCATTTAGCACAATCTGCGATTAGTATCGGAATTGGCTATCTGGCAAAAAGATTCATAGTCGGAAAAAGCGACTCGATGTTTAAAGGAATTCTGGGCTCAATTGTACAGCTTATTATTACCAACATCGTCTCAAAACCACAGGAATCTAGTGAAACTTCTGACGAAGAAGAATCACATCAATATGAACCATCGCAAGAGTAATGTCTAACTTAATATATATGTATTATGGAAAAGTTAAACACAATAATCATAAAAAACGGTGTATACGTTTACTCTAACCTATATAAATGTTTTGAATATACAAGAGTATTTTTAGGTATCTAACTTTCATTATACGCTTTTTGGGGAAAGCGGTTAATGAAGATAAGACCTCTACTATATGCAAAAAAAGGGCAAATATACTAATAGTGTATATTTAGCCCTTTTTTTTGGCTCAAAGGTTCAAAGGTTAACAGGGACAGAGGAACAGAGGGACAGACATAAAATAATACTTTGCATTCTTCTAATACTAAGATTCAAAGGTTAACCTTGACCTCCTATACCTCTGCACCTTTGCTCCTTTGCACCTTTGCACCTTTTTACTTATAATTTTGATAAATCGGCAGCTTTAACCCCGCATAAATATTACAGCCTTTTGAATTATTCGAAAACAGATTCGAAACCAAAGTTCCAGATCCAACAAACAACGGTCCTGCTCTAAAACCCGCTCCTACCTGTGTGCCGCTGTATTGCATATAGGTAATCGGAACGTAGAAACTAAATTGTCTG
Source organism: Flavobacterium artemisiae (assembly GCF_042678225.1). Lineage (NCBI taxonomy): Bacteria > Pseudomonadati > Bacteroidota > Flavobacteriia > Flavobacteriales > Flavobacteriaceae > Flavobacterium > Flavobacterium artemisiae. Next base: position 5,326 of record NZ_JBHUDZ010000017.1, on the reverse strand, counting down.
GTTTCGTATCTTGGCGTAAAAGTAACCGAATTCGCAATCGCAGTTCCGTTTACTTTTTTGGCATCTACCAAACTAAAATCACCGCTTAAATTCAGATAAAATTTATTGTCGATGTTCCAGTCAAAATTAGTGTGTAAAGCTGTCGGCAGATTTGCCTTTACTCCTTTTCTAGAAGATACTTTGGTATAATTGGCATCGAAGAATTCAAAAATATCTTCGGCATCATCAATATCTTGCTGCGAAACCCTTCCGTTTAGATTATAAGTGTTTTCTGTGAGGTTTTTATAATTCAGTTTTCCGATATCCGTTACAGAAGCTGCGAGCTTAAGCTTGTATCTATTTCCCATGCAAGTGTGACAATTGGTACGATATTCATACGTAAAACCTAAATCTACACCCAAACCAGCCGAGGACATATCAAACTTCGGATCGTCGCCGTTTTGGTAATCATAACTTGCCGCAGTTCGCAGTGTTCCTGTCGATAAATATTCACTCAAAGATGGATTTGTATTGTTCTTAGTAAAAGCCACACTCAAATTACTGCCGTTGATGTAACCGTTTACTCCCGCCATCAAATATTTTAAACTAATTCCTCCTTTTATAAAATGCTCGTCGCGATCTAATAAAACTGTTGCATAACTCGCTCCTATTTCTGCCCAGGAATTGGTAACCCCATTCGGATTCCCGCCTGAAAACATAAAACTGTTCGATACATCAATATCTTTGTTTACCTCATCAACAAGCTCTCCGTTTACGTCTACAAGATTGGTTACGCTTCTCACACGCGAAAAAACAGCAATACTATGCACAGGCGTAATATTGAGCATAAACGAAGGCCCTAAAATATCGGTATTAAAATTACCATGATTATTGGTTTTAAATTCCTTTTTTGCGTCGGCAGACAAATCGTAATCGTTGCTTAAAACGGTTGTAAAATTTACGCCGTACAAATCGTTCTGCACTGTAGAACTCGCAGAAAAAATGGTAATATCGGCTCTGTACTTAGAGTCGACAATCACGGACGGATTAAATAAAGCGCCTTGAATCCCAGCGTAATTATCATCTCGAAATCCGAAATACGATTGCGATCGGGCATAAAAAAAGCTCCCAAAGAAGCAAAATAAGAGTAAAGTTTTTTTCATATTTAGTTGTAATTGGTTGATTAGTAAGGTAAATATGGATAAAAAAACTTTGAAAAAAAATTTTGATGTTTTTTAGGGACAAAGGTTCAGAGTGACAAAGGTTCAAAGGTTTTCATACTGAAAATAACTTCGTTATAAAAAAAATGATATAAATCTTACCTCTCAAAAAAGAAGCTGTAGTATAGCACTTAAATAAAACAAAAAAGCCAAACTATGTTCGGCTTTTTTGTTTATTCTTTTCTAAGTAAAAAAACTTAGAGATAAAGTAAATTTAATATTGAAGTTTAGGAAAAAACTTAGCTGGCGCTAATTTTTTTCAGAGGCTAAGGTTCTAAGATACTAAGCTACTGAGCTTTTCTCTAATTGAGCAAAAAAAAAGCCGAACTTTGTTCGGCTTTTGCAAACCTCTAAGTAAAAACTTAGAAGCTTAGTATCTTAGAAGCTTAGAACCTCAGAAACTTAGTACACCTCCGACGCTTCCTTCAATTTCTCCATATTGTTAACCAACTGAAGCTCGGCAACGATTTTCTGAATATCACCATTCATGATGTTTCCTAAATCGTAAAGCGTTAAACCAATTCTGTGATCGGTTACACGACCTTGCGCATAGTTGTACGTACGAATCTTAGCCGAACGGTCTCCAGAACTTACCTGAGAAGTACGTTTTGATGCGTCTTCTGCTTCTTTTTTCGCTAATTCCATTTCGTATAAACGAGAACGTAAAACGATCAAAGCTTTATCTTTATTCTTGTGTTGTGATTTCTGATCTTGACATTGCGCCACCAATCCTGTTGGAATGTGAGTTAAACGCACCGCCGATTTGGTTGTATTTACAGATTGTCCTCCAGGTCCAGACGAACAGAAGAAATCAACACGAACATCGTTCATATCGATCTGTACATCAAACTCTTCTGCTTCTGGTAAAACCATTACCGTTGCAGCCGATGTATGCACACGACCTTGTGTTTCGGTCTGCGGCACACGCTGTACACGGTGAACACCTGCTTCAAACTTTAAAGTTCCGTACACATCTTCTCCAGAAACCTCAAAGATCACCTCTTTGAAACCTCCAGAAGTTCCTTCGTTCATATCTACCACAGAAGCTCTCCAGCCACGTGTTTCGCAATATTTAGTGTACATTCTATACAAATCTCCTGCAAAAATACTCGCTTCGTCTCCACCCGTTCCCGCGCGAATCTCCACCATTACGTTTTTAGCATCTTCAGGATCTTTCGGAATCAACATAAATTTGATTTCTTCTTCCAATTGAGGCAGACGTTCTTTTGCTTCGTCAAGCTGCATTTTGGCCATTTCAACCATATCTGCATCGCTTCCGTCGGCAATAATTTCGTTTGCTTCATCAATATTCGCTAAAACAAGAATGTATTCTTCTCTTTTGTCAACCAGAGCTTTAATACTTTTATACTCTTGGTTAAGCTGCACATAACGTTTTTGATCGGCAATAACATCCGGCTGAATAATCAAATCCGAAATCTCGTCAAAACGCTGCTTTACATATTGAAGTTTATCTAACATTTTCTTTTTCCTTATTATTGGACTGCAAAATTACAAAATTTTTATGGAAAATTCTAGTGTTGATTTTTGGGAAATTTTGGTGGATTTTTGAATTGAAAATCAGGGGTTTTTACTTGGTAGTAAATTTAAATTTTATACGATGTTTGTTTTTCCTATCAATTTAAGGTTTTCCGTAATGAAACTGATTAGCAAAAAGTTATGTTTGAAAAACCTAAAATAATAAATCCACAAAAAATGAATAAAATTTATTTTTCAGATTTTTTTAATGTCCAAGAAGAAGTTTTAGATTCTTATGGAGCTCTGAATGTTTCATTAATTAATGATTTACCTCTATTTATTGATCCATTCTTATTATTCAGCAGTAAAGAAGAAAAGTATAAAGAATTACACAAAAGCATTCTAAAGTATCTCACTTTCTTAAAAACTAAATCTGATCGCGGAAACATATCTAATGCCGAAAGAAAATCTTGGTATATGTTTTCAGAAGTTAAACAAAATTGGTTAGGCTATAGTCGTACAGGAAATGGAGGAAGTGGCTTAGGAAAAAAATTTGCTTTAGCCATGTCAGAAAACATGCATAATGTATATAGTGATCTAAATAATGAAGCGGTAACAAATTCAACTCATATTGAAAAAGTTTGCTTATTTGAATTAGGTGTTGGTAGTGACAATATTAGCGATTTTACTTGCAATCTAATAAAATCCTTTTTACTAGAATATTCTGAAAATTTCGCAAATAATTTTTTGGATAGGTCAAAAACAAAGCTAGTTAAGGTTAATAAAGCCTATTTTGACTATAAATTCGAACGCTGGATGCCAAAAAGTTATAATTTGCCTTATCACAATAATGATTTTGTTATTTTAACTCCTATGGATTTACTTTCAAAAGATGACAATTGGATTAATATAAATGACTTACGTGGAAAGTTCACTAATATATGTAACACAATTCCAAATGACCAATTAAGAAGTGAAATAGACAGCTATTTTAAATCAAAGCTTCCTGCTCCAATAATTATTGGGAAGGGTAAAAATCAGAAGGAAAAACCTCCTACTAAAAAAGAACTTTTTGAAGCTATTGACAAAGTGATTAAAGAATTTCCTGAAATCTTAAATTATTACATCAAGACAAAAGAATTCAATAAAGATAGAGCTACAGAAATTTCCAAGAGCAAGGTTATAGATATCATTAGCTTTTTTAAAGATAGCGTTATGCAATTGATTTCTCAACTTATTGATCAAACAGATTTTTATGATATACATCACGAATCAACTTTTGAAGAATCTTTAAAAAGAATAAACTTCATGAAAGATGTCATAGAACATAAGGATGGTTATAAATTATTTTATCATAAGGGACAGCCTCTAAAGAGAGAAGCTGATATACAAGTAATTTATAGACTTACATGGTTTTCATCTCCATATGATATTAATCGTGAAGTAAATAACGGCAGAGGTCCTGTTGATTACTCAGTTTCTAAAGGAGCTAGAGATAAAACATTGATTGAATTTAAATTGGCTTCGAACTCAAAATTAAAAATGAATCTTAAGAACCAAGTTAAAATCTATGAAAAAGCTAGTAACACTAAAAAAAGTATTAAAGTGATATTATATTTTGATAACCCAGAACTTGAGAGAGTAAATAATATTCTAGACGAATTAAATCTAGTTAATGACAAGAGTATCGTTTTAATTGATGCAGGAAATAACAAGCCTTCAGCTTCAAATGTTAAATAATTTAACCTCATAATTAAAATTAATTTTACACAAGCAATTCATTAAGAATTACGATATCAAAAGAGAAAATTCAATCATTTACACGAATCATCAATATATCACTAAAATTAAACCAAGAAACAAAAAAGTATGGGACTATTAGATTACATAAATATAGATAATATCACTTTTCTTATTTCATGTGCCGCATTTGGAATATCAATATGGGCTTTGCAAATTAGCAAAAAGGAACTATTAATAAATAGGCTAGCTTTGAAAACGGAATTTCATTTAGGATTAAGCAAATTAAAAGAATTATTAGAACTCACAAACAAGTTAAAAAACATTAGTCCCACAAGTATTACAAAAACTAATTTTGATAATGATAAATTAGTTATTAACCAGCTTTTACAAATTTATTCTATTAATGAGGAAAAAATTATAAAGACTTCTTATTTAATTCCTAGTCAGATTCTCGAATTAAAGAAAACAATTGAAAAACTAGAATTTAATTTTGACGGAATAGCAGAACGAGAAATTTACGATCCAGAAATTGAAATCTTAATAAACTATTCTCACTTATTTTTTATGCTTTCCTTACTTTGTAGTCCTTTTAGTATATCTGATAAAAATTCAACAAATAAAGAGGAAGAAAAATTATATCTCAAATTTAACAAATTATACCTTCTTTTCTTTCAGCATAAATTAGAGCTAACAAATTTTAAATTTAAAAATAATTTAATAAAAAATTGAAGAAAGTTAATATGCTGGTCATAATGTGGAAATATAAGTAAGCCCGAATAGCGCGGATTTGCAATCCGTGCCCGCAAAGTAATTTTAATATAATAAGACCTGAAAAACATAAAAAAATGGGAAATTTTAAACATTATTATGTTGATATAGTGAATGTCATAGTTGATGGAGCACTATTC
>NZ_JBHUDZ010000016.1:484636-620525 GCF_042678225.1 Flavobacterium artemisiae | reverse complement strand
ATTACGGTAAATCCTGATGCTACGATCACTCTGAGTTCTGCCGCGGCAACAGCAAGCCAGACATTGTGCATCAATACACCATTAACAGATATTGTCTACACTCCAGCATCTGGGGCAACAGGAGCGGCGCTTACAGCAGGGACACTGCCTGCGGGGGTTACGGGAAGTTTTGCAGGAGGCGTGTTCACCATCAGCGGAACGCCGACAGCTTCTGGAACATTCAACTATACGGTTACGACAACAGGAGGCTGTTCTAGCGCAAGCCTGAGCGGCAGCATTACGGTAAATCCTAATGCTACGATCACTCTGAGTTCTGTAGCGGCAACAGCAAGCCAGACGCTGTGCATCAACACGCCATTGACAAGCATTGTGTACACGCCTTCATCTGGGGCAACAGGAGCGGCACTTACAGCAGGGACACTGCCTGCGGGTGTTACAGGAAGTTTTGCAGGCGGCGTGTTCACTATCAGCGGAACGCCGACAGCTTCTGGAACATTCAACTATACGGTTACGACAACAGGAGGCTGTTCTAGCGCAAGCCTGAGCGGCAGCATTACGGTTAATCCAAATGCTACGATCGCTCTGAGTTCTGCAGCGGCAACAGCAAGCCAGACGCTGTGCATCAATACACCATTAACAGATATTGTCTACACTCCAGCATCTGGGGCAACAGGAGCGGCGCTTACAGCAGGGACACTGCCTGCGGGGGTTACGGGAAGTTTTGCAGGAGGCGTGTTCACCATCAGCGGAACGCCGACAGCTTCTGGAACATTCAACTATACGGTTACGACAACAGGAGGCTGTTCTAGCGCAAGCCTGAGCGGCAGCATTACGGTAAATCCTGATGCGGCGATCGCTCTGAGTTCTGCAGCGGCAACAGCAAGCCAGACGCTGTGCGTCAATACGCCATTGACAAGCATTGTGTACACGCCTTCATCTGGGGCAACAGGAGCGGCACTTACAGCAGGCGAACTGCCTGCGGGTGTTACAAGAAGTTTTGCAGACGGCGTGTTCACCATCAGCGGAACGCCGACAGCTTCTGGAACATTCAACTATACGGTTACCACAACAGGAGGCTGTTCTAGCGCAAGCCTGAGCGGCAGCATTACGGTAAATCCTGATGCGGCGATCGCTCTGAGTTCTGCAGCGGCAACAGCAAGCCAGACATTGTGCATCAATACACCATTAACAGATATTGTCTACACTCCAGCATCTGGGGCAACAGGAGCGGCGCTTACAGCAGGCGCACTGCCTGCGGGTGTTACGGGAAGTTTTGCAGACGGCGTGTTCACCATCAGCGGAACGCCGACAGCTTCTGGAACATTCAACTATACGGTTACGACAACAGGAGGCTGTTCAAGCGCAAGCCTGAGCGGCAGCATTACGGTTAATGATATACTAGCATTAAACGGTACGGAATCTACGCTTTGCGCCGCAGACGGATCGGGTTACATACTCACAGTAAACGTAACCGGTCAAGCACCTTATACCGCAACAGGAACAGGGGCGCCGGGAACATGGAACGGAAACCAATGGACTTCGGATAAAATTTTAGCTGGAGTAAATTATAATGTAGGTATTCAAGACTCTTACGCATGTAATACAGTAGTTGTAGCCGATACAGCGTCAATATGCTGTGCTTACGAAGTGAAAGTTCCAACATTTCCAATTACAACTGTAGCCTGTTACAGCGAAATACCAACAGCAGCAAGTCTGACAGAAGCACAATATGAAGCGTTAGGAAACGGCGACGGAAATATTGGCGATATTCCTTGCGGTGTAATCGAAATTACGGCGGCAAACAGCAGTGATCCAACTTGTAACGGAAACGTAATCAGAACGTATACAGTAACAGAATATGCTGATCCGAACAATAACAAAGTGCGTGATGCAGGAGAAAATAACATTCTTGAAACAACCAGCAGTACCCAAACCTTTACGATTCAAAGAACCGATTTTACAATAGCTCCAAATGGTGCATCAACAGTGGCATGCCCGTCAGATGTTACACCGCCGCAACTGCCTGTAGTAAATGACAACTGCGGCAATGTGCTTACTGCTTCGGGACCTGTAATTTCGGCGGCGCCTGTCTGCAACGGAATTATAACGTATACATACACCTTTACAGACTGTGCGGGTCATGCACATGATTGGGTATACACATATACAATAAACAACACTGCAGCACCGCAGGGCACAGCACCCTCCGATATCACGGTACAATGTATCGATGCTATTCCGCCTGCAAATATAAATGCGGTAACCAATATAAAAGGAAACTGTAATAATAATGTAACCGTAACGGTGGCAGATATTAACAATGGCGGAACAGGATGCAGTGCCAGTCCTTATATTGTAACAAGAACCTACACTTTAACAGACTGTGGAGGTTTAACGACACAATTGGTTCAGACCCTTACAGCAAAAGATACAACAGCGCCAGTTTTTGTCGGTATACTTCCCGAAGACATAACGGTCGAATGTTCGGTCGGAATTCCGACCGCGGCCACTCTTTCAGCAATAGATAATTGTGGCGTTGCAACAGTCACTTATACAGAAGTTAAAGTAAACGGAAGCTGTTCAGGAAATTATAAACTGCAAAGAACTTGGACTGCTGTTGACGCCTGCGGAAACAAAGCAGCTCATACCCAGCTCATAAATGTTACAGACACCACAGCACCTGTTTTTGCAGAGGCACTTCCAGAGGCCGTTATCAATACAGATTGCAGCAACATTCCGTCTGCGGTGGTACTGACAGCAACGGACAATTGTGGCAGCGCAGCAGTAAATTATACCGAGACCAGAACAGATGGCGATTGCAGTGCTAGATATACATTGAACAGAACTTGGACAGCTGTTGATGAATGCGGCAATCAAACCTCATTTATGCAAAAAATCAATGTATCATGTCCGCCGAATATATACAATGCTTTATCTCCAAACGGAGATGGAATGAATGACACTTTTGTGATAGAAGGCATTGACTGTTTCCCAAATAATACCGTTTCAATTTATAATAGATACGGAGTGTTAATTTATGAAAAGAAAGGCTATGATAATGTAACCAATCCTTTTGAGGGGTTTTCTGACGGAAGAGCAACAGTTCTAAAAGGGGATAAACTCCCAACAGGAACGTATTTCTATATACTCGAATATGAAGATAACGGCAGACACGGAAAAAAATCAGGATATCTGTATATTAATGATAATTAAGTTTCTTTTGGCTTATTTTGTTAGTATAAAGCCCTTTAGGGTTAATTTGATGAAAATCCATCGAATAGATTTGTAACAGTAATAATTGTTTATGGTCATGTTTTTGGAAGTACCATAATACTAAATATTTATTTTAAACCATAAAAAGGGGGAACGAAGTTCTCTCTTTTTTTTTACCACAAAGTCCTCGAAGTTTTATTTCACGCAGATTCACGAGATTTTAGCAGATCAGCGCAGATTAAATTTTAAAAATCTGTAGAATCAGCTTCAATCTTTTAAATCTGCGTGAAAAATTTATTCCCGCAGATTCAGCAGATCAAGCAGATTTTAATTAACTGCTAAACGCACAAAGATTAAGGCAAAGCACGCAAGGTTTTTCCCTAACAAACACACAAAGTTTTTTCTTTATAAGAATACATTAACCGTACTATTTGTCATTCCGACGAAGGAGGAATCTTCGCAAGAAACTCCCGCAGATTGTGCGGATTTTTTTAAAATCATTTTTAATCATTTAATCTGTGGCATAAAAAAAACTTAGCGCCTCTGCGACTTTGCGAGAAAATTTTCAGCTCAATAGGAAAATTTAGAAACCCGAACGATAGCAAATTTTAGACGCTGTGTGTTACTAAAAAATATACTATTACTACTTTTTTATAGCTCTTTTAGATCAAATTTGTCCTAATCTGTTATTATAAAATCTTTTACAGACGCAGTTAAATTGACAATAAAAGGAATTTTGCAGCTTAATAATATTTTACAATTATTAAACGAGAATCAAAGTTAACCATGCAAACTGTTTGATTAGATAAGTTTCTTATCTACAGTTTGTTAAATTAAAAAAAGATTTAATGAAAACGAAAATTATTTTATTTTTTACGTTCATCTTGTTTGCTGTACTAGGCAGTCCTGCATTTGCGCAAAATGTATCGGGAACTCCCGGGACTACAGGATGTTTGAACCAAGGTACGATTGCTCCTTCTAATGATGCGGCATGGAGTGTGGCACAGTACCAGCTTTGGAAAGGAGGAGTCATTGTGGCTCCAATACCTGGAGATGCGAGTCAATTTTCTGAAACTTCTCTTTTTGTAGGACTTTCGAATGGAACCTATACTGTAGTAGGTAAGCTTAAAGGAACTACGACAACGTATACTAGTAAAAACATTACTGTTGCAGATGGCTACACTTTAATGAAAGTTGCTACGCCAACTCAGGTAGCAGGATGTGCAACAGGGAAAGAAATTTTAACTACGACAGTTACAGGAGGTAAAAAACCATATACCTATGATGTTGCGTTACAAAGTTCACCTGGAACTAGTATTCAAAGAACATCATCTATTAACGATCCTTTTTTTGCATTTAATGCATTACCTATTGGTAATTATATAGTTAGTGTTACCGATTCATGTGGTCAAACGGTTACAGGAGCAACAGCAGTATCTGCTGCAACAGTAACATTAGCAGATCTTAAAAACACAGGATTTTATCCTATTCATTGGACAGACTACAATTGCTCTACGCCTTTTGCAATAGCTCATGAACTAGGTTTTCAATATGTAGCTAACAGTACAAGCCTTTCGGCTGCAGATGCAGCTTTGTTTACTTGGAAGATAAAATATCAGGGCAAGTTATACGGGAAAGATATTGATGGCGACGGCTATTCTGATGAAGGAGGAGATGGCTACCCTATTACTACAAGACCCATAAAAATGCCTGTAACAGCTACAAGAGATGGTATTTTTGCTGACATTAATAATATGAGAGCAGTAGTAATTGATAAATGTGGTAATACACGAGAATTTGTATTAGTACAATGGCAGTCTGGAGGATATATGTCTCCGTTTACCTGTGGGGGAGAGGGAATGATAAAAGTTGTTTCTAATAGATTAGCCTGTTTTCCGGTAAACGTTACTTTTACAAATTTAGCTGATGCTTCTGATGTGATAACACAATCCATTAACGTAAGTATGCTTAATGTTGGAGGCTTAAAACCTGGGGCAACTTATCATCTTACTTATGTAGATGCAGGAGGCAATACTACTAATGATTACTGGACAGTGACTGGTAGTCAGAACATTACTATTCCTGCATCTTCGGGGCTTTCTATTGGTCAAAGTCTTTATGGAGTACAGCCCAATCAGAATATCTTAGGCTATGGTAAAGCCATGATTTCGATGTTTCCTTCAGTAAGCGATTCGGTGACTTTTACTATTGTTGCTTCAGACAATCCATTAGCTCCGGTAGGATCCACAGGTACAGGATATGTTGATGCAAACGGAACAGGGACATTTGCACGCATTAATGCGTCAGATCCAGTTTCTTATTGGCCAAAAGGAAACTATACTGTAAGGGTAAATGCGCCCTGCGGTACAAGAGATGTAAACCTTACAGTGCAGGGGTACAATGCAAGTCTTACAGGCTATAAGGCAGATGCAATTTGCGGAGGGTTTAATTATACCATGCAAGGAGTTTTTGATGATGCAAGTGCCTATCAGGTAATTGTGGTTTCAGGGCCGTCAAATGTGGGTCAGGTTAGGGATTTGGCCAGTACAACAGCTTCACTGCCTTTTAACGGTTTAAATTTTGGTACGTATGTTTTTGGTCTTCGTATAAAAGGAGGATCAACCAATGTGCTTACCCAGACGGTAACCTATGATGCCAGCAATGCCATTACGGTAGATAAAGGCAATACAGGCGGTTATGTTTGTAATGATGCTTCTACAGATGGAGTTCTAACTATTACAGCGACTACCATTTCACCGGCTCCCAATAACACTTTAAAATATGCTTTAAGTACAGATGGAGGTGTAACTTACGGAACATTTCAAAGTTCTAACCAGTTTTCTGGTTTAGGTAAAGGCACTTATTATTTTAAAGTGCAGGACGGTTGCGGGAACGTTATTACACAAACCACTCAAATGGGAGTTGCTGCATTACCAACAGCAACAGCAAATGGCTTAATGGATCCTATTTTATGTAAATTAGATTCGGGTACCATCAAATTAGAATTAGATGTAGATATTACAAATGCCGCTTTATACGAATGGACTGGTCCTGGTATAACAGCAGCAACTAAAAACCTAAAAAATCCGCCAGTAAGTTATCAGAATTTAGTGGTAGGACTTAATACGTATACTTGTAAAGTTACACTTGGGGCACCTTGTAATTTAACAAATACCTCTACTTTGAAAGTTACGTTAAATGCACTTCCTAAAATGGTTGTAAACAATCCAGCTGTAGTTTGTGCTCCAAATACAGTAAATTTAAAAATGCCCGCTGTTACTCAAAACAGTGATGCAGGATTAAATTATACTTATTTTACAGATGCTGATGCGACTACACCTTTAGCAAATCCAGATGCTGTAAATGCGACTGGTACCTATTATATAAAAGGAACTAACAGTAATGGCTGCAGTGTGATATTGCCAGTCAATGTAACTGTAAATCCTTTGCCAACAGCAACTATTAGCGGTACAACTGCAGTATGTCAAAACACGGCATCACCTGATGTTACATTTACAGGTGCAGGTGGTACACCTCCATATACATTTACATACAAAATTAATAACGGAAATAATTTAACAAAACAAACAAACGGAACAGAAGAAAGTACAAGTATTTCGATTAATACAGGTACAGCAGGTGTTTTTAGATATGATTTGGTAAGCGTTCAAGATAGTAGTTTATCATCGTGTGCACAAAACCAAACAGGTTTTGCTACAGTTACTGTAAATGCATTGCCAACGGCTACAATTGCAGGTACAAAAGCAGTTTGTAAAGATGCGACAATGCCAAATGTTATTTTTACAGGAGCAGGCGGGACAGCACCTTATACTTTCACGTATAAAATCGGTTCGGGAGCAGACCAGACTGTAACAACAGTATCAGGAAATTCGGTTACAGTTGCAGCGCCGACAGGAGCAGCAGGAACTTTTACTTATACATTAGTAAGTGTAAAAGATGCAAACAGCTGTAATAATGCCCAGACAGGTTCAGCTGTAATTACAGTAAATCCGTTACCTACAGCGACAATTGCGGGTACAACGGCAGTTTGTAAAGATGCTGCAGCGCCAAATGTTACTTTTACAGGAGCAGGCGGAACAGCACCATATACTTTCACTTATAAATTGAATAGCGGAGCAGACCAGACTGTAACAACAGTATCAGGAAATTTGGTTACAATTGCAGCGCCGACAGGAACAGCAGGAACTTTTACTTATACATTAATAAGTGTAAAAGATGCAAACAGCTGTGATAATGCCCAGACAGGTTCAGCTGTAATTACGGTAAATCCGTTACCTACAGCGACAATTGCGGGTACAACGGCAGTTTGTAAAGATGCGACAGCACCAAATGTTACTTTTACAGGAGCAGGCGGGACAGCACCTTATACTTTTACTTATAAAATTGGTTCTGGTGCAGACCAGACGGTGACGACAACGACTGGAAATTCAGTTACAGTTGCAGCGCCGACGGGAACAGCAGGAACTTTCACATATACTCTGGTCAGCGTTAAAGATGCAAGCTCAACAGCATGTACACAGACACAGACAGGATCAGCCGTGATTACGGTAAATCCGCTTCCTACAGCGACAATCGCTGGTACGACAGCAGTATGTAAAGATGCGACAATGCCGAATGTCACTTTTACAGGAGCAGGTGGAACAGCGCCTTATACATTCACGTATAAAATCGGTTCGGGTGCAGACCAGACAGTAACGACAACGACTGGAAATTCAGTTACAGTTGCAGCGCCGACGGTAACAGCAGGAACTTTCACTTACAGTTTGGTAAGCGTTAAAGATGCAAGCTCAACAGCATGTACGCAGACACAGATAGGATCAGTCGTGATTACGGTAAATCCGCTTCCTACAGCGACAATTGCAGGTACAACAGCAGTTTGTAAAGATGTGGCAGCACCAAATGTTACTTTTACAGGAGCAGGCGGAACAGCACCTTATACTTTTACTTATAAAATCGGTTCTGGTGCAGACCAGACGGTAACGACAACGACTGGAAATTCAGTTACAGTTGCAGCGCCTACGGGAACAGCAGGAACTTTCACTTACAGTTTGGTAAGCGTTAAAGATGCAAGCTCAACAGCATGTACGCAGACGCAGACAGGATCTGCGGTGATTACGGTAAATCCGTTACCTACAGCGACAATTGCAGGTACAACAGCAGTTTGTAAAGATGTGGCAGCACCAAATGTTACTTTTACAGGAGCAGGCGGAACAGCACCTTATACTTTTACTTATAAAATCGGTTCTGGTGCAGACCAGACGGTAACGACAACGACTGGAAATTCAGTTACAGTTGCAGCGCCTACGGGAACAGCAGGAACTTTCACTTACAGCTTGGTAAGCGTTAAAGATGCAAGCTCAACAGCATGCACGCAGACACAGACAGGATCAGCCGTGATTACGGTAAATCCGCTTCCTACAGCGACAATCGCTGGTACGACAGCAGTATGTAAAGATGCGGTAATGCCGAATATCACCTTTACAGGAGCAGGCGGAACAGCGCCTTATACATTCACGTATAAAATCGGTTCGGGTGCAGACCAGACAGTAACGACAACGACTGGAAATTCAGTTACAGTTGCAGCGCCGACGGTAACAGCAGGAACTTTCACTTACAGTTTGGTAAGCGTTAAAGATGCAAGCTCAACAGCATGTACGCAGACACAGACAGGATCAGCCGTGATTACGGTAAATCCGCTTCCTACAGCGACAATCGCTGGTACGACAGCAGTATGTAAAGATGCGGCAATGCCGAATGTCACCTTCACAGGAGCAGGCGGGACAGCACCTTATACATTCACGTATAAAATCGGTTCGGGTGCAGACCAGACGGTAACGACAACGACTGGAAATTCAGTTACAGTTGCAGTGCCGACGGGAACGGCAGGAAGTTTTGCATATACTTTAGTAAGTGTAAAAGATAACAGTTCTACAGCTTGTGTTCAGACACAAACTGGTATTGCGACGATTACTGTAAATCCGTTGCCAACCGCAGTAATTGCGGGTACAACAGCAGTTTGTAAAGATGTGGCGGCGCCAAATGTTACTTTTACAGGAGCAGGCGGGACAGCACCATATACATTCACTTACAAATTGAATGGCGGAGCAGACCAAACTGTAACAACAGTATCAGGAAATTCAGTCACAGTTGCGGCTCCGACGGGTACAGCAGGAACTTTCACTTATAGTTTGGTAAGCGTTAAAGATGCAAGCTCAACAGCATGTACGCAGACACAGACAGGATCAGCCGTGATTACGGTAAATCCGCTTCCTACAGCGACGATCGCTGGTACGACAGCAGTATGTAAAGATACGGCAATGCCGAATATCACCTTTACAGGAGCAGGCGGAACAGCGCCTTATACATTCACGTTTAAAATCGGTTCAGGTGTAGACCAGACAGTAACGACAACGACTGGAAATTCAGTTACAGTTGCAGTGCCGACAGGAACAGCAGGAACTTTCACTTACAGCTTGATAAGTGTAAGAGATTCGAAAAGCTGTGATAACGCTCAGACAGGTTCTGTAGCGATTACAGTAAATGAATTAGCAACTGCAGCTATCACCGCTCCAGCAGTTATCTGTAGAAATGCAACATCTAATGTAACAATTACAGGGGCAGGAGGTACAGCACCATATACGTTTACCTATAAAATAAATAATGGAACTAACCAGATAGCAACAACAACTGTTGGAAATTCTGTAGATGTTCCAGTTACAACAAGCGCAACAGGAAGTTTTAATTATGCTTTAGTAAGTGTAAGGGATTCGAAAGGTTGTGATAATGTTCAGTCAGGTTCTGTTACTATTGAAATAAATGAAAATGCAGGACCAGCTATTTCTGGATCCACAGAAATATGTCAAAATGCGGCTAAACCGAATGTGACTTTCACAGGATCAGGAGGAACAGCGCCATATAATTTTACATACAATGTTGATGGAGGTGCAAACCAAACTATTCAATCAGTTGGTGATACTGCAGAAATTGCAGTAGGAACTAGTACTGTAGGAACTATCACTTATAATTTAGTAAGTGTGAGCGACAGTAGTGTAACAGGTTGTGGACAAACACAGACAGGTTCAGCTATTATTAAGATAAACCCATTGCCGACAGCGACAATTGCAGGTACAACAGCAGTTTGTAAAGATGCGGCAGCACCAAATGTTACTTTTACAGGAGCAGGCGGAACAGCGCCATATACTTTCACGTACAAAATCGGCTCGGGTACAAACCAGACTGTAACAACAGTATCAGGAAATTCGGTTACAGTTGCAGCGCCGACAGGAACAGCCGGAAGTTTTGCATATACTTTAGTAAGTGTAAAAGATAACAGTTCTACTGCTTGTGTTCAGACACAAACTGGTACTGCGACGATTACTGTAAATCCGTTGCCAACCGCCGCAATTGCGGGTACAACAGCAGTTTGTAAAGATGCGGCGACACCAAATGTTACCTTTACAGGAGCAGGGGGAACAGCGCCATATACTTTCACGTATAAAATCGGATCAGGTTCAAACCAGACGGTCACGACATCAATAGGAAATTCAGTTACAGTTGCAGCGCCGACAGGAACAGCAGGAACTTTCAGTTATGATTTAGTAAGCGTTAAAGATGGAAGCTCAACAGCATGTACTCAGGCACAGACAGGATCTGCGGTGATTACGGTAAATCCGTTGCCAACTGCGTCAATTGCGGGTACAACAGCAGTTTGTAAAGATGCGGCAACACCAAATGTTACCTTTACAGGAGCAGGCGGAACAGCGCCATATACTTTCACGTACAAAATCGGCTCGGGTACAAACCAGACTGTAACAACAGTATCAGGAAATTCGGTTACAGTTGCAGCGCCGACAGGAACAGCAGGAAGTTTCACTTATGATTTAGTAAGCGTAAAAGATGCAAGTTCAACAGCATGTACGCAGGCACAAACGGGTTCAGCTGTGATTACGGTAAATCCGTTACCTACAGCGACAATTGCGGGTACAACAGCAGTATGTAAAGATACGGCAGCGCCAAATGTTACCTTTACAGGAGCAGGCGGAACAGCACCATATACTTTCACGTATAAATTGAATGGCGGAGCAGACCAGATTGTAACAACAGTATCAGGAAATTCAGTAACAGTTGCAGCGCCGACAGGAACAGCGGGAAGTTTTGCTTATACTTTAGTAAGTGTAAAAGATAACAGTTCTACAGCTTGTGTTCAGGCACAGACAGGTACCGCGACGATTACTGTGAATCCGTTGCCAACCGCGGCAATTGCGGGTACAACAGCAGTATGTAAAAATGCATCAGCACCAAATGTTACCTTTACAGGAACAAACGGGACAGCACCATATACATTCACTTATAAATTGAATGGCGGAGCAGACCAGACGGTAACTACATCAACAGGAAATTCAGTTACAGTTGCAGCTCCGACAGGAACAGCAGGAACTTTCACTTATGATTTAGTAAGCGTTAAAGATGTAAATAGCTGTGATAATACCCAGACAGGTTCAGCTGTGATTACGGTAAATGAATTGCTGGCACAATCAGGTACAGCGTCTACACTTTGTGCTGCAGACGGTACAGGTTATGTTTTAACATTAAGCGTAACAGGACAGGCACCTTACACCGTAACAGGTACAGGAGCACCTGGAACATGGAACGGTAATGAGTGGACTTCGGATAAGATTTTAGCAGGAACCAATTATAATGTAAATATTCAGGATGTTTATGCTTGTAATACAGTAACAGTTTCTGATATAGCGCCGATATGCTGCGTATATGAGGTGAAATGCCCAACATTCCCTGCTCAAACTATAGTATGTTACAGTGAAATGCCTACAGCAGAGACATTAACAAAAGCACAATTTGAAGCTTTAGGAAACGGTGATGGCAGTATTGGAAACATTCCGTGCGGTGTAATTGAAATTACGGCTTCAAACAGTGCAGATCCTGCTTGTAATGGAAACGTAACAAGAACGTATACCGTGAAAGAATATGAAGATGCAAACAACAATAAAGTTCGCGATCTTGGTGAAGATACCGTTTTGAATACTACTATCTGTACACAAACTTATACACTGGAAAGAGCAGAGTTTGTGATGCCGGCAAATGGTGCAAAAACGGTAAACTGCAGCTCAGAGGTTATAGCGCCAGCAGTGCCAGAAGTAAAAGATAACTGTGGTAATATATTAACGCCATCGGTACCAGTTATTTCAGCAATGCCTGCTTGTAACGGAATCGAAACCTATACCTATACATTTACAGATTGTGCAGGACATACACACGATTGGGTATACAGCTATACCATACAAAATACAGTAGCACCGCAAGGTACAGTACCGGCAGATATTACAGTTCAATGTATTGATGATATTCCTGCTCCAAATACAAAAGCAGTAATTAATATAATAGGTAATTGTAATGATTCGGTAGTTGTAACAATCACAGATACAAACAATGGAGGTTCAGGATGCAGTTCTAACCCTTATATTCTGACTAGAACTTATACTTTAACAGATTGTGGAGGATTAAAAACAGATTTGGTTCAGACCATTACAGTTAAAGATACAACAGCACCGGTATTTGTGGGTGTATTGCCTTCAAACATCACTTTAGAATGCACAGATGCAATTCCTACTGCACCTACATTGACAGCAACAGACAATTGTTCTGCTGCAGTGGTTACGTACAGCGAAATGAAATTGAGCGGAAGCTGTGCAGGAAACTACCAGCTTCAGAGAACCTGGACGGCTGTTGATGCATGTGGTAACAGAACCAGCCATATGCAGACAATTAATGTGGCAGACACAACTGCACCAGTTTTTGTAGAAACATTGCCTGCGAAAGACGTATATGCAAACTGCGATACTATTCCAGAGGCTGTTGTGCTTACCGCTGCAGACAATTGCGGCAGTGCAACTGTAAGTTATAGTGAAGTAAAAGCAGAAGGTGATTGTACAGGAAGATATGCATTGGTTAGAACATGGAAAGCGGAAGATGAATGCGGCAATCAAAATTCATTTACACAGACAGTTCATGTATCTTGTCTTGAGGTGTTCAATGCAATATCTCCAAATGGAGACGGTTTAAACGATTCGTTCAAAATTAACGGAATTGATTGTTTTCCTAACAATACGGTCAGAATTTATAATAGATATGGAACGATGGTATATGAGAAAAAAGGTTATGACAATGTAACTAATCCTTTTGAAGGATTCTCAGACGGACGTGCAACAGTTATTAAAGCAGATAAACTTCCTACAGGAACTTACTTCTATACACTGGAATACGAGGATAACGGAAAAATGGTTCAAAAATCAGCTTATCTTTATATTAATAATCAATAATAAAAATAAAAAAGGACAGTTTTTACTGTCCTTTTTTTGTTAACAAATTGAAGCCGCGATTCTCACATAAAACGATTAGACTTACAGGTTGTATAATTTACAATTGAATTGAATTGGCTCTTTCTGGAAAAGTATCAAAGGTGAATATTAAAGTGTCAAAAAAGTTAGATTTGTTTTATATTTTCATAAATGGCGGGATCGTGTTTTTTTACTTTTATCTTCACGTATTTTGATGCTGGCATATTGCTTTCTTTTACCACATTATTTACAGAAACTAAAACATTGGTTTCCGGAAAATAAGTAACCGCATTTCGCTCTGGAATTTGGTACGGAACTATAATAAATAAAGGTGCAATCCTGACGATACCATCATCATAGTTAAATAAATCTACTTTTTCTCCAGACTCAAATCCTCCTTTATCAATATCATTTTGATTCATAAAAATAACTCTGCGTTCATTTTTTATGCCTCTGTATCGATCGTCCATGCCATAGATCGTCGTGTTAAATTGATCATGTGTCCTTGTTGTAGCCATCAAATATTCATCTGGGCCTAATGCATTGTAAGGAAGTTCCGTTAAAGTAAAAGCCGCACGATCTGCTGTTTCTTTGGCATTGAATTTACCATGTCTGGGAGCATTCGGAAGGTAAAAACCACCTTTTTCCCTTACTCTTTGATTGTAATTTTCAAAACCCGGTATGCAATTTTCTATTGCTTCTCTTACGGCATCATAACTATCATGATAGCGCTGCCAGTTAATAACGGTTTTGTTTTCCAGTGTGGCAGCAGCCATACGGCAGACAATTTGTGTTTCATTTATCAATTGATCTGATATTGGCTTAAGTACACCTTTGGAAGACTGCACGACACCCATAGAATTTTCTGTACTGATAATTTGCACTTCATTGTTTACGATATCCATGTCACTTCGTGAAAAGGTAGGAAGTATAATAGATTCTTTTCCGTGTACTAGATGACCTCTGTTGAGTTTGGTAGAAACACATACCAGCATCTTTAATTTTCTAAATGCCTCTGCTGTATAAGTTGTGTCGGGCGCTGCAGATAGAAAATTTCCGCCCATACAGAACATAAACTTCACTTTTTCTTCATGGATCGCTTTTATGGTTCTTACTACGTCATATCCGTGATTTCTTGGCGGATTAAAACCAAAATATTTTTGTAAACGGTCTAATTGTTCATTTGTGGGTTTTTCATCAATTAGCATCGTTCTGTTGCCTTGTACATTGCTGTGTCCTCGAACGGGACAAACACCCGCTCCCGGTTTACCAATACTGCCTTTCAATAATAAAATATTAACGATTTCCCGGATCATATCAACGCCGTTGGGTTGTTGTGTTAGTCCCATTCCCCAGCAGACAATAATTCTTTTTTTGAAAGCAAGGATTTCCGCTGCTTCAATAATTAAATTTTTTGGTACACCTGAAAGAAAAGCAAGGTGGTCAAAATCTAAATTTTCAAATTGTTTTTGATAGCTCTCGTAACCTGTTGTTTTTTCTTTGATGAATGCGTGATCAAATACTTCTCCCGGATTTTTCTTTTCCAAATCAAATAATAAAATCTCAATAGCTTTTAGCAGTGCCATATCGCCATTTATTTTTATTGGAAGAAATAAATCAGCAAGTTTTCCACCTGAACCAATTATTCCTTTTACTGCCTGCGGATTATGAAATCCCATCAAACCAGCCTCAGGAAGCGGATTCACAGCAATTATTTTTGCCCCGTTTTTTTTACCTTTTTCTAAAGCACTCAGCATTCTCGGCGCATTGGTTCCAGGATTCTGTCCGATTATGACAATGACATCGGTATCATAAAAATCCTCCAAAGTAACCGTTCCTTTTCCAATACCAATTGTAGTTTTCAAAGCAGTCCCAGAGGTTTCATGGCACATGTTAGAACAATCGGGCATGTTGTTGGTCCCAAATTCTTTGGCAAAAAGCTGGTACAGAAAAGAAGCCTCATTGCTGGTTCTTCCTGAAGTATAAAAAGCGGCTTCGTTTGGCGATTCGAGCGCATTTAAATGAGAAGCAATTTTTGAAAAAGCATCTTCCCAGCTGATTGGCTGATAATGTGTTCCACCAACAGGTAGATACATGGGCTCGGTTAATCTTCCCATTTTTCCAATCTGATAATCATCTAGTTTTGAAAGACTGTAAACGGAGTTTTCTTTAAAAAAAGCAGCAGTAACTTTTTTAGTTGTGGCTTCTTCTGCCAAAGCTTTAGCACCATTTTCGCAATATTCACCCAAAGGAGACCGATCATCATCTGGATCCGGCCACGCACAGCTGGAGCAGTCAAAACCACCGATCTGGTTCATCTTAAACAAAGCTTTACCACCTCTAAGTACTGTTTTGTCTTCAATAAGATCGCTTACGGCAGCCAAAACCGCAGGAACTCCCGCCGCCCATTTTTCAACTTTTGTTAATTTTAGCTTGGAAAGCTGGTATGGATTTTCTGCTTCTGGCAATTTAGACGCCAAATTATCTGTGTTTGGTTTTTGATCTTCGTTCATTGCGTTTTGGTTTAATGGCTATTGGTAGAGGCCAAATTGTTTATTAAACATTTATAATTGAAGTTTGAGCCGCGAGATTGTAGATGTTGAATCTGTTCTCTTTCAGGAATCCTAAAAGGGTGATGTTAAATTCTACCGCAAGTTCGACAGCTAAACTGGACGGAGCGCCAATAGAGGCTATAATAGAAATGCCGGCCATTGCAGCTTTCTGAATCAATTCAAAACTTGCTCTTCCGCTAAGCAGTAAAATATGTTCCTTTAACGGTAACTGATTATTTGCAAGTGCGTTTCCGATTAACTTATCCAAGGCATTATGTCTTCCAACGTCTTCACTCAAAAAAATCAAATTACCATCCAGATCAAAAAGCCCCGATGCATGAAGCCCGCCAGTGGATGAAAAATCGCTTTGAGCCATTCTTAATTTGGCTGGTAAATTATAGAATAAAGAAGCAGGAATAGTTCTTTTAGATTTTGGTAAATCAATATAAGAACTCACCGTTTTTATCGATTGAATCGAACTTTTTCCGCAGACACCACAGCTTGAAGTGGTGTAGAAATTTCGATCGGTCTGCTGTAAATTGGGAATGTAATTTTCATTAAGGTCAACCTGAACAATATTTTGTTTTTGAGAAAGACAGTTCATTTTTACAGCATAGGCATCTTGTATTTCCTTAAAAGAAGCAATAATGCCTTCTGTAAATAAAAAACCAACTGCCAAATCAATGTCATTGCCGGGAGTACGCATGGTAACGGAAATATTCTTCTGGATCCGCTCTGTTTTTGGTCCGTACGAAAGCCTGATTTCAAGTGGTTCTTCAACAGAAAGAGTATCTAAAACAGAAGAAGATCCGGTGCCATCTATTCTTTCGACGCTTACATATTTAATGGAAACTAATTCCGAATAGTTTATTTCCATGACTTTGAAATTAAGGTTGTTACGTAAAATTAAATAAAAATAGTATCGAAAAAGAAACTTGGCTTATAAAACGAAGTGTTTTGTCCGACTTAATCCAGCCCTAAACAATCGCTTATTTTACAATTTCGTTCATTAGTTGTAAAAGATCTTCCGGTCCTCCGTTAAATTTTCTGCCATTAACAAATAGGGAAGGAGTTCCATTGACACCGCTTAAAACACCGCTTTCGAAATCGGAATCTATTTTGGCCGCTACTTCCGTTTTTTTGATATCGATATTAAACTGATGAGGTTCTAGCTCCAGTTTTTCTGCTAATTCTAATAAAAAAGATTCACTTAGATAATCTTGATTTTCGTAAATAGCATCGTGCATTTCCCAGAATTTTCCCTGCAATGCGGCCGCTTCTGCAGCAACTGCCGCCGGACGTGCATATTGGTGTATTTCGGATAATGGAAAGTTTCTAAAAACAAACTGAATTCGTTTTCCGTATTTTGACATCATTTCTTTGAGAACCGGATACGCTGCGCCGCAGTATGGGCATTGATAATCTCCATATTCAACAATGACAATATCTGCATTTTTTTTTCCTTGTGTATGGTCAGTAGTGCCGACCGCTGGTTTTAGTGACATAATTAAATTTTTAAAGTTTTTCTAAAGCTTCCAGAATTCCGTCAGCTCCCGGATTTATAGCCATCGGTGACAGGTAACTCCATTGAATAATTCCATTTTTATCGATTACAAAAAGTGCTCTGCCGCATTCGCCTTCTGCTTCGTTGTATGCACCATATTTTTTTGCGATTTCTCCTTTCGGTTCAAAATCAGCCAGAAGGGGAAAGTGCAGGTTTCTGGATTGTGAAAATGCCATGTGGCACCATTTACTGTCTACTGAAATGCCAAAAATCACGGCATCGTATTTTTTGAAAAATTGAAGCATTTCGTTATAAAGTGCCATCTGATCGCTGCAGACAGGACTCCAGTCGGCAGGATAAAATGCCAGAATCACGTTTTGTCCTTTAAATTCTGATAAGGTGATTTTTTGGTCGGGTGTGGCAAATAATGTAAAATCTGGTGCGGTATCATTTTTCTGTAACATAAGATTTAGTTTTAAAGTTAAAGTCGGTTAGCAGGAATGCACAAACGATTAATAGTATTGCAGGAAGCGTGAATGTCCAGTTTTTCAGGAATGGAAGTAAGACCGGTGCAATAGCTGTACCCAATAAAAAGCCTGTCCATAAGAGAAATAATCGTATTGCATTTTCTTTATATTGTTTTCTGTTTTCATCGTCAGTACTCATACTCAGCATGGCGGTATTTCTTGCCAGGCTGTTTAACGTTCCGGTGACGAAATCGGTATTTATTTTCTGGTTTCCGACTGCTGTTACGATAGTATTCATAATTCCTGTTGCAAAACCAATCACGGCCACAGCAGGCAGCGTTTGAACAGGATAATAATAAGAAACAGCAGTATATCCAATCAACAGAAATGCAACGATATAAAAAGGTATTGTCTGACTTTTGGTTTCCTTCCACAGTGATAAGCAGGTTCCAGAATAAATTCCAAGTACAAAACAGCCGATTACGGTTAACGTGGTTGCAATTACTGCTGATTTACCATTAAAAAAAGCAACGCCTAATTGGGTGGTATTTCCACTCATAAACGAGACATAAATTTTCCATTTAAGAAGTCCTGCCGCATCCAAATATCCCGCAATAAATGCCAGAAATACGGCTAGTTTTTCCTGTGATACGATTGAATTACTTAACCGTGCAGATTGTTTATCAAAAATCAAAACAATTACTTTTGAGGTTGAATAAACAATTTGCTTTTAGGAAATTTCTCGATTTCGCCTTCAGCCAAACCAAAATTGGTTACAACTACATCTTTCGGATTACCAGATAGCCATTCACTTAAATCAATAGACTGATAAACCCCGCTGTTAAATCCGATTAAGATTTTGCAGACCGTATCTCCGGTATTTTTTATATAATGTCCGGCACCCATTGGAACATAGCCCACGTCTCCGGCGTTAAACCGCTCGGTTACCACTGTGCTTTCTGCTAAGAATACCGACATTTCGGCCTGACCGGAAATATAATACTGCCATTCATCAGCATTTGGGTGCCAATGCATTTCTCTTAAGGCGCCCGGCTGTAACTCAATTATAGATCCTGCCATCGTTGTACTAATTGGAAATTCTTTACTGGTAACCAGTCGCTGCAGACCGCCGCCCGGAATTATTCTTGGTTGTTGCGAATGTAAAGGATAGCGGTGCAAATTAGTCAGTTCGATATCGGATTCTTCGGGACGTGGTAACGCATTAAATGATAATTCGTCGGGAACAATTCCAGCTGCAAAATAGGCTTCTTTTTGAGGTAAGGCCGCAACTTCTTCTAAAGTAATTCCAAGATTTTGAGCTGCAATTTCGGCAGGTACAGAGGAAATAAAATCGGTAACACTGAAAGTATGGTCTTCAGAAAAATTTCCATTATCAAAAATTAAAATAAAATGACATTCTTCCGTTCCAGTTGCCTGTATAGAATGTCCGTAACCTTTTGGAAAGTACCATACATCACCAGGCTCAAAATTGTCGGTGTAGCTATGTCCGTTTGGATGAATTATAGTGGTGCGTACAGTTCCCGAAATAACATAAGCCCATTCGGCTGCGTTAGCGTGCCAGTGCAGTTCGCGCATGCTTCCGGGCTGCAGGCGCATAGAAACTCCGGCGATTCCGATCGAAGCTGGAAAATCTTTTACAGAAGCTCCTCTGGTTGTACCCCCTTCATTGGTACGCGGCTCTTTTTTTTCTAACTCGTATTTAAAACTTAATGGTTTGGTATTCATAATGATAGCTTTTAAGGATTAATTGTTATGGTTTTTAATTCTATTGTAAAGCTATTGAAGAAAGCCCCGATCTTTCTTTCAAATTCGGCAGAAAGGCAGAAAGAGTCGTTGAATTTTAGTAAGAGAAAACCTGATGGGTTTTCTGGGATTTCTCAGAAGGTTTTTAGGAAACAGGGAAGTCATTCTGTTTGGGATATAAAACAAAAAAATCACTGTGTATTGCAGTGATTTTCTATGATAAATACGGGCGATCCAATTATTTATACAGCCATTTTTTGATGATTTTAGTATAATTCGGCATTACAACAAATACCATTAAAAAGACGATGCAGGCAGAACTGATTAGCGCTTCGAAAAAATGATTTTTAGGTATCTGCAGAAAACTTAAAAAGGGAAGTGTTACTAACGGGATTAAAAGTGATAACGGATAAATAGCCGACCAAGTTACAAGAAATTGTTTCCAGCGTACGGGAACTTTATTGTTTTCACTTTCATTAGAAAAAAGAAAATCCAAACCTGACTTTATCTGGTAATTATCATTTTTCCGGAATAAAGGATTTGCTTTTTTAATCCACATTTTTCTCTCTTCAGAATTCATCCATGTTTTAAGGTTTTCAATAGTATCAAAACGGATAATTACCGTATAAACAAAAGTTAAATGTGGAATTGGTCTGACAATCTGAAGATCAATAAAGCCATTTGAGTGTTTGGTAACAGGAAAAATCTCGTCCAGCCATTGTTCATATTGCTGTTCTTTTCCGTCCAGAATATGATGTGAAATTACTACAGAGGCACCTTGATTTTCCATAATGCTGTTGGTTTGGTTTTAAAATATGAAATATTAAAAGGATTAGCGTACCAGTATAATCTTGCCCGTATGTCTGCTTTCTTCCAATAAAAGATGTGCTTCCAGAGCTTCTGTGAAAGGAAAAGTTTTAAAAATAATCGGTTTAAACTGTTTGGATTCGATTAAAGGCCAGACGTTTTTTTGTACTTCCTGAGCCAGCTGTTTTTTAAAATCATATTCCCTGCTTCTTAATGTACTTCCGGTAACGGTCAAGCGTTTTGTCATCACTTTCCAGAGATCAAGATCAACATGACTGCCGCTGACAGCATTAATATAGACTAATTGGCCTTCGGGTTTAAGTATGTTTATGTTTTTACGGAGATAATCACCGCCGATCATGTCTAAAATTACATCAACACCCTGATCCTGAAGAACGGTTTCAAAGTCCTCTTTTTTGTAATTAATAAAAGAATCTGCTCCAAGCTCCAGACAATTTTGACCTTTTTCCTCAGAACCCACCGTGACAATGACACGGATTCCTAAAGCATGTGCAATCTGTATTCCAGTAATTCCAATGCCGCTGTTTCCGCCATGAATTAAAAGGGTTTCTCCAGATTTAAGAGCACCTCTTTGAAAAACGTTGGACCAAACAGTAAATATCGTCTCTGGTAGACTGGCAGCCTCGGCAAAAGTCAACCCGTTTGGAATTGGCAGACACTGACCTTCGCGTACTGCCACATATTCTGCATAACCTCCGCCTGCAAGAAGAGCACAAACCTGATCCCCAATTTTAAACGCTGAGGCATCCGGGCCGCATTTAACGACAATTCCAGCGACTTCCAAACCAGGGATTTCTGCAGAAACTCCGGCGGGAGCAGGGTAGTTTCCTTCACGCTGGAAAATATCGGAGCGGTTTAATCCTGCTGCTTTTACTTCAATTAATATTTCGTCTCCCGTTATTTCTGGAGTTGGATATTCCTGTAATTTCAATACATCGGGAGCCCCGGGCTGGGTTATAACTATTGCTTTCATGTGGTTAAAGATTAATGGTTTGTACTGGATTTTTCCGCTTTTTTCCAAGTGAGTTTATGGGTTACTAATCGGGAATTACTCCTAAAATTTTCAGTTTCCAAATGCAGTAATTCATTCTCAAAGTAGACTTTCCTGTTCTGAGTTTGGTTTCTCCATTTTTGGAACAAAGAAATGAACATGGTATGGCTTACTATTTGTTTTTCTTCATCTATCACAAAAGGCCCTGAATAAGCCAGATATGTGTAATGATCGTCTGTTTCTTCGTTGCTAGAATCTTCTGAATTCTTTGAGTCCAAACTTTTACTTTCATTATTCATAATCTGCGCCGACATATATCCGTCGCGATTGTAAATAATCAGGCCTTTGGGGTTTCTCCCCATCGGATAGATAGTTGTCCCGCCATCTAAAGGTACTTCAAGCAATTCAACCAGCGTCCACGAACCGATTATTTTTTCGAATAAATTTCTTTTCATAATGTTTAGAAATAAAAAGAGCGCACCTTAGCGCGCCCGGTTTTTACTGTCTTAAAACGGCTGATTGTATTGACCTGTTAACGCTTTGTTTTCGATGCTTTTAGCAAAGTTAGGCGTTTCCTCATGATTGTGAGCGTCAGAAGCGGCTTGTCTGGAAGCGGCAGCTGCGGCAAGATCAACTCCGTGTCCTTTTAAGTATTCAAACATTTCCGGTGTGGCTGTTGCATGAATTTCATTCGTATAGAGACAGCTGTTCTCATCGATTTTAGTAACCTTAAGTTCCCATAAAACCTGAACTTTGGTACGACCGTTCTGTGTAATAGAATCTGAAACGGAAAGCATACGACAGTAATCCGGACGGTGAACCGTTGCGACATAATGCTGCACCATTAACGTATCTCCGATAGTTTCTACGTTAATAGACATAGGCTGACCGTCATAAGTGCTGGTAATGCCCGCGCCAATGTGCTGGGTAGAGCAGCGCTGATATTCTGCATCTGGAAGGTTTAAAAGCCAGTCTGCGATGTTTACTTTTTCAATTGGTGCATTGATTACTGCTGTTACTGCTGAGTGTGATAATGCGTTTTCTTTGGTTTGTTGGATTTCCATAATTCCTATAGTTTTAATGTTATTACTGAAGTAAAATTACCTTCTTAAAGCCTTGAAACAGTACACTTTTCATCGAATAGGCAGAAACACTCGTTTAAAAAGCAGAATGAATCGTTTTACTATTTTTATAGTTGAAAATGAAAAGAGGAAAATTGAAAATAATGGATAATAAGACGAAATTATAAGAAGTAATGGAGTGGATTTACTTCAGCTGATTTCAAAAAAAAGAGACTGTCTTTTAAGGACAGTCTCATAAGTGTTGAATTAATTGTAAGATGATTTCTAAATTGAAAGTGTTGTTTTCTGCTTTATTTTGAAAGTGTTTCTAAAAAGATTTCAGCTTCACAAAGTGATAATTTCAGAATGTTTTCTACATCCTCTAAAAGCAGCTGTAAGGCAGCATTTTTTTCTTGTGCCATTTCTAAAATGTCTAGCTTTTCTTCTAAAAGTGGCAGCAAACCCATTATTGCAGCACTGGACTGCAGATCGTGTGCCCTAAGTTTCACCGTTTTAAAATCTTCATTCTGATAAGCCGTAATAAGCTGTTCCAAATGTCCGGGCACGTTAGTAATAAACTGATGGGTCACGGTTTGCTCAAATTCGTTATTACCAGCGCTTACAGACCGCATATAACTTAGGTCGATATATTGAAAAACAGGATGAGAATCCGGAATTTTATTTTCTATTGATTTGGAATCTTTCAATCCGAAATCCGATATCAGTTTAAAGAGTTCTTCTTCTTTGATGGGTTTTGAAATGTATTCGTTCATACCACGGCTCAAACATCTTTCTCTTTCGCCAGGAAGCGCGTGCGCTGTCATTGCAATGATTGGCAGATCCAGTTTCAATATTTCGCGTATGTGCTGTACCGCGGTATATCCGTCCATCTGAGGCATTTGTAAATCCATAAGTACCAAATCGCAGTCTTTTTTTCTAAGATATTCTACCGCTTCCAAACCATTCGAGGCCATATCAAAATCAATATTCCACTGCGAGAGTAAATGTTTCATAAGACTTTGGTTAATGGCATTGTCATCTACTACTAAAACTCTCAAAGCGTTACTTGATAAATTTTTAAATTGGTCGACGGTCGCAGCTGGTATTGAATTGAGCTGTTCCTCGGCAATTTCATACGGAATATAAAAACTAAAAGTCGTTCCTTTTCCCAATTCACTGTTTACTTCAATATCACCATTCTGCAATAAAATCAGTTTTTTTACAATTGACAATCCAAGGCCGGTGCCGCCGTAATTTCTTGTTGTAGAATCTTCGCCCTGATTGAATCTTTCAAAAACTTCATTAAGTTTCTCTTTATCAATTCCAATTCCGGTATCAGTAATTTTGAAGCCGATAAATACCTGATTTGTATTTTGTTGTTTGTTGTAAACTTCGATAGTTACAGAGCCCTGATGGGTAAATTTTATAGCGTTTCCGATAAGGTTTACCAGTATTTGTGTCAGACGGGTTGCATCACCGATTAAAGTATCTGGAATGGAGCTGTCTACTTTACTGGAAATCGTTAGTTTTTTTTCTTTTATTCGTTCTGAGAAAAGTGTTTCAACCGAATTCAATAAGCCGCTGATACTGAATATGCCTGGAGTAATTCGCATCATTCCTGCTTCGATTTTTGACAAATCAAGAATATCATTTATAATAGTCATTAAATTTTCTCCGGAACGTTGAATAGAAGCTACAAATTCGGCAGCGGTTTCATCTAAATTCCTTTTCTGAAGTAAATTGGTAAAGCCCAAAATACCGCTTAAAGGCGTTCTGATTTCATGGCTCATATTGGCTAGAAAATTTTCCTTAGCCTGTGCGGCAACCGAAGCTTTTTTTTCAGCGATATCCAATTCTTTAATCAGGAAATGCTGTCTTCTAAACTGTTTCACAATATGATACCCAATTACAGCACCACTTAAAACTAGTAAAACGAGTAGTGAAATGTCGTATAATTTAGCTCTTTGTCCCATTTCCAGACTTAAGTCGCTGAGATCAACCATACGCAACTGGCGTTTGTGATAAATTTTGGCTGTAATATCGGTGATTTCATTAGAAATTATTCTGGCACGCGGATTGGCAATAGAGCTTTCATCATCCATATTTCCAACGGAATCATAGCGGTGAAGCAATTTTCCTTTCGTGGCCATTTTATCCTGGGCAAGAACTCCGAGTCTCTGGATTAGCTGTTCTTCTTCAGGATCTGAATTGTCTACCGACAGCGAATCCAGAAAATTTCTAATCTGTTTAATTTTCTGGTCAATGCCTTCCAGATGTGTAGTGTCATTGGTTGCAATAGAAGCCCTGATTCTGCTTTCAACACCCAAAATATCGCGGTCGATTTCTCTCAAATGATTACTCGATCGCAATTCATTTAAAAGTGTATTATTGTTTCTGATGAGCTCTTTGGTATTTTTAGCCGAATTAATCTGTACGGCTATCAGCAGCAAACTGCATAAAATAAAACTGCTGATTATAAAATAGCTAAAGCGTTTATTGCCCATTACAGTAGACGTATTTGTCATAAATGAAAGTATAAATAAATTGTGTTATCCTAAATTGGATGCGACAGCATGGCAACACATTACGCGGCAGGTAAACCAGAAAATTTAAAACACATTCATTCTGGTGTTAAGTGCTTTACGGTAAGCATCGGCAACGGGAATGAATTTTTTGTTAATCATAATTCCGCCGTCCTGAAGCGTGTCAATCTTGCTAATCGAAACAATATAAGAACGATGTACTCTGATGAAAGCGTCTTTTGGCAGACGTTCTTCGGCGGTTTTCATTTTACCATGAATTGCAAACATTTTTTCTTTGGTATAAAATTTCACATAATCGCCCATAGCTTCGGCGTATAAAATATCATCCATTTTTAAGCGTCTTGTAATATTAGAATCCCTCACAAATAAAAATTCTTCTTTACCAAATTCTATATTTTCTTTCCTGCTTTCTATTATAGACTGCACTTTACTAACTGCCTGAAGAAACCTTGCTGGAGTAATTGGCTTTAAAATATAATCTGCAATATTCAGTTCAAAAGCTTCAAGCGCATATTCTTTTTTAGAAGAAGTGAAAATGATAATGGTATCTTTTCCCGACAGGTTTTTGGTCAGTTCGATTCCAGTCATCTCGGGCATTTCAATATCCAAAAAAATCAAATCAACAGGATTTTTCTGTAAATGATGATAAGCCTCAATAGCATTTGTATATTCATTTACAATGGTAAGATTTGGAATTTGTTTGGCGAGATGAGATAAAGTGGTTCTGGCAATATCATTATCATCAACGATTAACGCTTTCATGGTATTTGGTTTTTGGTTCAGACAAATATACTTATTCTATATTATTCTATCTAAAGTAAGAACGGATCATCCAGGCCATTTCTTCGTGAATTTCTATTAATCCGGTAATAAAATCACTAGAACCGTAATCTTTATAATCGTTGGCAAAAGGAGTGATGTTGCCTCGTATGAATTCTATAATACTTTCATGATCGTTTAACAAATCTTTCATAAAACCTTGTCCGTCATTTGTTCTTTCGCTGTATTCGGTAAGATGTGTAAGTTCAAGATATGTTTTTAAGGATGCAGGTGCGTAATGTCCGATTTTACGAATACGTTCGGCAACGCTGTCAATAATTTCATCTAACTGTTTGTACTGGTTTTCAAAGAAAATATGATTCGCATGAAAATTATCACCCGTCACGTTCCAGTGTGCATTTCTTGTTTTGGTGTAAAGTACAAATTCGTCTGCCAATAGTTTTGTTAATTCATTTGAAACAGCCGCTGTGTTTTGTTCTGTAATTCCGATTTTTGCTTTCATGATCTAAAGTTTTAAAAGTTAGTGTGCAGTAAATTTTTGTTTACTGCTGTAAAGTTCGATAGAAAGCGGGTTTACGAAGTTCTGTTTTCGGTGAACAGGCAAAATGAGTCGTTAAGAGATATTTTTCAACTACAAATTATTATCGATTGTTTTCTGTGAACTCTCCCTAATAAAATTATGTTCTGCAAGATGTGGACATAATTGAAAACAATACTGATATAAAATTCTAACTATTTGAGTAAATAAGACGTGTGATGAATCACGGGTTCGCACCTCAATTATCAAAATAACTCTTTTTTAGATAAGTTAAAAAATTTTGTTTTTATCTGTTTACTATTTCAAATTGAGAGTTATTAGTAATTGTGATAAAAATTCATTCTTAAGGCTTTTCGTTATTGTTTGTAACAGCAAAATTTTTTAGCCAAATTGGGATTTGAACAGTAGTTTTACTTTTAAATTCTAGTTAAATCACATCTCTTTTCTGAATGACATTTAATTCCTTATTAAAAGAATTTCTATATTTTTTTATGTATTCAGACGGTTTTATACCGAACAATTTCACAAACTGCTGGCGGAAATAACGCTGATCTTCAATACCAACCTGAGGACCGACCTGTGCAATATTAATATTTTCAGTAAGCATAATCACGGCAGCCCTGCGTATTCTAATTGATCGTATAAAAACATTTACCGTTTCTCCTGAAATTGCTTTGATTTTTTTATAAAGACTCGAATGACTCATTCCCATTGCAGCCGAAAAAGTCTTTAGATTAAATTCGCTGTTTTCAAGATTAGCTTCTACTATTTCGATACATTTATCTAGAAACTCTTTGTATTCAAGAGGAACTTTATTTACGTTTTCACGAAGTGTTATGCTGTCTAAAAAATACCTGCGCAGCTGTCCTCTGTTTCTAAGAACAGATTCAACTCGAGCTAGAAGTATTTCACTATCAAAAGGTTTGGTTACATAATCATCTGCGCCTTCTGTAATACTCTGCAAGTGAATATCATTACTGGTTGTAGCCGTGAGAAGAATAACTGTAATGTGGCTCAAATCGTCATTCTGCTTGATTTTTTTACATAAATCCAAACCGTTCATGCCTTCCATAGCAATATCACTCAAGACAATATCTGGCATTTTTTTTTCGACAAGTTTTAATCCTTCAATACCATTAAAAGCGGTATAAACAATATAATTTTTAGAGAAAAGCTTTACCAGATATTGATTCATTTCGGGATTGTCTTCAACCACTAATAGTACTTTTTTGGTACTGATTAATGCTGGCTGTAGATTTTCTGGAAGTGATGATTGAATCACGCTTTCAAGTGTATTTTGGCGATCTGCAGGCATTCCATCAAGAAGTTCTCCCACAAGTGGCGACATATGCGGATTTTCGTTTATGTTCATTGCTGCAAAATGACTATTTCCTTTTGGAAGTGTAATAATAAACGAAGTGCCTTTTCCAACTTCACTTTTACAGTTTATTTCACCATGATGTTTATTCACAAAATACTTGGCAATGTATAATCCTATTCCAAAACCATTACTGGATTTTGATTGAATCTGCTTGAATTTTTCAAAAATAGTATCAATATCATTTGCAGCAATCCCGCTTCCAGTATCGGATACAATTATTGATACATCATTACTATTCTCCATTATTTCAATCGTTATGGAACCTTGATTTGGAGTAAATTTGAATGCATTTGAAATTAAGTTGAAAAGCGTAATTTCTATTTTTTCATAATCGCCATATATCTCTGTTGGCGTTTTTTCTTCAATAAATTGATAATTTAGATTTTTAGCTGCCGCCATCTGGGTAAAACTTTCGTAGATTTCTCGACAAAGCGCATTCAGATTGATTTTTGAAACTTTAAGTTCATCAAGATTTGTTTCTGCTTTTCTAAACAATAATAATTGATCTGTTAAGCTCAATAAGCGTTTGGCATTTTTGTAGGCAAGATTTAAATCAAGATCATCTTCCGTATTATTCTTTCGTTCAATTGCACTTTTAAGCGGATTTATAATTAAAGACAAAGGAGTACGCAGTTCATGCGCCATATAGGTAAACATAGAAAACTGTTTTTCGGCATGTTCCTTATCTTTTGTATGCTCCATTCGAGCCAGTTTTATTTCATAACGAAGTCTTTCTTTATTTTTATGATAATCAACGTAAATATAAATCGTTGCGATTGCACCAATTAGATACAGTGTATATGCCCACCATGTTCTGTACCAAGGCGGTAGAATTGTCACCGTTGCAAGTGCTACTTCATTGGTCCAATTTCCAAAAACATCAGTTGTTTTTACTTTAAAAACATAGGTGCCTTCGGTAAGTCTAGAATAATTGGCTCTGTTTTCTTTTGAGGTATAATTCCAGTTTTTATCCCAGCCTTCCAGAAAGTAAGCAGTATTGATTTTTTCAGAATTCACAAAATCAAGATAAACGAAATCAAAACTTAATGCCGATTTTTCATGAGGAAGTTCGACACTGCGAATCATTTCAAGTTTTTTTTCTGTGATGTAAGGGCTGTTCAATTTTAGAGACTGATTGTTTACCAATAAATCATTCAATAAAAATTTTCCCGTATTTTTTTTGTCTTTTATATTATCGGGATCAAAAACATTGAATCCGTTTATACCTCCAAAAATAAATTCTCCTGTAGAAAGTTTTGTACCAGCATTCCAGCTGAATTGATTGCTTTGGAGTCCATCAGTAACTCCAAAATTTCTAAAAATTTTATTCTTAGGATTAAATCTTGAAATTCCATGATAGGTGCTCATCCATAAATTGCCTTCTTTGTCTTCTAAAAGTCGAAGTATTGTATTGCTTGAAAGCCCGTTTTCGGTAGTGAATTTTTTAATATTTCTGGTTTTTCTATCGAATAATAGCAAACCGCCTTCAACAGTACCAATCCAAAGATTGTTGTTTTGATCTTCGGTTATGCATCTAATGTTATAATCAGAATGATAGTTTTTTACTTTTTTTGTTTTTGAATCAATCTCAAAAAAAGAATTGAATGTACCGCCCCAGATTTTCCCGTCTTTGGTTTCGTACAAACAAGTCACATCGCGCAGCGTATTGCTGTAACAGATGAATTTATTTTGTTTTCGGTCAAATTGATACAAGGCACCTGCGTTAGTTACAGCAAGCCATAATGTTTTTTTCGAATCCAAAAAGAGCAGCCAAGATTCCTGTTCTGCTTTTTTAGTGAATTGATTATAAATTGAAAAATTTTGAATGGCCTTTGATTTTGGATCAATTCGACAAACACCACCTTTCCACATAGCAACCCATATGGCATTATCAGAATCTTTTACGATGCTTGTAACAAAATTGCTCTGAATTTTTCTTCCAACAGCTGATGTTGTTGCGTATACATCATAAGTGTTTTGTTTTCTGTTCCAATATCGTATTCCGGCGCCATCAGTACCAATCCAGACATTTTTCTTTTCATCTTCACAAAAAGAAAGTATAAAGTTGGCAGCAGGATCTTCGTCTTCCTTATTGGTTAGCGGATCTTTACTTTTAAAATGATTAAAAAAGAGCGGTTTTTCCCCCATCATACTTACGCCGCCGCGAAGTGTTCCAAACCATATTTCTCCGTTTTTGCTTTCAAAAATATCATACAAAGATTTACTTTTAAGCAATGCAGCAGGACCGCTGGCACGATATGCTGCAGGCGTACTCTGATTTTTTATAAGGGTAAAAAGACCAGCTCCGTCAGTGGCAATCCAGAGTCTGTTATCCTGCTGATAGAAATCGCGTACGACTGTTTTTTCCAGAAAGTAATTTTTAGAATAAACATTCTGGCTTTCATTATATAAAAAAGCCCCTTCATCTGATCCAATCCAAAGACCCTCGCTAGTTAATTTAATACAATTTGCACCTGTAATGGTATTGTTAAGAAGCGAGAGTTTTTTTGATTTAAGATCATATTTGCAAAGACCAGTTCCCGTTATAAAAACATAGAACATTTGCTTTTTAGCATTATAAGCGATGGATCTTGCAATGTAATTTAATTTTCCATTGAAAGGAATTGCAGTTCCCGTTTTTTCGCCTTCTTTATAAAGTACAATTGCCTCTTTTGTAGCAACGAGAATGATGTGTTGAGAATTTACAGCAATTATTTCGTGGGCAGTAACATTTAAAGGTTTAACTTTTTTATTTGTATCATAATATTTCAATGGAGCAAAAGAAGTTCGTTCTGCATTAAAAACAACAGGACCTGCAGTGGTTCCTATCCAGAGATTATTTTCAGAGTCACCTTCAATACAGCTTATCGCATTTCCTTGGATAGAATTAGGATCTGTATGAATATGACGGTAAATTTTAAAATCGTTTCCATCATATCTATTCAAGCCGTCAAAAGTTCCAAACCACATATATCCATTTTGATCCTGATAAATTGAAGCAACCGAATTATTAGAAAGTCCTGATGAAATATCAAGATGTTTGATTGGCAGATTCTGTCCAAATGAGATTATAGAGAGAAGACCAAAAACAAGAAAGGACTTTAGCTTAGACATAGAATGTTTTTTAAAAAGCGCTGCTCTTTGATTTAAGATAAACGGAAGGTGCGATCTTAAACTGGATAAATTTTATATGAATAAATTTTGAATTTGAATACGCTGCGAAATTAATAATTTATTAAATAAGGTGTAAAAGCAACACTTGTTTTTTAGTACATTTTCAATTCATTTTAATGTTGAAAATTACGATTTTGAATACTTTGAAGGAAATAAACTGCAAAATACGTTAACTAAAAATTACCATATTTTTTATTATTAAATATATTATTACAGCGCCAAATATTTGTTTTGTCGTTTTTTTTAATGGAAAAAAATGACAAATATGTTTTTATTCAGTACTGTAGATAAGATTTTACGAAATTGTCCCCTTTTATAAATGAATTTTTCCCTGTCCTAAAAGCATCCTGTATCCTTAATTTGCAATGTCAGTCGATAAGCTATAACGTTTGAAATATTGATCTTTTATTTTGATCAAGGCAAATCGGATGAAAAAACTTAACTAATTATCATAACCAAAAAAAACTTAAACATGACCATTACTCAATCTAAAATTGTCACGGGAAACTTTTCCTGATTCTTAAAAACAGTGTAAGCTTATTATAATCTTAAGAAAAGATTTTTAAAGAACAATTCTCAAAAAAAGAGCCTTGTTTTCTTAAAGATTATATTTCTGCAATTCTCTTGCAGCGATCACTAATGAATAAAACCTAACTTAAAACCAAACCAATTAAAAAAGCATGAAAAGAATTAAAACCAAATTTTTACTTTTATTACTCTTGCTTCCTTTTTGTGTTTTTGCTCAAAGCACAATCAGTGGTGTTGTTCTGGAAAACGGCTCCAAGCAGCCCATACCCGGAGTAAACATAAAAGTGTCAGGCGCAAACATAAGCACCTCTACTGACTTTGACGGAAAATTTCAGTTGTCTGGCATAAAAGCAGATAGTCAGCTTACATTTTCTTATACTGGATATGTCAATCAAACCATTAAAACTGGCGGACAAAAAAACATTACAGTATATCTTGAAGAAGATAATACTCAATTAAAAGAAGTCGTTGTTCAGGTAGGTTACGGAAGCGTCAAAAAGAAAGATGCTACAGGATCTGTTACGGCACTTTCTACAAAAGACTTTAACAAAGGAAACAACATCACAACAGAAAATCTCCTAAGCGGAAGAGTGGCCGGTTTAACCGTAAACTCAACAGGAGCACCAGGTTCTAGTTCTCAAATTAGAATTAGAGGAGGAAGTTCTCTTTTTGCAAGTAATGACCCTCTTATTGTCATCGACGGATTACCGCTGGACAATGCTACCAATACAGGGTCTTCTTCCTTTTTAGCATCATTAAATCCAGCAACTGTAGAATCGATTACAGTTTTAAAAGATGCTTCGGCTTCAGCAATTTATGGATCTAGAGCTTCTAATGGAGTTATTATCATTACTACTAAAAAAGGAAGTAAAACACTATCTGTAGATTATAATGTACAATATGCTGCAGGTACACTGACTAAAACGGTTGATGTTTTTAGTGCAGATGAATTTAGAAGTGTTATCGCCGACAGAAGAAGTGATGATTTGGATAAATTGGGAACTGCAAATACAGACTGGCAGAGAGCAATTTACAGAAATACAGGAACAATAGATCAAAGTTTAGCAATAAGAGGAAGTTTGTTCAACATTATTCCAACAAGTTTAACTCTGGGAAATACAGATCAACAAGGACTTCGCTTGACCAATAATTTCAAAAGAAACACAGTTGGTTTAGTAATGAATCCAGCGTTTTTAGACAATCATTTAAAACTGAGACTTTCGGCGAATTATACAAACGAAATCAACAGATTTACTGATGGTGTCGAAGGTGCAGCAATTGGTTTTGATCCGACACAGCCAATAAAAGTAGAAGGAGCACCTTATGGTGGCTATTTTGAATATACTACCGGTATAGATGCCAATGGTAATTATCCGTTAGTATCAACTGCTGCCAGAAATCCTGTTTCGCAATTGTTGAATACTAATGATAGAGGAACAAGTGACAGAATTTTTGGAAATTTTGAGATTGATTACAAGTTTCATTTTTTACCTGCTTTAAGAGCAGTTGTAAATGTTGGTTTTGATGAATCGAATGGAGAAAGAAGAAGATTGGTTGGTGCTGATGCGGGTTCTGCTCCGTCTAACAACAATATTCCGTACGGGACAAACGAATATACAGAACAAACCAGAAGAAATAAATTATTAGATACTTATTTGGTTTACAACAAAACGTTTAATTCATTAAATTTTGAAATGACTGGTGGTTATTCATATCAAAAATTTCAAAGTTCAAAATTTGAAACAGGTAATATTTTAAATCCTGATTTACCATCAACATTCCCTGAAACAACATTGGATACAGATGTTGTTTTATTAGGATTCTTTGCGAGAACAAATCTAAACTTTAGAGACAAATATTTATTGACTTTGTCTTACAGAAGAGATGGTTCATCAAGATTTGAGGAAGCTAATCGTTGGGGGAATTTTCCTTCTGCAGCTTTTGCATGGAAAATCAAAGAAGATTTCTTTAAAGACAATAACACGTTATCTGACTTGAAATTAAGATTAAGTTACGGGATTACAGGACAGCAGGATATTCCTGAACCAAATGGATATCTTCAAAAATACCAAGTCGGAAGTGGAAATTCGGAGTACTATTTTGGCGAAAGCCCAGTTCCAGTCGCACTTCCTTCAAAAAGAACACACAATTTGAAATGGGAAGAAACTACATCTTATAACGCAGGTTTAGATTTTGGTTTTTTAGACAATCGTTTAGCGGCAGGAGTTGATGTTTTTTACAAAGAGTCTAAAGATCTATTAGTAAATGCAGCAATATCTGATGGAAGTAATTTTTCTAATCGTGTGTATCAAAACGTTGGAAGCTTTACCACAAAAGGTATTGAGTTCACGCTTAATGCTAATGCGGTTAAGACAAAAAATTTCAATTGGAATATGAATTTTAACTTCTCTAAGTTTGAAAGAAGAATCAAAAACTTGGTTAACGGAACGGATATCTTTTTAGGAGATAATATCGCTGGAACAGGAACTCCGGGGCAAATTTTTAGAGAAGGATTTACACCTTATTCATTCTACGTTTACAAACAAATGTATAACAACGAAGGGAAGCCAATTGATGGCGCTTTTGCAGATTTGAACGGAGACAACATCAAAAATGATTCAGACAAATACATTTATAATAATCCAGATCCAGATTTTACTTTAGGATTTGCGTCTAATATGAATTACAAAAAGTTTGACTTTTCATTCAACTTAAGAGCAAGTATTGGTAACCGAATTTTTAATGCTGTAGACGCGAGCAGGGCACAGTATGATGCTATGGAAAACGGAGGGGTTTTAAGTAATATTCCGTCTCAGGTATTAGAAACCAATTTTCAGACTACTTCAAACGTAGTATTATCAGATCTTTATATTGAAAATGCGTCATTTTTAAAATTAGACAACGTTACTTTAGGATACACTTTAAACAACTGGCTGAACAGCAAAGCTTCATTAAGAGTTTCAACCGGAGTTCAGAATGTTTTTGTATTGACAAAATACAGTGGTTTAGATCCTGAAATTACAAATAACGGTGTAGATAAAACGATTTATCCAAGACAACGATCCATATTATTTGGTGTTAATCTTAAATTCTAATTACGAAATCATGAAAAAATATATAGTAACAACAATAGCTGTACTGACTTTGATTTTTCAGTCGTGTACAGATGATTTGAATGTAGTTTCAAAAGATGATGATGTTCTTTCTTCAGATGTATTGTTTTCTACTCCAGAGGGATACAAAAGAGCATTTGCCGGAGTGTACGGAAATTTAACTTTGACAGGAGTACTTGGACCAGATAATTCTTCGCTGGAAGGGGTAGATGCTGGAACAAGCCAGTTTACAAGATGTTTGTTATACATGCAGGAATTAACGACAGACGAATTGGTTTGGAGTTATGAAAATGATGGTGGAACGGCAGAATTGCAACGTAATATCTGGACAGCTGCAAATCCTGTTATTTTAGGAATGTTTAGTAGAACAATGGTTTCTGTTTCTTATGCTAACGAATTTTTACGTCAAAGCACCCCGGAAAAATTAAGTTCAAGAGGAATTAATGATGCCGCAACATTGAAGGATATAGCGCTTTATCGTCAGGAAGTTCGTGTTTTAAGAGCTTACGCTTATTATAACATGATGGATTTATTTGGAAAAGCACCTATGTATACCGAAAATGATCCTGTAAACTTTACAGGTCCTGAATTTAACAGAAAACAATTATTTGAATTTGTTGAAACAGAACTAAAAGCAGTTTTACCTGATTTGAAGGCGGCCAGAACAAATGAATATGGAAGATTAGATCAATCTATGGCGCGAATGATTTTGGCTAAAATGTATTTGAATGCTCAAGTATATATTCAGGCTGATCGTTTTAATGATTGTATTGCAATGTGTAATGCAATTATTGATGGCGGTTATACATTGAAATCAAAATATTTAGACAATTTTAAAGCAGATAATAATACTTCTCAAGAAATCATTTTCGGAATTCAGTCGGATGGAGCAGTTTCTCAAAACTGGGGCGCAACAACTGTTCTAACAAACGGACAAATTGGGGCTTGGGAAAATAATGGTGCCGACTTCGGAATTGGAGGATGGACAGGAGCACTTAGAATTAGAAAGGAATTTGTTCAAAAATTTGACGGTGCAAAATTCAGTCAAGATACGAGAAATACAATTGGAAAAGGTGTTGCCGGCGATCCAGGAAAACAAAGATCTATTGATATTGATGATATTGGTGTAAAAACGCAAGGTTATATTTTATCTAAATTTTCGAATAAAACTTCAACAGGAGTTAACGGAATTAGCTCTACATATGCTGATACTGATTTCCCATTATTCAGATTAGCCGATGTGTATTTAATGTATGCTGAAGCTACTTTAAGAGGAGGAAACGGTACAATTTCTCAAGCATTAAATTATGTAAATGCTTTAAGACAAAGAGCAAACAGTAATTCAACTGTTGGAAACATTACTTTAGGTGAATTAACACTTGATTTTCTTATTGACGAAAGAGCGCGCGAATTACATTGGGAAGCACACCGCAGACAAGATTTAATTCGTTTTGGAAAATATACTGGAGGCTCTTACAACTGGGCGTGGAAAGGAAATTCTTCAAAAGGAATCGCTATTCCTGCTTATATGAGTGTTTTCCCGATTCCGGAAGGATCTTTGGGAGCCAATAAAAATTTAACTCAAAATACAGGTTACTAATTTTTTTAACTTAAACGATATACAAATGAAACTTATATATAAAATATTTATTGCGGTACTTGTACTGGCTGGATTTTCGTCTTGCGAAAACGAAGAAAATTTAATGATTTTAGAACCTCAAGAAGCTGCATTTTCTTTGATAACTCCAGAAGGCGGTTCTTCTACAATTTTAAATAAAGATACACCAAACAATACAGCACTAACATTTACATGGGAAAAAGTTAATTACGGAAACCCAACAATTGTAACGTATACTGTTCAATTTGCATCAAGTAACACAGAATTTGCAGCACCAATAGATATTACAACTTCTACCACTACTCATGCGACTATTACGGTAGCAGAATTGAATGCAAAAGCATTAGAACTTGGACTTAAGGCTAATGAAGAAGGGACAATTGACGTAAGAGTGAAATCTACGGTAGGAACAACACTTTCAGAACCAAAACTTTCTACGCCAATTACTATTAACTTAACTCCTTATAGAGGTGTATTCCCTAAAGTTGATTTGTTTTTAGTAGGTCCAGGTACTGCTGCAGGATGGAGTGTAACGAGCAATAATATGCCAATTTACAGAGATCCAAAAGAACCAGCAAAACAATATTATACAGGATTTTTTAATAAAGACGGATTTAAATTAATTGAACAAATTGGTTTCTGGGCACCACTTTACGGAACAAATGGAGCTAAAGTACAATACAGAGCTACAGAAAGCGACACGGATCCAGGTGTATTCCCAACAACGGCTTCAGGTTACTACAGTTTTGAAATTAACCTTGAAGAGTTGACATACAAAATTACACCTTATACAGGACCAATGACAACTTATGCAACTATTGGCCTAACAGGATCAGTATTAACAGGTGATGATGCGGGCTGGAACACAGAAGTTCCTTTGGTTAAATCGGCATTTGATTCGCACATTTGGAAAGTTACTCAAACATTAAAAGCTGGAAAAATGAAGTTTAAAGCTAACAACAGCTGGGATGTAAGCTGGGGTGATAATGGAGGAGATATTATTGTTGAGGCTGGAAAATATGAAATCTGGTTCAACGACTTAGATGGACGTTATATGTTTATACCAACTCCATAAATTGAATTGAAAATAAGAGAAGCCTCAATAAGGTTGTTTTGAGGCTTCTTCTTTCTTTAAAATCATAATTTCACTTTTATAACTCATCTAATGAAAAAATATATAAAGATTTTGGGGTTACTGGTTGTAACTGCAATTCAATTTTCGTGCTCTAACAATGATGCTTCAGAGGCGGAAGCAGTTAATCCGCCAGATGCCAATGATACTTTTATTAGAGCGTCAGATGTTTCATTTCTTCCTCAAATGGAATCTTTAGGAACGAAATTTTACAGCAATGGTAAAGCTGAACCAATGCTTACTACATTAAAAAATGCAGGATGTAATACAGTTCGAATTCGTTTATGGAAAAATCCTGTAAATGGGCGTTCTGGTTTTAGCGAAGTAAAACAATTGGCTCAAAAGGCAAGACAAGCGGGTTTAAGAGTTTGGCTTACGGTTCATTATTCTGATGATTGGGCTGATCCAGGAGTACAGACAACTCCTGAGGAATGGAAAAATTTATCTTTTGCCGATTTAAAAACGGAAGTTGAAAAGTACACTGGAACAATAATTTCAGAAATTAAACCAGATATTATTCAAATTGGAAATGAAATCAATAGCGGATTATTGTGGCCGCAAGGTAATTTAATGAGTAACGAACAGCAGTGTATTGCTATTTTAAACGCAGCAAGTGCAGTAGTTCGCAGTAAAGCACCCAACACAAAAATAATGATTCATTATGCAGGAGTAGATGGCGGTGCGACAGATTGGTTTTTTACTAAAATGAAAAGTATTGATTACGACTATATCGGATTATCTTATTATCCAATTTGGCATGGTAAAGATTTAACTGTAATAAAAACAACTATTGACGGCTTAGGAAAGAAATTCAGTAAAAAAGTTTTGATTGCAGAAACCGCTTATCCGTTTACATTATTACATAACGATCAGACAAACAATATTATGGGATCAAGCGATCAATTGGTATCGGGCTATCCAGCAACTCCTGCAGGACAAAGAACTTTTGTGATGGATATTAAAAACATCGTAAAATCATCAGAGTACGGACAAGGATTTGCCTATTGGGGCGGCGAATGGGTAGCATTCAAAGGACCACAATCAACAACTGGTTCTACATTCGAAAATCAAGCATTATACAGTTTTGACAACAATGCCTTGTCTGTAATGCAAGCTTTCAGTAAAGATTAAAAATATGAATAAATCACTTAAAATTGTATCGTCATTGATGATAGCTGCTGTTTTGTTTACTTCATGTAAATCTAAAATGGCAGTTGAAAAAGATTCTTTTTCAAAAGGAGCAGACATAGGCTGGCTGCCACAAATGGAAGCAACTGGATATAAATTTTATGATGCAGATGGCTCTCAAAAAGACTGTCTGCAATTATTAAAAGATCGAGGTATAAATACAATAAGATTACGTGTTTGGGTAAATCCGAATGATGACAAAGCCAGCGGACATTGCAGTCCAGAAG
The DNA here is from genome assembly GCF_042678225.1 of Flavobacterium artemisiae. Classification (NCBI taxonomy): domain Bacteria; kingdom Pseudomonadati; phylum Bacteroidota; class Flavobacteriia; order Flavobacteriales; family Flavobacteriaceae; genus Flavobacterium; species Flavobacterium artemisiae. The sequence continues at coordinate 581,547 of NZ_JBHUDZ010000016.1, read as the reverse complement.
AAACTGTAGTTATGGCAGTGCGCGCACAAAAAATGGGAATGCGCATCATGATCGATTTTCATTACAGCGATTCATGGGCAGATCCAGGCAAACAAAACAAACCTGCAGCTTGGGCAAAACATTCTTTTCCAGAATTGTTAGACGATGTATACCGACATACTTACGATGTTTTGCAACTGTTAAAAAAAGCCGGCGTGACTCCAGAATGGGTTCAGGTTGGAAATGAAATTCCAAGCGGTATGCTTTGGCCAGAAGGGCATACAGATAATTTTAATCAACTGGCGCAATTGCTTAATAAAGGATATGAAGCGACAAAAGCAATAGATTCAAAAATTAAAGTTATTGTACATTTAGACGAAGGAAATAAAAATGAGAAATTTAGATGGTTTTTTGACAAAGCAACCGAGAATAAAGTGAAATATGATGTAATTGGTTTGTCTTATTATCCATTTTGGTTAAAAACAGATTATAAAGAAAACATCTTAGATTTAGAAAACAATCTAAAAGATATGGCTTCCCGTTATAACAAAGAAGTTATGGTGGTAGAAGTCGGTGGCGATTACACATTAGTTGAAAATACAAAAGAAATGCTTGATGCTACTATAAAAGCAGTAAAAAGCGTACCGAATAGTAAAGGATTAGGAGTTATCTATTGGGAACCGCAAGGCGAAAAAAGCTGGAGCGGCTATCAATTAAATGCATGGCTTCCTGATGGAAAACCTTCGCCAGCATTGGATGCTTTTAAACAATAAATATTAAATTTTACCATTAAGACATTAAGTTAATTAAGCTTGGCTTAATTCTCTTGATTTTTAATGCCAAAAGAAACGCAAAGCTTAATTAACTTAATGCCTTAATGGTGAAAAAAAAATTAAAACAGAAAATGAAATTATTTTTTAAATCAACATTATTCTTATTTCTACTAGTTTTTTCAACCGAAAAAATGATGTCACAATCTGCAACAGTTCTTTTAAAAGATAACTGGCGTTTTTCTAAAGAGGTTAAAGGCGACGCTTTTTCTGTTGATTACGATGCTTCGAAATGGGAAAAAGTTACTGTACCACACGATTGGGCTATTTATGGACCTTTTGATAAAAAATGGGATATTCAAACAGGAATTATTGAGCAAAACGGCGAAAAAGAAGCGACTGAAAAAACAGGAAGAACAGGAGCATTGCCACATATCGGTACAGGCTGGTATCGCAATACATTTGCTGTTCCAGAATTCAAAAAAGGAAAAAAAGCACTTCTTATATTTGAGGGGGCTATGAGCGAACCTCAAGTTTATTTAAATGGAAAAAAAATAGGAAATTGGGGCTATGGCTACAGCTATTTTTATATTGATATTACCAATGATTTGCTTGCTGGAAAAGAAAATGTATTGGCAGTAAAATTAACTAATCTGCCTTTTTCTTCAAGATGGTATCCTGGTGCCGGGCTTTATAGAAACGTAAGCATTGTGGTAAAGGAGGAAGAAAGTTTCGCACAATGGGGAACTTTTATCACTACTCCAGAAACGAAAGGAAATAATGCTGTTGTTGATATTAAAGCGGAGTTTCATGGTGCCAATGCTTCAATGGTAACCGAAATAAAAGATGCTAACAATAAGATTGTGGCGACACAAAAAAGTACAGATTCTAAAGAAGGAAAATTTCATCAGACAATTGAAGTTGCCAAACCTAATTTATGGAGTCCAGAAACACCTTATTTATATACTGCAGTTACCAAATTATACGCTGCAGACGGTACTTTAAAAGAAGAACAAAATATAAAGTTTGGTATTCGATACATTAAATACGAACCTAATAAAGGATTTAGCCTTAATGGAAAAATAACTAAATTTAAAGGAGTTTGTCTGCATCATGATTTAGGGCCTCTTGGCGCAGCGATAAATAAAGCAGCACTTCGAAGACAGCTGACGATTTTAAAAGACTTGGGATGTAATGCAATCAGAAGCTCTCATAATATGCCTTCTTTTGAACAATTGGAATTGGCTGATGAAATGGGATTCATGTTTTTGGCTGAAAGTTTTGACGAATGGGCAAAGCCAAAAGTTGAAAATGGATATAATCGTTTTTTCGAAGAATATGCCGAAAAAGACATTGTGAATTTAGTGAGAGCGACTCGAAATCATCCCTCTATTGTAATGTGGAGTTCTGGAAATGAAGTTCCTGATCAATGGGGAGCTGAAGGTGTAAAACGTGCGAGATGGCTACAGGATATTTTTCACCGTGAAGATCCTACAAGACCTGTGACGGTTGGTATGGATCAGGTGAAAGCAACTATGGAATCTGGTTTTGGAGCTTTGCTGGATATTCCCGGATTAAATTACAGAGTTCATCTTTACGAAGAAGCTTATAAAACATTTCCGCAAGGACTTATTTTAGGTTCAGAAACCGCTTCGACAGTAAGTTCAAGAGGAATTTATAAATTTCCTGTTGTGCAGGCAAAAAATAAAGAATACAATGATTTTCAAAGTTCTTCTTATGATCTTGAAGCATGCAGCTGGTCGAATGTTCCAGACGATGATTTTGTGCTTCAGGATGACAAACCTTGGGTTATTGGAGAATTTGTTTGGACAGGTTTTGATTATTTAGGTGAACCAACGCCTTACGATGAAAAATGGCCCTCAAGAAGTTCTTATTTTGGAATTTCAGATTTAGCGGGACTTCCTAAAGACCGTTTTTATCTTTATAGAAGCAGATGGAATACAAAGTATAAAACACTTCATATACTGCCACATTGGAATTGGAAAGGAAGAGAAGGCGAAGTAACTCCAGTTTTCGTTTATACCAATTATGACAGTGCGGAGCTTTTTGTAAATGGAAAAAGTATGGGAATTCAGAAAAAGAATAATGCAACTCCACAAAACCGTTATCGTTTGATGTGGAATGATGTTAAATATGAACCAGGAACAGTAAAAGTTGTTGCATTTGATTCTAATGGAAAAGCAGCAATAACTAAAGAAATTAAAACTGCGGGAGATCCGTACAAAATTGTTTTGGAAGCGGACAGAAAAACTATTAAAGCTGATGGAGAGGATATTTCTTTTGTTACGGTTTCAGTAGTAGATAAAAACGGAATTCCATGTCCTACAGCAGTTAACGAATTGCAATTTAAGGTAACTGGAGCAGGAACTTATAGAGCAGCATGTAATGGAGATGCTACATCTTTGGAAATGTTTCATGAAAATCATATGAAACTTTTCAGCGGTAAATTAGTAGTATTGGTCAAAGCAGTTGAAAAAGCGGGAGCAATCCAGCTTGAAGTAACAGGTAAAGGGCTTCAGACAGGAAAAATTAATTTAATGTCAAAACGTTAATTAATATCAAATTGAATAAGCTTACGTCTAGATAAAAATGATAAAGAAGTAATGCAAAAAAAGGCTGTCACTTAGGACAGCCTTTAAATACGAATAAAATAAAAAAAATATGCGTAAGTTTTACTTTCCTGACTGGCTTTCAGGATTCATAACCACTTCGACGCTGCTTGAACTATCCAAAACGTGCTTACTAAAATTATCCTAGCTTTTGTGGAAATTTGGAGGTAACTTCAAATACAGACTGCCACTATTCTGCCATAGAGATTTCGTGCAGTTAAAAAAAAAATGAAAAGTGCCGTAAAACAAAAATAAAAAAGTCCTGAATTTCTTCAGGACTTTTTGTGGGGAGAGCAGGATTCGAACTATACGTCTGAAACCGCTGTATATGCCACTTTTATTAATGTCTTGGACCTCTGTGCACCGATTCTGCACCAAATTCAATTTTTTAATATTTAAATACAAATTCATGCACAAAACTTTGTATACTAACGGACTAACATGCAGTAGTATTAATCTTTTTTGTATCACAAATATAGTAAAATACTTAGTATTTTCGATTAAGAATTAAAAGTTCTGTTACGTAGTAGCGAAAAAGTATCTACTCCAAATGCAATGTGGCACGATTTTTCCACAAAACTCAGAACATTTTTACATGCTACCTCCTATATTTACAATTTTTAGAACAAATTCTTTCTAACATTATCAGTACGGAGTTTTTAGATTTTAAAAATAGATTTTGCTAACTTAAATTGGTTATAAAGTATCTTCTTTTTCTTTTAGAAAATTTCTTACAGCCACATCTGCCATATTAGCTAGAAATTTCAAAATATCTGTCGCTTCTTCCAAAGTAACATTCATTCCTTCATCATTTAGCATTTTTTGAGCTTCTAGAGGTGTAATTTTCCCTGTATATTCATATTCTTCATATTTCATATCTAAAATATTGTTAAGATAAAGATAAAGAATTTTTCACAATTATTTATTTGTCAGTGTTTTATGTTTTGTTTCTAATAGTTAAAATATATAAAGAAAAAAAGATACACGAACCTTCATCTTTTTTCTTTGATTATTTCAGAATTACGTGACGTTTAGTTCACAATATATAAATCATTTTATGTATTATTTAAAGAAATTAGCTTGTTTTTAAGTGAATTTCTACCATAAATTATTATTTTGAAGAGGTTTGTATGTATTGTAAGGGCCTAATGTTAAAATATCAAAAAATAAAAGTTAGATTAAACTTTCTTGGTTTATTAACTGGTAATAGGATCTCATTATTAGTAAACAAATAGTTATAAAAATAAACAAAAAGGCCTAAATAATAAACATCATAATGTGGTTATGTTACTTTGAAATTACAGTTATGGGCATATATCAAAAGCCTTCAAAATAATTTAATTTTGAAGGCTTTTATGTATAAAAAGTTAAAGATTAAATTTTAATCTTTATTCCGGCATTCACTACAAAGCCGTCTAGTGGTGCATATATATCTTTGAATACAGGATTTGAAATACTTCCTGTGTATATGCTTCCAAATTTAGTTTGTCTGGTGTCCGTAAAGTTTTCAAAATTGGCATAAACTGAAAAATTCTCCCAGAGTTTTTCTACCATAAGTCCTAAAATCCAGTAATCTCTTCCTGTAGTACCATCACTTAGTTTTTGGGGACTGTAATAATATGCTTCTAAACCGGCTTTCCATTTATCTTCAACTTCATACATCAAAACATTGTTCAGTCTGTGTTTTGCCGTTAAAGGATTTTCAGATTTTACTCCATTCGTATCTATCGATGCATCTGTATAAGTATATCCTAGAAATAACTTAAAATCTTTATAGCCTAATTTCACATTTGTTTCAGTTCCTTTTGTGTCCAGATAACCATTGGCATTTACAAACTGATAAACGTTATTTGGAATGGAATTTAAAATCAATGGATTATCAATATTGGTATAGAAAAATAACTGATTCCATGATAAGGAAAGATCTTCGGTAATTTTAGTCTTGTAATTTACGTCAAAGTTAAAACCGTAACTTTTTTCAAGTTTATTAAAATCACTATTAATGGGAAGTACATTTTGATATTGAATGCGTTCACTTTCTTCTGTAAAAATAGTTGGGGTTTTATAGCCTAAACCTCCGCCAATTCGTGAAGTAAATTTAGGATTAATTTTAAATAAAGCTGACACTCTTGGAAGCAGAGAAAAACCATAATCCATAACATAATCGCCTCTAAGACCCGTTTCTATCTCTAGCCATTCTTTGGCTTTAACTGTGTTTTGAAGAAAAGCTCCATAGGTAATCTGATTATAGTTTCTTAATGGGAAATCAGTCTGGCTGTCCTCACTAAAATTGTCGGTATATAAGTTAGCACCTGCAACCCATTCTGCAATTTTGCCGTTTTTATAATAACTGATTTCAGAAAAAGTACTATTCTGCAATCCGTCAAAAACATAATCAGGAATAGTTATCACACGGCTGAAATTATTAAAACTGTTTTTAATTGTTATCGATTCCTGCTCATTAAATTTATGCGTCAGGGTAAATTGAGTACTTATTCTCTGAGTTTTATTTTTTTCAAAATAACTGTCAGGATATTTACTTTCATCTTTGATGTAATCAATGTTTCCGCCTAAACGGTTTTCAAAAACGGTATTGACACCAAAATTAAGTCTGGTATTTTCATTAAAATTGACAAAAAGCTTAGGGTTAAAATTAAAACGCTCAAATTTTGGTATTGCAGTTAGCTTTATATCAGCTGGATCGTAAGGGGCGTTGCGATCGTGAGAAGCGAAAACGGTTGCACCAATTTTGTTAAACTGCTGAGAATAAAATCCGTTTATATCCAGTCCAAGAGCTGATGTTCCATTGATTAAAAATCGCAATTCTCTTTCTTCGCTAGGAGTTTTAGAAACAAGATTTACTAATCCGGCAATTGCCCCTCCGCCGTAAAGGGTAGAGGCAGAGCCTTTGATTATTTCAACCTGCTTTAAATCTAATGGAGGAGTCTGCAGTAATCCCAGTCCGCTTGATGCTCCAGAATATAAGGGAAAACCGTCTTTTAGAATCTGGGTATATCTTCCATCCAACCCTTGAATCCTGATAGAAGAATTTCCTGAAGTTGCAGAAGTCTGCTGGGTCTGGATTCCGGTACTCTCATTAAGCATCATACGAATATCGCCTGGTTTCATATTAGCTTTTTCTTCAAGTTCTTCTCCGGCAATAAATTCTACTCTGGTTGGAATATTGCTGATTGTTCTAGTTCCTCTGGTTGACGTAACAACGATTTCTTTCATTTCTTCAGCTTCCTGATCTTCGCTCTGCAATGCAATTTCTATAAAATTGGAGCTAGAAGGAACTTTAAAAACTGTTTTATTTGGAGTGTAGCCTTCATCAGAAATCGTCAAGGTGTAGCTTCCATCTTTTAGATTTTCGATAGTGACATTTCCCTCATTATCTGATATGAAAACCGAATTTATTTCTTCAATTTTTGCAGAAGCTCCTTTTATCGGTTCGTTAGTTTCAGCACTCTTGAAATGAAACTTGATAGTATTCTGTGCTTGCGCAGTGCCAATAAATGCCATTGCCACAATCAATAAAATATATTTAAACATTTATGATTTCTTAATATTAATAATAAATAATAGACCCGCATAATGAGATTAATGCAGGGATAAACTTTCTATATTAAGAAATTTTAGGAGGCTGCCAGATTTTACAGAGGAATGAAGAATCGACAAATTTATTGTAAGATGGAGTCTGTGAGACTTCATCCAATTTGAATTCCAATTTTTCAGTAATAATCACGGAATTAAAATTTATTGTAAAGCCAATACAGTTTCCGCAGGAATAAAACGGGGAACACTTTCCATTACATTCATTACCGCAGTCATGTGAGTCATTCTCACAGTTTTTTTCTACACCGCATTCTGAGTGCTTAGCAAATGCGGAGCATGGAACTGTAGAAAGAAACAGTACGATGAAGGATAATATTGTTACGAAAGATTTCACATGTCAAATTTATAAATATTTTAGAGATTAAAAGTCGACTACTGAATTTTTATCATTAGTATAAATAGGCTAAATAAAACCTTTAAAGCTAACGAATATATAATAAAGAGCTAATTTTTGTGAGCTTTTGAATTTATGACATTAAAATTATAAGATATCATCAGATAACTCCAAATTGCTATTTTATTTTCATCTATTATTTTAGGAAGATACCGCATTGAATCAGTCGATTTATAAAATGAAAAGGCATAATTAATTTCTAATTCTTTTACAGGTTTATATTTTAGTGAAATGTCATTTTCAAATCCAAGAAACTTTGATACCTGCTGGCCTGAATTATTGATTAAGGAATATTGGGTGTAAAAAAGATGAAAATCCGTACGCAGCGATAATTTATTATTCATTGGTATTGTGGTAAATAAGTAAGGATTTACTAAACCTTTTCCGCCAACATCGGCAGGAAAACGTGTAAATACGTTCATGTTTCCGTTAAATTTCCAAGTAACTCCATATAATAGGTCAAAATCTCTAGATTCATTTTTAGGTAATGAAGAGCTGCTTCCGCTAATTATTTCAGCTCCCAATCTCCAAATTGATTTTGGAAGGGTTAATCTAATTTCTGGCTGAAGATAGTAGGCAAATAATTTCTGGCCTTTTGGATTATTTCCAAATTGCAGAAAGGTATTAAGTGTGTAATACCATTGAGTTTTTTGAAACTCAATTCTTCCTCCTGTAGTGGCACGAGTATATATTTTGTCAGAGGCCGCACTTTTAAGAAAATCAATGATATTCATTGAATTAAAAGAAAAATATTTGCCAGAATTATAGTGAAAATTGTTCATTAACAAGTATTTGTAACGATTTGAAGCGACGGGAGAATATAATGCATCAAATTCTTTATTATAATTGCGTGTAAATAAAAAGAAGAAATCGTTAGAGAACTTTTTAGAAGAATTCATTACGCGTATTCCTTCATGAGCTCGTCCCTGCTGTGCCCAGGGAGCGTCGGAAAATAACCTGCCATTATCCAGTAAAATGCTTTGCCTTCCTAACTTAAAGTTTATCGATTTGAATTTAGTTTCAAAATACAACTGATAAAAATTAATGCTTCCTATTTTGGATGTTTTATTATCTTGATTCCAAAGATGAATTTCCTGCAGGTCTGATTTTATAAGCCATTTTTCTCTTTCGTACTGCATAGAAATTCGATTTCTCTGTGTGATATAAAAATATGGATCAATTGAGTCGTTGGGTGGAAGTGTATAATTTGTAGTGTATTCAACTCTTGGTCTTAGTTCTATATTTATTGAGAAATGCGGGGATAAGCTGTCTTTTTGCTGTGCACATACTTGAAGAATAAATAAAAGAAAGGGAAGTAATAATATTTTATTTTTTGCAGGTCTTTTAATTATCATACTTCTTTTATCCTATAGATTTAGTGTATAAAAGTAATGATAGTATATTTATTTACAATACTATTAAGTAAGTTTGATAATATATTTTGTTAAATAATTGATGCTTTTATCTACGCAAGTTTTTAATCCGCTATTAAATAGGCTTTATATTGCAGTATCTTTTGAATCAACAACATTTTTTATCTTGCTGAATTGGTGGACACGGTAGACTTCCAAAACTGCAATACACACAGCAGTCTCCCTGATTTGGTTTAAGAGTTTGTTTGCAGTTTTCACATTCGTAGAAGAATTGGCATGCGTCGGTCGGCATTGTTTCTTCTTTGCTGTGTGAGCAAAGAGGACAAGTTATTATAGATTGTAGAACGATTTTCATTTTAATTTTTTGTTGGTTACTTTATAGCCCGTTGAATTAATTGCTTTTTCAATTTCGGTAATAGTGGTTTTAGAATTATCAAATTCTACAACAGCATTACCATTGGTATAATTCGCATCTGAATTTATTATTCCTGTCAATTTGTTTACTTCATGATTTACATGTTTTTCACAGCTGGCACAAGTCATTCCACTAATTGCAAACTCAGCTTTTTGACTGCTGGATTTGTTGGAGACTAAGATTTTCTTTTCAGTATTTGGATAAAAAATATTTGAATAATAAGGAAATGAAATCATAACTGCTGTAAATACAGTAATAAATCCTAAAAACATTTTTGAATTAACGAATTTCGGCTTTTCTTCTATATCGCAGTTACAGTCTATCTGCTTTTTAGTTTTCAGCTTTTGATAACAAGCAAAACCAATAATTAAAACAGTCAGGGCGATGAAATAAGGCCTCATTGGTTCAAGCCATGAAAAAGTGGAAGCAATCCCGCTTGTTCCGGCAACTAATGCTAATATGGGAGTAATGCAGCACAATGAAGCAGCTACTGCTGTGAAAAATCCAGCTCCGATCATTTTATTCTCTGTTTTCATATTTTTTCTAAAATTTCATTCTGGGCTAAAATTTCAAAGAAAGGTCTTAGCATTTTTTCATACTCCTTTGTCAACGAATAGAAAATGGTCTGCGCTTCCCGTTTAGTTTCAATAAGTTTTCTGTCTCTTAGTTTCCGTAAGTGCTGTGAAATTGCAGAAATACTCATTTCAAGAATATCACTTATGTCACAGACACAGAGCTGTTTTTCTTCATAAAGTAAAAAGAGAATTCTTAATCTAACATTGTTGCCAGCCAATTCAAGCCCATTGGATAAATAATCAAAAGTATCATTGAGTTCTAGCACTCTGTCTTTGCAGCGGACTATTTGTTTTATATCTGCCTGTTGGCGTATACAAGTTATATCTTCCATAATACAAATATATGTCATTTGATTATTTAAGCAAAGGCTAAAATACAAAACATTTGAATTAAATTTATGAATATCCCTACGCATAAAAAAAGACAACTTTTTGAGTTGTCTTTTAAGCAGTAAACCGAAATATTACTTTTTGCAATCTTTCGGAGCACAAGTTCCCGAATCGTCATTACAGCAATGCGTAGAACATTTTTCAGTGCAGTTTTTCTTTGCATCAGTTTTTGATAAGTTCGCATAAGCGAAGATACTTCCAGCAGACAATACCAATGCTGCAAGAGTAAGGTACATTTTGTTTTTCATAATTTTAATTTTTAATGATTAATACTACTTAAGACGTACTAATCTAAAAATGATGCAGACTTTGCTGATTTTTTTTCTAACAGTCTGAATTTTTATATATGAATCTTCCGTAAATGATTCGGTGATCAGCATTTTCCTCCGCTGCATGATTTTTTAGAAGTAACATTCATAACATTTCCACGGCGGTCTAATTCGATACTGCAGCAATCCAGAAGCATTTCTTTTAATCTGGATCTGCCTCTCTGCACTCTAGAACGGATGGAAGGGTAGGCAAGGCTGTGTTTTTCTGTTAAGTCTTTCTGTTTAATTCCATGTATTTCGCTATCCATGATAATATCCCGATAGTCTTCCGGCAGCCGTTCAATGAATTTTATCAGACAGCAGTCCAGACTTTCCGAAGTGTCAAAATCTGTTTCATGCATTATTTTCTGCATCATGCAATCGGTCAGCTCTGATTTTTTATTATTGGAATTTTTTCTGTAATAGTCAATAATGGAATTTCTTGTGATCGTGAAAATCCAGCTTTTTAGTTTGCCTTCGTCGGTCAGTGATCCTAAATTCTCGTTTATCTTTATAAAAACTTCCTGCAAAACATCAGATGCATCATCGGTATCATTTATACGGGCCTTAATATACCTTCCCAAAATGATATAAAACTGATTGTGAATAGTATTTATTTCCAAACTCATAGATTTTATGTTCTGCTTATTAAGAAAGCGGGATTAACAACAATTGATTTTACTTCTAAAATTATTCCAAATAAGGGCTGTTTTTGGCATGCATAAGAAAATATGAAGAATTGCCATTAGGATAGCTCCCGGCAGGAGATTTACAATTAACAAATTAAAGAAACCTGGGGACTGATTTATATTCGAAAGCATTATTTCACCATTTTGAAAAGTAAACCTGATGGAAAGGTAAACCGCAATTGACGCAAAATGAAAACCGTTTACGAATAAATGGACAATATATTCCCAGCGCGGAAGCCCTCCCATAAACTGTCTGCTGTCTTTCTCTATAAAAGCGTCATACCCTAGCACCAGTATGTCTAAAAGGACAATAGTCAAGCCTATTGCAAAAGCCGTATAATTATCTTGTTTCAAGAACAAAAAATAAAGGATTGCCGGAAAGAAAACAGCTCTCAATGTATGGGTAATGTGCTCGGTTTTACTTTCTTCCCGATTGTGAAGCTGGTATTTGAAAATATGCAGATAAAAGCCGTCATATAAAGCCAAGACAGCGAATAGGACAAGAAAGAATGATGAAATGATAATTGCTGTTTCCATTTTATTTTTAATTGATTATAAAAGCAAAACTATGGGGAAGCAAAATTAAAACTAAGGACAAATGTCCTCTATTTTTGTGCTATCTCATTTCTTATCCTGCTGAGTGTCCTGCGCGTAATTCCAAGATAACTTGCAATATCATTTACTGAAGCCTTATTTAGAACGGCAGGCTGTTCCTTGACCATGCGCAGGTACTTTTCCTTTGCGCTTTCATTGCATAAAACACTGGCATACTGTTCCATCACCATATACTGCCGCTCGGCAATTGTCCTTCCTATATTCAGCCAAAGCGGACTCTTCTGATAGAGAATCTGCAGGTCATTGTAACTGATTGTTATAAGTTCGGTATCTTCTACAGCCTGAATGGAAAGTTCCGAAGGCTGCTGGGAGATAAAGCTTTTATATGAAGCTGTGAGATTATTTTCTACGCAGAAGCAGGAAGTCACTTCTTCGGATTTTTCATTTATGTAATAAGTTCTGAGCAGTCCTTTTTTGATAAAGGCGGCTTCGTTGCTGGTTTTGCCGATTTCTGCAAAGTAACTGTTTCGGGCTAATGTCCTTGTTTTGAAATACGGACTGTAAATTTCAAATTCATGATCGCTGAGAGGCACGATGCCCTTTAAAAATAATTTAAAACTTTCCATAGCAGGTTTTATTTCTATACATTAATATGCTTTTCTCAGCATAAACGCGTAAACGTCAAGGAGCGGACTTTCTTCAATAGCACGGGCTGCTTTTTCAATATCATAAGGAACTCTTATGAATTCCACTTTAATACCGTCTTTTTTGGAAAGATTGCTGCTTTTTTCAATGGTTATCACCGCATAACAGCAGTCTGGATTTCTATCTTTTGGTTTTCCAACCGAGCCTGCATTAATGGCATGAAAATAACTGCCTTTTTTATTGGGGTTTTCCAATATGCGATGATAAGGCAGATGGGAATGTCCGCAGATAAGAATATCTGTGTTGGAATCAAGAAAGATATCAGTGAAATCTTTCTCATTTTTGTCCTCAAGCAGATATTCCCTGTTGCTGTAAGGACTGCCATGAACCATCAGAATCTTTATAAGTCTGCTGGCTGTCTGGTATTCAAGCTTAATATGGGCAGGAAGAGCAGAAAGATACTTTATCTGCTCTTTACCCACAATCTGATATGCGTAGCTTTCAATGTCATTTGAACCGTCATTGTGTATCTCGACAGCTTTGACATCGTGATTTCCTGCAAGGGTAGGGATATGCTTTTTACGGATCTCGTTGATCACGGCATTGGGGCATAAATTGTAGCCAACCAAATCTCCCAGGCAGTAAACAGCATCAATATTCTGCTCTTCAATACTTTTTAGGGTCTGCTCCAATGCGGGGAAGTTCGCATGTATATCCGATATTATTGCAATTCTCATATTTTCTTAAGCAGTTGCTTCAGCTGCCTGTTTCGTGAAATACTTCTTTCTGAACCAGAAGGCAAGGTTTACCAGTGCAATAAGAGCAGGGACTTCTACCAATGGACCTATAACACCTGCAAAAGCCTGTCCGCTGTTTATTCCGAATACTCCGATTGCCACGGCGATAGCCAATTCAAAATTATTTCCGGTTGCTGTAAACGCAATAGAGGTCGCTTTTGAATAGTCTGCCCCAAAATATTTTCCAGTAAAAAAGCTGATGACAAACATCAAAGTAAAGTATATTACAAGCGGTATTGCAATACGCACGACATCCATAGGGATCTGAACAATAAGTTCCCCTTTCAGGCTGAACATTACAATGATTGTAAAGAGCAGTGAAATAAGTGTAATCGGCGAGATAAACGGCACGTACTTATTCTCAAACCATTCAGAACCTTTTAAGGCTATCAAAGCATAACGGCTTATGATTCCCAGAGCAAAAGGAATACCCAAATAGATTCCCACACTCTCTGCAATCTGGGCAATGCTGATATTGACTTCAAAACCATTATATCCAAAATAGGGAGGAAGGATGGTTATAAAGATATAAGCGTATACACTGTAAAGCAGCACCTGAAAAATACTGTTAAGGGCAATAAGTCCTGCTGCATATTCACGGTTTCCGTCTGCCAGATCGTTCCATACCACAACCATTGCAATACAGCGTGCCAGACCGATGAGGATCACTCCAATCATGTATTCAGGATATCCACTTAAAAATAGGAGCGCCAATAAAAACATCAAAACAGGGCCTACAATCCAGTTCAGGAATAAAGAAGCACTCAAGACTTTAGTGTTTTTGAAAACCTGTCCCATCTGCTCATATTTTACTTTTGCCAGAGGCGGATACATCATCAGGATAAGTCCAATTGCCAATGGAATGTTTGTGGTACCGCTGGAGAAAGAATTGATGAAATCTCCGCTGGAAGGAATTAAGTAGCCTATTGCCACGCCTATAGCCATAGCAAGGAAAATCCAAAGGGTTAAGAAGCGGTCAAGGAAGCTCAATTTTTTGCGTCCGACGGCTGGTGCACAGTTATTTGCTGACATTTTATTTTTTTATTTGTGAGAATACGTAAAACATTTCAGTTCCAATCTGCAGGCTGCGCTCCAGATAAGTCTCTTTCTGCTGAGGCGTTCCGTCAGAAATTTTTGGATCTTCAAAAGTGATCGGAATTCTTTTCTCCGCACCTGCTATAAAAGGGCATCCGCCGTCAGCCTGCGAGCAGGTCATTATTGCAGCAAATCCGCTTTCAGGATTGAAATCATCATCATAGGTTTTGGAAAAACCGATAACAGGAAGCCCGTCAGCTGAATATTTTATGGAATAAACAGGGTTTGATCCCTCTGAAAGGGTTTTGATGCTGAATCCTGTATCCTTCAAAGTCTCCGCTGTCATCGGGAAAAGGGCAGTAGCCTCTGTTCCTCCTGAATAGCATGAAACGTTTTTGATGCCGTAATAGGCAGCCGCAGTCTGCGCCCAAACCTGCGAGAGATGGCTTCTTCTGGAATTGTGTGTGCAGATTAGGTTCAGTCTGGTTTCCAGATTGCTGTCCACTTTAGTCTGAATGAAGTCGATTAATGGCTGCAGGACTGCTTTGCGATCTTCGGAGATCTGCTTAAAATCAAATGATTTAACGGTATTCTCAATTTGTGGATATAACATAGTTCTTTGGCTGTTATGGTTTATTGATTAGCAGCATCCTCCGCCCGGAGTGCATGAAGAAGCATTATCAGCATTTAGCTGAGATAATTTTACTTTTGGCTTGTCAGATGGAATACCGCACTGCTCCTGAGCAAGGCAGGCTGTCTGCTTGTTAAGCAGAGTGAAGTTTTTACCGTTAAAATCCAAATCGTATTTACCGATAGTCGTGTTCTGATACTCCACTTCAATTTCATGGTCTTCAATTCCCAATACTTTTTCTGAAAGCTCAATGATGTGGATCAGTTTCTGAGGCTTAAGCCTGTGCTCGTAGTCGTTGGCATCCCAAAGCTGGAAGTTTACAACTGTTTCTTTTCTTACTGTTCCTCCGCAGTCGATGAAGTTTTTCGTAACCAAGCCTACTTCAGTTACGTGAAAATATTCCGGTACAAATGTGCCGTCCGGCAGTTCAAAATTTACAGCTTCCACTGTTTTAAGCACTTCTTTAATTTCTGAAAGTTTCATAATTTTTTATATTTAGTTAGACTATATTTTTTATTAATTAATAACGGAGCTTCTTCTTTCAAGGAGCGCAGTATCTCTCCAGATACCATTTTGTTTTCCAATTTTCTCCCTTGTACCAAGTATCCTGAAACCTGCTTTTTCATGGATGCGGAGACTTGCCGTGTTCTCAGGGAAGATTCCTGCCTGAAGCGTCCAGATTCCTTCTGCTTCGCTCTGGCGGACAAGTTCATTTAAAAGGGTAAGCCCGATTCCTTTTCCTGAATGTGCTGGATCCACATATACGCTCACTTCTGCAACCCCTGCATAAACGCAGCGTGAAGAAACAGGTGTAAGGGCAGCCCAGCCAATTACATTACCGTCTTCCTGCATCACAACCCGGCATGACTTAAGATGCGACTGGTCCCAGTCTTCCCATGATGGGGCGCTGGTCTGGAAAGTTGCATTGCCGGTGTCTATCCCTTTTTGGTAAATTATTTTTACCTGATCCCAGTGTTTGTCTGAAAGTTTCCTGATTTCCATATTTTTATAGATTAACAGCATTCGCTTCTCTTCTTTGCCAAATGATCTGATATGTGCTCAAAGAAGCCTTTTATCTTTTCCAGTCCTGGTTCATTGATGCAGTAGCAGATGGAATTTCCTTCGATGCTTCCTTTAATCAGTCCTGCATTCTTTAATTCTTTCAAATGCTGTGAAACGGTCGGCTGTGAAAGGGGAAGTTCGTTTACAATATCTCCGCAGATGCAGGCATCCACTTTCAATAAATATTCCATAATAGCAATACGCGCAGGATGGCCTAATGCTTTGGCTAAAACAGCAAGCTCATTCTGGCTTTCTGTAAAGTGATCTGTTTTTGTTGCTCCCATCGTTTTATATTTATATTGCAATATTACGATATAAAATCTAATAGACAAAGCTTTTGCATTTTTATTTTCAAATTCTGGTTATTTTAAGTGCCTTCTTGTGAAAATAAAATTATCACCTACAAATGCTTTTATCAAGATGTTGCAGCATATTAATGAGTATTACTTCTTATTGGTTTTAAATGGTAGTAATGATTCGAACCTAAGTGTTTAAATAGTTTTAATACAATGTTTTAAAATTGTTTTAAATCTAAATGCACCGATTCTGCACCTTACAGCCGATGTATGTATTTGAAAATTTTATAAGTCCCAAGTATTATTCTTTAATGTACTCGAACCCTGACTAATTAGGTTTTGATTTTACTAGATTTTTGATTGTTCAAAATATATTGTGCCATGATTCTGCCACAAAGATTAAAAGGGAAAAATTTATTAAAATAGCAGTAGCTTTTTGTGGCCTTTTGGAGGCAACTCAAGCTTGATCAGGGATAGACAAAGATCAGTGGCAGGTATAGTTTTCATTAAAGACAATTAATAAATTTGTATTTTCTTATTTAATAAAATAGTTATATTTGATATGCATAACTTATTAAAAATCAAAATTTAGGGATTTAAGACGGGTTTGCGAAGATTTTAACATCATAGAAAAACCTAACCAGCGACGGCGAGATAGTTTTGGTGAAAATTGAATCTTAAAAGTTTTGGAAGGAAGTGCGTGCCTATTAAAAAAAAATTTTAGGAGATGGGAGGAATTACATTCTTTGAAGGAAAGCCGATTGAAAAATTAATCGAAGTTATCAGCCAGGGTTTCGGAACGTTGTACAGACCTCGGGCAATCAGAAAAGAAGCTGACGCGGAAGCTTACAAATTGCTGGTACTGGAAAAAGCGAAAGCCAAAGCCGCTGCAGAGAACAGGCTCATTGAATTTGAAACGATGAGTGAAATGGAACAAAAAATTGTTTATCGCGAACATAGGAAACAGGTTAATATTGAGAAGATTATTGAAATTGCCGCTGAGGAGCTAAACCAGGATTCGGAAGTTAATTCCGATAAGGTTGATTCCGACTGGACGACAAGATTTTTTAATCTTGCAGAAGATATTTCAAATGAGCAGATGCAGGAGTTGTGGGGAAAGATTCTTTCAGGTGAAGTAAAAAAGCCGGGATCGTTCTCCTTAAGGACTTTGGAGCTCTTAAAGAATATTACTAAATATGAGGCTGAAATTTTTACAAAATTTGTCCAGTTAAATGTAAGGCACAGCAGAGGGCATTTTATTCCCTACATTGAGCAGAATACTTTTGAAGGGTACTTTAATATTCCGTACTCAGAAATTCTGCTGATGTATGAAATAGGGCTGCTTTCAAGCGGGCCTAATATAGGGTTGCATTTTCCCGCGTTAGAATTTCCCGCCCTAATGTTTTATGAATTTGGAGATACCGGAATACAGGTAACCACTGCCGCGCATGAAAAGCAAAATAGCGTCGCTATATTGTCTCTTACGCAAATTGGATTAGAGCTTGCGGCACTGATACCTTTTGAAAGAAATGAACAGAATATAAAGTATCTCTGCAAGGCTCTAAGTACTCCTTACACAAAGATCATATTAGGGAAAATCGTTAAAGAAAAAGGGCAGGTCGGGCTGAAAGATGTTTTTGAATATAGGCCCTAAACAATAATGAAATTACTGCTTCTTATTAAATATTGAAGATCTATTTTACATTTCAAAATTGAAGTGAACCTTGATTTTGTTAATCTCTTAGTGTGATTTCTGTACATTTTTATTTTAGCTAAGAATATTATATTCTGCATATTTTAATTTTTCAATATCGATAGGATCTCTGTACTTTTGCTTAACTGAAATAAAGTATAGGGTTCAAAACCGAAGTAAGCTTAAATTTATAGCAGCTGTTTTGCTATATTATTATACTGGTTCTATGCAAAACAGACGGCATAATTTACAGTTATTTTTGAATAGCTTGCCTGTGTCCTTCCAAGTGATACAATGCTTGTTTTTCAAATAAAGGAAAAATACTTATATTCTGTTTCAGTTTTTAGCCAAGACAAATGGCATTTCAAATGCTGGCTAACTTGTAGGAGTTTTTATGATTATGTCGCGATAATGGATTTTTACAGGGTTATTTGCCATTTTGCGCATTTAAAATTTTTATTGAAAAAATACATGGCTGCAATGCCACAATTTTAGTACAATTCGCCATAAGAACGGCAGGCTGTTTATTGTAGCCCAAGAAAGATCGTAACAACGACAAATGATGCATAATATGTAACAATTTAAGGCCATAGGTTGTCCAATTTTAATAGTAATCTCTACAACGCTTTTTCCAATTTGCGCTTTCAAATTAAAATACTTTTTCACTTTTAAATTTACTATAATCATAACTTTTTTTTTTATTTGTTAATGGTGCAAATATTTAGTTATGGATAGTATCTTATAAGGTTGGCGGGCTAAGACCTTATAAAAATTATATTAGCCCCGATAATTCTGAGCAATATAGCGACAAGCCTCTTTTCTATATTTTTCGGAAATATTGGAAAAGTCAAGTTTGGAGTTTATATCAAGATTTATTTTATTGCCAATTATTCTGCATAGGCTCTCGAGACTTTTATCGGGAAGAATCCTGTTTTCTTTCAGAGCCTCTACAATTCCGCGGATTGCACCTTTTTTTCTTTCACTAATAACAGATTTGCCATTAAGCGTAATGCATAAGTCTTCCATCATTTGGCTTATAAAAATCTGATGTTCCCTGCTTACAATGTTTTCGAAGGTGGGTGTTAGATCTAATTTGGGTGGTATCTGGGGAGCAGGAAGAATATTTCTAATAGTCATGGTCTCTTTTAGGAAGTCGGCTTCAATCATTAAGAATTCCTTGAGAAGTTCAGTATATCTAAATCTACTGGAATCAATAATATATTCACTTTCAATTTGTTTGAATTGAAGCTCACGCTGTTTTATCTCTTTGATTCTGCTTTGAAGAAATATAACTTTATTTGTCGGTTCTGCATCATCTAAAATTTCCTGAAGGTTTTTCAATGCGATGGAAAAAACACTAACTAATAGTTCCTGAACATTTTTAATATGATAATCGAAAGGCAGGCTATATTTTTGAAAATGCAGAAAAAAATCATCCATAGCCTTTTTACTGGCTTTATAAAGTTTTTTATTCAATACCATTTTGTTTAATAGCATCGTAATATCTGAAACGCCGTAATCCTGTGTATCATATATGTTCTTTGTATCAAAAAAATTATTGTATGCCACCAGAATTTCCCAAGATAACTCATGTATAACCATTAGCTCTTTAATGTGTTCTGAGACCTTTTCCAAATCATTACTGAAGAAAGCATTCGTTGTATAAAAATCGATAAGAATATGTTCTTTATCATTGGAAATAACCTGCAGTACATTTTTGTCTTTTATATTATTTAATCTTATTCTGTAGCTATCATAAAGATTTAGGAAATAGTCTTTAATTTCTTTTTCGGTATTCGTTTCATCGTTAATAAAATCATACAGTAGATCTGAAATCCTTTCTATTTCTTCTTGTGCTTCATTTTTAACCTTGTCAAATTCTTTAGCATAATCGGGAACGATGTAATCATTTTGAATATCCCTTCCTTTGAGTATCTGGCTGAACCATACGGCAATTTTATCAATGGTCTGAAAAACTAAAAAATCATTTGTGAAAATAGATTCGGGCTTTAATAAAAGATAATCCGCTATAGGCTTAATCATATTATAATCCGCTTTGTGCCAGTGAAATTCTTCATTTTTGTAAATTTTAAAATTCTCAAGCAATGTAACATTCTCAAAGTTTTCAAAATTAAAATCCTGAAAGATATACAGCTTCGAGAGTATATTTTTAATTTCGCATGCGCTGGATCCATTGTAGGTGAAGAGCTCCTCAATAATGGCTCTTTGTGATGAGATAAACAATTCAGGCCTATCTATATTTTGGCAGTGGATTTGAATTTTTTTTATCAGCATTGAGCTTTCATAGCTTATAATGCTGATTATTTTCTCAGACTGCCATTTTATTATTTTGTAGTAATCATCTTCAGCTATATTTTTATATTCCTTGAAAAATAGGAAAAACCTGCAGACTTCACCATTTACGAACTGCTCATAAGAATAGCTCGGAATCTTTTTCAATATCTTCACTATATTTTTACTTATATTGCTTCTGTATTTTCCAAGATATATTGCCTCTTCTAACTCACTGCTCTCGTCGATATTTAGCAGATAGGTTCGGCTGGCAAATTGCGTAAGGAGCCATTCCGGCGTACTGCTGTTTTCAATATAAAATGGGTAATCCGATCTTTTAATCTTCTTCTTTAAAGCTTTATATTCCCTATCAATTATTTTTAGGCTTTCAAAATCGTCCAAATCTTTTGCTTTTGATGCGATATTTTCAGCAAAAGCTTTATCGGCTTTTCTTTTTGCTGATTTTAGGATTGTATTGACTTTAATTTTCAGGCTGCTATTTATTGGTTTTGAAAACATTGTAGATTTTAATTTAATTGATTATTGTCATATCAGCTAGACTGATGGAATTTCTGCTTTAAATGTTTCAGAATTTTTTATCGGCTAAGATCAATCATTAAATGGAAATATTCCGTTTTGCCGTGAAACGATTTGGCTATTTTCAGCGTATTGATATTTTGAAATTTTGCAGAAAGATCCTCGTATCCTTTCACAGTGTTAAATTTATACTGTTTTGCAAAGGAAGTGGCCGAAGCGTCATTCTTATAGTTTTCCCATGTCTTATCAAAATCAGCAGTTTTGCCTGTATAGTAGATTAGCATATAATACCTGTCCAAGAAGCTAGCATATGTTGTAGTCTTCATTACATGCTTCTGTGTATATATTCGATTTCTTTTACTCAGAACCAAAGCTTCAAATAAAGCGATGGTATTCCCACCTGCCTTAATAGTGAGGTCAACCTCTCCGGCCGCTTTTTTTGTTGGTGACTTTCCTGTCCTGGCTTGATCCGAAATCTCCCATCCCCAGACAGGCAACCTGAGCCTGAGCAAGGCTAAAAGCAGATCATTGTATTTATCTTCAGATTTGATTTCGCTCAATCCGTCTATTTTTTCCTTAAGAATTCTTGCTGCCTGAATGAATTCATTCAAAATGAATTCGCTTAAAACCCTTTTGTCATTAAGAATTCCCGGAACAATTCTCACCAGGACATCTGGAGGAAGGCTAAGGATATTGGAAAAGCTATTTTGGAGACTGCCCTCAAGTTTAGCGGAAAATGCATCATTTATCAGCAACCGAATTTTAGGAAGTATTGTTTCCTTTATAATATTCAGATGTTTTTCAGCATTTCGTATGTACTCATAAGCCATTTCGTGATGGTCACCATCAGTATAATAATTGTAAATTACAGGAATAATTTCCTGATTGTAGAGGCTGCTTTTGGATAATTGGCGCACAATAGCGGTAAACTCTATCGCATCCTTTTTGAAATCAAGATGATGCAGGTCTGTCATTAAAATTTGGTCCCGGAATTCACCCAGTGCTTCTTTTTCCTCTTCAGAAAGCAATCCCAGGGTATTATTCCAAGCCTCACGTGCTTGATGAAGTAGTTTTATGTCCATTATGAATCTATAGCTTTAAGGGTTTGTGCGCGATATAACTGAAAGGCATACCGAATGTTTTTTGGATCATCCGCCTGCAGTTTATGTAGAAGTCTGATGGCTTTGTCGTACGTCTTATCGTTGTAGATATAAAATAGTGCAATGAAATAGCTCTTCAGGTCTCTACCTTTCTTATTTTCCCCCTCAATTCTATATTTTTTTTCAGGCACTAGCATGCTTTTCAGTTTATCAAAATTATTTTGTCTGAAGGCAAGCAGAAGATTTATCTCAAATAGAAAATCTTCAGCCTTCTGGTATGTATCTTTGAGCTTGTTATAGTGGTTCTGAATTTTTAGAAGAAACTGTTCTGCCAGTTGCCAGTGATTATCAGAAACTATGGCTTCTCTTAATGCATATTCAAGATCCGTTATCATAAACTTTGAAGATATGTATTGGGCTACATCAATTTGATTTATTCTCTCGGAGATGATGTCCTGGAGATTTTTTTGATCGATTAAATTGAGTGCCGCTAGCAAGCGCGATATATCATTGTTCTGAGTGACATAATCAGCAACGAATTTTTCCTGGGTATCGGTTTTGAAATAAGGTACGGATCTGTATAGCAGGTCACTCAGATGAGTATGATATTGGTGGTAGCCAAAACTATTGTAAAGCTCATTGAAAATATCGGTTCTGCTATTGGAGATATCTTGCACAGAATATCGAAGCGCATATTGCATAATCCACTTTTCCAGCTTTTGTAAGGCGGACAATGCCGGCAAGCCATATATTTCATATTCATTTTTCTTTTCGCTTATAGCAAGAAACGCAAGCAGCAGGGACTTGGTGTAAAGTTTGAGCTTGGTGGCCTGCTCTATATTCTGCTTATCATATTTATCGCCTTTTTTTAAAAAGTTTAGAGAACCGATAATGGTGTCGTTAATCCCTTCAAGGATTGATTCACTTTCCATACAAGTAATCAGATAGCCCCAATCAATAATTTCTATGCCAAATTCGCGATCTGTGCGTGAAGCATTCCATCTGGCCGCTTCTTGTCCATAGAAGTTTTTTGTATCAAATTCCTTAACCGTGTAATAGTAAACTAGGTAATCTCTAAGAGCTAGAGTCAGGCTGCTGCCACTGTCCTGTAAAACACGGCTCAGTTCTTTGCCGACTTCTGCCTCTGAAGTTCGCAGATTAAGCAGTTTAAGAATTTCAATACCCAAATCGGTCCAGCTGGATTTGATTCTGAGATAGCCATTATTTGGTACTTCATTTATTGAAAGCTGTTCCATCACATATTTGGTCATTGAAGGTAGGAAGTGGAAAATAATGCGGGGATTTACTGCATCTTTGCCGGAGAATGAATTTGAAAGCCTTAAAACGCTTAGTTTTTTAATGACTGTATCATATCTTTTTCTGTACTTAAGATGATCTCTCCAATTGTTTCTGGTCTGCCCTTCGCTGGTAAATATTTTTAATGCAAGGTCACCAAGGATTCTTGACAGCACGATGCCCATTTTTTCTTTTTCGTAGTTAATTGCTTCTGCTTTGTCAAGAAAAATTGCAAACATTTCCATCCAGTACGCATTGATTTCTTCACTATTTAGTCTGTATTTCTGTTCATCGGAATCTTCAGACTGGTAATTTTCATTTATAGTGATTTTATCAATCAGCCGGAAAGCCAGGGGTACAAGATTCGTGTCACGCAAGAGTGAGGGGATCAGCTCCGGATAGTGCTTCGGGATTCGCTCATATATGTTCCATACCACGATTGGAAAATTTAGCTCTTCTAGTAGCTTTAATATCGATTGATGCGGTCTGGGATGATCTGGTTCATTTTCTATAATAACATTTACAAGCAGCAGAAAGTAATTTCTGCTAGATTGATAATCAAAAATATCTGGAAATTGTCGTTCCGCCCATTTTACGCTATTTATAAAAGTGAAGGTGTCACTATAATTAAATTCTATTGATGGAATTTCGGCTGTAATTCCTCTGTCATAGTAGTCAGAGGCGTTGAGCCATATTTTTCTAAATTCAGATGCAGATTGTGCAAGATCCTGCTGATCGTATAAATATTTTACCGCAAGTTTTACTAAATTGCTGCAGCTATTACGTGTAAGGAAATTTTTAAGATCTGTAGGCCATATCCCTACTGACCGGATCAGTGTGTAATATTGCCTGAAAGATTCATATTCCGCAGCCTCACCGCCAAATTCAGCCCATAAAGTAGCGCCGATTTCGGTGCCAAGGTGACGGACATATTGGTTGGAATCTTTCCATTGGTAGCTTTTGGGATCTTCTGTTCTTGCAATAATGCCTTTTTCTAATAGAAATTGCATATTTATAGACTCGTGGGCCTTTTTCAAAATTTCGTTTAGCTCTTTTGTTGATATAAGCAGTTTTCTTTCTTTATAAAATCGCTCATGATACAATTCTAGAATGGATATAAAGTGTTGTAGATCAGGGCTTGTTGTTGTCGTTTTACCTTCCTCTTTCGTGTAGCTCTTTCTGAATATGGAAGTTCTTAAGAGTTCGGGTATTACAATTTCTTGATTTACCTCGACAATCCAGTTAATAGCTGTAAAATCTTGGTATTGGACTTCAGTCTTGTTTTCTGAGTTGTACAGTTCAATGATCTGCATAAAATCTTTTTTTTCTCTTTTGCTCAGTTGAACTTTTAAGATGATATTTGAAAGCAGACTTGTAAGATTGAATTTTAGGTTCTCGGACTTAACGGAAGAGCCAACATAGATTCGAGAGCAATGCGGATCCTTTGCAACTGTTTCCAAGCGGGAGCTCAATGACTTAATTTTGCTGTCGGTAAAGTAATTTTCGGGCAATCTCATGGCTGTACTTTAAACATTGTTATATTTCTCATTTTATAAAAATAGCAAATCGGGCGGAATTGTCGGCTGAAGGTAAAAGCGGTTAACTTCACTGAAATATTTAAGTAAAAGAATTATTTTAAGCTTCCCGCCATACTGCCATACTGATTTTTAAGATGTTATTGTTAAATATACTTTTGCCACTCCTTCAATATAATTTTCCTTGAGTCCCGCTGCGAGATGTGCCTTAAGTATTTTGCATTTTTTAAATGCTTTTAAATAATAGGCGGTTTTATTATATAATACCCAGTAGATATTAAAGTTTTCATAATTGTAGGTTTCCATATTCATCAGCCAGTCATAGTAGTCGCTGCCTGCAGCTCTGCAAGATAGGCTGCGTATTTCCGATGTAAATTCCAGATCGAATTTAAAGATCAGACTGATGAGTCTATCCAAATGATAATTTCTTAATTCTTTTCTTGTTCCAAGGAAATTCCTGCTGTAGGGCTCTTGGGTATAATCTGGGGTGCTTTCAATGTATTTTTCCAAAAGGGCAGCGTCAAAATCTATAATGTCATAGACCGTAAAGGAATAATAAATGCTTGTGCTGAAGTTTGCATGCAGTTTGCTTAGGATTCCCTTTTTTATCCTGTTTTGGGTAGGTTTGGTCAATTTAGGTATTAAAAATACCAGCTCTGAAAATTTATTGTTTTTGCAAAAATCCTCATGATTAAATTTTTCTACTGCAAACAGACTTTTCAGTTCATTTTCCAATGATCTGCCAGCTGGATATTTTTCACAATAACGCGAAACAGCCAGCGAGAAAGTATCATAAGTGTATCTTTCATGCTTTAACATAAGCAGGATTATTTTTTTTATATTTTCAGAAGTGATATTTTGGACATTATCCAGAAAAAAGGTGAGGTATTCAAAAGCAGTAAAATACCAGTGGTCCAGTTTTTGGACTAGCGTTATGTATTTGCTCAGAAGTATATTTCTTGTTTCATCATCGGTCTGGATCATCGATATGATTAGCAGGTAATTCTCAATGATCCTAGCAATTTTTCTGTTATGGGAATGATTTTTATCCTTAAAACGCTGTTGGATCAAATCAGCAGACGTTATTAAATTGCTGCAGTACATTGAAAGTTCATTGCAGACAGTCTTAGTAGATTCTAGTGCTAGAATCTTTAGGCGGTATTTTTTTATCAGTTTATGTGCTTGGCGGGGATCGGCGTGAAAAAGCCACATATTGATAATGGAATGCCCAAAATGTTTATACTTTGTTGAACTGGCATTCTGTATGGAATAGAGGGCAAATATGCCCTCGAGGGCTTTGCTTACTAGCGTTTCAAACTCTTTATACTCATTGTAGATCAGCAGATTGAATTCTATAAAATTATAAGCTCGCAAAAAGTCAATGACCAATGTGCGGTCAAAACTGTTGCTGGAGCTTCCCCCAAGCTGGTCGCTATTCCACAAATTTCTGATTTCGGTCAAGGTATCGTCAACTGTTAAGATACTGTTGGGAACCAGCCGGTTCTCCTTGATTAATTTCAGTACATCATGGAAATATCCCGGGATTAAAATTTCATCTAGAATAAAATTTTGATTCTTAAGCTCCTCTAAGATCTCAGCTCTGTTAGGTGTAAGGTTGTTATTGAAATGTATATTCAGCTGCTGGAGATTATATTTGGCAACAATATAAACGCCTGGATGTTCGGTAATTCTAATTTCTTTAAGTAGACTGCTGTATTGCCTGTAAGAGCTTTCATAGTCATTTATAAGAAATAAGGTATAGGCTTTCTTCAGCCTGCTTTCAAAACTCATATCAGAGGGTGAAGAATTTAGCAGTTTTTCAGTTTTTCTTAGATTGAGTTTTTTATAGGTGCATCTTTCGCATTGGCATTTGCCATTAAAAAAAAGATCGTGAACGCAAAGACGGTCCGCTGGCTTTTGGGCTGTACCTCTCCATTCAATATGTGTTATTAAATTCAATTCAAAAAAATCCAGAATCCTATGCAGTTTTTTTTGAATATCAGCTACATTATTATAGAGCGTAATTTTCTTATTTAGGAAAATCTTATTATTTTTTAGGTTCAGATTTTCAAATAATTCAAATAGAATTTCATTGTTTGTCGTTAAGGTTTCTCCATATAATGACGTGCCTCTGCCGAGGAACGATAGTATTTTGTCGATAATATAGGTTGGAAAAACATTAATGCCCTGATAGAGGTTTAATATTTTATCGAACGCGTCAATAATATTTAGTTCGCTTCCGATTTTAAGGATTTCATCATAATTGGATGTATTATTGATTTTTATCTTGTTTTTATGAATCTGTGTTCTTCTGGAAATTTCAAGGTCAGCCAGAAATCTTTCAAAATTCTCTTCGCAGAGTACATTAGAAGCAGGAATGTACACCTGAAGAGATTGTATGTCTAGTTTGATCTGCTCCTTTATCCTGTCTTCGAGATTGTGATCGATCTGGACAGGATACCAATAAACTATTTTTGTCTGGATATCGCAGACAAAATATATAAGAGGTTCTGAAAGTTCATGGTAATAATAATTGGCATGTCGGATCGACATTTGCCATGAAAATGTATTGTCATTCTTTATACTAATATTTCCGTTGGTTCCCTTGCACTGAATTAAAAATAGAAGCTCTCTTTTTATTTGTTTGTTTATAACTTCAATATAAAAATCAGTACCCCAGTCCTGGCTCGAGTCTGTTTTATTTTCTCCTAAATCGAGATTTTTAAGCACAAACAGATCTCTTAATGTGCCAAGTATTTTCTCATTAGCAGTCTTTTCTATATAATTTTTGCTGATCTCGATTGATTTATCAGACATATGATGGATAATATTAGTAGGTTAGTGCTAAATAGTTACCGTGTGGTATTTTGAATTAAATTCTTCTTCGCAATTGAAAAAAAGTTGCGAGTCAGATAATGCTGGATTCTGTTCAGTCTTTAAGGGAGTCGAAATCGCATAAAAATAACTGAAGCGAATTAACGTTTAAAAGAAAATTCGTCATTGGCGGACATTGCTGCGACTTTACTCTTGATTAGACCGTGTTTTTAAATCCATATTTTTTTTCTCTTTTTTTGAATGCATCTTTTCCTCCTTCAACTATATCGGCTATGTGTTCTCTAATGCCCATACTGAGAAGTATATTTTTCTCATCGGATTTATTAGGGAATGAATTTTCAATAGAACCGTTTATGTAGTCGAATTGGTAAATACTTGAGGTTTTGACGTCATTCTGGCCTTTCTGGTTAGCAACAATAATGTTTTCAGCATCCGCATTGACAACAATATTTGGATTATGGGTAACTAGGATGATCTGCCTGTCCTGCTTTTTATTTCTTAGGTAGGAAACGAGATCCTTAGTTATGGAACGATTATCCAGATTGTCCTCTGGCTGGTCAATTAGTATAGGTGCAGGAGATTCGCTTAAGCCAATAATAAGCATAAGGATTACAAAACTTGCTTTTCCGGTTGACATTTTATCTAGTGTATCTGAATCATATGTTACCTCCCAATAATCAAAAAAGTAATCATCAAGCAGGATCTTAATGGCGTTTTTTTGGTCAGTTTTGCTGTTTAGAAAGTATTCGCCTGCTTCTATTTTCGAAAAAATTGTCTTCAGTTCATCAATATGTGCTTCAAGATTATAATCAGAAACTGCAGTAGCCTCCTCTGCAAAAGTTGCATATTCTTGGTAACTGCCTCTTCTTCCGTCACTTATTTCCAGTATTTTTTTTCTGAGTTTAGGAAAATTAAATCTTGGAATGCCCTTAATAGTTAGGTTTTCATCCTTGAGTTTTCCCGCTCGTTTTCCGATTTCGTGCACTATTTTGATATACTCATCATGCGACGCTCTGTAGACCGAAAATACTTTTTCTATTTCGTCGCTCAGGGCTTCTCTGCAGCTCTTGATTTCGGTTTTAAGCTGGCTGATGACGCTCAGTTTTTGCTTATATTCCTGTACAATCTTCTCCAGTTCCTCAATTTGCTTTTTAATCTCTGCATCTTTCAGAAACGGCTTCAGGAGTTCCAGCAGTTCGTTTTGGCGTTGGACTTTGGAACTGAATATGCGGTTAAAAATATTGTCCTGATCAACAAAATGGCGGTTCTCATCCAGTTTGACACTTACTTCCAATTGCTCTAAACTGCGGTAAACTTCGTCTATGCCGACATAAAAATTCTCATAGAATTCTTTGACAGCTGGGACTTCGAAAGCCTGCAATGCAAGATTTCTTTTGGATGCAAGTTCCTTTAAGATGCTCTTTGCCTCGGTGTTAAAATTTATTAATTTAGAATGATCAGCTCTGAGGCTATTAATTTCAATATTTATGGTTTGAAGCTCTTCATTGTATAAGTTGTATTTGCTAATGTCTTCTGGCTTCATTCCAATGCTCTCCTTGAGCTTTGTGATTTTTTCTTCATTGTCTTTGACGCTCTTGTTTAGCGCTTCCTCACTGCCTTTACTTAACAGATCAGCGTTAAGTGATAAGAGTTTTGCTTTTATGTCAAAGTAGCTATTGATGATAAGTTCCCTTTTGCTGTCGTTGGATGTGACAATATTAATAAAATCCTGATATTTATATTTAGAAAGGCTGTCTTCTAAGAGTAAACCTCTCACTAATTTTTGAAGTTCATTTCCCTTTTTATTCTCTGGTTCTGCAAGTTTTGAAAGATAGTTTTGCGGTATATATTTTATTTCTGACAGTATGCTCGGTGTCAGATCATCTCGATGAACTGATTCCTCAAGGCCAGATCTCATTTTCACTATAAAGTCAAAACCTGTACCAAATTCATAGCGGTATTTCTTATCGTCAGTTTTTAAAATGGCCCTATCGGTAAGAAGCGTACGTGCGATGTTATACAAGAGGATTGACTTGCCTGATGATTTTCCCCCGATAATTACATTAAGACCGCTATTTAGTAATATGGATTCAGGAGTAAACAGATTGCTGTCCGAAACGAATCGCACCTCTTCAATAACCAGACTGTCTTCTTTCTGGTCGGGTTCATCATTCTGAATACGGACTCTCTGTTCAGGTTCGTGGATAATCTGTTTTAGACCTTCAAAAGTAGTGTCTGCTTTAATCCACGTAAAACAGTGACCTAATTTCTTTGGAGCTGTTTTACCTTCTGGCATTGCATAGCCGTGGGCATCACTGCAGTGCAGCAGATTGGAGTTAACGTTCTGTTCAATAAGCTTGGCTTTCGCTTTTGCTGCTTCTCCAACTGTTGGCGACGCGCAAAAAACCAGATGGCAATTGTTGATTACCGTTTTCTTTTCAGCGGGTGATGCATCCCATCTCAATGCATCCCATTCTGTTTTTCCGACCGCGGTAATGAATTTACCCTGGAGCTGGGGATTCTGAAGTTTTATCAGAAGGTCGCTGTAGCTCACATTGAATGAATTGAATCCAATGTGAAGCGGACTGCCGTTAAGTTTCCCTCCCGATGATGCCATTAATTTTTCTCCAAGCTGCTGTAGGCTTTCCCTTGTAATAACGCCTCCCCAATCGGCATCTGTTATTTCAGAGTCGTGTTCAAGCTTGTAAAGGGAAGTCAGACTGTTCAGAAACTGGCCTTCGATTGCTTCGGGGCTTAATTCGGGTGAAAAAATGACATGGAAATTGACTCTCTTGAAAGCATCATCTTTATTAAGGTTTCCAAATTTATCTATACGCAGTTCGATCACCGGTAGTAGCAAATCAATATTCTTTAGCCTTCCGGCTGCTTTTTCTTTCAGGACTTTTTTGTATCCTTCAAGAAAAATGTAATCGTTGATTCCTAAAACTTTTATTTCTAGAGGGAGGTTCTCGAGTTCGTTTATAAATCGGTCCCAATTTTCGGTGCTGTAGCCGCCGTAATCCTGTTCAATTGAGTATGGAGTATGTATGTGAAGATCCCATTTTCGCCACTGGGAACCTCTGTTTGAAAGATTGCTGTTCATGGTGTTTTAACTTTATTTATGTTGGTCTGTTTGGTCTTTAATGGTTCTAAATTTAAGGAATTTTCAAACATGCATATTAGGTGTAAATACGTTAATTAGCTTCTGCTTTGATTTTTTTGTTATAAATTTTTTCTTCTTCGCAGTGACTCCTTGTTTATGTCCGATGCTTTTTTTTGTGGCATAGTGAATCTTTGGATAATTCCAGACTATTGACAATATAATATTTGCATAATGGCAAATCTCGGAATTAATTTATTTAGGTTATTACGAGAATCCGTAAACAGGAATTGTTTTTTCATTTTGCCAGTTACCATGATGACCTTTCAAATCCAAATGTGGGACAGACTGCTTTCTTTTTTCCGTTTTTTTTGAAAACAAGTTTTAAGGCAGGAGGGTGATTTGTGAAAAGCACAAATAAGATTTTTAAACTTAAAAAAATAACTTATGAAAGCCATTGAAAAATGCAAGACCGTTATTTGAAACTACCTCAATTAGATAGGGTAAAGCTACAGCATCTTTGCTGAGAGTTTCTGCAACCCCTATAAGAACTTGGAAAGGTAATTGAACTACATCTTCGGTGAGTTGAAAAAGACAAGGTTTTGGAACTTTTACGATCAGGAAATATTTGACATGGCTGTCAGATACAACACTTACAACACCATCGCGCAGCCAGCGGCAATGCAATGAAGGATGCCGTAAAACATCCTTACAAAATTGATTTGTTCAGCTGTCCGCGTTCTGTCGTTTTATTTTGTATTTAACGATTTTATAAACTTCCAAAATCTACTAACCAATCTCCGCAAAAGAAATTTTTGTTTAAATTCACAGATAGGATCAATATAGGTTACCGATACCTTTTCAATATAGTCTTCGATTGCTGATCCTGTTAGTAGGTTAATTTCCTCTCTTTTCTGCTTCACCATTTCTTCTACCTGATCATCTGTCAATTTTATGCCAGCTTCTGCTAAAGATTTACGAATTAATTGTCTTATAAAGTCTCTTTCCTCAGAAATGCACTGGGTAATGTGATTCCCGTATTCCTGCTCAGGATCGAAAAAGTCATCAGGGTCATTGTATTGTATGAATTCGGTCTTTGAATACAGCTTCTGCATAAATCTCTCATGCAGATCTTCGGTGCTCATTCCATTAAAAAAATCGATACCCTGTTTCATAAAATTGGTATTAATTTGACGGAAGCGCGATTAAGTTTCCTTCGTAGGGATAGGCAAATTCGTTAATAGTCACAGACTGATCCAGCCAAGCTGTTTCATCCTGCTTTTTGAGCATGATCGGCATCCTGTGTTTATGGTTATGCACAAAGTCCATTAGTCTGTTGGCTTTTGTCGTTACCATGGTATAGGTATTTTTAATCTCATCCGTTAGGGGATCAGTCCATGAGGAATACAAACCTGCAAAAGTGAAGATTTCATCATCCTGCGAGTTGATCTGATATCTGTCTTTGCTTTTTCCCTTCTCATCATTCCAATGCCATTCGTAATAGGCAGATGCGATTATCAGGCATCGGTTATGGGTTATATTTTTGAATGATGCTTTCTCATCAATGGTTTCAATGCGGGCATTAAGGGTGTTTTTCCTGAACTCAATGTCTTTTGCCCAGGAAGGCAGAAGTCCCCAAGTATAATCCGTTGTGATTAGATGCGGAGAGGAATCCAGTATCACAGGGATATTTGGATGGGAGAACCCGTTTATGAAATCCGACTGCAGAAAGGTCTCCTCGTTGTCGAGTTCCGCGTTAAAACGTCTTTTTAGATTTTCTATCGAAGCATTCTGCTGGGTGTAATAACACATAATTTTCCGTTTTTAAGCTGTTTTAAAAATGTCCTATCCTGATACAAATATGGCCTTTGCAGAGCTTTTGTCTTTTTAATTGCGCTTAAATTTGACAAAACGATCTTATGGAATATTACCCAATAGACATCAAGCGTATTGAAAGGCTTGTAAAAGAAAATGAGCATCGTAAGCAAATGCTTTGGAAAAGAAACAGCAGAAAACTGATGTGCTGGATGTTTATTTTTCTTTTCCTTTTCTTGCTTCTCTATCAAAATTAATTCATTGTAAGGACTTTACATAAATAAAAGTCTAAAATTTCATTCTGTGGCGCGGGAGATTGATTTCGTGCTCCTGCGGATAAGGCTGGCGGTGGGTGCTGCTGACATCCTGTTTGATATTGTACTGTGTGGTATACCTTTTTTCCGAGTCCGAATATCTGGGATCGGGGATGAAAGGCATTTTTGCCATTCTTGAAATTGTGATTGTTGGAAAATGATAGTCAATTTCAACTGTTCCCAAAAGTAGGTAGCATCCTCCTCCCTGAAAGGGATTATTTACAAGGCTGTCCGGAAAATGCGCTGTATCAAAATAGGCTCCTTCATGATCGATCCATGTCCCGAAATACATATTGCCCCTTTTGGTCGGCACCTGTTTTGTCGAGATCAGGTAGGCCAGCATGCGGACCTGTTTTTTATGGTATTTTAATAAATCCCTGACCATCACGTCCCCGCGGTGTCTGGTCTGAAGCAGATCAAACACGGTACAGGAAACCGG
The DNA here is from genome assembly GCF_042678225.1 of Flavobacterium artemisiae. Classification (NCBI taxonomy): domain Bacteria; kingdom Pseudomonadati; phylum Bacteroidota; class Flavobacteriia; order Flavobacteriales; family Flavobacteriaceae; genus Flavobacterium; species Flavobacterium artemisiae. The sequence continues at coordinate 548,432 of NZ_JBHUDZ010000016.1, read as the reverse complement.
AAAATTCAGCAGCTCGATTTCATCGAAGGCATCTTCAAATACCGAGCGCTCCAGGACAGGCAACTTGAATTCTTTGGCGGGCTGCTGAATCAGCATAAGTCCGCGATTTTCGGGCTTGAAATTATTCATCAGAAGGCTTACCTGCACCAGGAGCTGGTTTTTGGTTTTTCCCGTAAAACGGAATGCGCCTATAAAAATAAGGGTTTTCACATTCTCAATTCCCATTGGAACCCTGTTTATAAAATCTTCGAGTGATTTATAAATGCCGTTTCTCTCGCGCTCAAAAGCGATGAACTGCGATAGTTTGGAATCAAGGCCCTGCAGGTGCATAAATCCCAGATAAATATCGCTACTGTAAAGCGCGGTTTCAAATCTGCTTTTATTCACGCAGGGAGTATGGATAACAGCGCCGGCCATTCTGGCTTCGTGCACATAGATTTCAGTTCGGTAAAATCCTCCCTGATTATTTATGACGGCAACCATAAATTCAATAGGGAAGTGCACCTTCAGATAAAGGCTCTGATAGCTCTCCACGGCATAGGAGGCAGAGTGCGCCTTGCAGAAAGAATAGCCCGCAAAGGATTCGATCTGGCGGTAGATCTCCTGGCTCAGCTGTTCGGGATGCCCTTTTGCGGCAGCAGCAATAAAGAAATCGTCCTTTACTTTCTGAAGCGCCGCTTTTGAGCGTCCTTTTCCCGACATGGCACGCCTTAAGATATCTCCGTCGGCAGCTGAGAGCCCGCCATAATGCAGGGCAATTTTGATCACGTCTTCCTGATACACCATAATGCCGTAGGTTTCTCCGAGCTCCTTTTCAAAGACCGGATGGAAATATTCAAATCTTGACGGGTTGTTATGGCGGAAGATATACTCCTTCATCATTCCGGACTGTGCCACTCCCGGGCGGATAATCGATGATGCCGCTACAAGCGTTTTATAATTATCGCATTTCAGACGGCGCAGCAGTCCGCGCATCGCCGGGCTTTCAATGTAGAAGCATCCTATGGTTCGTCCTTCTGCAAGATATACGTTTGCGGACTGCTCGTTTTTTGATATTCTAGTGTCGCGGATATTGATGCGAATACCTCTGTTCTGTTCAATTATTTTCACGGTATCATCAATATGTCCGATGCCTCTCTGGCTGAGAATGTCAAATTTGTCAAAACCGATATCCTCAGCCGTATGCATATCAAACAAGACAATGGGAAAACCTTTCGGCGGCATTTCCAGCGGCGTGTAATTGGTCAGCGGGTCTTCCGAGATTAGGATTCCGCAGGAATGCATGCTGCGCATGTTGGGATATTTTTCGAGCATCATCCCGTATTCCTGCACCAGTTTGACTATGGAGTTGGTCTGGTGGAGCTTCATGGGATTTTTGGCCAGCATATCCAGCTCGTCTTTCGGAAGCCCAAAAACTTTGCCGACCTCGCGGAAAATCGAGCGGTATTTGAATTCCACATTCGTGCCGCAGAACGCCACATTCTCATAGCCATAACGGTCGAAGATGTATTTCAGGATCACATCACGCTCTTTCCACGACCAGTCGATATCGAAATCGGGAGGGCTCTTGCGGTTTTCATTCAGAAACCGCTCAAAATACAGATCAAGCTCCAGAGGGCAGATGTCCGTTATTCCCAGACAGTAGGCAATTATGCTGTTGGCGCCCGAGCCTCTTCCAATGTGGAGGAAACCCCGGCTGTTGCTGTAGCGTATGATATCCCAGGTAATGAGGAAATAGCCGCTGAATTCAAGATCATTGATTACTTTTAGCTCTTTCTCGACACGCGCTTTTGCTTCGGCGTTATGCCGTCCGTAGCGCCATACCAGACCTTCTTCGGCAAGGGTGGTCAGAAGGGCAATGTCTCCCGCTTTATTTTTGGTATAATGCTTTTTGTTTTTCGGACTCTCGAAATCATAATTGAAATTGCAGTTCTCAATGATGTATCGAGTATTCTCAATAATCTGCGGATAGTCTTTATATTGCCCAATAAGTTCAGCTTCGGGAATCATCATATCTGATTTTCTGCAGCAGTCCTCGGGTCCGAGTTTTGAGAGCAGTTCATTGAGGTCGACTGCGCGCAGAATCCTGTGGAGGTTATATTCCCTTTTGGTGCGGAACACCACCGGCTGCAGGATAACCATCTTGGAAATCTTCTTTTTAAGCTCAGGCATAAAAAGCCTGCCGAGCTGGTCAGGCTGGATGCCGATAAATTCATTTTCGCTGAGCTGCGCAGGTGCATTTTCCAGCGAATAGACAAAATAAACCGATTCATAAGACGGAGCCTTTTGGGGAAGAGGAGCGCCGCTGAAATTATGATCGGTCAGAAACCGGTTCATCTGGGCAAGCCCTGCAGCATTTTTGGCAAGGCCGATATAGCGGAATTTATGTCTGCAGCGGAATTCTATCCCTACAAGCGGTTTTATGCCTAGAGCCTGGCAGCCTTTTATAAAATCATAAATCCCCGTAACGGTATTGATATCGGTCAAGGCCGCTGCCGTCACACCGCACTGGGCTGCCTGTCTGATCAGATCATCCAGCGGAATAGTGCCGTAGCGCAGCGAATGAAAAGAGTGGCAGTTGAGGTACATGATTTATTTTTTGCGTTTTAAAATTTCGTCTTTATTGTTGGGTTTGAAAGATGCTCCGGCGCATCTCATCACGGCATCGAAGCCGTAACGGGTCTTCATCCTGTCCATCGCCTGATAGAGCGAGAGCATTTCTTCGGTATCATTGAAAAGGTCAATCTGATAGGTTCCCCTGACCAGACCGCTGAAGCGCACTCCGATGAGGCGCAGGCGCATACGGCGCTGGTAGAGCTTGGCAAAGAGATCAGTGACGGTCTGGGTCAGAATATGATCCGCTGAGGTGTACGGCACCCTTGACTGTTTGGTTTCGGTATCAAAATTGGCGTACCTGATTTTGACGGTTACCGTTGAGGTGAGCCATTCCTCTGCGCGCAGCTGGTAAGCCAGTTTCTCCACCATGCCCTGCAGGATCCTGTTGAGTTTCAATACATCGATGGTGTCCTGCGAGAAAGTATGCTCGGTAGAAATTGACTTTCTTTCCGTGTAGGGCTCTACAGGGGTGTTGTCAATCCCATTGGCTTTTTTCCAGAGCTCGGTTCCGTTTTTGCCTATCATCTGCTGCAGGGATTCGGCAGGCATTTCAGAGAGCGTCTGGATGGTGCGGATGCCGATTCTCGAAAGGAGCTCAAAGGTCTTCTGGCCGACCATCGGGATTTTTCTAATGGAAAGCGGATTCAAAAAGGACTGCACCAGATGTTCGGGAATCTCCAGGTTCTGCTTCTGTTTGCCTTCGCCGGTTCCGATTTTCGAAACGGTTTTGTTCACCGAAAGCGCAAAGGTTAGGGGAAGCCCCGTTTCTTTGGTGATGCGCTGGGCGAGCTCATCGGTCCATTTATAGCTGCCGTAAAATTTATCCATGCCGGTAATGTCCAGATAAAATTCATCAATGCTGGCTTTTTCCACCACGGGCGCCTTTTCCTGAATGATCTCGGTGATGTCGTGGGAAAGCCTGGAGTAGAGTTCCATGTCGCCTTTCATAATTTTTGCCTGAGGACAGAGCTTCATGGCCATATGGATCGGCATGGCGGAACGCACGCCGAATTTTCTGGCTTCATAAGAGCACGATGCCACAACGCCCCTGTCACCTCCGCCGATGATAAGCGGTATGCCGTTAAGTTCTGAATTTGTCAGCCTTTCGCAGGATACGAAAAACGTGTTCATGTCGATGTGTACAATAGCCCGGCTCATAATCTTAATCATTTTATACAGACCAAAATTAGTACAGTCAATAACAATTTTTAAAAATAAAATGTTCTAAATAATAACAAAGTTTAAAAAGCCTTATTTTTCAGGGCATAAAAAAAGCACCGATTTAGGTGCTTTTTTGCTTTATTAAGAATTTACGGTAGGATTAGAATTATTCTGAAGCAGGCTCTTCGCTGATCGGCTGGCCGGCTGTTTTTTTCATTAGAATGTAAAAATCCCTCAGATGCCACCATGCAGGGCATCTGTCTATCGGGCCGTTAAAGTTTCTGATAGTCGAATAGCAGCTGTTGAGGAAAACCTGCGTATCGGTGATATTTGCCCATTCAGTCAATCTAACTTCCTTCGGGGGAGGATTGTTCTCAAAATGGCGTTTTATTTCTTCATGATTCATAGGGCAAAATTACTTAAAAAACCAGAACAGACCAAGGGCATAAAAGATGAAAACGCCCTTACAGGGCGCCTTCATCTGCAAAAGAGTAATAGGTCTCAGGTGTTACGATGATGTGGTCAAGCAGCGGTATATCCAGCAGTTTTCCCGCTTCATGGATTTTTCGGGTCATATTTCTGTCGGCCTCTGAAGGCACTGTCTTTCCTGAGGGATGGTTGTGGGTGATAATGATTCCGACGGCGGCAGCTTTCAGGGCTGCCGCGAAAAGCAGGCGCATATCAACCACAGTCCCTGCAATGCCTCCTGAGGAGAGCTCGTAGATTCCCAGAACCCTGTTGGACTGGTTTAGCAAAAGTACTTTGAACTGCTCAAAGAATTCTATCTTGCCGGGATCCCAGCTGTCAACAAGAATTCGGTAAGCATCTCTGGAAGATGTGATATAAGGCCTGTCGGCGCTTTTTACTTTGGATTTATAGATCAGCTCGATTTCTGATACTTTCTGCCAGTCTGTGTTTTGATTTTGATTTTTCATAGCTGCTGTAGTTTTAAGATTAATTACAGCACCGCTGCTCGGGCAGGGCTGAGCGAACGCAGAAAGCAACGCAATAAAGCAGGAGCGCAGCCCTGCATTTATGGGGGAATTTTTTGCGGAGAACCGAAAGCCGTGCCCGAACTTTGTGATGAAATTGACTTAACATTCCGCAATAGCCCTTAAACGAAGACTGTCCCGTGCGCCTTAAAGTGTCTGCGCGCCGAAAAAAAACCGCAGTAGAAGTCTGCGGTGTAAGTATTAAAGGGTTTAAGCAACAGCGGTCTGCTTTTTCTGTTTTTTCAACCGTTTGGCAATCTCAGGCAGGTTTCTGCGGATAATCCTTAGAATCCTGCTGTGATATTTGGTGGCTTTATTTCGATTACCCCTGCATTGGATTATTTCCATTTTTGAAAGGGATATTTCAATGGTTTCAATAGGTCTGTTCTCTATCTGCGCAGAAAGGATAAGGGAATCTTTCTTTTTATAATACTCGTTGGTAAATACGCAGTGATGGAGCGAGTCGCCTTCGTTGAGAAAATCCTGCACACGGTCAAGGACTTTTACCGTAAGGTCGTTATCGGTAAATGAAAGCCCCAAGAACTGTTTTTTATCGTTTTTATAAATCGGCTCTGCCTGCTGTATTTCGGCGCGCATCTGCGCAAGATGCTTTCTTCTTTGAATCTCCCTTTTTTTGGCGACAAGCCTGTCATGCGCTTCGTCTAAATTTTCGGGACAGGCAAGCGCAGGAGAGCCGAGGTCTTTTTTAAACCATCGGAGCAGGGCAATATAATCCTCCCAAATTTTGATGTCCTGAATTTTATAGCCGAGCTTAAGGCAGGTTTTTACAGCCTGCCAGTTCTCACGCAGGTGCTGTTCATGGGAAGTAAGATAATGTTTGAGCAGGGAATTCTGCGCCGATTTTAAAAGGGTTTCTGCAATGGGGTCTTTCAAAAGTGCGGTAAAGAGAATCTGCGGTGCAATGCCATAGGTCGAAGTTTTAAAGCCGTTTCTTTTCAAAAGCGGAATCACTTTCATGTGCGGATAAACCTTATAGGGATTTATGCGGTATTTTGGGGAGTCCTGAAAATTTTTGGGACGGATTTCCAAAGGGGAATAATATTTCCATGCATCATAGGCTTGGGAAAAAACGTTGGTGCTTCTTGAGATGGTGCGCACTTCCCCTTTGGGATTTATCCAATGCTGCATTACTTCTGTATGCGAATAGTCGGGAAGAAAATTCTTTTTCATGTCCTTGTGCGAGCAGATGATGCGCACAACCTGATACCCTTGGCAGGCATCAGTTACGGCGAAATATTCGATTTCTTTGAAATGCACCTGATTGTATTGGTGCATTTTAAGCCTGCCCTGACAGGCGGTGCAATTGATATACTTTTGACAGGACTGGCTTTCGCTGTCGGGTTTCCACGAGTGGGTGCATTCGAGGCAATGAAATTTTCCCCTTGAGAGCACCGCCCATTTCAGGAAAATATTTTTTTCTGCCCACTGGTGCATCTGTGCCGTTATCGGTACAAGGTCAGCGCTTAAGGCGCTGATTTCTTTTTCTATGGCTGTTTTAGGTATCATAGGTCAAAAAGTGTTAGGGTTTGCTGTACGGGCTTCACGGGTGGCGGTACTGTTTCAGTTTTCTGAACTTCATTTTCAGGAACTGCGGAAGCAGTTGAGAACAAATCAGGTTTTGCAGGCGGGCTAACTGCGACCCTGCATTGGATTGGGGCAGGCGTGCCGATGCTGTCGTCTGTGTAGTATTTCTCAGCCATGTCAAAGATTTCCTGATTGTCAAAGGCGCATTCGCCTGTTTTTTTAACCTCGCCGAAAATGTAATGGAAACAGCTCTCCAAGTTTTTGGTTTCTTTCTTTAAGCTGTCAGCAAATAGCGCATCGGTCAGCGCTTTCACGTTTAGGTAGGTTTCTATGGCGGTCTTGAATTTTTCTGATGCTTTCATGGCGTATAAATTTTATGTGTAACGGTATTGATTCCAATCAGAAAGGCAGGTCGTCAGGCTCGTCTTTAGCCGTTCTTTTGCTTTGGACTGCGGGAACATCGACAGTATTTTCTGTTTTTGGGAAAACCAGTATCTTGATGTTACTGGTGTGAAAGGTCAAAGAGCCGAGCGCCTTGCCCTCGGCATTGGTGTAGACGTTCAGACCGATGCGCCCGAAGAGTTCGACCATAGTGCCTTTTTTAAGCCACTGCGCCATTTTAGCGCTCATCCAATACGAGCAGTCGATGTAGGTCACTATCTTTTTAAGTTCAGTCGACCCTTTTGGTCTGTAGCTGTCGTTTACGGCGATGGAAAAATTTACCACCTCCCTGTCGTTTGAAACTTTTGCCGTTACGGCATCTTTTGTAATTCGTCCTGAGATTTCCATGATTCAATAATTTTAAGTGAATACTTTTCTGTTTTTTCTCAAGCCCCGCATGAAATTTTCCAAAAGAAAAACGGGAAAAAAGAAAGCACAAAATCAAGCATCCGATAAAGGATCCGGAGTGCTATAAGTCCCGAAGGGCGGCAAGGCCGTTATGCGCATGCAGGAGCCTGCGGGTGCTATTTTCGCGGCACTTTTAATCCGTTTTTATTGTGAATTTCCCTATATGATTTTTGCAGCAGTTTTTCAGTGTTTTAGTATCTGATGGATTATCCTTACCTTAGCTGTGCGGAATAATCAAAGCCAAGAGCCGCAGTTTCACCTTTACTCTATGGGACCGGAAAACTTTATCACACTCTCTCAGCTAAACTATCAGATCCATCAGGCCATCAGCGAGCGTTTCAAGGGACGCACCTACTGGGTAGTGGCGGATGTGACAAGCCATACCTATAAGGCAGATAAAAAGATCCATTACTTTGAGCTTGTTGAGAAAGGGGAGAAAAACAGCGCGATCACAGCCAAGATCATGGGAAAAGCGTGGGGGGAAGGTGCTGTAAGGCTGTCTGATTTCCAAGAAAAGACAGGACAGGTATTTACCAATAATCTTCATGTGCTGGTACAGGTAAGCGTGGATTACCATGCGCTGTACGGACTGTCTGTTAATGTTTTGGACATAGATGTCAATTTTACCCTGGGTGTTTTGGAGCAGCAGCGCAATGCAACCTTAAAAAGATTGGAAGCAGAAAATGATTTTATCACCAAAACGCCTGATGGCTACTCCACACTGAACAGCCGTCTTATACTGCCCCTTGCCATGCAGAGGCTTGCTGTGATATCGGCCAGCAATTCGGCGGGGAATGAAGATTTCAGGCATACCCTGAAGCATAATGATTTTGGCTATTCTTTTCAGATCGATGATTATTACACCGTAGTGCAGGGAGACAACAACGCCAAACTGTTTTTAAATAAGCTCATAGAAGTATACAATACAGGCATAGCGTACGATGCCATAATCATTATAAGGGGAGGAGGCGCGCAGTCGGATTTTCTGATTTTTGACAATTACCAGATAGGACGTGCCGTGGCTAAATTTCCGATTCCTGTCATAACGGGAATCGGGCATCAGAAAAATGTCTCCATAGTGGATCTTATGGCGCATACCAGCACCAAAACACCTACTAAAGCTGCAGAGTTTATCATCGCCCACAACCGAAGTTTCGAGATGGGGCTGCTTTCACTGCAGCAGAATATCGTCATCAGATCGCAGCAGCTTTTTATCGGCCATTTCAGAATGCTTGAAGAGCTTAAAAGAAATATTTCCAGAAACGCAACAGGGCTTGTTGGCCTTCACAAGGAAAAGCTGGCAAGCGTCAATCAGAAGCTTGCAGCGGACAGCAGAGGCATACTTTATCAGCACATCCGTGAGTTATCGCTTATGGCACAGAGTGCGGCGCAGATTTCACGCAGCCTGCTTGCCCGCAAAAGAAGCGATATTGATCATCTTGCCGGAAACTTGAAACGATCTGCGGCAGGATATCTTAAAACCAGAAGCATGCATCTTGAACATATGCAGAAAAGCATCAGGATGATGTCTCCGCAGAACATACTTAAGAAGGGCTATGCCATTGTAAAGGCAGGCGGCGGGATTGCCAGCAACACTGAAAATATAAAAGAAGGGGACAATATAGAAGTGATCCTTTATGATACCATACTAAAAAGCACCGTTAGGGAAAAAATACAATATGATGGAAGAGAAACTGACCTATGAGGCGGCTTGGAGCGAGCTGACCGCCATTTCAAAAGAAATAGAAAATGAGACTATCTCAGTGGATGAGCTTGCATCGAAAGTCAAGAGGGCCTCAGAATTAATCGCCTTCTGCCAGGGCAGGCTTAAAGCCACTGAGGCAGAAGTGGGAAAGATTATAGACGGCATGGAAAATCAGCAGAAGGAATAACAGTTCTGCTTCACAAGCCAGTATGATATTGCCAAAGCGATTACGGGATCATCTACTCCGGCCATTTTTTTTCACTGTCAGCGCTTTGGCCAAATATGCGTGAAGAATTGCCTTCTTTATCCAAAATGTCCTGCGGAGAATCATTATCTTCAAAGGGATCCGGCGTGTTCTTTAAGCTGTCATGCAGTTCCAGCAGATCGGCAGGTGATGCAGGGTCTTCTTGCGCATCGGATACGGCCGTAAGAAAACGGAAAGCAAAATCAATAGGCTTTTCCTTATCCATTTCAAAAAAGTGCACGATGTACTGGTTCTTCTCCAGATCAACTGATTCTATCCTTCCTTTATTCCATACGGGATGCATTACAAAATCTCCCTGTTTGAATGCCGTATCTTCGCTGTTTTTTGAAGCTGCAGCAGATGATTGCGCCGCCTGAAGAATTTCAGGGGAAAGCTTTCCCTTGCGCACATAAAATTCCTCTTTTATTTCAAACAGGAATCTTGAAGGGTACTTGTTGAGTCCCGTGGTAAAATTAAACCCTTCCGAGTCGGTCATATAGAACCTCTTTTCGGCTCTTGTAACCGCCACGTACATTAATCTTCTTTCCTCCTCAATTGCCCTTTTTCTTCTTTCTTTAATCGAAAGCGCGCTTGGCAGCACCCCTTCGGTAAAACCGCACAGGAATACATAAGGAAATTCAAGACCTTTAGAGATGTGGATGGTCATCAGGCGAACCTTGTCCTGATTTTCCGTATCTTTATCAAGATCGGTATAGAGTGCTATTTCCTGCAGGTATTCCACAATATTGACAGGCGCGTTATTTTCTTTCTCCAGCAGCATCATGGAGCTTACAAGCTCTTTTATATTTTCAAGCCTGTCTTCATCGCCGTCTTTGCGGTAGAGTTCGGAGAGCCCGCTTTTGTCGAGTATGATCTTGACCAGATCCGAGATGGAATTCTGAGCTGCCTCTTTTTTAAGTTCTGAAACCAAAAATAGAAAATCTGAAGCCCCTTTCTTATTCAGTTCTTTGTCTTCAATATTGCGCTGCAGCGCATCAAGCAGGGAAAGGTTCTGCTCGGCTGCCAGAAAGCTCAGCCTTTCCAGAAACTTTTTGCCCAGTCCGCGGGACGGATGGTTGAACATGCGCAGAAAGGAAAAATTGTCCCCCTGTACAATAAGCCTTAAGAAGGAAAGCACATCCTTGATTTCCTTTCGTTCGAAAAAACGCACGCCGCCAAATATGGCATAAGGAATGTTTTCCTTAATGAGCGCCTGCTCAATATTTCTGGAAAGATGATTGGAACGGTATAAAATGGTTATATCGGAATAGGACGCATTTTCTGTTTTAAGGATTTCTTTGATTTCCGAAGCCACCCAAATCGTTTCCTCAAAGTCATTTTTGCCATGAAAATGAACCACTTCAACCCCTTCTGGATTCTCAGTGACCATATCCTTATCAACTCTTACCTTATTGTTTTTAATGATATGGTTGCCGACTTTTAGTATGTTTGGCGTTGAGCGGTAATTCTGGTTCATTATTATGGTCTTCGTATCAGGAAACATCCTGTCAAATTCCACAAGGTATTCCGGTTTGGCACCTCTCCATTCATAGATGGTCTGGTCGGGATCTCCTACAAGAAACAAGTTCTGGTGCACACGCGAGAGCATTTCCACCAGATGGAACTGGCTGTCGGAGCTGTCCTGGGCCTCATCCACCTGTATATAATGCATCATTTCCTGCCATTTGGCAAGCACGTCGGGATTGCTATCCAGTATAAATGCCGTAAAATGGATCAGGTCATCAAAATCCAGTGCGTAGTTCCGCTTCTGCTTATCAAGGTATTTTTGGTAGACCTGGCTGGAAAGCGAATCTTTTTCGTCGGGAGTGAAGCTTTTATTTTCAATCATATAGCCCAAGTAATCCGAGGTGCTTTTCTGTTTGGAGATAAATCTTAAGACCTGCTTGAAAGTCAGGTTTTTGGAATTGATGTCCAATTCGGTGAACACATCGCGAAGGATGGTTTTCTGGTCTTCTGCATCCAGTATGATAAAATTCTTCGGATAGTGTATTTTATTGATTTCCTCACGCAGAAACCTCACACAGAAACCGTGGTAGGTTGTGATGAAGCTGACATCATAAAGATCGCCGATCAGCGCTTTAACCCTTTTTTTCATTTCTTGCGCCGCCTTGTTGGTAAAAGTCACGCAGAGAATATTGGATGAGTTGATTCCCAGCCGGTCCACTATATAAGCAAAACGTGAGGTCAGCGCCTTGGTTTTTCCAGATCCGGCTCCTGCAATAACTCTTACATAGCCTTCAGTGGTTTTTACTGCCTGAAGCTGTTTTGGGTTTAAATTTTCTAATATTGGATCGGTCATATTCAAAATATTTGGCAGGAAGCATCTAAGGAAAAGACTCCGCTTCCACAAATTTAAGCAATAAATTTCAAGAGTTTAAAACCAAAACATTCCTTTCTCACAGTTTATGTGCTATGTATAAGATTTACGATGCCATGCAAAACAGTTGAACAGGTTTCTTTTAAGGTTGGCTGCAATCAAAAATTTCGCTAATTTTATATATAACTTAAATAAAGCAGTGTATGAATGTTGACTATCAGGATGTTAATGTTTTTGAAGTGGATTATATATACCGGATCCAGACCTTTGAAAAGTATCTGGCCGATCCGAATGCTTCACAGGAACATTATGCGCACTATAAAACAGGACTGATTCCCGATATTTTTTATGGACATAATATGCCTGAAGTGATGAACCTTTTCAGAAAGCAGTTTCTTGAAATAAAGTCGGGGCTCGAAAGGTATGAGATCCATAACAATAATGATTTTCCAATGCTCAAATCAATTGTAAACACCGAAAGGGATCTGCGCAAAATACTCGATGACAGCCAGCTTAAGGATTATACGGTATTGCTGGAGCGCTGCTTCGACGGCCAGAAACTCGATGCGAAAGCCGCAGCGGTCAGCCGGTTTTATCTGGCGACTCCAATGTTGAAAAGCTATATTTTTCAAATTGAAAAAATATTCGGGAAAGGCATTCTTGACTGACTCTGAAAAGTTATGTGAAAAACTAGGGACATTGCCACAATAGGTATGGAAATTAAGTTTGCCATTTATGGAAGGACATTTTGAAGATCTCGCATTAACTGTCAGGGCAAAGAATCTGCAGGTTCCTTATCATCTGAAGGACGAATGCCTGTTTTTGACTGTCCGCACTGATGTTCTCGGACTGCTTTGCGACCCCGGAACTGAAATTTACTCCTTTGGTCCAGCGCCCGACAATACAGCCGATGGAAACGATGAACTTTTGGAGGATGGAGTATTCTACCGAATTATCGGCTATCAGAATAATCTGGGGATCAATCTGCAAAGTTCTGCAGAAGAAATATTAGGTGCATTCCATTATCTGATTAAAAATTTCGAGCCCAGATGGACGACAATCTTCACAGAGGAGGGGCCAGCCAAAAAAGAGATAACAATTGAGATGATGTATCAGCAAGTATTTTGAAAAAGCAGCTAATTATGAATCTAGATGATAGTATTGAGCGCTATTTATCTGCACAGGAAAATGTCTATGAGCAGGCTTTGGATGAAATAAAAAAAGGAAAGAAGCAAAGCCATTGGATGTGGTTTATTTTTCCTCAGCTCAGAGGACTAGGTTTTACGGATTACAATATCTATTACGGCATTGAAGACCTGAAGGAAGCCGAGCAGTACCTGAGCCATCCGATATTAGGAAAACGACTTGTGGAAATTACCGAGGCCATGCTTCAAATCAAAAATAAGACGGCGTTGGAAATCCTTGGCAGGCCAGATGAGAGAAAACTGAAATCCTGCATGACCCTGTTCAGTCTGCTGCCGGAAGCGCCAGAATATTTTGCGAAGGTGCTTGAAAAATATTATGGAGGAGAGAAGGACGAAAAGACCCTGCAGCTTTTAAAAGGCTCCACCGGCTAAAAAAGTTTTTCTTCTCTCTGCCTCATGAAAGTTTAAATGTATTTAATGATTACTTTTTCTTTTTGATAACTAAATGTGAAAGGGCAGGGTCATGAATAAGACGCTCCATTTCTGAATTGACTATTTCGGATATATCATCTTTTATCTGGAGATAATTTCGTTCAATCATGGTATTGTTTATAATGCGCACCGGGCTTATTCCCTGATATGAGTTTTCTTCTTTTTTAAGCTGTTCGCGATTATTGATTATCTCCGAATGGAATGTTTTCAGCTCAATTTTACAGTCGGGATTATCGGCTGTAATGCCGACAAACTCACCAGAGCTCAAACATGAAATCTTCGAAGCAGGCACTGCAGCTTCCAGCTGTTTTGATCTGCTGATTGAGGTATCCGAGCTGTTTATGGAAATGCTCTCGCGGTCCTGCATTATTTTTCCAAACCGTTCAGAGAGCTGTTTTGCCGTATCGCCGTTTACCTGTCCGCTGATGATATTTCCCGTGATATTGAGTATGACATCAGCCTGCTCGCGGCCGTAATCCTTGCGCAGCTGGCTGAAGTCCTGAATCCCCAGACAGGTGCTTACCTTATTGCTTCTGGCCGTCGCTATAAGGCTGTCCATATTATTGAGATAGATGGTCGGAAATTCATCAAATATTAGACTGCTTTTGATCCTGTCTTTCTGGTTCACCTGCTTGATGAGCCTGCTTACATAAAGCGAGAGAACTGCGCCATAGGTCTGGATTTTAAGCGGGTTATTTCCCATGCAGACTATCTTTGGGTCTTCAGGATTATTTATGTCAAGAGTGAAGTCATTTCCAGAGAGCACATAGTAAAGCTGCGCACTGGAAAGCCTTGCCATTGATATCTTAGCGGATGCTATCTGCCCTTCCAGCTGTTCCATGACATTCTGAAGGTAGGCACGGAAACAATTTAACCTCAATGATAAAGACCTTAATGAAAATTTCCGGATGCATGAATTTCCGGATGCATATGGCTACAATGTAAGCAATGCTTTAAGAACAGTTCCCCTTAAAAATGATGATTACGAAACATTCGAATCGCTGGCTGATTCTTTGAAAAAGGGCAGAAGGGAAGAAGCAGTACTACTGATTGAGGGAAGGGAAATGAAGGTTTTTTTGGAAGCAAATCCGCGCTTTAAGACATTGACTTTCTATAATGACAGGATGCAGAAGCTTAGTTTTACGGAAATTAAAAATGGCTGTAAAATTAGTCCTGTTCTAAAAACGCAGCAGAATATTGAGACGCACAACGCAAAAAAGTCGCATCATATGTGATGTTTACTAATCTTGTATAATTATGGAAAATCTTAAACTTTTATCAGGATTTTTTCAGGCAATTGAAAATGACTTTAGGGTCGGTACAACTCATATAGCAATTTTCGCAGCACTGCTTCAGTTTCGTGCAAGTAAAGATTTTATCAATCCTATTCAGGCTTACAGCATAGAAATCCAGAGTATTGCGAAGGTCATGTCTCATAAAACCTATCAAAAATGTATGCGTGAATTGGATGACTACGGCTATCTGATTTATGTGCCTACAAAGAATAAGAACAGAAGGAGCAGTATTTATTTTCACTTGGAATAAGCCGTGCTGTAAATCCAGAAATTAGACAGAGTTTTGCTTAAAAGCAGATGATAGAATATTATATGGCATTAAACCAGAATTTTATGGAGGAATTTATAACTAAAGATGATTTAAGACAATTCGGGCTTTTGATGGCCAATACAGTGCGCACTGCTGTTGCTGAAGCATTAGAGCTAAAAAATACTGACAAGGAATCGGAGTGGATGAAGAGTAAAGATGTCCGAAGGCTGCTTGATATTTCCGCAGGTTCAGTCCAGAATCTTAGAACGTCACAAAAAGTACGTTTTAAAAAGGTGCTTGGATCTTATTACTATAATAGAGAAGATATTCATAAACTTTTTTTGTGATGACAAAGATTAATAAATTGAAAGAAAGCTATATAATGAGTTTTTTGTCCATGTATGCTAATGATCCCAAACTAAATGTATGGCATCTGTCAATTTTGACAGCTATACTAGGGTTAGGATACAAGCAGGGGCAGAGGAGAAGGATAAAGGTCAGCCGCAGCAAAATTATGGAGATGTCGCACGTAAATACGCTGCCTACTTATCATAAGTATTTTAAACAGCTTCAGGATTTAGGATATATCAAGTATACCCCATCTTATCATCCGGGGTATAAAAGTGAAGTTAAACTCTATAAAAAGAGGCTATCTCAACAATTTTGAGATAGCCTCTTTGATTTTAATTAAAATATGAATTTAAGTATCATGAAATTATATTGTATTTCTTTTTTATTGCCTGTATTTCTTTTTCAAGTCTTCCAAGAACCTCTAAATCGGGTTTTGAAATCTTTGAAGCGGTCTTATTCAATTTTTTATTCAAAATGGACATTTCACGGCCAATTGTTGCCTGCTCTGTTATGGCATAAGCTTCAGTCTGTTTTACTGATGCATGGCCAAGCAGTTCTTTAACTACATTTATAGGAACATTGTTATTGAGTGTAACCGTGCTACCGAAAGTCCGGCGTGCCATATGCGTGTTTAGCGTAAAAGGAAAACCACACAATACAGCAATTTCTTTCAGGTACTCGTTCATTTTCTGGTTGGATGAAACAGGAAGCACGGTTCCGCGCTGCATACACAGCGGGTGCTCTTTATATTTTTCAACTATCTTCAGTGCCTGGGGAAGAAGAGGGACATTAAATGATGAGTTTGTTTTCTGCCTTTCAGACATAATCCATAAATTGCCGTCAATGCCCTTTTTTATATCAGTTTTTTTTAATTGATAAGCGTCTATGTACGCCAGTCCGGTGTAGCATTGGAAGACGAACACATCCCTTACGACATTCAGCCTGTCAGTTGTGAAATAGTGGCTTTCCAGTTCGTGCAATTCCTGAACTGTAAGAGGTTTTTTTACCAGTTTTGTTTTTCGGCCCTTAAAGTTCTTAAATGGATCCTTTGTGATCAATTCCTTATCAATTGCGCGTATTACAATCTTTTTGAAATTTGCAATGTATTTAAGGGTGGTGTTGTTGCTGCAGTCGCGAACTGTTCTGAGGTAGAACTCAAAGTCTTTTACAAACTCAAGATTCAAATCAGCAAAATCAAGATCATCTTTTTTAAGTTTGAATCTGATAAATGCTGTCAAGTGGTTTTTAGTGATTGTAAACCGGTCAAGGGTGCCTTTTGCATAGCCTTTTCCAAGAAGCGCCTGCATTTCATCATTATGCTTTTGAAATTCTTCAAGCACCTTAATTTTCGGCGCAGTCCTTCCCAGAACTTCGTCCATAATTTTCTCAGCGGTTATGAGTTTGCCGCTGTACATCATTTCGGTTTTGATTTCATTGATTTTTAAAGTCAGAGAATCCAAAAAGAAGTTTATCGACTTTGCATCTTCCTTTGAGCCGACAGCTCTTTCAAACCTTTGGTCCCATCGTGTGTAATCCCATTTTCTTTTTGTTGAGCTTTCCTTGCGGATGCCGTCAACAGTTATTCTGAAATACACGATCCATTCTTTACTTTCTATTTTGGGTCTTTTTAAAAAGAATCCCAAACCAAAACTGCTTTCCAACATAATCCTACTTTTTAAATTAATAAATGTAGAATAATATTACTGCAAAATCAAGTCGTTAACCTCGTTAACCCCTGTGATATAAGGGATTTTTGCTGTTTCTGGTGCACTTTTCTGCACGCCTGAAAGTGCACCGATTCTGCACCTTTAATTTTGTGAGCTTTTATAAATATTGAAAACAGACCTAAAACGAAAAAGACCCGCAAATCGTTGAATTTGCAGGTCTTCAGACATTTTTTTCGGCTTTTTGAAAAGATTGAAAACTTAATGTTTTCCGCCTTTTCGGCCTTTCCGTGGGGAGAGCAGGATTCGAACCTGCGAAGTTCACACAGCAGATTTACAGTCTGCCCTCGTTGGCCGCTTGAGTATCTCCCCGATCTCTAGCTTGTTGTGCTTAGTTGTTCTTAGCGGTGGCAAAGATAGCAACGTTTTCTAGATTTCCAAACAAAAAAATGACTTAATTTTAAGTTATTTTAAAGTTATTTTTTAATTCGTTGGAATTGAATAAAATAAAAAAACCTTTTTTTTTATTTATTTTAAAAAGTAAGGTTATTTTTACGGTTAATTTACTGATTTCGCTTAGGATTTAATCTTTAATAAAGTCGTCAGTAATTGCTTTTGTTGGTATGTTGAACAAAAATTGACTAAAAAAAAAACACACTTTAATGTTGTTTGAAATTAGCTTTTCTAATTTTTTTAAATCGATGCAAAAGTTTAATTAATAATTAAATAATCTTTTTATGAAGAGTTTTTATTTCTTTTGGATGAATTTTCATTTTATAGTTGAAAGGATATAAAACAAAAAAATCTCCACGAGGGAGATTTTTGATTGTTTTTTATAAGAGGATTATTTTGCTAATAATTCTTGAATCTTAGCTTTTAGTTCAGCACCTCTTAAATCTTGAGCTACTACCTTTCCTGATGCATCAAGAATGAAAGTCGCAGGAATAGACTCAACATTGTATTGTTTTGCGATTGGCTCATCCCAGAATTTTAGGTTAGAAACGTGCGTCCAAGTTAAACCATCTTTCGCAATTGCTTCTTTCCATTTTGCCGCATCTTTATCTAAAGATACACCAATGATATTTAATCCTTTTGAATGTAGTTCTTTATAAATCGCTACAACATTTGGATTTTCTTGTCTGCATGGTCCGCACCACGAAGCCCAGAAATCAACGATAGTAACTTTGCCTAAACTTTCTTTAAGCGAAACTACTTTTCCTTCTGGATTAGGAGCTGAAAAATCTGCTCTTCATTTAGCGCTGCCAACAGGAGCTGCTGATGCACCAACTGCAGGCATTTTTGCTTGACCTAATCTTGTTTTAATTTCTTTTCCAGGAGTAGTATTTTTTACAGACTCATCTAAAGAATTGTAAAGAGCTTCAGCTTTTTTAATATCAGTACTTGGATCATTCAACATACTTTGAACGATTAAAACTGTAATATAAGATTTTGGATGTCCTTCAGCGTAAGCTAAATATTTCTTTTTACTGTTTTCTTGAACTTCAGTCTGAATTGTCATGTATTGTTTCATCAAACCATTGATAGTTGCTGTATCTTTAGCTTCTTGAGCTTGCTGCATCTTTTGGTTATTGTTTTTCTGAAAATCAATTAAACTCTTTTGAGTTTTAGTTAGATCTTCGTTGAATTTTACATATTCTTCGTTGTTGTAAGTTCCAGTAGCTTTAGATTTGTGAATACTGTCTTTATCAATTGCAACATTAATTTCTCCAGTTTCTAAGATAAATGGGAAAGGAGCATTAGCACCTTGAAGAATTAGGGTATGAAAAGCTGGTTCAGTTACTTTTCCTTTTATTTCGAATTTTCCGTTTTCAACTTTTACTGTATCAAGAGAAACTGTCATTCTTGTAGTAGGATCTTGTCCTTGTAAGATGATCGTTTTTCCATTTTCAACCCCAGTTGCAGTACCTGTAATAAGGTATTCTCCGTCTTTAACTTTGCTGCAAGAAATGATCGCTGCAGATGCGGTAAGTACAAAAAGTATTTTTTTCATTATAAAAAATTAATTAGTTAATTGATTTGTGCAACAAAAGTATCTAAAAATATAAAACTTACAGAATTTTGTAACCTAAAATTTTGTTATAGTTTTTTTTGATATAAAACGCCTGAAATCAGCATGTTTGTTGGTTTTATTTGACTTAAAACTCTTAACAAGAAACTTATTTACAGGTTCTCTATTCAATTTTTTAAATTTTGCGCATAAAAAAAGCACTCGTTTAATAGAGTGCTTTTTTGAAAATATAGTGGTGTAAAACTATTCTTGATTTGTTTTCTTTCTCCAAGTAAAAGAGTTTAAGATATGTCTTTTTGCAAATCTTGCTGGAGAATCTGCATTTACCATTTTCACGTAAGTTGCTTTAGGAACACTGATGTATTCGTAAACGCTTCCGTTAGAAAAATCGATAATTAAACGACCTTCAACAAATTTGTAATCTGTAATAGAACAAGTTGAAATTGTTTCTGTGTACTCAGGTAAATTAAGTTTGATAGTATCAGGGTGAATACTTACTAAAAAGTGGTAAGCTTCGATAATTGTTTTACTTTTTTCTTCTGCTTCTTTTAAACCAGCGTCATCTCCTACAAATTTATCTGGATGAGATTCTTTCATCGCATTACGATAAATTGTCTTTAAATCTTTTAACTCTGCAGTTTTTTCTACGTTCAGTAACTTGCGGTATTCAACTATTTTTTTCATAAATAAAAGGTAACTACTTGTCTATTAGTTTGAAATCGATATTAATTAGTTCAAATCGACAAATTTTTTGCAAAGGTACACTTTTTTTTAACTTTTCAGTTTTCATCGAAAAAATATTCAGGAAAGTTGTTTTATTAAAACGTTAAGGAGAGTTTTTTAACCGCAAAGCACGCAAAGGTTTACGCAAAGCGCACAAAGTTTTTATATTTAAGAATAATTAAAATCAAAAAAGTTCGCAAAGCTATGTGTAGACAAAGCTTTGCGAACTTAATATTTAGGTCTAGCATACAGTCCTATAAAGAGAACCTTAGCGTTCTTTGCGTTAAATTATGCTTTCCAACAAAAAACAGAAACCATAAACCTGAAACAAAAAATTATTCCGGTTTATGGTTCGCTTTGTCGAAGTTTCTTGATTTTTTTGGATATTGTTTATAGCTCATATCACTTGGTTTTTTGATTATGATTTAATCGTAATCCAATCATCTTTTTAACCACAAAGAGCACAAAGAATTACGCAAAGGGCACAAATTTTTTATATTTAAGAATAATTAAAATGAAAAAGTTCGCAAAGCTATGTGTAGACAAAGCTTTGCGAACTTAATATTTAGGTCTAGCATACAGTCCTATAAAGAGAACCTTAGCGTTCTTTGCGTTAAATTAAGCATTCCAACAAAAACCTGAAAGCTGAAACAAAAAGTTATTCCGGTTTGTGGTTCGCTTTGTCGAAGTTTCTTGATTTTTTTGGATACTGTTTATAGCTCATATCACTTGGGTTTTCGATTATTGATTTAATCGTAATCCAATCACCTTCTTTAAATTTTGCCTGAACCATTTTATAGTCTAAAAGATATTCACCGCAGAAGTAATTATTATTTTCATCTTTTTCTATAATGCCGGTAAAAACTCCTTTTTGCGGCATTTTTTGATCTGTATCTTTAGACATGATTTTTAGTTTTAAAATTAAAAAGCAAAGGTAAGCATTTAATGTTTGTTTTAGGGAGTTCCATACAATCTGAGTATATTTGCACATGCAGAAAAATTTCAAGCCACACCCAAATTCATTTAAAAATACATTTTGTGCTTTTAATGAAGTACTTCCAGATACTATTATCGGTTTGAAGAAACAATTTGAAAGTAAAGCCGGAAGTACCTATTATTATACTGAAGAAGGAATGTATCGCGTTTCGAATCATTGGGGAAGATTGGCCAATAGTAAATGGCGTTTAGTTGCTCGTGAACCCGAAACAGAATCTAAAACTAAAATAGGTTTTGCAAAATGGGAAGAGTTTTATCCTGACAATGCTGAAGAAAAATTATACTATATAAAAGCCGATTTCGAAAATAATTTGGCCAATTACGAGCATAGAAACAATCCAGAATATGATGGAAAAGCAGTTTTAAGAACAAGTTTGGAAACGACCAAAAGATTAAAACAAATTCGAAATCTACAACAGCTGACCAATTGGGCTAAGCATTTTGATTATGAAGATATTGATGAACTTCGAAAAGAAATCATCAGCGAATTGATTTTTACGGAGGAAACATTAGAACAAATTAAAAGAGAAATATAAATGGGACGCAATAACGAAAAGAATATCAAAAAGCACAACGATAAGCTGCACAAAGCCCAGGCAAAAGCCAAACAAGCCGAAATTGCAAGAAAAGAAAAGTTGAAAGAAATAATCAAAAAATTCAACGAAAGCAAAGAGTAAATATAGTTGCCACGAATTTCAAGAATTAGCACAAATTCAATTTTAAAATATATGTTTAATAGCAGACAAAAAATTAGTGAAAATTTGTGTAATTAGTGGCTAAAAAAATAATCATATGAATACGAAATTTGAAACCCTAAAAGCAGACGTACAGCAAATAATTGATCTAATCGCTGCTAAAAATGATAGAGAAGCCAACAATAAATTACTAGAAGTAAGCGAAAAATTAGATGAAATGATTGATTTTGCTGAAGAAGACGAAGAAGTGAGAGAAATCACTCGTTACCAAGTTTTGCTGAATCAGCTTCATGTAAAAATTAACGGAGAAGAGCCAGTTGATGGAGAATAAAAAATGCTGCTGTGATACAGGATTAGATTTTGAAAATTGCTGTAATTTATATCTAAGCGGAAAACAAAAAGCGCCTTCAGCATTAGCTTTAATGCGCTCCAGATATTCGGCATATGCTATGCATAACGCAGATTATCTTTTCGAAACCACATATATTTCAGAAAGAAAATATTATTCTAAAGCTGAAATTTTAAGATGGGCAGTTTCTAATAAATGGCAGCAATTAGAGATTTTGAGTTTCACTGATAATACAGTCGAATTCAAAGCTTACTTTTTAGACGCAGCCAATAAACCGCAAGTGCACTACGAATTTTCGACTTTTAAATGTGAAAATGGAGCTTGGTTTTATGTTGATGGAAAGTTTGAATAATTATTATATCTAACACTGTTAGCTATTGATTTTGGTTGAATATTTTAACTAAAAATTAATAAACGATTCTTTTTTCATAATTCTAAAAAGGTGTAATTTTAGAATTATGAAAAACGAATTTAAAAAAGGCTTTTACTTTAAGACCTACGAAGCTCCTTTTCAGTCTCCGTTTGACAAACTTTTTACCATATTTAAAGAGTTGATCACTCATACTTCGGGTGATTTTGATGAAGCAATAAACTGGCTTCGGGAACTGGACAATGAATATAAACTTACCGACGAAAACTATACTATTGATGATTTTATCGAAGACCTTAAGAAAAAAGGATATATCAGAGATGAAGTTAAAGGCGATGGAAGTTCTGGTTTAGGAATCACAGCTAAAACCGAAAGAGCAATTAGACAACAAGCTTTAGATCAGATTTTCGGAAATCTCAAACGTTCTGGAAACGGAAGTCACAAAACCAAACATGCCGGAAACGGTGATGAGCACACAGGCGAATTCCGCGAGTTTAATTTTGGAGACAGCTTGGAAAGAATTTCTTTAACAGAAAGTCTTCGAAACGCACAGATCAATAATGGAGTAGAAGGTTTTAAATTGACCGAAAATGATTTGGTTGTTGAAGAAACGCAATATAAAGCCCAAATGAGTACGGTTTTGATGATCGATATCAGCCACAGTATGATTTTATATGGTGAAGATCGAATCACGCCTGCGAAAAAAGTAGCAATGGCTTTGGCCGAATTAATCACGACGCGTTATCCAAAAGATACACTAGATATTTTGGTTTTCGGAAATGATGCTTGGACAATTCCAATCAAAGATTTGCCGTATTTGCAAGTTGGACCTTATCATACGAATACAGTTGCTGGTTTGCAATTGGCAATGGATATTTTGCGCAGAAAACGAAATACCAACAAACAGATTTTTATGATTACCGATGGAAAGCCGAGCTGTGTTCGCGAGCGCGACGGTTCCTATTATATGAACAGTAACGGACTTGATGAGTATATTGTCGATAAATGCTACACACAGGCACAACAGGCAAGAAAACTTCATATCCCGATTACAACTTTCATGATTGCCAAAGATCCCTATTTACAGCGATTTGTAAATCAGTTTACTGAAGCCAACCAAGGAAAGGCATTTTACACAGGACTAAAAGGTCTTGGAGAAATGATTTTTGAAGATTATGAAACAAATAGAAAAAAAAGAATTAAGTAAGTTTTTGAGGTTCTAAGGTCCTGAGGTGCAAAGGAACAAAGGTTTCTTTGATGATAAATAAAAATCTTAGTCCCTTTGCAACTTAGAACCTTAGCATCTTAAAAAAAAAAATATAACCCGATATCTGAATATACGATGAATATACTTGACATAAAAACATTAGGCGAATTACAAGACGCTGGATATAAAACCAAATCTATCAAAGACGAATTAAGGGAGAATCTGCGTGAAAAAATCAAATCTGGAAAACCGGTTTTTGAAGGTGTTCATGGATTCGAAAATACCGTAATTCCTGAATTAGAACGTGCGATTCTTTCTCGTCATAATATAAACTTACTTGGTCTTCGCGGACAGGCAAAAACACGCTTAGCGCGAAAAATGATCGAATTATTAGACGAATATATTCCGTTTGTGGAAGGTTCTGAGATTAATGATGATCCTTTTAATCCTATTTCGCGTTATGCGAAAGATTTAATTGCAGAAAGAGGTTATCAAACGCCGATTTCTTGGCTGCACAGAAGTGAACGTTTCTTTGAAAAACTGGCAACTCCAGATGTAACCGTTGCCGATTTAATTGGTGATGTTGACCCAATTAAAGCTGCAAATTTAAAATTGTCTTATGCTGACGATCGCGTCATTCATTTCGGAATGATTCCGAGAGCGAACCGTTGTATTTTTGTAATCAACGAATTACCCGATTTGCAGGCAAGAATTCAGGTTGCATTATTTAATATTTTACAAGAAGGCGATATCCAAATTCGTGGATTCAAATTGAGAATGCCTTTAGATATGCAGTTTGTTTTCACTGCAAATCCAGAAGATTATACTAATAGAGGAAGTATTGTTACGCCTCTTAAAGATAGAATTGGCTCTCAGATTTTGACACATTATCCAGAAAGTATTACCATTGCGAGAACCATTACAGAACAAGAATCTAGGTTAGATCAAAATCAAGCCGATTTAGTTTATGTTCCAAGTCTAGCGAGAGATATTTTAGAACAAATTAGTTTTGAAGCTCGTGAAAGCGAATATATCGATAACAAAAGTGGTGTAAGTGCCAGAATGAGTATTACAGCTTTTGAAAACTTAATAAGTACTGCAGAACGTCGTGCATTGCTTTCGGGCGTAGATAAAACGACTTTACGTTTATCAGATTTTATCGGAATCATTCCCGCAATTACAGGAAAAGTAGAGTTGGTTTACGAAGGAGAGCAGGAGGGAGCTGATGTTGTTGCCGAAAGTTTAATTGGTTCTGCAATCAAAACTTTATTCCCAGAATATTTCCCTAAAATCGAAAAATTAGAAAAGCCAGACGAGAAAACGCCTTATTCTGATGTTGTAGAATGGTTTTTCGCAGAAAGCGGTTTCGAATTACTAGACGACGCTTCGGATGCAGCATACAAAAGTATATTAGATGAAGTAACGCCTTTGGATTTGTTATTGAAAAAATACCAGCCGAATTTAGCAAAAGAAGATGTCTATTTTATGAAAGAGTTCGTGCTTTGGGGATTGGTAGAATATAGAAAATTAAGCAAAGACCGATTCGCAAAAGGAAATCAGTTTAGAGATATTTACGGAAGTTATATTAGTAAGTTTTAAAACTATATTTCATCATAAAGTTAAGCCCGACAGATATTTAAGTCTGTTGGGTTTATTTTTTTTTAACACATAGAAACATAGTTTTTTTTAGATTTATAAAAAGGTAATTGAAAGAAACTAGTTTCTCACACATAGATGCATGGCTGTTTGTCAGGATGAAAAACCGAAGAATAATGATTGCTATGTTTGTTTGAATAAGTGAAACGCCTTTTACAGAGATCGATCAACTATGATTCTATGTGTTTAAAAAATTAAACTCAATCTGGTCTACTTAGTTTTTTAAAACCGGCTGAATCATTTTCTCTGCTAATACTGTACTTTTACAATCCAAAAATAAAATTATGTTATTCCTTATATTAAGTATTCTTTGCAGTGTTATTGTCGGTGTGATTTTCAAAATTTCTAGAAAATATAATGCCAATCCTTCGCAGATTATTTCCTTTAATTATATTGTTGCAATTGCACTTTGTTATTTTACCTTTAGTCCAAATCTTCAGGAATTAGACGACAAAGCTCCTTGGGGAATTTATGCAGCTGTTGGAGTTTTACTTCCAATTGTTTTCCTGTTTTTGGCTTTCTCAATAAAATACATGGGAATTGCCAAAACCGATGCAGCACAACGATTATCGCTTTTTATTCCCATTTTAGCCGCGTGGTTATTGTTTGGAGAAGATTTTAATACCTATAAAACCATCGGGATTTTAATTGGTTTTACTGCGCTTTTATTCATTTTAAGAAAACAATCTGATAACAAGGAAAACAAATGGATTTTTCCTGCAGCGGTTTTATTTGGTTTCGGAATTATTGACATTCTTTTCAAAAAAATCGCTTTATATACTGTTGTTCCTTACACGACATCATTATTTTTTGTATTCTTTATTTCGTTTGCGGTTTCTGTATTAATTGTTCTTTATAAAGTAGTTGTTGAAAAAGAGAAACTTGCTGTAAAAAATTTGTTTTTCGGAGCTTTGGTTGGAATCTTCAACTTTAGTAATATCCTATTTTATTTAAAAGCGCATAAAGCTTTTGCAGAAAATCCTTCAACCGTTTTTGCGGGAATGAATATGGGCGTAATTATTTTAGGAACCTTAGTTGGCGCTTTTTTCTTCAAGGAAAAACTTTCTAAAACCAATATTTTGGGATTGTTTTTGGCTTTAATTGCTATTGTTTTCATTGTTTTTTCGCAATTGCAATAATTTTTTTTAAAGTATAATCGGTTAATTTACAGTTGATTTAGTACGATGTTTTTATTTTTATAAAAATTAACTCTACTAATTCTATAGAATTTATAAATATAATTTGTAGCTTTGCTTCAACAATGAAAAACTATAGCCGAAATATGATGACGTTTTTGACCTGCAGCCTTGCGATGTGCTGTATGATGAATCACGTTATGAAATGGCGTTAATAGAGAAAGTACTTGTTAGTTATTTTTTTTTTTTAGCCTTTCATTGCACCATGAAAGGCTTTTTTTTTGAATCATTAAAAAATGAAAATATGAGAACCAATAGAAACATGAAAATTTTGATGCGACGCTGCTTAATAAAGATTCCGTGTTGTTTCAGTTTTATAAATCAAGAATAAGAATTCCTGTAAAACTGTTAATTTTCAATAACTATAAAAAGATAACCCAAACCTAAAAACTATATTATGAGTTCAGAAATTATAAAACAGAATCCGTTTCAATCGATGATTGATCGCTTTAATATCGCTGCAGACATTTTAAATTTAGATGAATCTATTAAACAAAAGCTACAGCGCCCAGAGAAACAAATCACAGTAAATTTTTCTATTGTTTTGGACAACGGAAACGTTCAAAACTTTGAAGGTTACCGTGTCATCCACAATACTGCTTTAGGTCCATCAAAAGGTGGAATTCGCTATGATACTGCTGTAAACTTGGATGAAGTTAAAGCACTTGCCGCCTGGATGACTTGGAAATCTGCTGTAACCGGAATTCCGTTTGGAGGAGCAAAAGGCGGCATTATCTGTGATCCTAGAAATCATTCTAAAACCGAATTAGAAAAAATAACAAGAGCTTACACCAAAGCGTTATCAGATATTTTCGGACCTGAAAAAGATGTTCCTGCGCCGGATATGGGAACTGGTCCAGACGAAATGGGCTGGCTGATGGATGAGTTTTCATTATTGCATGGAAAACCAATTCACGCCGTAGTAACTGGAAAACATCTGCATTCTGGCGGGTCTTTGGGTAGAGTAGAAGCAACGGGAAGAGGCGTAAGCATTATCAGTCTTTTGGCGCTTCAAAAGCTAAAAATCAGACCGGCGAGAGCTACGGCGGCGATCCAAGGTTTTGGAAATGTTGGTTTGCATTCGGCTTTATTTCTTTATGAAAAAGGAGTGAAAATTGTTGCCGTAAGCGATGTTTCTGAAGCTTTTTACAATCCAGACGGATTAAATATTCCGGAGTTGATTTTGTATTACAATCTGAATAACAGAACAATAAAAGGATATCCGAATTCGGTTGCGATTAAACATGAAGATTTATTACTTCTAGAAGTCGATTTGTTGATTCCGGCAGCAAAAGAAGATGTTATTACCCAGAAAAATGCTGGAGATATACAAGCAAGGATTATTGTTGAAGGTGCGAATGGTCCAGTTTCTTCAGATGCAGATCAGATTCTGCATGATAAAAATATATTAGTTGTTCCTGATATTTTGGCCAATGCGGGCGGTGTTACCGTTTCTTATTTCGAATGGCTTCAGAATTCGCTTTTGGAGTCTTGGAGAATCCATCAGATCAATACACGATTGGAGGATATTTTAGAAAAAGGTTTTGATACTGTTTTTAGAGTTGCAGTAAAACACAACGTAACGCCTCGTATTGCGGCTTATATTATTGCTTTGAAAAAAGTAGCCGAAACGCAGTCTGTAAAAGAATTTGCAGTAGAAGCACCACAATATAAACAAAATTAAGATCAGGTTTAGTTAGTTAAGATCATTTTCATTGATTACGTTTTTTTTCTCCCTTTAAAAACGTAATTGGTGGAAATGTCTTTTCGTTTTATTAAATGAATACAAATTTTAGAATCGTAAAGTATTGAAAAGATGAAGAATATTAATTTTCTAGCATTCGCCATGCCGGCCTTTTTTCTTTTTTTATTTTTAGAATATAAGCTTGCCCAACGCAGAAAAAAGCCCGAAATTTTTAATTATGAAAGTTCTGTCTCGAATATTAGTATCGGAATTGCAGAACGTTTGATTAACTTATTTATCGCGGCCAGTTTTTATCAGTTATATTATTTGATTTATGATAATTACAGAATATTCGAAATTCCTAAAAATGCTTTTATCTGGTTTGCCTTAATTCTTGCAACCGATTTTGTGTGGTATTGGTACCATAGATTAGGACATGAAGTCAATTTTTTCTGGGCAGCCCATATTGTACATCATCATAGCGAAGAATTTAATTTTACAGCTGCCGCTAGAATTACCACTTTTCAGGCAATTATTCGAACGGGATTTTGGTGCGTTTTGCCCTTAATTGGTTTTCATCCGTCAATGGTAATTACAATGCTGATTGTTCACGGCGCTTATTCGTTCTTTACACATACACAGCTTATTGGTAAAATAAAATGGCTGGAGTATGTTTTTGTAACGCCTTCGGTTCACGGAGTTCATCACGCTTCTGATGAAAAATACCTAGACAAAAATTACGGAGATATGTTTACGTTTTGGGATCGATTGTTTGGAACTTTTCAAACCGAAGAAGAAAAACCAAAATATGGATTAACGCATCCATTAAAAAGCTATAGCTTCTTATGGCAGCATTTTCATTATTATTTCGAAATCTACGAATTAATGAAACGCTCTAAAGGTTTTAAAGCAAAATGGAAAGCTGTATTTGGAAGCCCCGCCGATATGGACCAGGATATTCGTCCGATTCTAGAAAAACGTTTTCTACAAGATAAAGCGTGTCCGAATCAAAGACTTCGATTTAAAAATTACCTTTATATTCAGTTAGGAATCTGCACACTGATTTTAACCGTTTTTACTTATTATTTTGATTATTTAGAATGGTATGATAAAGTTTTTGTGCTTTCTTTAGTAATCATCACTTTGATCAATTGCGGGGCACTTCTCGAACAACGAAAGTGGATTTATTATTTGGAATATACCCGAATTTTTATGATTACAACGTACTTTTTGTATGAAGAAGATTTGATGATATTTTTCTTTGTGCCAATTGCGATTATGATTTTTGTGGAGCAGTTGTTTTCACTGAGTAAAATTTATCAGAATACGATTCTGCAGTTGGAAAATGCTGATTAAAAAATAGTCCCAGAGGGACGAAATATTTATAGAAAAGATATTTGTTTGACGTAGAAGAGCCCCAGCGGGGTGACATGTAAATAGGATATGTCACCCCGCTGGGGCTCTTTTCTTAATATGTCGTTTGTTTCTATAAATATTAATCTCCTATGGAGCTTTTGTTTGATTGTTGTTTTTTACATCACAAAAAATACCAGCGACTAAAAAAAACTCAGCATCTTAGAATCTCAGAACCTTAGCAACTTTTAAATCGTCTTAATCTCCATAATCTTCTGCTCAAAACTATCTTTAAAATCAGATTTACTTTTAATTCTGGTTTTGTATGTATAAATGGTAGCTACAGAAAGTTCCAGAAACTCAGCCATTTGATTACTGTCTTGAATTCCTAATCGGTACAAAGCAAAAATGCGTAATTCGGTGTTCAAAAGTTCGCCTTTCTTTACAATGCATTTATGATCATTCGGAAAAAGTTTGTTGAATTCCGTTACAAAAGTTGGAAACAATCTCAAGAAGATTTCATCAAATTGATGGAACAAATTTTCACGTTCTTCCTTTACATTATAGCGTTTTAAACTCGCAATAACTTCATCGGTTTTTTTGGTAATGATTTTATGCAGTGTGCTTTTCTGGATATGATCTATTTTATTAATGAAAGCCGAAGTCGCCTTTATAAAATACGTAATATATTCTTCTTTAATGGCATTGGCTTCACTCAGACTCACATTCATTTCCTGTAATTGGAGATACGACGAAGCCATTATTTTACGAGCTTTATTTTTCTCTTTTAATTGTTTGAAGATAATTCCGAGAAAAACAAAAATGATTACCGTAAGAATAGTCAATAGAATAATAATCTTTTCTAGTTTATCATTTTTGTCTTTTACGTTATTCAATTGTGCTTTTTCTATAATAGGAAGAATAGACGAAATCTCAATCTTACGATGTCTGGCGTTGTAAAAAGTCGCGTCGTCCATCGCAATATTGATATATTCATTGGCTTTATCCAAATAACCCATTTTAAAAAGTTCGTTGGCTAGATTTCGAAGCGCTACGGTTTCTTTCGTTGCATTTTTAACATCGGCAATTGCAGCGAGAGCCAGATATTGAATCGCTTTTTTTGTATAACCTCTTTCCGAATAAATATAACCGAGACTCGACGTTGCAATGCCGTAATAATCGGGTGGAAGAGTATAGTTGTTAATCCAATAACTGAAAGCAAATTCGGCACCGCGCCAATCTTGTTGTTTTAAACGTTTTAAACTTTCTGCTGCCCAATATTCGTTGGTATTGGTTCCAATTAACTCCAAGGCTTTTTTTAAGAAATGATTTCCTTGTTGTACATAATGAATATTAAAACGCTGATCTCGATTATAATCGGCTAAATCGTAATAAGCACGGGCTTTTATATTATAATATTCAAATTTGTTTTTGAGATCTAGTTTAGAATCATCAATAACATCTAATGTGTCTATTGCTTCTTTAAAAAGTCCTGACGAAAGCAGTACAAAACCTTCTTTGATACGGCTTTTAGATAAAAATTTCGGGTCTTTTAAAACTTTAGCTTTGATTTTGGCTTCTTCCAAATAATAATAAGCCGAATCATATTTAAAAGATTTGTATTCATCAAACAGCGACATGTAACAGTTATACAGTTCTTCATTGTTTTGATTAAGTGTAAACTTGGATATATTTTTCTTTAAAGCTTCAATTTTGCGATATTTCTGTTTCAGATACACGTCTTTCTTTAAGAGTACCTGATCTAATTCTTCTAAATACGGATTTGTCTCTTTCGCAGTTAAAGACAAACCAATTAGAAAGAAAAGAAGCATCAATATTCTTTGCATGATTTTTTTTGGTTTAGATAAAATTGGTTTTTTGATATAGTTAGTCTAATTCATTTTAAAATTAAAATAAGTTTTGAGATTTTTTGAAATTTCTGTTTTTGAAACTTCTAAATAGTTTAAAAACATCGCTTTAAAAGTCGATTTTTAGTGTAAAATCAAGCGTAAAATGTTAAAAGCAGGTAATTTGTTTGCAATTATACAATAAAAACAAGTTATATATGCGTATAGTGGAAAAAATATATTGATTATTTTTCATATTGTCATTTTTACCATTAAAAAACAGTCGATTTTAATCTAAACACCATCTTGATTTTTTGAGTTTAAAAATATAATTAAATATTTGACAATCAATAATTTAAATTAAAAAATGTTTGTATTTCGTCTTGATTTTTCTCAGATATTTTTTTTAAGATTTATTTAACTTCTAGCTTCGCTCTATCCTTTTGAAAGGGTAACATACTAACAAAAACCAAAAATTTATGAGATGTAAAAGCTTTTACTGGATAGCTTTTTTAATGTGTTTTTTTGCACTTAGCTGCGACAACACAGAAGACGGAAGCTACGTAGATCCGATTACTATTTATGAAAAAGTAAATGGCAATTGGGGATTAACAAATTTGAAAATGGTTGATGAAGTTGCGAAAGCAAATAAAATCGAACCAAGTGAAGAAAACTTGAGTACTTATTTTAACTACGAAGATTTTAAAATCAACTTAAGCGTAGACGAAAATAATAAACCAACAAGTTATCAAGTAACTGGAAATGTTCCGCCATTATTCGCTCCAAAAGGATATTGGGAACTAAGCTCAGATTTCCAGCAGACAAGCGGTGCCGCTGCAAAAATCTATTTGTACAGCGATGCTCAAAAAACACAAAAAACAGACGAATTAAGATTGATTTCGGTTCCTGGTAAAAATGAAGAAATGCAGCTCCAATTGGTGCGTTCTTCTGGCGGAACTCCTTTTGTGTCTTACATATTCAAATTAACTGCTATTAACTAATGAGTGATATGAAAAAGTTTATATATACAATTTTACTAGCCTTTTTAACGGTGCCTAATTTTATTACGGCTCAGGAAAATGCTGGAGCTGTTGGGCCTATGTCATCATCGCCTGCGGTATATAAGTATGATGAAAAAGTAACCTGGTTCTTTGATATGTCTGGAACTACTTTTGCCGAAACAGAAGATTTGTACATCTGGATTTGGTCTCCATCAGAGCCAGATGCTGGAAACTGGGAAAACTCATCTGATTTTGCCAAATTAAAATATGAAGGAAATAAAATCTGGAGTTTTACTTTGACCCCAACGGTTTATTTTTCTAAAACTCCAGCTGAAATTGCTGCAAGTGCAGGATTCTGGTTTCGACTTAAAAATAAAAACGGTTCAAAACAAAGTGACGTAGCCAATATGGCGTATACCGATTTTTCTTCGTTTTATACAGCAAATGAGTTGATTAGATCATATCCGTCAAAACCAACTATTGATAAGCCGGTGAGTATTTTATTTAATTCTAATTTAAAAGCTGGTTTTGCAGGTGTAGAGAGTGTACATTTTCATAGTGGTTTAAATGAATGGGCAATTTTACAAGAATACCAAGCTTGGCTTCCAGAGGTTTCTGAGAAAACAAAACTGAAAGATTTAGGAAATGGTTTTTATAAAATGGATTTGATTCCAAAACAATACTACAATGCTCCTGATGATTTTGTAATGGAGAATATTACTTTCTTAATGGTGGCAAAAGACTGGGTAGCAAATTCTGGAGATCAGATTATTTATGCTGGTGCTTTTGTACCGCCGCCACCGCCCGTGTTTGCATTTTTCCCGCTGCAAATCAGTCAGAAAGATTTTCTTGGAATGTCCAGAAAAAATAATGAGTCAGGTGTAAATAAATTAATTTATACAATTACAGCGGGTGCTAAAGTGATCTCTGGAGAATTTACAGGAGGAACTGCAGAAATTAAAGGATTTGTCAATTTGGTTTCAGAATTAAACGGAGTTCCAAATTTGTCTGAGATTCATGTTTTGGTTAAAGACAACAAAGACAAGACTATCTCGGATACTACAATTCCGCTTAAGACTTTAGACAAATAATTCACTATTAAATTAAAACACCAATTCTAATGAAATGAGCATAAATGAAAAGTTGGTCGTAAAACCAATAGTTGATATGCGAATTACATATGACAGATAAAAAACAATAAATAGTTTCATATGAATAGTAAAAATACAAAAAGCGTCCTGCATTTAATGTGGACTGCTAAAGCGGTTGTATTGATAATTTTTATGCTTTTTCTTTCTACAGGATCATTCGCGCAGGGAAAAAAGCAGGTATCAGGAACCGTTTATGATAATACAGGCAGTGTTCTGCCGGGAGCTTCAATTATTGAAGTGGGAACAAAAAACGGAACAACAACAGATTTTGATGGTAAATTTAGTCTGCAGGTAGCCGTAGGAGGTACAATCGAGGTGTCATTTATAGGATCTACGACGCAGAAAGTTCAGATAACGACAAACAGCAGCAATATTGAAGTTCGTCTTCAAAATGATGGCTATGCATTGGCCGAAGTTCAAGTAGTTTCTGTGGGTTACGGAAAAGTAAAAAAATCTGATTTAACGGGAGCAATTTCGACTGTTGGTGCAGATGATTTAGTAAAAGGAACCATTTCTTCTACAGAGCAGGTTTTACAAGGAAAAGTAGCGGGTTTAAATATTATTCGTCCTTCTGGAGACCCTTCAGCTGGTTCGACTATTCGTTTACGTGGAGGAACTTCTTTAACAGCAAGCAACAGTCCGCTTATTGTGGTTGACGGAATTGCAGGAGTAGATATTAATGTGGTACAGCCGGCAGATATAAAATCGGTTGACGTACTTAAAGATGCTTCGGCAACTGCAATCTACGGATCTAGAGGAGCAAACGGAGTCATTATGATTACCACAAAATCGGGAACAAAAGGCGTTTCTGTAGTTTACAATGGACAGACTAGTTTTGGCTATGTTAATGATAACCTGGATCTTCTTTCGGCAAATCAATGGCGTGGTTACGTTCGCCAGACTAATAATATGGATGCTGTAGATTACGGTGGAAATACGAATTGGCAGAAAGCAATTGAGCAGACTGCAATTTCTCAGTCCCATACTTTAAGCATTAATTCAGGTAAAGCCGACAGCGGTTTTAGAACTTCTATTTCCTATTTAAATAATGAAGGGGTTATTAAAAAATCGGGTTTAGAAAGAATCAGCGGAAACGTAAGCGGTTACCAATATTTGGGTGACAACAAAGAGGTAAAATTTGATATGGGTTTATTTGCCAATATCGACAAATGGCACCCAATTGATTATAGAATTTTTGAAAGAGCTTACAACTTAAATCCAACTATTCCGGTTTACAATCCAGACGGATCGTTTTCTTCAGTAACAGGAAATATTTATCAAAACCCAGTTGAGATTTTAACCAACAGAACTATTGATAATGAGAGACACAGACTTTTAGGATACTTTAAAACGGAGGTTAAATTCTTAAAAGATTTTACAGCTACAGCTAACATTTCGTTAGAACATAATGCTGTAAAAGGAGGAAGTTACAAGCCATCGTACGCAGTTATGGAAGGGCAGACAGAAGGTGGTTATGCACAAAGAAGTTATGCAGAATTTACTAATGCACAAGGAGAACTTTATGTAAATTATAGTAAAGTAATCGACAAACATAACATTAGTGCTTTAGCTGGATATTCTTATTTAGAAAATATTTACGAAGGTTTTGGTGCGCAAAGAGGTGGTTTTGTAACAGATGCTTTTAGTTATAACAATTTAGGAGCAGGTTACAATTATCGTTTAGGTGATGTTTATTCATACAAAGGAAAATCAAATTTAGTGTCTTTTTATGCTCGTGCCAATTACGGTTACGATGGTAGATATTTATTGACAGCAACTGTAAGACGTGACGGATCAAGCCGTTTTGGAGAAAACAATAAATGGGGAACTTTCCCTTCTGCTTCTGCTGCATGGAGAATTTCTAACGAAGGATTTATGGAATCTTCAAAAGGCTGGTTAGACAATTTAAAATTGAGAGTAGGCTACGGTGTTACTGGTAACCAAGACGGAATTGGAGAATACAAATCACTTTCTATTTTAGGAGTTGGAAACGACAGTTATTATGATCCGGTTACTAAAACATGGAGTTTGGCGTATTCACCAAAACAAAATCCAAATCCTGATTTGAAATGGGAATCCACAGAACAGATTAACGTAGGTTTTGATTTTGGTCTTTTTAATAGAATTTCGGGTTCTTTTGAATATTATTCTAAAACAACAAAAGATTTATTATACACTTACGAAGTGCCTCAGCCTCCATATTTAGTAGGAACAATGCTGGCAAACGTGGGTGAAATGTCGAACAAAGGTGTGGAGTTAACTTTAAATGCTGACATCGTAAAAGGTGATAAATTCAACTGGAATGCTAATTTGACTTTAGGACATAACGTTCAAAAAATCGAAAAACTTTCAAATCCAACGTATAAAACAGATGTTATCTACAGCGGATCGCTTCATGGTTTGGCAGGTATGTCTGGACAATATTCTCAAATCATTGCAGAAGGTTATCCAGTTGGAACTTTCTGGGGATTCAAAAATGCAGGTTTAGATGCTGATGGAAAAATCCAATATTACAACGCAGCAAATGAAGTTGTTGCCGAAAGTGCTTTGGTAGATGCAGACAAAAGAGCTTTAGGAAACATCCAGCCTGATTTGACTTTAGGTATCGGAATGAATTTTACATACGGAAATTTTGATTTAGGAATTTCTGGATACGGAATGTTTGGTCAAAAAGCTCTAAATGCTACAAATATGATGTTAAACGATCCAAACAGATTAACAGCCTTTAATGTGCCAGACGATTTCTTGAGCAGCGGTATAACATCGTCTCCAAAGTATTCTGATTACTGGATTGAAAATGCTTCTTTCTTTAGACTTCAAACTTTGTCTCTAGGGTATACTTTACCGTTAAAATATAAAAAATCTAAAGTTAGATTTTATGTAATGGGAGAAAACTTATTTGTAATTACTGATTACAAGGGTGTAGATCCAGAGATTGGTTTAAATGCTCAAGACGGAATAAATCAAACTGGAGTTATGGACCAAACAGGTTTAGCGGCTCCTGGAATTGACAGATACAACAATTATCCTCGACCAACTACAATTTCTGTTGGACTAAATTTTACGCTGAATAACTAAGGCGAATTGATAACCATAAAATATTAAAAATGAAAATCAAAATAACAGCAGCAATACTTTTAAGTATGCTTTTTACGGTATCATGTACTGATTTGGATGAACAGTTGTACGATCAGGTAGAAGACGGGAATTTTGGAAACACACCAAAAGAAGTTGACGCTTTGGTAGGAGGTGCTTACTCTTCGTTAAGAGGATTCTCTGATGCAATATCAAATAATTTTCCAACCTGCGAGTATGTTTTCTTTTTGAATGAAGTTGTTTCAGATGAAGCGACGATTCCGACAAGGGGAACCAACTGGTACGACGGCGGACAATATCAAGATGCGCAAAGACATACTTGGAAAGCCGATAACAGAATGATTCTTTCGGCTTGGCGTTACAATTATACCGGAATTGCAAAGATCAATGCGATCATTTATCAAATCAATAAATCGTCTTTATCAGACACTGCTAAGGCGCCGATTTTTGCAGAATTAAAAGCGCTTAGAGCGTACTACTATTATAATCTTCTAGATTTATTCGGAAATGTGCCAATCGTAACCAATTTTGAAGATACAGACTTACCGTCAAATTCAACTAGAAAACAAGTATATGATTTTGTTGAAAAAGAATTGACAGACGCCATTCCGTATCTTAGTTCGAATGTAGTGTATTCTAAATTGACTAAAAATGTTGCCTATTCTATTTTGGCAAGATTATATCTGAATTCACAAGCATTTATAGGAACACCACGTTGGCAGGATTGTATTGATATGTGTCAAAAAATTTCGGGATATACTTTGACACCAGATTTCTTCACCAATTTTGCGACAGAAAATCAGACTTCATCAGAAATCATTTTTGCAATTCCTTACGATTCAAAAGCAGGAACTGTTGGGAATTATATGAACTCTATGTCTGCTCATTACAATCAAAAATTAGCTATTTCTCCAACAGGAAATTATCCTTGGAGCGCTAACGGAATGTGCGCACAGCCAGGGGTTTATTCAGCGTTTGCAGATACAGACAAAAGAAAAAAATGCATGCTTCAAGGCGATCAGATCAATTTGGCAACGGGTTCTGTAATTATGATGGACAACGGAGAACCGCTTACATATACAGAGAATTTGACGAGTCTGACTGATGCTAAAGAAAATGAAGGCGTTCGTTTGGCTAAATACGAAATGAAAGCTGGAGAACAATGGGAGCGTGATCACGATTTCGTATTAATTCGTTACGCCGAAATCTTAATGATGCAGGCAGAATGTTACGTACGAATAGGTTCGCCAGAACTAGCAAGACCATTTTTACAACAAGTTACATCACGTGCTGGAGAAGAAATGCCGACAACGATTGACTTGGCTTTTATCGATCAGGAATTGCTTAAAGAATTTACTTTCGAAGGAAGAAGAAGAACAGACAATATCCGATTCGGAACATTCTTCGGAGAGTGGTGGGAAAAAGGAGCAACACCGGCTTATAGAGCAATATTTCCAATTCCGAGTACGGTTTTAACAACAAATAAAAACCTAAAACAAAATCCTGGGTATTAGGTTATATAATGTCAGTCTTCCATGTTGGTTAGTCGTGGAAGGCTGATATGTTTTTACGAATTTACTAAAGTTTTTTTGCCACAGATTAAAAGGATTAAAAAGGATTTTTTACAAAAAAATAATCTGTGAAAATCATTTTAATCTGTGGCAGAAAAAAAAGTAATCATGAGTTCTAAATAAATATTATCTCAATATGAAAAGATATATCACATCATTGGTTTTTGGTTTGATGAATATTGTCATGGTTGCCGGATGCAGCAGCGACGACAAAGGTTCGGACAAACCAACAGAACCAGAAAAAACAGCACCTGTTGCGATTGAGAAAACCAACAGCACCAAAATTTATATGCACTATATGCCGTGGTTTGAAACCAACGAAAGCAGCGCCGATAAAAAATGGGGATATCACTGGACAATGGCAAACAAAAATCCGAACAACGTTGGAGCAAACGGCCGAAGAGAAATTGCATCGTATTATTATCCGCTGATTGGACCTTATCACTCAGGAGATAAAAATGTGATAGAGAACCATTTATTATTGATGAAATATGCAGGAATAGACGGAATTCTGATC
This sequence comes from Flavobacterium artemisiae, assembly GCF_042678225.1. Lineage (NCBI taxonomy): Bacteria > Pseudomonadati > Bacteroidota > Flavobacteriia > Flavobacteriales > Flavobacteriaceae > Flavobacterium > Flavobacterium artemisiae. Next base: position 510,344 of record NZ_JBHUDZ010000016.1, on the reverse strand, counting down.
GATTGGTACGGCACTTATGATGTTAATGATTACAGAATGGTCAAAGAAAATACAGACCAGTTGATCGAGATGCTCGAAAAAGTAGGTTTAGAATATGCCATTGTTTACGAAGATCGATTTTTGACCAATGTGGTCAATGCAGGAAAAGCAATCTCGGTAACCAGTGCAGCAAAAACAGATTTGGCTTATGTACAAAATAATTATTTTACTGATGCTAATTACATTAAAATTAATGGAAAACCTCTGTTAATGAATTTCGGGCCAATCGTGTTGAAGACTCCAGCAGAATGGACAAATGTCTTTAATACTTTAACCACAAAACCAACTTTCCTAACACTTTGGGATCATTCTTCATTGGCAGGCGAAAATGCGTTTGGAGAATATGCCTGGGTGTATAAAAATAGTACTTATCTAACTAATTTTTATACCAATACAAAACCCAAATTAAATGTTGCAATGGGAGCTGCTTATCCTGGTTTTAAAGATTTTTATGCCGAAGGCGGAGGCGGAGCTGCAATTGGCTGGACGATAGAACATAACAACGGCGCAACATTAGACGAAACACTCTCTTTGGCAAAAAATGCCAACGTAAATTACATCCAATTAATTACTTGGAATGATTTCGGAGAAGGAACTATGATCGAACCAACAGTTGAATTTGGTTATTCTTATATCGAAAAAATAAAAACTTTTGCCGGAGTAAAAAATACCGAAAGTATATTTCCAGATATCAGCAAATTGTATGATTTACGCGTACAGAAAAAAGGAAATGCCGATGCACAGAAAAAACTCGATCAAGCTTTTAATTATTGTGTTTCGATGCAGCCAGCAAAAGCAAAGCAGTTGATAAGCGAAATAAAATGAGAGCCGTAATTAATACAATTAAATAATGAGAAACATAAAATATAGATACTGCCTGATAGCGCTGGCATCAATGCTGTTTTTTGCCTGCAGTACTAAAAAAACGTATAAAATCAGTTCGCCTGGTAAAATCACTGAACTTACTTTTGAATTAACGCCTTCTGGGCAGCCGCAGTATAGTTTTTCGTCAAGCGGAAAATCGGTTATTGAGCCTTCTTTGATGGGATTTGAATTTCAGGGAATCGCAAAAATGACCGACGGTTTTGAAGTCGTTTCTACCGAAGAAAAGACAGCAGACGAAACTTGGGAACAGCCTTGGGGCGAATTTAAAAAAGTGAGAGATCACCACAATGAATTGATTGTTCACTTAAAAGAAGCAAAAGGCGAGGAGCGTCTGGTGGATATTATTTTCAGGGTTTTTGATGATGGTGTCGGGTTTCGATATTCTTTCCCAAAACAAGCTAATTTGGGTAAAGTTAAAATCTCAAATGAAGTAACACAATTTACTTTTAAGGATAATAATGAAGTTTGGTGGATTCCGGTTCACAGAGAAAACAGCTATTACGAAAGTGAATATCGTAAAACATTGATGAGTAAAACCGATACCATTAACACGCCTGCGACTTTTGAAACCAAAGACAAATTGTATGTAGCGATTCACGAAGCCAATTTAACTGATTTTGCCTCAATGACGTTATTAAAAACGACAGATAAACAATACAAAAGCGATCTAGTGCCTTGGGCAGACGGTGTAAAAGTTTATACAGAAACACCTTTTGTAACGCCTTGGAGAACTATTGTTGTCGGTGCAACTCCAGGCGAAGTAGCGACTTCAACAATTATGCTGAACCTTAATGAACCTTCAAAAATTGAAGATCTTTCGTGGATTACGCCATCAAAATATATCGGAATCTGGTGGGGAATGCATTTAGAAAAATTCACTTGGGGACAAGGCCCGAAACACGGCGCTACAACCAAAAACACTAAAGAATATATTGATTTTGCTGCTAAAAATAATTTTGACGGAGTTTTGGTAGAAGGCTGGAACGAAGGCTGGGATGGAGATTGGACAGCTGATGGTTCTGCTTTCAGTTTTACAAAAGCCTATCCAGATTTTAATTTGGAAGAAATTACCAAATATGCAGCGATGAAAAATGTTCGTTTAATCGGGCATCACGAAACGGCTGGCGCAACCAAAAATTACGAAAGCCAATTGGAAGACGCATTCAAATTGTATCAAAAAATGGGAGTTAACTCGGTAAAAACGGGTTATGTAAACAAATTTTTGGACAAAAAAGAATGGCATGACAGCCAATACGGAGCACGTCATTACAGAAAAGTAATCGAAACGGCAGCTAAATATCACATCATGATAGACAACCACGAGCCGATGAAAGGAACAGGTTTACAGCGTACGTATCCGAATTTCATGTCGCAAGAAGGCGGACGCGGGCAAGAGTATAATGCATGGTCTGCAGATGGAGGAAACACACCAGAGCATTTGACAACTTTGCCATTTACGAGAATGCTTTCTGGACCATTTGATTATACGCCTGGAAACTTCAATTTTGATTACAAAACACCTTCTGGAGCAAAAGTACAGACGACTTTGGCAAATCAATTGGCATTGTATGTCATAATTTTTAGTCCGTTGCAAATGGCATCTGATTTACCTGAAAATTATGAAGGAAAGCCAGAATTTCAATTTGTAAAAGAAGTGCCATGTACTTGGTCAGACACTAAAGTTTTGGATTCAAAAATTGGAGAATATACTACAATTGTGCGTAAAGACTGGGACGAGAAAAACTGGTATTTAGGATCAATTACTAACAGAAATGCCAGAGATTTAAAAGTGACGTTATCATTCTTAGATGCTGGCAAAGAGTACGATGCAGAAATTTACGCCGATGGGGCTGGAGCAAATTACAAAACGAATCCGTATCCAGTTACAATCTCTAAACAAAAAGTAAATAACAAAACCGTATTAAATCTAAAATTAGCAGCTGGAGGAGGAACAGCGATAAAATTTTCTCCAATCGAGAAATGAGTTTTTTTTAAGCTTCTAAGTTGCTGAGGTTCTGAGATGCTAAGCTGCTTAGATGCTGAGTTTTATTTTGAGTTAAGTAAGTTTAAGTTTGGTAATGAACCCGATAGCTGAGAAGTTGTTGGGTTTGTTTTTTTTATTGTTTCAAGTTTCAGGTTTCAGGTTTCAGGTTTTGACTTTGAGGGGAATTTAAACGCAAAGTTCGCAAGGTTTTTTTATGGATTGTGAATTAAAAAACGCAAAGTTCGCAAAGCTTTGTTTAAAAAAACTTTGCGAACTTTGCGAAAATCTTTGCGTGCCTTGCGGTTAAATCACCCATTACAAGTTCCAGTTGGAAACCTTAGAACCTTAGCATCTCAGCACCTTAGCACCTTAGATCAATGTTTATAAAGCTTCACATGATTTCCGAAGCTGTAAGTTGCGGTTAAGGTTGGACCGTTGTAACCCCATTTAAAGAAACCGTTAAGTCTTTCTCTTTCCATATCTACTCTAACATTTAATCCGGTATATCCCGCTTGTAAACTGAAATTTTGGTAGACATTGTATAGAATCGATAAGTTGTAACTAAAAAGTCGTCCATCAAAATCATCGACTTTAATTGCAAAATAATTAACGTTGGCATACAAACCGACTTTTCTTCCTAATACAACTTCTCCCCAAAGTCCAATGTCAGGAAGGGGAGCTGTAAAATCATAGTTATCTCTGTATTCGGCGTCGATTGTTGCGCCTTCTAATCGCATTCCGACATCGCCAAACAATACATGCGCACCTATGAGCGCTCCAATTTCATATTTGGGTTTCGATATAAAAGCATAACCGTAAGTAATCCTGCCGATATGGTTATCCATAAATGCAGAAACGGTGGCATTTATAGGATAGACATGATCGCGAAATTCGATTTCTTTTTGAAGTGTTTTGGTAGAATTTCTGCTTAAATAGTAATATTCGGCACCAAGTCTGGATCTTCGGGAAATTCTCCATTCAAAAGTTCCGAAAAAAGAAACGGTACTTTTGTTAAATCCGAGATCTTTTTCAAAATCAATCAGATTTCCAAAATTACCATTATTACTGCCTACTTGGACTTCCGTATTATTTACCGGAAAAAACGCGCCGGCAGTAACTTTAAATCTTCTGGCGTGCCAAGGAAGATCATCAGCATAACCATCCTGAAAAGCATCACTTTTTGTTTTCGTATTTGATAAGCTTTCACTCAAAATAATATCTGCGCCAGTCTGCGCTTTTACTGGAATCCAAAAAAGCGTTAGAACAAAAAAAATAAATAATTTTTTCATCAGATTTGTTTTTAAATTGTTGAATGGGTGTGTTTTAGCAATTAAAGTTAATAAAAATAATCGTTCATTTTTCTTTTTTAAGTTTAATTATTTGTGTGAAAATATTGATTATCAGTAAAATATGTATTTTTGTAATTGAATTAGTTGACATGTCACTCTTTTTTGTAGCTTTGCATTATGAAAACAAAATACAGCGATAAAGAAAATTTTTCGAATTTCTGGAAAGAAGAAATAGCAGATAGTTTTTTCTTTCAGATTCATCGTATTAAACGAGCAATTTTCAGACGTACAAATGCGTTAATGAATGATGCTGGAATCACATTACAGCTCGAGCAATTGCCATTGTTGATGATTTTGCAGCACAAAAGTCTTTCGCAGCGTGAATTGTCAGACAAAACCATGCGTGATAAATCATCCATTTTGAGAAGTATCACAGCACTTGAAAAAAAGAATCTGGTTGAAGTTGTAAAAGACAAATTGGATAAGCGTAAAAACATTGTGAGCTTAACTAATGAAGGAATTACGCTGGCAAAAAACATCAGAACTTTGATGAAAAAAGCAGAAGATGAAGTAATGTCTGTTTTTACGCCAAATGAAAGATTAGAAGCTTTGCATGCTGTGAGATCTTATGCAGATAAATTAGAAGCGCTTTAATTTTTTTTGAATTTTAAAAGTTGATATATCAACTTATTTGTAATGTTTATTTGAAAAGTAAATGAAAAAAAACGAATTATTAGAAGGTCCGATCCTTTCTTCACTATTAAAATTAGCGGTTCCGATTATGATTGCTAATCTTCTTCAGGCTGCATACCAATTGGTTGATGCTTTTTGGGTGGGACGTTTGGGTGGAGATGCCGTTGCAGCCGTTTCGATAAGTACGCCTGTAATATTTTTAACTATTGCCTTAGGAACTGGACTTGCCATTGCAGGTTCTATTTTAATTGCACAGTATTTTGGCGCTGGAAACCAGATAATGGTTAATCATGTGGCAGCGCAGACTTTATCAATGGTAATTATAGTTTCTGTTGTACTGTCGATTATTGGCTATATTTTAAGTCCGTATTTTTTATATCTGCTAAAGGTAGAACCGCAGGTATATATCGATGCCTTGGGTTTTATGCGGGTCGCATTTGTGGGCTTGGTTTTTAGTTTCGGATTTATGATTTTTCAATCGATTATGCGTGGAGTGGGACGTGTGACACTTCCGGTTTATATTGTTTTAGGAACTGTTATTCTAAATTTTGCTTTAGATCCATTGTTTATTTATGGATGGAATTTTATTCCGCCAATGGGAGTAAAAGGCGCCGCTTTGGCGACATTATCAACACAGCTTTTAGCGATTATAATTGGTTTTGTGATTTTGTTTCGAGGAAAGCATGGAATTCATCTTCGTGTTTCAGATTTTAAACCTGATTATAAACATATTAAAAAAGCGTTTCAAATTGGTTTTCCGTCTTCGATTGAGCAGTCTATGCGTGCTTTAGGAATGATGGCGATTACTTTTTTGATTGTGCGTTTTGGAACCACTACTGTGGCTTCTTATGGTGCAGGTTCTAATTTGATTCAGTTGATTTTGATTCCGGCTCTTGGTTTATCGATGGCGATTGCGACTTTGGTCGGACAAAATATTGGTGCCGGAAATGTAGATCGCGCTGCCGAGATTTCTAAACTAGGTGCGTATCTAGGTTTCGGATTATTGACTGGACTTGGAATTATCGCTTTTATTTTTGCTCCGTATTTGATTGCATTTTTTGTGCCAAGGGATCAGGCGGTTATTGAAGGCGGAACAGAATTACTCCGAATTACTTGTCTTTCTTGGGGATTTCTTGGGTTGCAACTTTGTCTTACGGGCGTTTTTCGCGCTGTTGGAAATACAAAATTACCGATGATTTTGACTTTGGTTTCGCAATGGGTGATTCAGTTTCCGCTTGCTTTTATTTTGTCTCATAATACTTCTTTGGGAAAAGTCGGGATTTGGTGGGCTTTTCCGATCGCTTCGGTTGTTACGGCTTTGATTACTATAATTATGTATGTAAAAGGGGATTGGAAGAAGGAAAGATTAACTGGAAAAACAAATAAATTGATTGATAAGGTTGAGAGCGAAATTGTGAAAGAAGGATTTGATTTGACTAAATAAACTTAGATCCTAAGATTCTTAGATTCTAAGCTTTTGCGGTGCGTCTCTACGGAAATTTCTTTATTGGATATTTTGAAAATTAAAAGGTCACTCTATTGCTTGATTTCTTATTGAAAACGTGACTGCGTGAGGGATGGGAGAAAGCTGCCGAAGCAGCTCGGACAGCCCGACAGCATTATAAAAAAGGGGCAAATAAGCGGTTCTGCTTGTTAGCCCCTTTTTTATAATGGTGGCACGCCCAGAACAATGGCAATATCAATTTCAAAATTCAATATCAATAAAAATATCAATTTTAAAAATTAATAATTTTCATTGCTATTGCCATTGCCATTGATATTGATTTTTGAAATTATTAAACCCTTTGATAATCGGCTTTCCAGTGAACTATTGCTTTTTTGACGGCGTTACCGCTGAGGTTGTTTTTTAAAACGTCTTCTAGGAGCGGAATGAGTTCGTCGTCTGGTGCAAAACGCAAAGCAAATATTTGATCGTCTGTAAGTTTGTATTCAAATTCTTCGAATCTTTTGCCGGTTAGGGTAAAGTAGCGGTAACGCATTTCTAATCGTACGATTCGGTTTTGTAAAGTGAGTGCGTAATGCTGGCGAAGCATAAATGCTAAGGCAAATAAAAATACAAATGCAGCGCTTATAAATGCCCAGATTAATGTTTCTGGTGTCGTAAAGGCAAAATAAATACTGAAGGCTAAAAAGAGTATCAGTACTGGATAATATATAAAGTGGTGTGGTGTGTAAAAACGAATGTGATTATAATAGGTCTGAATTTTCATGTTTTTTTGTTTTTATGTACTGTAAAAAAACAAAGCTGCCCTAAATTAATAGAGCAGCTTTTTCCCAAAAATAAACTAACATAACCAATGTTCTCTTTATAATCTAAACTTTTTACAGTTTGTTAAGTAATGTTTATAAGAATAAAGCCTTTCCATTTCGCTAAATCAATCTTTCACTATGGCTTATTTTTCTTTGATGTAAAATTACTTTGAGAGCGGCTATGATTTGTTATACTTTAAAGTGAAAAAGTTACATGATTCCAATATTTAGTCTTTTTCTTATATATAAAATGTAAGTCTTAAAGAAAGGATTTTATCGTTTTCCATTCGTCCAATTTATATTGAAATGCCTTTGAAGCGTTCGCTGGACTCGTAGAGGGCAGGGTTACGAGGTTATATTCTTTTTGTAAGTGAACGTACTTTTTAAAAAACGCGGCAGCTTTTTGTCCGTTAAAAAAAATGGTTTCGATTTTTGGATGCTGTTTTAGAAAGTTTTCGAAATCATTGGCGATTTCGTTTTTAATAGCGCTGTCTAAACTTCCGACACGATCACAATATTGTAATACATCCCAAAGTGCAATATGGTTCTTTATTAATATTTTTTTTCTTGTATCATAATCGGTAGAAAATTCTTCGCCCAAAATGGCAAACATAAATTTCCAGAAATTGTTTTGATTGTGACCGTAATATTGGTTGAGTTCTAGCGATTTTGTTCCAGGCATTGTGCCTAAAATCAATATTTTAGCTTTATCAGAAGTTATAGGGGCAAAGGAAAAACTTTTCATTTTAAGAGGAATGATTTTGTATATGTTAAAATAATCATTTATAAGTAATTATAAAACAAAACGTGAAAATTATATAACATTTTTGGACGGTGTATAAACGAACTTTGACTTTCAGATTTTTAGAAAATTCATTCTTGTAATTCTTCCTTGAAATCTGTTTCACAAGTTATAGAATTTAAAATCCAGTCACAATGAAAATAGTTACTATAAACACAGATAAAACTCGAAATATATTTGAAGAACTTCAAACCAGTTTTGGCGGAAAAGTAACTTTTGATTTAGAAGAATATACTCTTGAGGTACAAAATAGTTTTACAGAAGGATCTATTTCTGGTGCATCTTTTAATGATAATATATCATACGTACAGTTTGATATGGTTTTTTCGACAGATGTGCGATTGGATATTTTAAATTTGAAATCATCTCCGATCTATTTTGCGTATTGCTCAAAAGGAAATCTAACACATAGTTTTGGACGAAATACTGAAGAAAGAACCCTAAAAACTTTTCAGACTGCAATTGTGACTTCTAAACACAGCCAGGATAATGTTTTGTTTTTTGAAAAAGGAAAAAACACGAAATTAACGCTGATTATTGTGGGAACTCAATTGGATAGTGTAAATCAAAGACATTCTTTGAATCAGCAGGTTAAAGAAACTTTCTTTGAGAATAATATGGTTCAGGATTTCTTTTACGTTGGTTCTTATAATTTGCAGATTGCAGAAAAAATTGAGCAATTAAATTCGATTACACAAAGTGGAATTGTTCGAAATCTTTTAAAAGAAGGTATTATAAGAATTATTTTGGCGATGGAAATTCAGCAGCATTCTGACGATTTGCATGCTTTTGCTAATGAATCAAATGGATTGACTCTGAGAGAAATGGAAGAAATTAAAGAGCTTTCTGAATTGATTAAAATGAATCCAGAAGAAGCTTTTACGATCAAATCATTAAGCAAAAAATCGGGACTTTCTCCAAATAAACTTCAGGAAGGTTTCAAAATGATTCATAACAGAACGGTTAACGATTATATTACACACATGCGTGTATTAAAAGCCGAAACTTTAATTAGAACTTCTGATTTAAATATCTCAGAAATAGTGTATTGCATTGGTTTTACGAGCAGAAGCTATTTTTCTAAAATCTTCAAACAAAAATTTAACTGCAGTCCAAAAGAGTATAAATTTAATTTGACTCCGATGGCAGTGACAGCGTAGATTTTTTTGGGAGATGCTAAGTTTCTAAGCTTCTAAGATACTGAGCTTCTAAGATTTTGAGATGGTAAGTTTCTCAACATTGTCTGGAATCAATTAAAAAATAAAGACGTTAGCTATTACAGCCACATATATAGAAAGCTGCTAAGAAAAACTTAGCAGCTTTTATTTTTAAGATTCTAAGCTACTAAGCTGCAAAGTAGCTGAAAAACTCAGAATCTTTGAACTTAGCAACTTAGCATCAAAAAAAAAATTTTGCAAAAATATTTTTTTTTTCATACATTTACATAACTGGTTATATAATTAATTATTTTATGGATTTTTTTAATAAAGTTGGAAAAGCTGCTCTAGGGAGTCGTCTTCGTTTGATGACTGCAGCGATTACAGATGATGCTTCTAAAATATACGAATTGTATGGAGTAGAGTTTATCCCGAAATGGTTTCCTGTATTTTATACGCTGGCAGAAGAAAGAGAAATCACGATTACTGAAATCGCTTCGGAGATTGGTCATTCTCAACCTTCAGTAAGTAAAATTATGCGGGAATTAATCGCAGCAGGATTAGTAGAAGAAATTGAAAAAGCAGATGATAAACGTAAAAATAATATCATCTTAACTCAAAAAGGAACCGCTATTTCGCAGGTCTTCAAAAATCAGTTACAGGATATTGATTTTGCTATTGAAGAAATGATTTTACAGTCTAAACATAATCTTTGGGCAGCATTGGAAGAATGGGAGTTCTTATTAAGCCAAAAATCATTGTTGAAGAGGGTAAGTGAGCAGAAAAAAAAGCGTGAAAGTAAAAATGTTGAAATTGTAGAGTACAAACCACAATACAAAGAACCATTTAAAGCCTTGAACGTAGAATGGATTTCGAAATACTTTGAAATGGAAGAAGCTGATTATAAAGCACTGGATAATCCGGAAGATTATATTTTAAATAAAGGAGGAAAAATCCTTGTGGCATTGTATGATAATGAACCTGTTGGTGTTTGTGCGCTCATTAAAATGAATGATTCTGAGTACGATTTTGAGATGGCTAAAATGGCAGTTTCTCCAAAAGCACAAGGTAAAAATATTGGTTATTTGTTAGGAAATGCCATAGTTAATGCTGCAAAACAGTCAGGAGCAAAAAAGATCTATCTGGAAAGCAACACGATCTTAAAGCCTGCAATAAATCTATATTACAAATTAGGTTTCGAAAAAGTCTTTGGACTTTCGACTCCATACAAACGTTGTAATATTCAAATGGAGTTGGTTCTTTAGCAGGATCAAAGAGGCAAAGGTGCATAGGTTCAAAGTAAACCTTTGTCGCTTTGTACCTATGCACCTTTGCGTCTTTGACAAACTTATCTTCCAAATCGATAATAATCTAAATCAATATTTTTTTTGTTGTTGATGGAATCCATAATAGAGTTCATTCCGATCACGCTGAAAGTGATTCCGTTACCGCCGAAACCTAGTACATAATGTTCATTTTTCTTTGCATTTGGTTTTCCGAAATAGGGAAGTCCGTCTTTGGTTTCTCCAAAAGTACCGGCCCAGGAATAATCAATTTTAAAGTCAAGCTCTGGAAATCTTTTTTCAAACTGTTTTAATAGATACTGCTCTTTTTTGGGTAATAATTTATCTCGTTTTTTCGGATCTTTAAAATCTTCGTCACCGCCTCCCATAATGATGCGATTGTCTGCCGTTGCACGGTAATAGTGGTACGGCGATGAAGTATCCCAAAAAATGGCGTTTTTGAATGAGTGCGATAAATCGGGTACGCTTTCAGAAGTAATCACATACGTACTTTTTAGATTAACTACTTTTTCATCAAGCGTTTCGGTGCTTTCGTAACCGCTGCAGTGAATAATATGATCGGCTGTGATCTTACACTTTTCATCGGTCGTAGCGACGCTTTTACCTTTTTGATTTTGAATAGAGGCAATGTTTGTGCGATCAAAAATCTGCATACCTCTTTCTTGACAATAAACAAGAAGATCGTGCGCGAGTTTATAAGGATCCATAACGGCTGCGGTTTTAGACTCAAGTGCCGCCATAGCATTCAATCCTAATTTGTCTAGATCGTATTTATTAAGCCAGCTGACATCAAAGCCATGCTGTTTACGAACTTTAAATTCGTTTTTTAGAAACGGTATATCTTTTTTATAAGAAGTAAAATAAATGCTTTTTTTGAATTCAAATTCGCAGTCACTTTCAATGTCATCAATTATAGCCCGCAAGTCAAAAATGGCTTTTTTGCCTTTGTTATAACTATCAACAGCACATTTTGTACCGCGTAGTTTTACAAGTTCGTGAAGAGGAACATCGATCTCGTACTGAAGCAGTGCGGTGCTTCCTGCCGTACTGCCGCCGGCGACATCACGACGATCAACTAAGATAATTTTTTTTCCTTCATTAATTAATTTGTAAGCTATCAATGCGCCTGTAATTCCTCCTCCTATAATTAAAATCGAAGTATTTAAATCAGACTCAAGAGAAGGATAGCTTTGTTTCATGGCATTTTTTATGGGCCAGAAAGTTTCTATAGAACGTAATTTCATTTTTTGGTTGTGTTTTTAGGGATGTTTTTGGTGGTATTTGTGGTAGTTTTTTTTGATTTAGGTTTTAAGTTTTTGTGTTTTCTTTCGTGTAATTCATGCGCTTCGGCGATAGAATGCGAAGTTCTAATGCTTTGTTCTTTTTTAGCCAGTTCGCTTAATCGATGATAGTATTTCTGAATGATAATCATTTCTTCTTCGGTCATACTTTCGATATCGACCAAACTATTGCTTGAAGATTCATTTGAAGCAACCAATTCATTTAATTTTAACTGAATCGCTAATGAATCTTTATTTTGCGCTTTCTGAATTAGGAACACCATTAAAAAAGTAATAATGGTAGTTCCTGTATTAATGACTAATTGCCAAGTTTCGGAATAATCAAAAATAGGCCCCGAAATTCCCCACGCAAGTACGATTATAAAAGCGCCGATAAAAGCTGGAGTGCTTCCGGCTGCTTTTGATACTTTCGAAGCAAATTTTTCAAAGGCGCTGCTATTTTGTTTTTTATCCCCCATTAGTTTTTATTCCTTTTTTTGCTGACTTTTTCTTTTTTGATCACTTTATTATGTTTTTCATCGTAAACAGCTTCATTAATTTCTTGACCTGTTTTACTGAAAATTTTAATTTTTGGCGCTTCATGGGTTCCAGTAACTACGATCGGAAAACCAATAATACCAAATAGAGGTAATCCAAGACGCATTCTTAAATCCAGAAGTCCATCAAAACTCGTTGTGCCTTTTATAGTAGGTTTAAAAGCAGCAACAGTAAACGTAAAAGGTTCTATTCGAATTAAATTATTATCAATTGTTGATTTAATTTCAATTCCTTTCATATCCGGATTGTCCAAACCGCTTTGTCCTGTTTTAGAGCTGATTCCGTCAAATAATTTTAAACCTTTTATTTTTACATCACGCAGATTTAGTGTGCCGCCGCCTTCAAGAGATGCATAAATTGGACTCATGTTTCCGTCTAAATCTCCTTTAATTTTGTAATCTACAGAAATGATTCCGTGCGCTTTTTCGGCAGCCGTAACCATATCATGAAACATCGGAATCTCTTTGTAGGCGCGTTGTACATCAAAATCTTTAGCACGGAAGTGTGCATCAAAATGTGCAGACGTAGGGGATTCGTCTTTGTATGAAGCATCAATTCCTAAAATACAATCAATTATATTAAAGGTAATGTTTTCTAAGTAAAATCCTTCTTTTTTTATAATAGTTTTTCCGTTAAGCTTATTGATTATCAATCCATTGTATTCTACTTTGTCTGCATTAGCATTCAAACTGACATTTAAATTTTTAGGAATAATAACCACACCGCTCATTTTTGGGTGATCTTCTTTAGCATATTCTACAGCTGTGGTTCTATCTTTATTTTCGCCTTTTTCGAGCGCCATAAATTCATCAACATTAATCAGTTTTGATTTTAAGTTGAAATTGCCGCTCAAAGTTCCATTCGATTCTAAGAAATAATTAATGGTATTTAAAAGATAACCATTAATATCAAAATCTGATTTTCCGTAAGAAGCATTAAATTTTTCAAACCACATTTTTTCGTTCTGAAAACGGAAATTTCCCTCTTTAATAAAGAAAGATTTTGGAAATAATTCTGATGTTGCTTTTATATTTTTTAATAATAAAGTCCCTCGATTATCCAGTTTGCTATATTGACCTGTTGTCGCATAACTTTGTTTTCCTTTTAATGAAAGATCTGCTTTGGCGTAACCAGTTACATCGAGACCTTTTTGAGAGAAAACCTGATAAATTCGCCCAACATTCAATTCGCCTTTTACTTTGGCATTATAGGCCAAATCGCTAAAATCAGATAAAGTTGCGTTGACGTAAACGGGATTTCCTTCAAAAACGAAAGAAGCAGGAGAAACTGCTACAATCAAATCCTGATAGGTTCCGGCTTTGTTGAGCATATTGGCAACAAAAGTGATATTGGTAATCGGGTTTGGATAATATTTTGTTTTAAGCCAGCCGTCGCGCAGTGAAATACCGCCGATGGTTTTTGGAAATAATTTTTTGGATGTACTAAATGTACCTCGCGCCTTAATATCGGTTTTTAAAATTCCTTTTACATCGACACTGTTTAAACCTAATGCAGCATCTACAACAGCAAGATCTAATGCACCTTTTACACTTGCATTTATCGACATTTCGCTTAAACCTTTACTGTGCAGATACGCATTAAAATAATCTTTTTCTCCAACTTTAAATTTGAATGTTCTGAGGTTGACCAATAACTTTTCGGTATCCAGAGACGGAAGCAATGCATTTAAATCCATCTGGAAATCAGTCAGCGGCACCGGCGCGTTTTGATAATTAACAGCACCTTCCTTTATTTTTAAATTGAATGCTAAATTTGGTTTTAGTTTTTTAGATACATTATAATCGCCTTTAAACGAAAGCGTTAAATCGCTTCTTCCAGAAATTTCAGTTCTTTCCAGCCAAGTCAAATATTCGGGAGGCATTACAGAAAGTAAATCTTTTACGGTCGTATTTTCTGAAGCTGCTTTGATATTGATTTTATACCCTTCTTTTAAAATAGAAAAAATACCCGTAAATTTTAAAGGCAGTTTGTTAATCTGTAATTCATTTTTTTGAAGAATAAATGTAAGGGCATTTGTATTGATACGCGTTATCAGATCGGCCTGTACTTTTTTCTTTCTTAAATAACCTGTACGATCGTAATAAAAATCCAGGACATCAATTTTCGCATCTGTCGCAAGGTCAAAAATATCTTCGCTTAGATTTCCTTTTCCTACATAATTAAATCCTTGGGCATCAACCAAAATCTTGGCAGAACGGTCGTTATATTTTACATGACAGTTTTCGATATCAATTCGTTCTAATCGAATTGCTGTTCCTTCTTCTGGCGAGTTTTCATCTTTTTTCTCGTCTTTTCTATTTTCTGGAGCAATATAAATGTTGTAATTGGCTTGACCTTTTTCATTAACCATTACATTTATTAATGCGTCAGAAACATAAAGTTTGTTGATTTTTACTTCGTTATCAAAAATCAATCGCTTTAAATTGATTCCGAAAGCCACTTCATCAGCTCTTAACAAAGTATCGTTGCTAAAAGGCGCAGAACCTGTAAGCGACAAATTATCCAGCGAAACAGTTAGAGACGGAAAATGGGTAAAAAAAGAAAGTTTTGATTTTGTAAAATCGAGTTTAGTATCCAAACGTTCGTTCGCAATCTTCTTTACTTCCGAAGCAATTTTCCCAGGAAAAAGCAATGGAATAATAAATAACAAAAACAAAATCACTGCAATTGATATTCCAGTGATTTTTAAAACTTTAAAGGCGGTATGTTTAATTGAAGTAGGCATATATATAAGTTTTTATTGTTTTATTAAAACAAGAAAAGCTACAGGCTAAAGATTAGAAGTAAAAAAGTAACTGCAGCATCTTTTTGGTTGTAAGTTATAATCGTGAGTTATGTTTTATTATACTCTTTCCAAAAACAATAAATTCGAATTTGGAATTTCAAAAAACCTAATTTTTCTTAGCAGCTTCTGCTTTTTTTGCATCTTCTGCTTTCTGTTTTTCTTCTTTCTCTTTCTGCTCTTTTAATTCCTTTTCTTTTTGTTCTTTTTCTTTAGCAGCTTTCTCTTGTTGTTCTTCTTTTTTCTCTTTTATTTCTTCCTGTTTTTTGGCTTTTTCTTTTGCTTTTTTCTTGTAATAACCTCTTAAAAGGAAATTACTTTTTGCAGCTTCCATATTATCGCTGAAACCTTTTGTTCCAGATTCTAAATTATTAAGCGTGTTAGAAACACTGTTGGCCATTTTATCGTCTTTAACTAATCGGGCAAGCGCACCGTTTCCGTTGTTCATACTGTGGCTGAAAATCGCAAGCTCGTCTGAAATTATACCAACATTATCCACGCTTTTCTTAACGCTTTTCATAAGGTCGTTCATTTCGATTCCGTCAATAGAAGCAATTTTACCATTGTCCTCTATCACTTTTTGAGATTTTGCACCAGGAGAAATTGTAAGCACTTTATCACCCATTAAACCGTCAGAACCAATACTGGCAGTGGCATCTGTTTTTATAAATTCTCGAACTTCTTCTTTCATTACCAAAACAACTACAACAGACGAATCGTTGATTAGTTTAATTTGTTCTACGGTTCCAACATTAATACCCGAGAAACGAACATTATTTCCTACTTCTAAACCACTTACCGTTTTAAACTGCGAAGTGATATGAAAGGTAGAACCAAATAGATTTTTTTGTTTTCCTATAAAATATACGGCCATTATAAAAAGCAGTAAGCCAATTGTTACAAACATTCCTAATTTCCAAGTATATCCCGATTGCTTTTCCATGATTTCTAGTATTTATTTTGCTTTTGCTTATTCAAAAAATGAGCGAACCCATTCATCTTCGTTTTCTTCTAATTCTTCGTAAGTTCCTTCGGCATGAATTACACCGTCTTTTAAAACAATAATTCGATCTGCGGTTAACTTCGCGCAAGCCATATCGTGTGTAATAATGATCGAAGAAGTTTTTTGTTTATGTTTAATATCCAAAATCAATTCGCTGATTTCTCTCGATGTAATCGTGTCCAAACCTGTTGTAGGTTCATCATAGAGAATAATTTCAGGTTTTAAGATTAATGTTCGTGCCAAACCGATTCTCTTTTTCATCCCTCCCGAAAGTTCAGAAGGCATTTTGTCGATTGCATCAGCCAAACCAACATTTTCAAGTGCTTCCATGACTTCATTTTCAATTTCATCAGCACTCAAATCACGTTTGTGTTTGGTTAAAGTAAAAGCCAGATTTTCGCGAACCGACATCGAATCATACAAAGCACCGCTTTGAAACAAAAAGCCGATTTTGACTCTTATGGCATTCAGCTCATTTTTTGGAAGATTAAGAACATTTTCGTCAAAAACTTTTATTTCTCCTTTGTCAGGTTCAATCAGTCCGACGATACATTTTATCGTAACCGATTTTCCAGAACCAGAACGCCCTAGAACCACAAGATCTTCTCCTTTGTTCAATGTTAGATTTACACCTTTTAAAACGGTATTGTCTTTGCCAAAAGTTTTGTGCAGATCTTTGATTTCTATAATCGCAGTCTGTTCAATTTCTTTTACTTTAGGCTCTCTATGTTTTTTCTCTTTAATCATTTTTAAAAGAATAAATCGGTTATTTGTACTGCGACCATATCAATAATAAAGATGCTTAATGAAGCTGTAACTACTGCTGAGTTTGCTGCGCGTCCTACACTTTCTGTTCCGTTTAAGGCATTAAAACCTTTAAAACAGCCAATCATCCCAATAAAAAATCCGAAGAAGAAAGTTTTTAATGTTGCAGGCAGTAAATCCAGATATTCAAGCGATTGAATAATTTGAGTTAAGTAGCGGTAAAAATTGACATCGCCATGAATATTAATTCCAACATAACCTCCAATAATTCCGATCGCATCGGCAAAAAAGACCAAAACCGGAACCATTAAAGTACAGGCCAAAACGCGTGTAACAACCAAATAATTATAGGGATTGATAGCCGAAACTTCCATAGCATCAATTTGTTCGGTTACTTTCATAGAACCTAATTCGGCTCCAATTCCTGACGAAATTTTTCCTGCGCAGATTAATGCTGTAATAACAGGAGCAATTTCTCTGATTAATGATAAAGCCACCATTCCAGGCAGCCAGGATTCCGCTCCAAATTTGACCAAAGTAGGGCGGGACTGAAGTGTAAGTACCAAACCCATAATAAATCCTGTTATGGCGACCAAAGGCAATGATTTGTAGCCAATAATATAACATTGTTTTAAAAACTCTTTGGTCTCGTAAGGCGGAACGAAAACCTCCTTAAAAAACTTCTTGGCGAACAAAGCAGTTTCTCCAATTTCGGCGAATATATTTTTTATACTGAGAATCAAAATGTTTTTTGTTTTAGTGTGAATGATATTTTGGTGAAAATCAGGGCGTAATATTTAAACACATATCCTGATTTTGTACAGGAAAGTTACCAAAATAAAACACTAAAAATCTTACACAACTTTTTTGGAACGTTATATAATTTTCATTGCACAAGCACAATAAAAATTTCAAAAGCACGTTATGGGCTTACTTTAAACAAAAAATCCCTTTCATTAAGAAAGGGATTTTCCGGGTTAAAAAACAAGTATTTGGCTAGTTTTCGAATAATATGTTTATGAGTTGATGGCCACGCCGCTTCTGCTTTTTAATAACGGAATTACTTTGGTATCAGACATTTTTAAATTTTCCATAATCAATCTTGCTGTTAAATAACAAACTGTTGATTCTGCACCTTGGTTCAAGTTTACATTTTCTTTTTCTAATCCGTCATAACCGCCACCGCTTATAGGGTTGTACATAATTTGGTTTAAATGGTTTTTACCTAAAAACCAATCAAATGCTTTTTTCATTTTATGTTTGTATTCTGGAAGACCGAAAGCATTGTAAAATGAATTTAATGTTTGTATAGTATACGAAACATCAATTGGCTGTTCTCCGTACGGATGTGGTTCTGAATCTTTATGTAACCAGCCGTTGTTAGAAATAACTCTGAATTTTTTATTGACAAACATTTTTGATAATAAGAAATCCAGCGAATCCATTGCGACTTTTTTGTAAACAGGTTTATTGGTAACCAAAAAAGCATAAAGCATTGATTCTGGTAAAACTCCGTTTCCGTAAGTTAAATAATTTTCGAACCATTTCCATTCATCAGAAGCATGATCTTCATAATTAGCAAGCAGTTTTGCGTTCAATTTATTAATAATCGCCGCAACATATAAGTTTGGAACTGTTGAATGATACAAATACAATCCTTTTGTTGCAAAACCGATAGAACGAGGTGATTGAATGTTTTCTGCCCATTTTAAAGAATTCAACAAACATTTTGATGCTTTTTTGATAATTGCTTCAGGCAAAATGTCAGACAAAGAAACAACCGTTCCTAAAGCCCAAATCGCTCTTGCATTTGAATCCTCCAAGTTTACTTCGGCATTTTGTTCAATATGTTCTCTGTTTTCTTGATCGACATAATTGATAAAACTTCCTTTTGGTTTTTGACAACGCTGGATAAAGTCCAAATAGATCAAAATATAACCTAAATCCTCTTTGTCCTGTGTTAATCTGTAATGCATGCAAAATGCTATCAAAGCGCGCGCATTATCGTCTAGAGTATATCCTGAATCTAAATCCGGAATAGAAATTTTGCTGAATTGGATGATACCAAGATCGGTTGTCAATTTTTTAACATGATGTAATTGAATCGAAGGATAGCTGAATTTAATTTCAGTCGGGTTTTCAATTAATCTTTTATAAGTGCTCATATGATTAATTGCTGCATTTTCCCAAGACGAAGCACGCATTTTTGTAAAAGCGTTGATACCCATTTCGTTTCTTAGTTTTTCATCTGCAATTAATTTAATTGCCGCTTCGGCAAATTGATCGACGTCTCCGATATCTACTAAAATTCCTGAATCTGAAGTTAAAACTTCTTTTGTATGCGGAATTTTTGATGCCACAATCGGACAAGCACAGCTCATTGCATACGCAAAAGTGCCGCTTACTGCCTGATTTGGATCTTTTGAAGTAAACATATAAATATCAGTTGCTTTTAAATAATCTAAAAGCTCCTCTGTTTCTAAATATTGATTGATAAAACGAACATTGTTTTCAATTTTCAGCTCTTTTACAAGCGCCTCCAATTTGTCGCGATAAACATCAACGCCATCTTTTATAAGATTAGGATGCGTACAACCAATAACTAGATACAATACATTTGGTGCTTTCTCTATAATTTTTGGAAGTGCCTGTAATCCTGTTTCTATATTTTTTCCTTCTCCTAAAAGTCCGAAAGTAGATAAAACGATTCGGTCCTCAAAGTTGAATTTTTTCTTAGCTTGTTCTGGTGTTTCATAAATCACGATGTGAGTGCCATGAGGTACACAAGAAATAATTTCTTCTGCAATGCCATAATCATTAACCAAAATTTCTTTTGATCGGTTAGTCATTACAAAAGCCGAATTGCTGTAACTTAAAAGTAGTTTTACAAACTCTCTTAATTCATCGTTCGGATTTTGAATCACGCTGTGAAAAGTAAACGTTACGGGCTTTTTGATCACATTTAGAAAATCTAAAAGATGATCGCCATAGTTTCCTGCAAACAAACCAAATTCATGCTGAATGTGTACTAATTTTACATTCTCATCTTCGTTTATTTCTGCTGCAACTTTTGCATATTCTTCTCTTACTGTTGTGTTTAGTGTAAAAGCTTGTGTTGGTTCTGCTTTTGGTTCTTTTACCAATTCGCAGATTTCACACGAAATAGATTTACCATAAACATCTGTAATTCCTTTGATTGTGTCTTGAGTATAAGTAGCAATGCCGCATTGAGTCGGCGGAAAAGTTGATAGAAATACTATTTTTGATTTATTTGATATCGTCTTCATTGGGATTCTGTTTTAGTTCGGTTAATAACTCGTTAAGGTTCAACGATGCAACAGCAATTTTATCATCAGCTGCACCATAATAAATATATAATTGGCCGTCAAATAAGGCAGTCCCTGTTGGGAAAACCACATAATTAACATAACCGTGTCTTTCGTAATATTCTGCAGGCGTGATAATTGGTTTTGGCAGTCTTGCAATTACTTTTGCCGGATTTTCTAAATCAAGCAAAACGGCACAAGCATGATAAACTAAACCTTTTTCTCTTTTTTCTGCAGCATGGTAAATTAAAAGCCATCCGTCAGCTGTTTCGATCGGCGGTGCGCCTGGACCAATATGACTGGATTCGTGCTCGTATTTTGGTTCCATCACAATATGATCAGGAAGGTTTTTCATGTATTCTTTCCAGAATTCAGACGTTAATTCTTTTTTCTTTTCGAATGAAAAAATCTGAATTGAAGGAAATAATCTGTGAAGAGCCACAAATTTTCCGTTGATTTTCTTCGGAAACAACACTATATTTTTATCCCAGACAAACAATTTTTCTTTCATTGTTTCCGTCAGCGGATAGTTTCTTGCCGTATTAAAGGCTAAAATTTTAGCAACACTCGGATTTTGAAGATGTTTTCTAATAAAATTGCTAAACTCATGCAAAATGAATCTAGGCGTTATAATTCCTTTTTTCTTAAAACTCATTAAATTCTTCGAAGTGGCCACAGCTCCGCAGGCATTTAATCCATCGTAAGTGACATAGGTCATATAAAAAACATCATCAATTTTGGTAACTCTCGGATCCTCTACACCATGAATTTCATAAATGTATTCGGGAACAAAAAAAGGTTCAGCAAGTCTTTCTACTAAAGTAATCGGACCTTCAAAACGGCAATACCCAATTGTCGAAAAATTACCTTTTTTAGCCGCTCTGTAAAACATATGAACTGTATTCCCATCCTGATAAATTGCCGGATTTAAAACACCTAGTTCTTCAAAAGCACGTTCTGTTTTTTCTAGAATTACACCGTGTTTTGTAGCAGTTATGTTTTTAGTTGCCGCTAATTCCATGCTTTAAATTTTCATCTAAATTACTTTGGGAATGAAGCGGCAATTAACGCAATCGATCAAAAAATTAACTCAAATGCTTAAACATGGTAATTCTATAAACTGTAGGAATAAATTGTAAAAGAAAACACTTTGAAATTGATTTTTAGTTTATTGAGTTAATCAAAAGCCGTTTTAGAGTTAACAAGATTTGTAGGAATAAAATAATTTTGAATAACAAACAAAGCATGACTTTGAAAATCATTTTTACAAACTTAAAATCTAAATATTATGTTACGTTGGACAGTCATATTTATTATTCTAGCTATTGTAGCCGGAATATTTGGTTTCGGTGGAATTGCCGCTGGAGCTGCAGGAATTGCAAAAGTTCTATTCTTTATATTTCTAGTGTTATTCATTATTTCATTGATAACAGGAAGAACGAAAGTATAATTTTTTTAAAGGTTCAAAGGCTCAAAGGAGCAGAGGTTCAAAGGTTGGATTGTGTAAGCAGTTTGATTTTTGAACCTTTTTTTAAAGGCTCAAAGGGGCATAGACACTAGAGGTTCAAAGGTTTATATCTTTGGACCTTTTTTAGATTTAAAATGAAAGTTCTAGTTGTGTTCTCTACGTATTTTATAAATATAAGTTGCAAGGAAAAAACTTTGCCTCTTTGAACCTTAGCCTCTTTGCACCTTAAAATCAATACCATTTCGCATAGTATTTTCTAGTTATAAAAGCGATCGGCATTCCGATACAGAAAATGATAATTAAAATAGAAAGTAAAAGCGGGAAATCTAGTTTTTTTTCTGGAAGTACAGGAAATACAATTGGAAGTACAATAAGATTCATAACAACCCATACAAAAAATCCGTATGCGACACCAGATAAAAAAGTGTTTATTTTGAAAAACGGAATATAGGGGAAAATCTTAAAGTAAAACCAAGCAAAAATAAAAGCAATTAAAAAATGCAGTCCCAAGCCTATAAGAGCCATTTCTGACCCGCCGGTGTAAGCTTCTTTTTTGAAAATACCGCTTGCAATCGACTGGAGAATTTTTTCGGCAGTTGTTTTATGGAGTATTACTGCATAAACTAAAATGGCAGCAGTAATATCTAAAGTTCCTGCTACTAAACCAGATGAAAAAACAGTTCTAGTTTTTGATCTCATAGAAATATGTTTTTAAGTTTAAAATTAATTTCTGATTTAGGGTTTTCTAACGGCTTCGAGGATATTTTCTATTTGGCGTATATGTCTTTGTGTGTGTACGATAGCAAAATGTATCCATTCGTAAATGGTAAAATTATCAAATCCAGGAACTTGAGCATCTGTGCAAATAAGTGTTAGATCGTAAGTTTCTGCATCTTGAAATAAATCGGTTTGTATTTTTTTTACGGAAGCAAGTAAAGTGTTTTTACTATAATCAATTATAGCAGGTTTTATATTTTCTGGAGATTGATATTTAGTTTCAAAATTTAAAAAGATTTCATCAAGTTTTTTAAAATTTTCATCAGGCTCACGAGTCGCTTTTGTTGTTTTTCCTGCAAAAAGTGCCGGTAAACCAGAACATGCTAATATGATATGCTGAGCAGTTTGTGCAGCAGTCCAACTTCCTGCAAACGGAATCGTATTAATTTCCTCCTCGGTTGCTGAAGAAAGAATATCACTCAATTTGGTATACGTTTCTAAAATAATATTTTGAACAGCGTCTTTCATTTTCAAAGAATTAAGTGATTACAGAAGTTATCCACCAAACATTTCCAAAAGGATCTGTTATACCGCAAGTTCGTCCATAATCCTGATTGCTTAATTCCATTAAACTTGAAGCGCCATTTTCTAATGCTTTTTTATATGTTTCATCAGCATTCGGAACATAAACAAATAAATTGGCAGTCTGTTTTGCCCAATCAGTAATTTCATCGGTTACCATTATGGTGCTTCCATTAAGTGTAATTTCAGCGTGCATAATACTGCCGTCTTTTCGCAGCGATTTCGTATTGGTTTCAGACGCGCCGAAAACATTTTTAGTAAAATCTATGAACTTTGCTGCACCTTGCAAAATCAAGTAAGGCATGATGGTTTGATGTCCGCTTGGTAAATTCATAGTCTTGATTTTTAGAAAGATAGATACTCAAATATACGATATTTTTTAAAACTTTAAAAATCAAATATTTAAGTTACGGATCCCTAATCTAAAACTTCACAAGAATAACCAAGGGCAGTTAGAAGTTCAATTATTTTTTTGTTTGAAATAGATACGGAATGAATACGCAGAATTTTATCGCAATCTTCTAAATCGAAGTTGATCGAGCTATTTGGGAAATGCTCAAGAAGTTTCGCAATGATTATTTTGCACTGCGATTCTTCTTGAACATTTGTTTTAAAAACTTCAATCATAAAGTTTTGGTTTTTAGAGTGCTATGTTTTTATAACGCTGTATTTTATGATATGTTACATAAGAAACAATTAGAATTGCTAGAACAATCAATGGGAAGAAACCTTGAAAATCTATTCCGTCAACTGCAAAATGACTAATGGATGCAAAAATAAAATCGAAAGCAAATCCGGCATAAGCCCATTCTTTGATACGTCCAGGCACTTGTGGAATTATCAAAGCTAAAACGCCAAGGATTTTAAACACGACTAAAGCGTTTCCAAAATACTCTGGATAGCCCAAATGTCTAATTCCCTCTTTTGCCATTTCAGATTGAGAAGTTAAAGCCGGCATTAGGCCTTCAAATAAAAAAATAAGGATTGTAGTTGTCCAGAAAATGATTTTCGTTGTCTTCATTGGGTATTTGTTTTTAAAAGGTTATTAGTTAATGTATTACAAATCTAATAATGTTTTCCTTTTAATGAAATACACATTTGCGACTATTTTCGGGGCATTTGGGACAAGATTTTGATTTTAGATTTTAGAGGGTAGATTTTAGATTGAAAATAGTTCTCGCAAAGACGCGAAGTCGCAAAGTTTTATTTTTAAGCCACAAATTAAAAAAAGATTAAAGTAGTTGTTTCCCGCAGATTTGGCAGATTGAGCAGATTATTTATTTCGTGCTTAAAAATCTAATCTGCTCAATCTGCCAAATCTGCGAGAGCTAAAAAACTTTGCGACTTTGCGAGAGATTTAAAAGTTTTATTAATTGGAATTTGGAATTTTAAATATTGGAATTTAAAAAGTAGTTGGTAATCAAAAACAAATCCTCAAAACCCAATCTCGTATAAATGCCTTTTCCTAAAGCCGAAGCTTGCAATTGGGCATATTCACAATCAGCGTCTATCGCTTCGTTGATAGCAAATTTCATGATTTCTTCGGCAAAACCTCTTTTACGCATTTCAGGAATAACGCCGACACCGTGAATTCCCATTGTTTTTCCGGTTTGAAAAAGAGTAAGCGTTCCGATTGGTTTTTCGTCAAAATGAACCAAATAAAATTTTACATTCTCATAATTATGAACCAGCGTTTCTTTACTGATGATATAACTAAAAGACAGCGGATAAATATCGGACCAAGTTTTAGCATCTTCTTCATTTAAAACTCTTTTGAATGTAAGATTGTTATCAACTGGAAATTTTTCGCCCAATTTTAAAGCCATTGCGACAAGCTGAATTCGTATTTGAAATCCGTTTTTCTCGAATATTTGATTCGAATTACTCCCGAAAATATCCCAGTACGGAATGATCAAACCTGGATTTTTTTCTATAATTTCAAGAATTTGCGGTAGATTTTCTTCTGTAATATCTTCTCGGAACCATAAGCGATTTGGCCATCCTGAGTTTTTTATCTGACTAAATTCAAAAGAATCAATTTTATGGTTAGAAAGGAGCGGAGTGGCAACCGTTCTCCAAAGTGTGGTAAGGTTGTCAATATTATCTTTTATAAGGGCTGTATTTTTCATTTTTGATTATCAAATTAAATCTAAAACAAAGATAAAAGTAGCTTTCCTGAAAAACCTTTACATATGTTGATTTACAAATCTTTTTCGATACTTTTTCTAATTCGGCTTAACTGCGTTGGTGTAATTCCCAAATGCGAAGCGATATGCAGTAACGGAACGCGCTCTGCAATATCAGGATGTTTTTCAAGGAGTTTGAGATATCTCTCAGTTGCATTCTGCATAACGAGCGCGACTTCTCTTTGCTCTTTTTCGATAATCCAATGCTTTTCTAAATGCGCGATATAAAAGTTTTTGAGATCGTCATTTTCGTAAACGAGCTCCATATATTTTTTATAATTCAAATTGATGATAATCGAGTCTTCCAAAGCTTCAATAGTAAAATTGGAAGGTGTCTGCAGCATCAATGAAACTTTAGAACCAGCCAATATATTTTCGAGGAAAAGATTTTTGTTGTAGAAATTCCCTTGTTCATCTGTAATAAAAGTTCTAAGAACTCCTTTTGCAATAAAATGAAGATTCTTAGCTACTTCGCCGTATTGTAATAATGTTTCTCCTTTTTTTAGTGTTTGAAATTCGGCTATATTTTCAATCAGTTTCCAAGATTTCTCAGAAATAGGATAGGAGCTTTCAATGATACGTTTTAGGTTGGTTAG
>NZ_JBHUDZ010000016.1:0-484460 GCF_042678225.1 Flavobacterium artemisiae | reverse complement strand
GAGAAATTTAGAAAAACTTAGCGTGCCTTGCGTAATCCCTTGCGCTCTTTGCGGTTAAATAAAACAAAAAACGCCATGAAACCGAAGTCTCGCAGCGTTTTCATCTCAAAAAATAAATAATTAACGGGTAACGGGTATTATTTCCAGCCTCCGCCTAGAGCGCGATACAAATCGGTATTAGCTGTAAGTTGTTGTCTTTTTAAATCGGCAAGTTCTAATTCGCTTTGTAAAAGATTTGCTTGTGCCGTTAAAACTTCCAAATATTCTGCTAAACCATTTTTGAATAACAAGTTAGAGTTTTTAATAGCCAGTTGTAATGTTTTTACTTTTTCTTTTAAGAAAGTTTCCTGCTGTTGGAGTTTCTCCACTTTAACCAAAGCATCTGAAACTTCGCTTACAGCAACTAAAACTTGTTGTCTAAAAGCTAAAACCGCTTTTTCTCTTTCCGCAACAGCGATATTATATTGTGTTCTTACTCTTTTGTTGTTTAAGATTGGTTGTGTTAAGCCACCTGCAACAGTCCCGAAAAGAGAAGCTGGAATATTGAACCAGCTGCTCGTTTCGAAAGAGTTTAAACCGCCTTGAGCCGTAATTCTAAGAGCCGGGTATAAATCCGCTTTTGTGATACCGACATTGGCGTTTGCTGCTTTAAGCGCTAATTCAGCACTTTTTACGTCTGGTCTTCTGCTTACTAGTGATGAAGGAATCCCAACGGCTGGATTGCTTTTAATTTCAATTGAATTTAAAAGAATAGTTCTTTGTTTTGAATTTGGGAATGAACCTGTCAAAACACTTAAAGCATTTTCCTGAATAGCAATGTTTTGTTCCAATAACGGAATCAATTGCTCTGAGTTTAATTTCTGTGCTTCAGACTGCTGAATCGCTAAAGTAGTTACCTGACCAGCATCGTATTTTAATTTAATAATATTCGTTGTGCTGTCATTTAATCTTAGGTTTTGCTGTGCGATTTTCAACTGCGCGTCCAGCATCAAAAGATTGTAATATCCTCTAGAAACATTAGCAACAATATTGGTCTGCAATGCTTTTTTTACTTCTTCAGACTGAAGATATCCTGCGTAAGCTCCTTTCTTTTGGTTTCTGATCTTTCCCCAAATATCAGCCTCCCAAGAAAGTGAAGCTCCAGCAGAATAATCATCAATATGTTTAGCACCTAAAGCCTGATTCAAGTTCATTCCGGTAAAACTATTGTCAGATGGATTGCTTGTACTTGCATTTACAAATAAGTTCACTTGAGGAACATTTCCCCATTTAGATTGTGTGAATCTGTACTGCGCAATTTCGATGTTCTTTTGAGCAATCAGCAGATCGTTATTTCTCGCAACTGCGCTGTCGATTAGCTGAACAATATCTTTTTCTGTAAAGAAATTTTTCCACTCAATATCGGCAATACTAGTTGTATCACTCGAAACCGATGCATTCCTGAAATTCTCAGGAAATGCATCTTTTGGAGTTTCAATATCCTTTGAGACTTTACAGGATATTAAAGTCGTGATCAGAATGGCGAAGGTCACGATTTTGGTTATATAATTTTTCATTGTCTTTTTATTAGATTTCTGTACCCTTTGGCTTTGGGTGTATTTTTTTAAACACATAGAGACATAGTTTTTGTAAACTTTAAAAGAGGCGTTTCACTAATTTAAATGCACATAGTTTAGCTATGTGTGGAAACTAGTTTCTTCTACACTCTTTTTTATGAGTTAGAAAATCTATGTTTCTATGTGTTTAATTTTATTTTTTAGATCTCTGTACAAATATCTTTTTTGGTTTCAAGATCTTTTGAGATTCTGTACGATATATATCCGATGCCGATAATTACGGTCACCAAGATTGTTGTTATATAATTTTCCATATTTTATTTTTCTTCGTTATGAATTACGGCAACTGGTTTTCCAGAAACCTTTTCTTGTAAATATTGGAAGACGATGAATAAAACCGGAATAATAAATAATCCTAAAATTACTCCCGAAATCATTCCGCCCGCAGCTCCAATACTAATAGAGTGGTTACCCTGAGCTGATGGCCCTTTGGCACTCATCATTGGCACTAAACCAACAATAAAAGCAAGAGACGTCATGATAATTGGTCTTAAACGTAATTTGGCAGCATCTATAGAAGCTCTTACTAACGCCATACCTGATTTTCGTTTCTGAACCGCAAACTCCACAATCAAAATGGCATTTTTGGCGAGAAGTCCAATCAGCATGACTAGGGCAACTTGTACATAAATGTTGTTTTCGATTCCAGTTAAACCAATGGCAACGAATACTCCAAAAATACCTGCAGGAATCGATAAGATAACCGCTAGAGGAAGGATATAACTCTCATACTGTGCAGCAAGTAGGAAATAAATGAATATCAAACACAGTAAGAAAATTGTAGCCGACTGCCCTCCAGAAGAAATCTCTTCACGCGTTTGGCCCGAGAATTCAAACCCGTAACCTGCAGGCAATTGTTGTTTTGCTACTTCTTCAATCGCTTTAATGGCATCTCCAGAACTAAATCCAGGTTTCGGAATCGCATTAATAGAAATTGAGTTAAACAAATTATATCTAGAAGCGGTTTCAGAACCATAAATACGAGTTAGTTTTACTAAAGTATTTATCGGCACCATTTCGCCTGTTTTATTTTTTACGAATACACGGTCAATTGCTGTTGGATCGGCTCTGTCGGCAATATCAGCCTGAACAACCACACGGTAATATTTACCAAATCGGTTAAAGTCTGATGCCTGTGCACTACCAAAATAAGCCTGCATGGTTTGTAAAATGTCTTTTACATTAACACCTAATTGATTCGCTTTTTCGTCGTTGATATCCAATTGTAATTGCGGATAATCAGCTTTGAAACTCGTGAAGGCAACTGCAATTTCTGGACGTTTCATTAATTCGCCAATGAAATTTTGAGAAATACCACTGAATTTATCCAGTTTTCCTCCCGTTTTATCCTGAAGAACCAAATCCAAAGCCTCAACGTTACTAAATCCAGGAACAGTTGGGAAACTGAATACGAAGAAACTTCCGCCAGAAATAGCGCCTAGTTTACCACGAACCTGATTCATGATTTCGTCGATATTTTTGATATCACCACGTTCTTCATTTGGTTTAAGCAATACGAAAACAACCGCAGAAGATGGACTCGTAGAATTCGTCAATAAGTTGAAACCAGAAATCGCTGTTACGAATCTTGAAGCATCTAAACCTCTTAAAGTATTTTCAGCCTCAGTCATTACTTTTTGAGTTCCGTCAAGCGAAGTTCCCGATGGTGTGTTAACAGCAATAGCAATAAATCCTTGGTCTTCTGTCGGAATAAATCCTGCAGGAGTTGTTTTTACTAATAAAACAGTTGCTAAAGTAATTAAAGCCAATCCACCTAAACTGAACCATTTTTTTCTGATTAAGAATTTCAATCCGCCAACATAGCGATTGGTCAACGATTCAAAACTGCTGTTGAAAGCCGTAAAGAATTTTTCTTTAAATCCTTTTTTCTCATAAGGCGCACTATGATCGTGAGCTGAATGATTGTCTTTTAAGAACAAAGCAGCAAGCGCTGGACTCAAAGTCAAAGCATTAACAGCCGAAATTACAATTGCAATTGCCATCGTAAAGGCAAACTGACGATAGAAAACTCCCGTTGAGCCTTCCATAAAACCAACCGGCAGGAAAACAGCAGCCATTACCAGCGTAATCGAGATAATAGCACCCGTTATTTCGTGCATTGCTTCATGCGTGGCGATTTTTGGAGACAAACGTTTGTGCTCCATTTTCGCATGCACGGCCTCGACGACTACAATCGCGTCATCTACCACAATACCAATCGCCAGAATTAATGCGAAAAGCGTTAGAAGGTTGATCGAGAATCCGAATAACTGCATGAAGAAGAACGTTCCTAAAATTGCTACAGGTACAGCAATAGCCGGAATTAATGTTGATCTGAAATCTTGCAAGAAGATAAATACCACGATGAAAACCAAAATAAAAGCTTCCAGTAAGGTATGTTCAACCTGTTCGATTGATTGGTCTAAAGATACTTTTGTACTATAGAATATATTGTGTTTAATGCCTGTTGGAAAATCTTTAGAAGCTTTTTCCATCATTTTATTGATCGCAATCTGAATATCATTGGAGTTCGATCCAGCCAACTGAATAACCCCAATTACAATTCCTTTTTTACCATTTAAACGAGTTAAACTGTTGTAAGAGTAAGCACCTAATTCCACTCTCGCCACATCTTTTAAGCGAAGAACAGAACCATCTGCATTAGAACGAATTGCAATGTTTTGATAATCTTCTGGTTTGGTAAGTTTTCCTTTGTATTTAATTACGTATTCAAAAACTTCTTTACTTCTTTCACCAAATTTACCTGGAGCCGCTTCCAAACTTTTGTCTTGAATGGCTGCCATCACTTCATTTGGCGTTACTTTGTAAGTAGACATTTGTGTTGGATTCAACCAAACACGCATAGAGTAATCTTTTACACCACCAAAAATAGAGGCAGAACCAACTCCGGGAATACGTTTTAATTCCGGAATAATATTAATTTGTGCATAGTTGGCAACAAAAGTCTGATCGTATTTCGCTTCATCTTCAGTGTACATACCAATCGCCATGATGAAACTGTTTTGTTGTTTCGCCGTGATAATACCTTGCTGAACAACCTCCGCAGGCAATTGACTTGTTGCTTGAGCAACCCTGTTTTGTACGTTTACTGCAGCTTGATCGGCATCTGTTCCTAGTTTAAAGAAAACAGTAATCGCCAAACTACCATCGTTACTCGCAGTAGAACTCATGTAAGTCATGTTTTCTACACCATTTATAGACTCTTCAAGAGAAGGTGCCACAGAACGTAAAACCGTTTCTGCATTCGCTCCAGGATATACCGCCGTTACCAAAACCGATGGTGGCGCAATATCAGGAAACTGTTGTAAAGGCAGTTTAGTTAAACCCAATACTCCCAGAATAACCAATAAAATGGAAATTACGGTTGCCAGTACTGGTCTTTGTATAAATATTTTGAACATTATTTCTTTTGATTATTTTTTGTTAGTTACTTCGGCAACTTTAGTTAATTTTTCAGGCTGAATCGCTTGTCCGTCCTGAAGTTTGTCAATACCGCTTAACACGATTTGGTCACCAGATTTTACGCCGTCTTTAATTAAATAATTCGTACCGTTTTTACCGATAACAGTAATGGGCATTTTGGTTACTTTGTTGTCTTTACCTACAGTGAAAACAAACACTTTATCCTGCATTTCGATAGTTGCAGCCTGTGGCACCAAAATCGCATCTGCGTGGTTTAATCCTAAACGGATTCTTCCTGTATTTCCAGAACGTAATGTTCCGTTTGCATTTGGGAAAGTCGCTCTAATCGTAATAGCACCAGTAGTTTTATCAAACTGACCGTCAACCATATCGATTTTTCCTGTTTTAGCATACGCGCTGTTATCAGCCAAGATTAAAGTAACAGGAGGTAATTTTTTGATTTTATCGCCTAATGAACTTCCAGCGTATTGCTCTTTAAAGTGAATGAAATCTGTCTCGCCTAAAGAGAAATAAGCAAAAACTTCGTGTACATCAGATAAAGTTGTTAAAGCTTCAACATCAGAAGCCGAAACTAAACTTCCTTGTTTTTTAGGCAATCTTCCGATGTAACCACTCACTGGAGCTGTCACATTTGTATATCCTAAATTAATTTTAGCAGAACCTACCATTGCTTTTGCCTGCTCGATATTTGCAGCAGCAATTTTTTGTGAAGCTTTAGCCGTTTTTAATTGGTAATCAGAAACTACTTTGTTTTGTACTAGCGGCGCCAATTTATCAACTTCTAAGTTGGCGTTGATCAAAGCCGCTTCAGCTGCATGAAGACTTGCTAAAGCATTATTTAACTGCTCGCGAAACGGACGCTCATTGATTTTAAATAACGTTTGTCCTTTGCTTACGTAAGCACCTTCGTCAACAAAAATTCTGTCAAGGTTACCGCTAACCTGCGGACGAATTTCAACATCTACAGTTCCTTGGATAGAAGCAGGATATTCAGAGTCAGTGATTGTGTTTGCACTTGTGATCGCCAAAACGGGTAAAACCGGTGGTGGTGGAGCAGTAGGAGCCTGATTTTTATCGGCACAGCTGCTTAAAACTAATGCCAGAATAAAACTGGTTATAATTACATTTTTCATTTTCATTGTGGTTTTAATTGGTTGAACATTTCTCGGATTATTTCTTTTGGGTATTCTGGCATTCTCGGGATTCATATTTAATTGAATTAAATTATCTAACGTTGTTAAGTAAATGAGCACAAACTTCCATACTTTAATCATTTTCAACTGTCTTCCTAAATCGGTATTAAAATATTTAACGGCGTTAAGTAAAAGTCTAAAAAAAGAGTTTTATTACCTCGATTAAATTTTCTAACAGTGTTAAGTGAAGGTTATAAAAAAAAGGATTTTATATTATCCAATTAAATCATTTTACACCGTTAAGTAAAAATTGAAAAAAATATTACTGTATTGATTTGATGATACCGCCAATGGCATCTTTCAAAATTTGGGCATTAATTGTTTCTAAAATGTCACTTTTGTTAATGATATTGATGGCGATTAAACCATGAATAACAGAAAAGAAAGTGAAATACTTTTGTTTTATAATATCCTGACTCGGATTACTGTCTTTCATTACTTCAGCAATAACCTGAGTAAATAATTTGTAAGGTCCCTCCTGAGCCGAACATCGTTGTGCACAGCACGTCATTTGAACACCAAACATCAGCTGATACATTTCAGTATTAGTAAAAGCGAAGTCCCAATACGTCATCCACATGGCTTCTAATTGGTCTTCGGGTTTTTCAAACTTATCGATTGCAACTTGCAGTTCTTTAGTCAGTTTGACAAAACCTTTGCCGGTTAACTCTTCTAAAATTGCTTCTTTATTCGAGAAATATTCATAAATAATAGGAGCAGTATATTCGATTCTGTCGGCAATTTTACGCATACTCAAACCATTCCAGCCTTCTTCTTTTACGATATCATAAGCAGCGCCAAGAATATTATTTCTTGTCTCTTCTTTTTGTCTTAAAATTCGATCTTTGCTAGCCATTTTATTTGAGTATTAAATCGTTTAACACTGTTAGGCAAATGTAGGGCGGTTTTTTGGATTTCAAAATATTTTTATCATAATATTTTCTTATCGTACTATAGATGGTTCGAAAAGGCTTGATTTTGTTGAGGTTTTACTTTTTATTTTTTTTTGAAGCAGTTCATTTTTCGTTTTTAAGAACGTTTTGTCCTGCTCTGCACTGTATCTTTTGTGTTGAACCCCAACACAAAAGGATGCCGTTTCGATCAGGGCTAGACGATAAGGTATTTTTTTTCATAAGAACTTTGTCAAAGTTTATGACTATCAATTTTTAGATATATTATAACAAGATATATTTATACCATACCACCGAAAAGAAATCTTGATACGTAGCTCTTGATAGATTAAATATTGTTTTTTTTAAGTTTTTTTTCGGTTCATACACAAGAACATATATGCGAGGTCAAATGTTTTTTAAAATGTAGTATATTAGCTATATTTTAAATTTTTCCCCGCACAGAATAAATAGCAATTAAAATCTTTTATTCATAATACAGGAATTAGTAATAGAGAATAGAACCTAAAAAAAAGTGAAAATTGAAAAAACGAGATATACTTCAATTTTGGAGGGATGTAGAAATATTTAATCTTCCTGATTTTAATAAAGATGCTGTACCTATAAGCAATGGAGAATTACTCCCTTGGCAACAATTAGTAAAGACGCCTAAGAAGAATTATAAGTGGCGCTATACATTGATTTTTGGAAAAATTGAAAAAAAAATAATTATTGACCATCTTAATACTTTACTTAAAAGTGAGGGAGCAAACGATTGGGAAGAACCGATACAAGGTTTTACTTGCCTTTCTGCATTAATACTAGATGAAGAAGGTCGTCCTCAACAGGATAGCTATGTTACTGCAAGTTATACATTTGGTATCAACATCCTTGAAAACAAAGGAAATCTTGCATCTGTTTCGGAGGATTTGGAAAAAGCAAAAATAGATTTTTTGGAGCGATATAATATTCCTGAAATTACTATTGATAATAATAATGACGTGGACCTTAGAGGCGATATTATCCATTGGAATCATCTAAATAGTGAAATTAATTATCTTGATAAACTTAGTTTATGGCGAAAAGATAAAATCAAAGTTTATCTTTTAGTAGAAGAAGTTCCTAAGGATAGTGAACCTAATTCAAGTTTTTTAAATAGTTTTTATTTGGACGACTTAAATTATCTATCTATTGCTGGAGAAAAAGAAATAAGTATTTCTCTTCAGCAATATTTGACCATAGCACCATCAGAGGGAGATAGAAAAGACCTTATCCAAAATAAAAACAGGTTTTTCGACACTTTAAATCCAAATCAAATTACATCGGGTAGATGGCCTTCTAAAATAGAATACGGGCTTTATGCCGCACAAGTTGGAGCGGTTAACACTATATTTTCTAATTTGCGAAATACTGATGGGCTACAAGGTGTTAATGGACCTCCTGGTACAGGAAAAACGACACTATTATTAGATGTAATTGCTGAAATAATTGTAGAAAGAGCAAAAGTGATTTCTAAGCTAGGTTGTGATAACTTATTTGAAAAGGGATCTAAAAAAATCGAAAAAGAATCTTTTACATTTCATACCTATAATCTAACGCATTTACTGCGAAGAAATTTTGGCATTGTAGTGGCTAGCAATAATAACGCTGCTGTTGAAAATATCAGTAAAGAATTACCTCTTAAAAGTAAAATCGAAGTTTCAGTTTTTCCTGAAGCAAATTATTTTTCGCAATGTACTATGAAACTCATTGAGGATGAAAGTTGGGGAGTATTAGCTGCTGCTCTGGGGAATTCTAAAAATAGAAATACTTTTAGAAAAGCATTTTGGAAACCGGAAAGAGACGAAGATTTAATTGGGTTTCATGATTTACTATATGAAGTTTACAAAGACTCAACAAACGACAAAACACATCTTCATTATGAATCATTTGAACTTCAAAATAAAAAATTCAAATCCTTACTTAAAGATTTTGAGGAATTTAAAAAAATAGCGAGTTCATTTCATCAACAGCTGCCGATCTTTCTTGAAAATGAAAAAAAACTTATTCTGCTAAAAACTGAATTAAAAGAAATTGAAAAGAAATTAGTACTGCTTTCTGAACAAAAAAGAATCGTCGCTGAGAAAGAAAATGAAGTAAAGAAAGATGCTGATAGAGTCCTAGCACTATTGCATTTGCAAACCCAACGCAGGCCTTCTTTTTTCTTCTTGCAAAAAATATTTAAAACCAAGAGGTTTAAAGAGTGGAATATTGAAGCAGAAAAGATCATGAATAACCTTAATTCAATCAATACTGAATTAGAAGAGTTCAAAAGTCAGCTAAATAAAAATAAGGAAGAAGCTTTAGTCCTTCAATCAAATGAGAATAAAAATAAAAAGAGCATATCCCAAATAGATGCATTTTTTATTGAATATCAAAAGCTTAAAAATAATTTGACAAAGAAATATGAAATTGAACCAGAAAATCTTTTTGATAATATGTTTTATGAAAAAGATTTATCAAGTGTTCATCTTTTAACTCCATATCATTCACCTAAAATAGCTAAGCTAAGAAGTGATATATTTGTTACTGCGTTAAATTTGCATAAAGATGCTATTTTAGTCAATGCTAAGAATATTAGAAATAACTTAAATGCTTATTTTGAAATGACCGCAGGATTGGTTAAAGTAGACGAATCAATTGCTCAGAATTTATGGGATACTTTTTTCCTTTGTGTGCCAGTGGTATCTACGACTTTGGCATCAGCAAGCCGTCTTTTTCCAAATATCACCCCACAGCAAATAGGATGGCTACTTATAGATGAGGCTGGACAGGCAACTCCGCAATCTGCTGCAGGCTTGATTCATCGTTCTAAACGGTGTGTGATTGTGGGTGATCCCTTGCAGGTTGAACCAGTTGTTACAATGCCTGAAAAATTAGTTGTAAAATTACGAAATGAACATTCCGTTTCGGTAGATTGGTCACCATACAGAACATCTGTACAACAATTAGCTGATAGAGTTTCACTTTCTGGAACCTATATGGATGTTGGTGATACAGATGAGAAAATTTGGACAGGATTCCCATTAAGAACACATAGACGTTGCGATGATCCAATGTTTTCTATTGCAAATAAAATTGCTTATAGTAATCAAATGGTTAAAGCTGTAAAAACTAACTCCAATGAAAAATTAATTGGAGCATCTTGTTGGTTTGATGTAAATGTGGCAACTACTTTAATCAATAAACATGTTATTAAAGAGGAAATAGAACTTTTGAATTCAAAGATTATAGAACTTAAAAGTACAGGTTATGAGGGAGATATTTACGTGATTTCACCTTTCAAGTCAATAGCTTCTTATTGTAATGAATTTTTTAGAGCACAACCTAAGATATCCTGTGGAACGATACATACTTTTCAAGGAAAAGAAGCTGATATTGTATTTCTTGTTTTAGGTAGCGATCCAAAATCGTCTGGAGCAAGAAACTGGGCTTCAGCAAAACCCAACATGCTAAATGTGGCACTTACAAGAGCTAAAAAGAGATTTTATGTTATTGGAAATAAAAAACTGTGGTCTTCCTGTAATTACTTCAGCACAATGGTTAAAATATTAAATTAAGAATTAGGAAAGGGGCTGGAACAAAAATTGAGAAAACAAATGGGACTTTAGTTCTGTGAAAGTAAAAGTATGAAAACAATTAGAATTATAATTGAAAGAAAAGAAGACGGATTTTGGGGTTATGCCGAAAATGAAGAAGCAATCGTGGGAGGAGGAGAAACAGTACAAGAATGTAAACAAGATGTATTGGATTGTATCGAAACTTTAAAAGAGCTTGATGCTGCAAATAAACCATCTTTTCTAGATAGAGAATATGAATTGATCTACAAATTTGACATTCCAAGTTTGTTAAGCTATTACAAAGGTATTTTTACAAATTCTGCCTTAGAGAGAATTACAGGAATCAATCAGAAGCAAATACAGCATTATGCAACTGGACATCGAACGCCTAGAGCAGAACAGCGTTTGAAAATAGAAACCGCTTTGCATAATTTAGGAAAAGAACTTTTAGCGGTAGAGTTATAATAGTAAAACCACATTACAAACTCCTGTATTCATTTTTTTCGTAACATTACAATAAAAAAAATGAAACCACTAACTATCCTAAAAACCACACTTTCTTTTTTATTTTTCCAACAAATAACCTTTGCACAGGAAACCAAAAAAGAAACCGCATCACCACAATACACTATAGAAAACTGCGTCAATCATTTTGAATTAGACAAAGCCACGAAAACCAAAGTAGGTTATCAATATTGGTTTGGCGACAAAAATTTCACTCAGGAAAATACGCTTAAAATGAGCATTGTCGAACCTGGAAAATCGACACACGCGCCACATCATCATCCTGAAGAAGAATTTTTCTATATTCTAGAAGGTTCCGCTTCTTTTTTCCTTGACGGAAAAACGGTTGTTGTTGGTCCAAATACGAGTTTATACTGCCCGCCAAACGCCGAACACGGAATCAGCAATGCCGGAAATACGAACTTGAAATATTTGGTGATTAAGAAGGATTTGAGATAAATCAATATTCGCAAAGAAATAAATTCCGGAGGAATGACATATTTATAGATTAATTGTACACATCTTTATAAAAGCTCCAGCGGAGCGACATATATTATAAATAATAAGATTTCACCCCGATGGGGCTCTTTGAAAACGTGCATAAATTTATTTCTATAAATATTTCGTCCCGCTGGGACTTTCTACTGAAATTAAATAAAAAGACCTACTTTAAAATCACAACTTCTTCAGGAACAATAAATAATAAAACACAGCCTGTTTTAGAATATACAGAATGTGTACTTCCCGGCGGCATATACAAATAATCACCTTGTTTTAATTCGTCTTTTCCAGAACGGACTTCACCTTCCAAAACATAAATTTCTTCACCTGCGGGATGAATGTGATTTGGGTACGAAGCTCCGGCTTCAAACTTGGATAAAAATGCCTTTGGTCTTTTGGCGATTGGATCAAAACATAAGGCTTTTATAGAAATTCCGTTTGTGTTTACGCCTTCTTCTATAAGTGGTTTCCAATTGATTTCGCTTGTTCTTGTGATTTGCTTTTCCATCTTTATTGCTTTTAAATTGATTTAAATAATACAATACAAAGATGGGAGAGGAACAAATTTTAAAGAATAGAGAATTCTAGAAAAAGCATGTAATTTTTGTTTTAGCACATAGAACATTCCCGATAACTTTCGGATTGAAACTTAAAAAAGGTGTTCCAATAACTTAAATTCAAATAGCGAACAGCTATGTGTGAGAAACAGGTTTCTTTTTTGCATTCTGTTATTCACAAAGAAATCTATGTTTCTATGTGTTTAAAAAAAAGAGCGTTTAATGAGAAAATAAAACATTCTCTTTATAAGCTTTAGGCGAAATATTAGTATGTTTTTTAAAGAAATTCGAAAAATAAAAAGGATCATTAAAACCCAAGGCATACGCGACTTCTTTTACCGAAAGTTTCTCGTAATTAAAAAGACGTTTCGCTTCAGAAATAATTAAACCGAAAATGATGTTTTGGGCTGTTTTATCGCAATGCAATTTTGAAAGTTCGTTGAGTTTAGATTCTGTTGTGCCAATCAAATCGGCGATTTCGGAAACGGAAAGATTCTTTTCGAAGTTTCTCAAAACGGTTTCCAGAAAATGCAGAAACAAAGCATCGGGTTTGTAGATTTCGTCACCCCGGTTGATTTTGGTTCGGTTGATTTCAACGAGAATCAATTCGATTCGGCTGTGAATGGAAATAAGATATTGATACGGTTCTTCAAGTAACTCCTTTGCAATTTCTTCTAATTGATCGATAACGATTTGGCTGTTATCTACCAAGATGATTTCATTCATTGCAAAATGACAAAACAAACCATTATGAAAAATCAATTCCATATCTGTGTCGTCTTTGCAGAAAAAATTATAAGTAAATTCTAAAACATAACCTTGTGCATATTTATTGTTGGTAAAACAATGAATCTGCCCAGAAGTAATGGTTAAAACCGTGTTTGGAATAAGGATATATTCACTTTCATCTACAGAAACCGTGATTTCGCCGGCGGTACAGAAAATCAGGACGTATTTTAAAATACGTCTCGGATTCTGAAGTTCTTCTGCTTCATCAAAAGTTTTTATCGATATCATTTCCTGCATATTATCAAATATAAGAAATTATTTTTTTTGCTGCTAAAATGCTAAAGTGCAATGTTGTTCAAAAGCATAGATGCAGTATTGGTTTGCAATCTTTTACAATTCCAGAGGAATGAAATATTTATAGATTGACAAAAAGCGCCGTACCGAAAGCTCCAGCGGAGCGACATATTGTACATAAGATTTCACCTTGCAATAACTCTTTGAAATGAGGTGATTTTTTTGCTACAAATATTTCGTCCCGCTATGACATTCTCTTAATTTTTTTGGTATAAAATAGCGAACCTAATTCACATGAATTTTATATAATTTCAATTAGATTTTTAATAAAAATCTGTATTTCAATTAATTAACTTTTATTAAAGAAAGGTTTAACATCCTCCGTTTTCTCTGGCTTTCTGAAATAACTAATTTTAAACTAAATCAAATTAATAACGTTTTAATATTTAAAATTATGAAAAAGAATATAGCCATTTTAGCGACAAACGGTTTTGAAGAATCAGAATTATCATCTCCTAAAGCGTATCTGGAAGAGCAAGGGTGGAATGCAGATATCGTTAGTTTGAAATCAGGAACAATCAAATCTTGGAAAGACGGAAATTGGAGCACCGAATATAATGTTGATGTAGTATTAGATCAGGCAAATGAAGCTGATTACGATGCTTTGGTTCTTCCGGGTGGAGTTATAAACCCTGATTTATTAAGAAGAGAAGAAGCTGCGGTAAATTTTGTACGTTCCTTTTTTGAAAGTAAAAAACCAGTAGCCGCTATTTGCCACGGACCACAAATTCTGGTTGATGCAGATGTTTTAGATGGTCGAAAAGTAACTTCGTTTTTCTCTGTTAAAAACGATTTAATAAATGCCGGAGCACAATGGGAAGACTCAGAAGTTGTCGTGGATCAAGGATTGGTAACGAGCCGAAATCCTAATGATTTGCCTGCTTTTAATAAAAAAATGGTAGAAGAAATTAAAGAAGGAATACACGAGCGTCAGAGAGTGTAAAAAAAATATTTTTTTAGATATGTAAAATGGAAAAACCTCGATTTTTTTAGAATCGAGGTTTTTGATTTACTACTCTTTTAGTTCATGAGCGAGACTGTCGAGCTACCTATGATGGATTGTAGTAAATTGTACCAAGTTAGACTTCGACGAGATTTTTAAGAGTATATTTTGATTTTAAATAAACTCCGAGAAGAATGGATATGAATTAAAAACCTTGACTTGCTCGGATATAGCCTTGCGCTAAGGCGTCCATTCTACTTGGAGTGTCAGGATGTGAATTTGTACCAGTATAAGAAAATAATAATCGAAAAGCAGCATGCGCATCATCCAAAGATGGACAACCAAGTTTGTAGAGGACGTATCCAGAAACGTAGTCTGCTTGCAACTCTCGAGTCCATGGATGCATAAAGCTACCATACC
This sequence comes from Flavobacterium artemisiae, assembly GCF_042678225.1. NCBI lineage: Bacteria > Pseudomonadati > Bacteroidota > Flavobacteriia > Flavobacteriales > Flavobacteriaceae > Flavobacterium > Flavobacterium artemisiae. The sequence continues at coordinate 469,710 of NZ_JBHUDZ010000016.1, read as the reverse complement.
ATGAGGAATGCATCGAATAATGGTGCCCAACTTCGTGTGCTAAAACAGATATTGGGCCCCAAACATTGTTTTGGTGTAAATACCCTAGGAAATTTGCATTGTAGGTTATGCAACGGTTACCAAATGAATCTGCAAATGCGCAAGCATCAGAAACGCCACTTTGATAAATTGGAATTGTAGTAATTCCTAATACGTAGCAAACTTGCTCGACAACTTGTACGGCAGTAGGTGTTGGATTAATCATATTTGTATCGCAAGCCCCTCCTGAATAAGAACAATAATAAACCTGCGAAAAGCCTGATACACTTAATAACAAAAAAAATATAATATATCTCATAAAATAAATAATTTAAGTGAAAATGATTAAACAAATGTCGCTGGATAATAATTTATATTGACTGAACAAATTTTAAATCATAGAATTTAGGTTTTTTTCCTAATTCTCTGACTCTCATTTTTATAAATTTATTCTTAATTATATTTAGTTCCAAAGTAATAATTCTTTGTTGAGGAATTCCTTTGGTTAATAATTCTGTTTCAACAGCTGTGTTTTTATTTTTTTTATAAGATAATATTTGAACATCTTCTAGATAACTTTCAGTTCCAAATATTTTAATAACACGTTCTGATGAGAAATTGCCACTTCCTGAGATTTGCTTTTGAAATTTATTACCTTCGATAAATTCTAAATTAAATAAATAATTGTTATTTACGAGATTTAAACTAGCCTCACCTACTTTTTGTTTATTGTCAAAAACTTCCCAATTGCCTGTTCCGAAGCTTATATTTAAAATATCATTAAAATAGTTATATGAACTTCGAATTTGTCTAATTGCTTCGTTTTTTTGAGGATTAAAATTTTGAAGTCGTTTTGCATATGTCATAGCACTATCTAGTAATGAATTAGCAAATTCTCGATCATTAAAATTCATATATTCATCATTTGCCCACAAAATAAAAGATTGCATTGAATTATTAGTTGCATATTCTCCAGAATAGGATTTAGTTAGTTTTAAAGCTTTTGACCTATTAGTTCTACTTTTAATTCGATTCTGAGTTTTACCAGGTTGACTATATAGATTTCCGAGGCATCTTAAGACAGTAACTTTAGTGTAATCATCCCTACATTTCTGTAGTGCGATTTCATTTAGTTTGATTGCTTTGTCAGTTTTACTTAACAACTGTAAATATCTTGCACAATCATTAAGTATTGTTGGATCAATATCATTAATAATTACTTTAGTAAGTTTTGGTTCAATATTGGTAGTTAATTGATCAATTTTTGAATAATAAATACCAGATAAAAGATTTTTAGTATTAGGATCAAGGTTTATATTTGATATTTGTTGAAAATATTCCTTTTCATAATTTTTAAAATCTTCAATTGATTTATTTATATCGCTAAGAGTAGATGAGTGTTTGATAGATTTCTTTTCCAGTGTCGTTTTTTTTAGAGTGTATAATGAAATCGAAGTAGTAAATAAGAAAGCAACTAAGCTCAAAATGAAAGGATAATTTTTATACCAAGATTTATTACTCTCAATTTTCTGTATTTTTTGTTTTAAGTCGACTATTTCTTGCTCAATATTATTTAATGTTTCCATGTGAAGTATTTTTAGAATATTGTTTAACTTTTGAAAGTCCCCTTTTTTTTGCTAGAGTGACTACGATGCTTATGAAAGCAGTTTAAATCAGCAAAAAACAATTTTATCTCTACTAAAATATAGTTTTAGTAGGCCGCTACCGATTTTATCTTTTTTAGAAAAGAAATTTACTTATCAAAAGTATCAATTTTATAATCTAAAATAATAAGTATTTATACCTGTTTATTGTGTTGATTATCAATTTTTTAAGCTTAGTTTTTTTTCTGGAAAAAGTATATATACAAAGTTTGTCATTTCGAGGAACTGGACCCGAGCGATAGCGAATAGGCGAAGCAAATCTTAGCAAGTAGCTCCGTAATGTAAATAGCAAATTATTATCAATTTATCTCTACTGTTTCAACAATCTTGTCATTCCGAGGAACGAGGAATCTCCACAAGAAACTTTACAAAGATTGAGAATTATACTTTGTGGAGTTTCTAGTGTTATTTCTCCTTACGTCGAAATGACAAAATGCGATAAATGTCTGCCGAAATATAGATTTAGTATATTTGTTAATGAACATAAAGTTGTTGTAAGAAAAAGAATATAAAATAAAGATTTTTCCTATATTTGCAGTTTTTAAATCTTCACATTAAGAACGCATCAAAATTTGCCCTTGTGCTATGTAGTAAAGCCCCGAAAGGACTTTGACGCCGTGAAGAAGCGTAAGACTGCTAAGGCATGAGGGTTTTTCTTAAATTCTTCACTTTATGAAAACAAACACCCTTTCCAAAGAAGCCGAGACAAGGCTAATTGATTTTTTAAATCCTATTATCGATCCCGAAGATAGGACTAAAATCTTAAAACAAGTAAACTGCATTTTAGCTCTCGGTATCTCGGGACAACACGAAACCCTCCAAATCGGACTAGCAAATTTTGAAGACAATTATTATTGGCTCAATGAATTGGCGGAGATTTTGAATCCTTATTTGAGTGAGGAGTAAGTTTTATAAAATGGAAAAACCTCGATTTTTTAGGATCGAGGTTTTTAGTTTTTGAAAATAGTATTTAATAATCTTCTTCAATAATATTAAAAGATTTTTTCCAGACTCCATCTTTTTTTGTGTAGAGAAATAGACCAGAACTTCCATATGCACCACAACAGCATAAATTAGCGAGGTATACAAATATAGTCTGATCACTTTTAAATAATATTGGATCGGAAATCATAACAACTTTACGATTTATGTCCTGATAAAGACATTCTGGAATATCAGATTGCTTAATTACTTTACGATTATTAAAATCGTCTTCTTTCCATTCGTTTTTATATTGTTTTCGAAGTGCCTTTGCAAAATATTCTAATTCTTCTACTGTAATTATTAAATTTTCCTTCTGATTATTAAAATTGACGATATAAGGTTTTTCAAGAATTGATTTTAATAAATGTTCAACATTTGCCGAATCAATTTTTGCTGTAATAAAAGTTTCTCCCTTATTAAATGCTTCTGTTCTTATAATATCACTTAGAATTTCTCTTTTTCTTGATTCATATCCAAGTTCTTGTGCATTTGAAAGGTAAGAAATCAGTAGAAAAAATGCTAATAGTCTCATTTTTGCCGTTTATTAGTGGAGTGGTTGTGCCTTTCAAAAATATATAAAAATTTCTATCCAATATTGATATATTAAAGATTGGTCAAAACTTTATTTTGATGTTCCTCGAAATGTCAAAAATGCGATAAATACATACCAAAATATAGATTTAGTATATTTGTTAAAGTACATAGAGTAGTTGTAAGAAAAAGAATATAAAATAAAGATTTTTCCTATATTTGCAGTTCTTAAAACTACGACCTTAAGAAAAAAATAGTCTTGCCCTTGTATTATGTGTACGGTATCGGAAACGACCGTAAAGCGCTGTCGTAGGCGTTAGGAACACTTAGATACAAGGGTTTTTTATTCCTAATACTACGACATTATGAGTACAAACACCCTTTCCAAAGAAGCCGAAACAAGGCTGATTGATTTTTTTAACCATATTATCGATCCAGAAGATATGGCTAAAATCTTAAGACAAGTAAATTGCATTTTAGCTCTCGCCGTAATGCGACAACACGAAACCTTCCAAATTGGACTAACAAATTTTGAAGACAATTATTATTGGGTCAATGAATTGGCGGAGATTTTAAATCCTTATTTGAGTGAGGAGTAAAGTTAATAAAATGGAAAAACCTCGATTTTTAAATGAATCGAGGTTTTTATTTAAATGCGATAGTCTTTTTCAAGTAATGATTTTATTTGAGTAAACTCTTCTAGATAATTATCTTTTACTTGGCGGAGATTGTCACCGTAATGGTTTAAAATCATTTCTTGCGAAGGAAGATAATCTAAATTTTTTAAATGATATTTTTTTATTTCGGTTAGTATTTCTTCTAAATTTTCTAATGAAAAATAATTACTGTCTTCATTTACTTTTATAATTATGTTTTCAATATGAGTTATGATACTATTTTTTATTTCATCAGAAACTATAAAGTCATTAAAGTTTAGAAAGGCAAACATGTCTATAAATATATTATCAATGTTTTGCACTAACTCCTTCTGTAGCTCAGTAAAATCTTTATTATCATTTTTAAGTTCATCAAAGAGGAAAATATAAAATACTAACAAAAAACCATCTTTGACCCAAAGCTTCCCATATTTATATTCTAATTTACTTTCAGAAGGCATACATTAATAATTCTAGAATGTTATTTGTTAAAAGCCAAATTTATAAAAAGTTTGCTATTTTCCTAGTAGCTCTTGGCGTAATGCGACAACACGAAACCCTCCAAATCGGATTAGCAAATTTTGAAGATAATTATTATTGGCTCAATGAATTGGCGGAGATTTTGAATCCTTATTTGAGTGAGGAGTAAGGTTTATAAAATGGAAAAACCTCGATTTTTTTTAGGATCGAGGTTTTTTGTATGTTACATAAAGCACGTTTTTTTAAATTAAGTTTAATTGTTTGGCAATATCTTGTGAATATTTTGCCATCGGTCTTTTATGTATATCTGATGCATCAGCATAGTTTCCTACAATAAGTCTATCTAGTATTGATTTATCTGGGAATAATGTTTTAAAACTTTCTACAAGGCTTTTTTTATAAATATCATTATAGACTTTTGCTTTGTGCACAAGTTCTTCTGCGATATCTATCTGAGTATCATAAATACCTTGAATTCCAAACATTTTATTGTACTCATTAATAAATTCAAAACTACCATCTATACTTTCAAAGTGAACTTTTAGGTCCGTGTTTTTCAAAGATAACCAATAATTTAAAATTGACTTTTCATCAATCCAAAATTTAAATTTATCCAAATCATTTAAGTCTTCTGTATATAATTCGAAATTTATGGTATTGTTATATTTTGCGCCATTACAATTTCCGCACACAGGATAAAGATTATAAAAAGAAGTACATAGAAATGGATATTTTGATTTTGAATAAAAATGATCTAATTCTAACTTTGCCAAAACTTTAGGTTTTCTCTTTTTTTCTTTTTTATCATAGAAAGAAAAACTTGTAACTACAGTTAGTTGAGCATTACAATATACACATGTTTTTATTCCTGAAGCTTTAATATATGAATGAAACTCAGAATCTCTTAAATCTTCATATCTCATTGCTTTTATAATTTCTTCATAGAATTTTACTTTTTTACTTGGAGCAAATTGGTTAAGTATAATTCCGTTATCAATTGCATCAAATTCTTTGATTAAGTTTTTTATTTTTGAAGGAGTTGAAGTGATTATATCTGGATAGTCATTAATAATTTTATTTATATATTCTCTATGCTTTTTATGTTTTATCTTTCCCAATTTGTCATGCAAAATTTTTAGTGATTGTTTTGGCGTACTAAAGTTTACATTCCTATTTGCAAATAGATTATTATAAAAAAATTGAACTTTGTCTTCTAATTTTTTATCAATTAAAATTTTTCTCATTCGTCAAATTTTTCAAGTTCCTTTTTTAATTCCTCCATTCTAGAAAGTATTGATTCTTTTGATTTTGATGTAAATTTTTTATCAAATAAGTTCAAAAGACGATCTTTAATGACTTGCTCCCCAATAATATTTATAACTTCAAGTGCACTTTGTTCTGACCAATTTCCTGTTGGCTTTATATTATTTTCCTTTTCTGCGATCTGATCGTCAAAAGTTAAATAATTTATCAAATCAAGTATTTTACTTTTTGCAAACTCACCCATGAATCCTTCATTTAGAAAAAAACTGTCAGCAAGTAATTCGTGAATATTGGCTCCAAATGTTTGTTCTTTTTCAATATTAGAAATTTTAGTATTGTTGTTTTCATCTTTATCTAAAAAAAGAACATTGTTTTGAGGAATATCAGACAATACAAATGGACTATGAGTAGTTAAAATTAGCTGAATTTTTTTATCTTTAAACAATTCGCTTAAGAAAGTAATTATCTTATCAAAGAAAACTCTCTGCCATTCTGGATGAAGAGCTACTTCTCCTTCGTCTATAAATATTACTATAGATTCTCCTTTGATACCATGTGTACGGGTTTCTGAATTTTTAATTTGCTTTCTAGCCCAAAAAAATCTTGAATATAGAGTTAATAAATGCTTTTCTCCAGAACTAAATTGACCATGGGGTTCGTAGGTGAAAATTCTTCTATTATCAAATAATTCATCCATTAAAAGTATTGTCTCATTTAAGATAACTGTATTTTCTGTTATTGGCAATGCTAAAGATCCTAAATATTCGTAAATATTTATTCTCTTTGAATCATATGTATCTGGTAATGGAAGCTCATAATTATTCCAGTTTGCATTATTTATTATTTCAGTTATATTTTTTTTTAAGGTTAAAATACTCTTGTGTATGTCTAGATTTTCTATTGAATCTTTTAATACCTCTTCATATAAAGCATCAACGAAATAATTCTTAGGAAACAAAATTTCTTTATTGATCAAAGTTTGGAATACATTAATAAAGAAAAGCCTAAAGAAAAAAGCTTTTTGTTCTTCTATTGGGAGATTGTAATATTTAACAGATGAATTTTCTCGTTGTGTTGTAAAATATGCTTCAAAGTCATCTGTAATTAAATTTTTTAATAAATTATCTAATTCATCTTGAAGTCCATCCAATGATTTTTTTTTAGGATCGTTTAAATCATCACCATAGAAATTTTGTTTATTAAAAAAGTCATTATTTAAAAGGTATATTTTTATTTCTCTTGGTAAAAAATGGATGTATTTTGTTATTAGTTCAAAATTTAAAATGAAATCACAAATTCTTGAATTTTCCATATCTTGAAATGCATCCAATTGGGTAATTTCAGAATTATTATTTATTGGGTATACATATTTTAAGTTGTATAAATCGTTGTATACAAGCGCTGTGGTCGAAATGTTAACTAAGTTGTTTTGTACTGATACACCTCTAAGATCGAAAGTTGGATTGTAATAAATATATTTATTATTTTCCATTTCATACCATCTTAATCCCTGCTGTCCTTGATCTAAAGGGGCATATTCATACCTTAGTATTTTATATCCTGCCTCAATGAGATTCTCCTCGTTTATAATTTCAATTTCTTTTTGGACAAATATCCAGTGATCAATTATGAGTAGTCCTTCGCTTTTAATATGTGTTTCAAGACTGCCATTCGTTGCATGAGCTAAATTGTAATTTATGAATTCAGTTAAATTTGTTTTGCCTGAACCATTTTTGCCTACTATAGCTGTAACTCCAGATATGTTTTCTTTAAAAAAGTTTTCAGGTGTTTTGATTGACTTTGAAATAGTTAATTCATTATTTATAAATTGAAATTCTTCCTGACTACTATTATTAAGGTTGAATCCTGTATTTTTTATGTTTTTATATTCTTGTATCCAAACAAATTTTAGTTCCATTCTAACACATATATTGAGATTGATTAGCAGATAAAATTAGAGATTATTCCTTAATCAATTTTACGTGAAACCATAATTAATATTAATTAACAAAAAAAGGACAGTTCCCTCCAAAAAAGAGGAACTGTCCTAAGGCAAATTAAATTTGCACTCCAAAGAATGCGTACAGTAATTGGTAATCTACTAAAAAGAAGACTAAACGCAGGTTATTCGTTTATGTGATCGCCCTCTTTAGTTTCTTCGCTGGCAATTTTTACCAGTTTATCTTGTGGGTTTAAATCTCCGAAAATTTCGATTTTATCGTCGATTTCCCTTCCTTTTTTAATGTCAACTCTTGTGGCTTTGTGGTCTACTACTTTTACCACATACAAACCTTCTGCAGAATTTACTACAGCCGTTTTCGGAACTACAAATGTGCTGTCTTTCGCGTTAAGCGGTAATAAAACTTCGGCAACCATTCCAGGCAATAAATTTCCTTTGGTATTGTGAACGTCCATTTCAACTCTTTCAGAACGTAATTTTAAATCTAAAGCGCCAGACATTCTCGTAATTTTTGCTGAGAAAGTTTCTGGTAACGATTTTACATTAAAACTCATTTCGTCGCCCGGATGTAAATAACCTGTGTATAATTCTGGAACAGAAACGGCCAAACGTAATTTGGATTGTTCCTGAATCGTTAATAAAGGCAAATCAGATCCTTTTCCTGCTGGCCCTACAAATGTTCCTAAATTGACATTTCTTGCTGCTACAACACCATCAAAAGGAGCGCGGATTTCTAGATAACCTCTCATAATCGAGATTTCTTTGTGCGCTGCAATTGCAGCTTGATATTGTGCGTAATCAGAATTCTTTTTACCGCTTGCCATTTCTAAATCGTTTTTAGAAATCGTTCCTTCCACCTTGCTCGTTTCGTACAAACGGTTGTAAGTGCTTTTGCTGGTGGCGTAAATCGCTTCCATCGATTTTAATCTCGATTCGGCTGCAGCCAATTGCGAACTGATTTCCGGCGCTTCTAAAACAATCAAAAGCTGTCCTTTTTTTACTTTAGAACCAATATCAACTTTTAAGGTTTTTACAAAACTGCTCACTTTGGCGTACAAATCAACTTGTTGAAAACCCGTTAATTCTGCTGGTAAACGCAATTCTGTAGTCAGTTTTTCTTTCGCCAAAAGGAAAGTTTCTACTTTAGGTTCGATCTCTGGCGTTGCCGTTTCTTCTTTTTTCTTTTCACAGCTTAGTACAGCTAAAGCCGTAAATAATAGTGCTGTAGATTTTATAATGTTACTTTTCATTTTTTGGTTTTATATAATGAATATGTTTTAATCCGTTGTGTGTAATTTTTTTAAACACATAGAAACATAGTTGTTGAAGCTTTAAAAAGGCGTTTCACTAATTTAAATTCACATAGTTGGCTATGTGTGGAAACTTGTTTCTTCTTCTCTCTTTTTTTGTGACATAAAATTCTATGTTTCTATGTGTTTAATTTTTTTAGTTACACGACGATATGACTTTCAACTTTATGACTTTCCAACTTTCGATTTACTGATTGATGAAATATAATGGATGCTTTCTTCGTCTTCAGGATCTAAAGAAACAGATTGTGTCGATGTTTTTTCCTGTGCCCACGCAAATATCTGCGGCAGGATCAATAAAACGGCAAAAGTAGAAAATAATAATCCACCAATAACCGCTCTTCCTAACGGAGAAACCTGATCGCCTCCTTCGCCGTGTCCAATTGCCATTGGCAACATACCCGCAATCATCGCAACCGAAGTCATGATAATTGGACGAAGACGCAACGCAGCCGCTTCACGAGCCGATTCTAAGGCGTTTCCGTTTATTTTACGCAGCTGTTCGGCATTGGTCACCAAAAGTACGGCGTTGGCAATAGAAACCCCAACCGACATGATGATTCCCATATACGATTGTAAATTCAATGTAGAACCTGTAATCGTCAGCATTAACAAAGCGCCTAAAACTACCGCAGGAACTGTCGTTAAGATTACCAACGAAACTTTGAACGACTGGAAATTAGCGGCCAACATTAAGAAGATTACGAAAACGGCAACCAATAACCCCGTTTGTAAACTGCTTAATGTTTCGGTCAATACAGTACTTAGTCCAATTGGCGTTATAAACAAACCACGAGGCAAATCGCCAAGAGAACTAATTGTTTTGCTAACATCTTTTGTAGCCGTTCCTAAGTCGGTCTGGTTGATGTTGGCCGTAACGGTAATGTATGGCATGGCCCCTAAATTGTCATTTTCACCACTTACATAACCGGGTGTAATTTTGGCAACGTCACTTAAAACAGGACGAAGCGAGTTTCTCAATACCGGAATTTCTCCAATATCGGTTTTGCTTTTCATTTTGTTTAAAGGAACTTGAACCTGAACAGAATACGATAATCCTGCTTTTTCATCAACCCAGTTATTTTTTTCGGTATAACGAGAAGATGAGGTCGAAGCCACAAGCGAACGAGAAATATCACTCATATCAACGCCTAATTCGGCAGCACGAGTTCTGTCAATATCGATATTCATAGCCGGATAGTGAATTGGCTGACCAATTTGTACGTCTCTGAAATACGAAATCGCTTTTAGTTTTTCTACAATTTGAGTAGCGTATAATTCATTTTTCTTTTTGTCTTTTCCAGCCACACGAATTTCAATTGGAGTAGGCGAACCCTGACTTAAAACTTTGTCTGTCAATTCGATTGGCTCAAAAGAAACTTTCGTATCAGGTAAGACTTTTTTAATTCTCGCACGTAAGTCATCTTTAAATTCGTCCATATCGGCGTGATAATCTTTCAAACTCACTTGGAAAACCGCTTCGTGAGAACCTGCCATGAACAAATAAATCGGGTTAATCGAGAATAGGGAAGGGTGCTGACCTACATAGACAGATGAAATTCCGATATGTTCTTTTCCGACTTTATTTTCAATTTCTTTTAAAATAGTTCGGGCTTGTTCTTCAGTTCTTTCCAAACGCGTTCCCTCAGGAGCACGCATTCTCAACTGAAACTGACTTGAATTGGTTTTTGGGAAAACGTCTTTCCCGATAAAAGTAATCAACACTACAGCCAAAACAGTTGCCGAAATTAAGTAAACAATACTCGTTGCTTTTTTATGTACAAACAAGCGGTCAAGCGTTCGCATGAAACGAATTCTAAAACGTTCAAAAGCACTTATTTTTCCGTTGTTGTCAGTGTCTTCTCTTTCTACATAACCTTTTTTCTGCGTGATCAGGTTTTGTTCCGATTCCGGTGTTAAACCGCAGTCGTTAAATTCCGCTTCATCATCTGTAATTTCTGGCCCGTGTTCGTGTTTTTCGTGTCTCATCATCCAGTTCGCCATTACAGGAACAAAAGTCTGAGACAATAAGAACGAAATCACCATTGAAAAACCAATTGCCAATGCCAAAGGTAAGAACAACGCTCCAGGAATACCAACCATTGTAAACGCTGGCGCAAATACGGCAAGAATACAAAGTAAGATCAATAATTTAGGCAAAGCGATTTCCTGACAGGCATCCCAAATGGCGAGTGCTTTTGGTTTTCCCATGTCGAGATGCTGGTGAATATTTTCGATCGTAACCGTACTTTCATCCACCAAAATCCCAATCGCCAAAGCCAATCCTGATAAAGACATTAAGTTGATCGTCTGTCCGAATAATTTCAGGAATAAAACCCCAGAAATAATCGAAATCGGAATCGTCATAATTACGATCAAAGCCGCACGACGGTCGCCAAGGAACAGCATTACCATTAATCCCGTTAAAACCGCACCGATAATTCCCTCTGTAATCAAACTTTTTACCGAGTTGATTACATAAACCGACTGGTCAAATTCGTATGATAATTTTACGTCTTCTGGAAGTGTACTCTGAATTTTAGGCAATTCTGATTTTAATTTCTGAACCACATCCCAAGTCGAAGCGTCTCCCGCTTTTGCAATACTAATGTAAACCGAACGTTTTCCGTTTACTAAAGCGTAACCGGCTGTAATATCGGCACCGTCTTTTACAGATGCCACATCGCCTAATTTTAAGTTTTGAACACCGCCTTTGAAGATCGGAATCTGTTCAAAATCTTTAACTTCTTTAATTGTATTATTGGTTGGTGTAATATAGTTTTTGTCGCCCATACGAACGTTTCCTGAAGGAGCAGTTTGGTTGTTCAAACGAATCGCTTCAACAATCTGATCCGGCGTCATATTGTGCGAACGCAGTAAATCTGGATCTACGTTAACCTCAATAGTTCTTGGGCTTCCGCCAAAGGGAGCCGGAGACAATAAACCAGGAATCGAAGTAAACGAAGCACGAACATAAACGTTGGCTAAATCTTGTAATTCGTTGTTTGATCTAATTTTAGAACTCAAAACCAATTGCCCGATCGGCAATGAAGAAGCATCAAAACGAATGATAAACGGAGGTTGTGTTCCCGGAGGAAAAACCGCCTGAATCCTGTTCGAAAGCGCACTTAACTCGGCAGCAGCCTGAGCCATGTTTGTTCCTTCATAATAGGTTAATTTCATAATCATTAATCCCTGAATATTTTTGGTTTCTACTGATTTGATACCATTCGAAAAGGGTAAAACGTTTACGTAGTTTTTGGCAAAATAAGCTTCCATCTGGTCGGGCGTATAACCTCCAAACGGATGCGCAATGTAGATAACCGGCAAATTCATTTTTGGTAAAATATCTACCTTAATGTCTTTGATGGCACCAATTCCGAAGAAAAATAGACCCGCAACCAATACTAAAATGGAAATGGGTTTGCGGAGTGCAAAACGTATTAAATTCATTAGGATTTATAATTAAAATTCATTTATAAATAAGTCAAAATTTCCTGTTGCTGCGACTTTCAATAAGTACGACTGCCACACATTATTATTGACAATATCACGATCGATTTCGGCACGGTTTAAAACATACATCGTTTGTGTTAAATCGGTCAAATCGGTTAAACCGTTTTTGTATAAAGTCGATTTTTGGATGTAAGCTCTTTTTGCAGCGTCTACCTGAATTGGCGCTTCGGCATAATTTTCCAAAGTAATTCTGATCTTGTCTTCGGCAAAATTCAACTGCGATTTTAATTCTCTATCCGCCTGATTGTATTCTTCCTGAATGGCCTGAGAAACAAATTTCTGAGCGCTTACTTGTTTGCTTGAACGGAAAGGTGTCGTTAAATTCCACGTAATTCCAACTCCAACTAAATAGTTAGTACGATCAGGATTTACGCCGTCCCAATAGTTTCTCGTAAAAGCATTTTGATTGGTCGCATAAGACGAATCAAATCCAGAAGCTCTGGTTTGTAAAACTCCAAAAGCGGTCATTGTTGGATAATAGAATCTTTTATACAATTTAACCTGCTGATTGCTGTAATCGATTCTAGTTTTGTATAATTGTAATAATGGGTGAAGGCTGTCTGTTGCAGTTTCTTTTGTTACCAGTTCTTTTGGAATCTGTGTTACAAATAAAGTATCTGCAACAAAATCCTGAGGCGCAACACCCATTAAATCTACTAATTTATTGTTTTGTTCTTTAACGAAGTTTCGAGCTAGATTTAAAGCGATTTTAGCTTTAGAAACTTCGGCTGTAGCCAATGTAGAATCGACTCCGGCCAATAATCCGTTTTTAACTCTTGCTGCAGCGGTCTTTTTGAAAACTTCTGCGCGTGAAAGATTTTTTTGCTGTGAAATCAACAATCTTTGGCTTGCCAATAAATTCAGATAAGCAGCCGAAATTTTGATTTCCTGCTGGAATTTTTCCTGCTGTAAATCTTTTTCTTTAGCCTGAACATCGATTTTAGACAAATTGATTTTTTCCTTTGCTTTTCCGAAAGTGAAAAAATCCCAGTTCATGTTAACTAAATAAAGCGCTCCAAACGCCGAATTCCAGTTTTGTTCAGGAAGAGGTAAACCTGACGAAGCTACTCCTAAACCTCCAAATCCGTAAAGCGGTCCGTTTTGTCCGTTTACAGTTCCGTAATCCTGCTGTGCCGATAAATTAAGGTTTGGCAGATAATCACGGCGGGATTGTTTTAGAGTCTCTTTTGATGCATTGGTGTAATTGTTTTTTGCTCGGATAGAACCGTAGTTTTCAAGACCTATCTTTACAGCTTCTTTTAAAGACAGGGTTTGAGCATAACCGATTGAGGCAAAAATCAATAAAAATAATAAGGTAATTTTTTTGAAATACATAAACTCAAGGTGTGATATAGAATATTTTTTGATGACACAAATTTATTTCTCTTACGCTGATAAAAGTCAGGTTTAGTGATGTACTGCACTAGTAAATGACGAATTGAATTTGTCATTTAATGGAAATAATTATTAAATATTTGTTCGTACTTTGTAAACTATTTCAGAATTAAGAATGAACAAAAGAATTGATAACATACTGGATAACAAATGGTGGCAGGAGGTGGCCGTTGTCCTTTTTTCCTTTACGATTTATACCTTAAAAAATGATTGGATGCTTTTCAGCTCCTTCATTTCGATTATGATGGGTATATTTTTCTATTGCATTTTGTACATACACGCCCAATTTAACCGATTCTTTTTACTGCCGATTTTATTCAAAGCAAACAAACCTGTTACTTATATTATTCTAACGCTTTTTGGAGTTTTTGTCTTTTCGGTCATTTTGTACGAAATCACAATGTTGGATATGTTTGCCAAATGTCATTTGTATCAAAACTCACATCAAAGAAGTTACGCTTATCAATTAGCGAGCGTTTTAGGAACTTTGGTCTGCATTTTGAGTCCGATTATTGTGTTTAAATTTTATCGTATTCATAGAAAACAAACTGATGCGGCTTTATTGTTCAATCAAATGCAGTTAAACTCATTGAAAGGGCAATTAAATCCGCATTTTTTATTTAATACTTTTAATACGCTTTACGGAATCAGTTTAGAATTTCCAGACCGAACGCCCGATTTGATTATGAAAGTGTCGCAGTTAATGCGTTATCAATTAGAAAGCAACAGCAAACAATGCGTGTCTTTAGAAGAAGAATTGGAGTTTATAAACAGTTACGTGCAGTTAGAAAAAGAACGTGTTGGTTATCGCTGCGATATTGCTATTGAAAGTAAAGTAGACAAAGAATATACGTATAAAATATCGCCGATGCTGTTGATTGCATTTATTGAAAATGCCTTTAAACACGGAACCTGTGCTATCGAAAATTGTTTTGTAAAAATCGATATTAAGGTTGAAAACGGATTATTAAAGCTTCATGTAATCAATTCAATTCCGAAGAAAAACGATGTGATTTCGACTAAAATCGGATTGAAAAATACAATCGAACGTCTGAATTTAATTTATGGAAAAGACTATAAATTGGATATCAATGATGATAAAGAAACTTATATTGTTGATTTAGAAATACAACTTAAAAAGTTTTTGTAGGATGAAAGAAGCCAAAAAGTGTATTATCGTAGACGACGAACCCGCAGCGCATTATGTTTTAGCCAATTATATAAAACAAAATCCGCAGTTAGAATTGGTTTTTCAAGGTTATAATGGCATTGAAGCCATGAATTACCTTCGCGAAAATACAGTCGATTTAATGTTTCTGGATATTAATATGCCAGAAATTTCAGGAATGGAACTGCTTAAGATTCTGCCGACACATCCTAAAACAATTTTAACGACTGCATATTCTGAATTTGCCTTAGAAAGTTATGATTACGGCGTAATTGATTATCTGCTGAAACCTATTTATTTCCCGAGATTTTTAAAGGCAATTGACCGCTTTTTCGCCACAGAAAACCAGAAACCTAAAACAGAAGAAATTATAAATTCTGTAAGCGTAAAAGTCGATGGTTATTTTATTGAAATAGAATTAGACCAACTTTTATTTGCACAAAGTTTTGGAAATTATGTAAAGCTGCATACCATTAAAAGAACATATTTGGCGTCTATAACGACAACAGAACTAGAAAAATGCCTTCCAGAAAAGAATTTTATGCGAATACATAAATCTTATATCATCGCGTTGGACAAAATAGATTCGACCGAAAAAGATTTTGTGATCATCAAAAATGAAAAATTACCAATCGGAATTACTTACAAACGGGAATTAACCGATCGATTAAAAAAATAATGCCGAGAATAAAGATTGCTTACTAATTCAATTATTTTCAAAAAATCCTGCAAAGAATTATTTTTTTGCAGGCTTTTAATTTTTAGAATTAATTCATCTATTCTTAATAAATAAGTAGTACTTTTAATACGTTATTCAAGTCGAATTAAAAAAGTTGAAATCATGAAAAACGTATTCTTTATTGCTGTTTTTTTATGCAGCAGTTTTTTAATGGCACAGGAAG
This sequence comes from Flavobacterium artemisiae, assembly GCF_042678225.1. Classification (NCBI taxonomy): domain Bacteria; kingdom Pseudomonadati; phylum Bacteroidota; class Flavobacteriia; order Flavobacteriales; family Flavobacteriaceae; genus Flavobacterium; species Flavobacterium artemisiae. The sequence continues at coordinate 453,863 of NZ_JBHUDZ010000016.1, read as the reverse complement.
GAACCAATATGAAGAAAGTGGTAACGCCGCCAGAAAAGGTAAAGTTTGCTTTTGAAAAAGAATATCCGGGTAAAACCCCTGTATGGTCAGAAGAATATGTAGGAGATGATAATGATGAGATACGTTATGAAGCCAAATACAATGTAGACCAAAAAACAAAAGCAACTGCGATTTATGACAATTTAGGAGTTTTAAAAGCTTATGAGCTTCAAATTCCATTAAGTAAACTGCCTCAGTCTGCACAAATATATTTGAAGAAAAATTACGCCGCAAAAGCAGTTAAAGAAATAGCCTTAGTGGTTGATTACAAAAAAACGACAACCTATGAAGTTGGTATACAGAAAGATGGTAAATTTTATGATGTTGTGTTTGATAAAGATGGAGATTTTAATGTAACGATTGAAAAAAATTAAGATTACTTACTAATTCAATTATATCTAAATGAAAAACCCGATACGTTTCAAACATATCGGGTTTTGTTTTTTTTAGTTTAGTTTCAGGTTTCAGGTTTGAAGTTGAAATGTTTAAACCTGACAGGTTTTTAAAACCTGTCAGGTTTAACTGTTCCAATTTGGAATTTAAAATTTTGAGATTTTAAAATTTTATAAATTCATACCGCCAGAAACTTCAATGCGTTGTGCGTTTACCCAGCGTGCATCTTCTGTACATAAAAAGGCAACTACACCGCCAATATCATCAGGAAGTCCAACTCTGCCTAAAGCTGTTATTGAAGAAAGCATTTTGTTTAACTGCTCATTATCGCGAACAACACCGCCTCCAAAATCGGTTTCAATGGCACCCGGAGCCACAACATTTGCTTTAATGCCTCTTGCACCTAATTCTTTTGCCTGATATTTAGTCAAAGTTTCGATCGCACCTTTCATAGAAGCATAAGCTACATAACCTGGTGTTGAAAATCTTGCTAAACCAGTTGAAATATTTACAATTCCGCCGTTGTCATTCATAACGTTCAATGCTTTCTGTGTCAAGAAAAAAGGTCCTTTAAATTGAATTTTAGTTAACAAGTCAAATTCTTCTTCTGTTGTTCCTTCAAATGAATTATGAATTCCGATTCCGGCATTGTTTATAATAAAATCGAATTTATCTGTTTTAAAAGTATTTTTTAAAACTGTTTTTACTTCTTCAAAAAAAGCATCAAAAGTTCCAGATTCGCCAACATTTAATTGTAATGAAGCTGCTTTTTGACCTAAACTTTCTATTTCTGCCACAACAGCATCTGCTTCTTCTTTTTTGCTGTTGTACGTGATTATTACGTCTAATCCTTTTTTTGCAATCGCAATTGCCATGTTTTTTCCTAAACCTCTGCTTCCGCCTGTAATCAGAGCTATTTTTGTATTTACTGCCATTTTTTTAATGTTTATAGTTTGTTGTTTATTGTTATTACTCTAAGCGAATATTTTAAACACATAGAAACATAGGGTTTTCTTTTGATTTTAAAAGACGGCTAAAAGAAACTAGTTTCTCACACATAGCTATGTGTATTTATGCAAAGTGAAACGCCTTTTTTAAGTTTTTAAGACTATGTTTCTATGTGTTTAAATTATTTTTTGATCCTTTAGTTAGATTGAACGAAGTCCAAGACCTTAAGGGTATGAACATTTTAAACACATAGAAACATAGGTTTTCTTTTGATTTTAAAAGACGGCTAAAAGAAACTAGTTTCTCACACATAGCTATGTGTATTTATGCAAAGTGAAACGCCTTTCTTAAGTTTTTAAAAACTATGTTTCTATGTGTTTAATTAATCATTACGGATGCATTGCATTAAAATGATTTTTCAAATCTTCTGCGCTTGCGTTTAATCTCGTTTCGCTGGTTCCGAAAGTAAGTTCTTGTCTTCCTTCTTTTAATTGTTCAAAAATAGATTCAATAAAACTGCTTACACTTGGATGCGCGTCATGAAGACCAATTCCGCCTAAATCGGTATTTAGTGCTGGTGGAATAATCTCAATTACTTCAATGTTTTTTTCTTTTAATAAATGACGAAGCGAAAGTGTAAACGAACGGAAAAATGCTTTTGTAGCCGAATAAACAGGAACTTTTGCAAATGGTGAAAATGCCAATCCAGAAGTGGTATTCATTACCGTTTTAAGTGATGGTAATTGAACGAATAATGAAGTTAAATGTAGAGGCGCTTCGATATTAGTCGTAAGCTCATTTTTCATGTTTGCATAAAAATCAGCATCCGTTATTGTCATCCAGTTTTGAATTCCAGCATTATTTACCAGAACATTTAAGTCTGAATGATTTTCTTTGATCCATTCGTAAAGAGCAACACGTTCTGTTTCTACAGACAAATCGCATACTTTCGTGATAATGGAAGGAAATTTTGCTTTTACTTCTTCTAAAAGTGAAGCTCTTCTTCCGCAGATAATTACGGTATTATTTTCTTGAATAAATCGTTCGGCAAGTCCAAGTCCGATACCGCTTGCACCACCGGTTATTAAAATTTTGTTGTTTGCTAAATTCATCTTTTTAATCTTTTAAATTGATAAGACAAAGGTAGAGGCAAAGCAGATGCGGGGAATTGTAAATATCAAACCGATGTTTGCGAAATTCAAATCACGTAGTAAAATTCCAATTTTTTAAAATTCCAAATTCCACGATTAAATTCCAGTTTTTAAAATTCCAAATTCCAAACCTTTGATGAAAAACTTTGTGGAGCTTCTTGCGAAGATCCCTCGTTCCTCGGGATGACAAACGGTATGGTTACAGTTTGTACAACCTGAAACCTGAAACCTAAAACTTGAAACTTGAAGCCTAAAACTTGAAACTTGAAACCTGAAACAAAAATTAACTTCTAAAAGCCAGCGGCGTATAAGTAGTTTGTTTTTTAAAAAAATTAGAAAAATGCGCCAACTCTTCAAAACCAAGTGAATAGGCAATTTCAGAAATATTCCAGTCTGTTTGTTTCAAAAGTATTTTGGCTTCGTTTGTTAGTCGGTTACTAATTAATTCGGTGGTGGTTTTTCCAGTATTTTCTTTTAAGACCTTATTTAAATGGTTTACGTGAACCGATAATCTTTCGGCAAAATCTTTTGCGGTTCTTAATTCAAGTCGTTGATTTGGAGATTCTATAGGGAATTGTCTTTCTAGTAATTCGGCAAATAATGAAGAAACTCTTGCCGCAGAATTATGTTTAGAATATAAGGCGGTTATGGGTTGCAATTTTTGTCCAAAATGAATTAACTCCGCCACATAATTTCGGATTAAATCATACTTATAGATATAATCGGAGTTGATTTCTTTTTGTATTTTATTGAAAATCAAAGCAACTTCATCAACTTCCTCATCTGATAACTGAAAAATGGGATAACCATCTGAAGCAAAAATAGGGAGTTCGTCTAAGTCAATACCGCTTTTACTTTTAGATAGAAATTCGCTTGTAAAAACACAAAACTGCCCGCCTTGGTTGGTGTCTTGCGGTAAATAATTGTACGGAATTTTTGGAGTTGCAAATAACAATCCCTGTTTTTCGATTTCGATTACTTTGTCGGCGTATTCGGCTTTATTGTGTCCTCTAATTAAACTTATTTTATAATAAGCCCTTCTGTCATAAGGCATTCCAGGTTTTCCTTTCATGCGTTCCAAAAGCTCTTTTATATCAAAAACATTAAAATGACCAATTTCTTTTTGAATGTCGTTTGGCAGTAATGAATTGGGTTCAACTGTTGAGCCTTCGGTAATATCTTTATAAAATGAATCTAGGGATTTCATATTGTGATGAATTGTAAAATTCAAATATACGAAAATTATAAAGATTGGTTTTTGTTTGTTTCAGGTTTAAAGTTTCAAGTTGTTTTTAACCGCAATGGCGCGAGGTTCTTCGCAATCCCGATAGCTATCGGGAGCAAAGTTTTTTTGAATTGGCTCGCAAAGGCGCGAAGACGCAAAGGTTTATAATCTTATAATACAATCTTTGCGTGCTTTGCGTAATTCTTAACGAACTTTGCGGTTAAGAAAATTAAAACAAACTTCCCTGAACAAACTCCGGCTCAGGATTGCTTCCAAAACGAAAAGCATCAATTACAAAAAACTGTTTTACTATAGGATCAAATTCTCTTAGAACAATTTCATTGCATAGAAAATCCAAATCAATTGTGGTGAAAAGTTCAGAAGCTATTTTAAGGTTTTCCGGAGCTAATCGGCGTCCGATTGATAGGTGTGGAGTATCACTTTTATGCTTTAAAGACTTGAAGGCTTCATGAGTTTTTTTCATGATTGGCACGAGATTCTTCTTTGATTCTTCGGTTACGCCGATGAAAAAAGCACCGCTTTGTGGAAAAGAATTGAAATGATTTAAAGAAACGTGAAATGGGGTGAAAGTATCTGAAATTTTAATAAGCTTTTGTTTGATTGCATCCAACTCAGATTCTTCAATTTCAAATTCACAAATCGTAATATGTGCTTCAGAATTACAGCTGTTATACCATTTGATTTTGCTTCTTAAAATGTCTTTCATTTTTTTGACAGGCTCCACCAATGTTTTAGAATAAAATACAACTGAATACGTTTTTACCATTTTTTAGGGCTTTATATTTTACAAATTTAAAGTTTTCCTTTCAAATGTAGTCGATGTAATATTTCAGATCGAAGCAATCCGCTGCCGCCTCCAAAATGCTCGATTACTTCTACGTCTGGCTGTGTTTTTATACAGAAAGAAGTAAATTGTTTTTCAATTTGATCTTCGATTCCAGAACTCAAAAGAACAATGTCAATTTTGTTTTTAAGAAAATATTCCTGCGCTAAATTTTCATCACTAAAAGGTATTGCATTCCATTCCTCATACGCATTTACAAGACGCGTCAGAATTTCTAAAATAGGCTGGTTTTTTCCGAGTATTAAGAATTCAAATGTTTTCATGATTATTAATTTATAGGACAAAATTATTTTAATAAAGCTGTTTTCAACTTAATCTAGAACAAGAAATGATTTTTATTTTTTGACGTTAAAAACATTTCATTGAATGCTGAAATTGTTTTACAAATATATCCGTAATTAAACGAAATACGACTTAATCTAGGATAAGAAAAGAAGAGTTTTTTTACGTTTTATTTCTTTTTTGAAAAAGCAAATGTTAAAGTCCAAAAACTAACTTAATGGAAAACAATGTTTTGTTTTTTCGAAATTGTTAAAATAGCATTTTTTCCATTTCAAATGAGGAAAACCGTAAGGAAATCAAGGGCTGGCAATTTAATTTTGCTCTCGAAAGTTGAAAGAAACACCATTTTTTACCTTTTTATAATGGTGCGTTTTTATTTTTGATGTTAACTGTTTTTGGAGAAACAATTTTTTTAATTTGAAGTTTGACATAATTCATTTGATCGTGGATAAATAGTGTGAATTTGCAAAATTTACAAGAATGTCTAATTTTTAAGGGTTTTTATATTTGGTCGACGGACTGAATTTAAAAACCCTTTTTTCATTGAAATAAAATATAAATAGATTTTTATCTAAACAAAAAAGGCGAAACCAATACCGTTTCGCCTTTTGTTTAATGAATATAATTATGTGTTTTTAGCCATTCTTGGCAATGTTTTGTCCAGAATTGGCTGGTATCTTTTACGCCTAAACCAAAACCGTGGCCGCCTTTTTCGTAAATATGCATTTCGGCACCCACACCGTTTTTCTTTAAAGCCAAATAATAATTGATGCTGTTTTCTGGAATAACTACCGTATCATCTGTTGCGTGAATTAAGAATGCTGGAGGCGTTTTTGCATTCACTTGTTTTTCATTAGAATAGAAATCAAGCAATTCCTGAGATGGTTTTTCTCCTAAAAGATTGATTTGTGAACCTTTATGCGTAATGTCATTCTGCATTGAAATTACAGGATAAATTAAAAGTGAAAAGTCTGGTCTTGCACTTACTTTATAGGTGCTTTCATAAACCTTATCTTCATAATGTGTTGATGCTGTTGAAGCAAGATGTCCGCCAGCAGAAAATCCCATAATTCCGATTTTATTCGGATCTAAATTCCATTTTGCTGCGTTTTGTCTCACATAACGAATGGCTTCCTGCGCGTCTTGTAACGGACCAATATTTTTGTTTTTCATAATCAAATCGCTTGGCAGTCTGTATTTTAAAACAAAAGCGGTTATTCCTAAACTATTCAGCCATTGTGCAATTTTGGTTCCTTCTTTATCAAAAGCCAAATGTGTGTAACCGCCGCCTGGGCAAATAATTACTGCAGTTTTATTTCCTTCTTTCGGAACATGAATGCTCAATGTTGGGATCGAAACAAGGCTTGTACTTTGCAGATTTCCATCTTTTAGATCTGGTTTCTCTTTGTAATCTGGAGCTTTTATTTCGTCTGGAATTTTATTCCACAAAGGAATAGTTTGATTCTGAGCATTTAAATCGATTGTAACCGCCGAATACAGCAAAAAACTTAGTGCTATTTTTTTTAAAAAGTGTTTTTTTATAGTTTTCAATTTGGTTGTAATTAATTGTTTTATAATGAATTAAGTATGCTGACTAAAAAGTGTATTTAAATTCTTTTCAGAATTTGAAAATTAAGCAAAAATATCTTTCAAAAAGGAATGTTTTAGGGACATTTTTACCCCCAAATTCGGATAAATTTCACCTTGTAGCTTTTAACAAATATATTATTTAATGTGTAATTTTGGATAGTTTTTTTTAAATGATATGTTTATTTTGTGTGCTAAAATAATTTTATATATAATTTATTTGGTATATACAGATTAAAAACTATATTTGTGCAATCGATTACATTAATTTGACTTTTTAGAAGTAAGAGATTGATTTTAATCTTTTTAAACGAAGATAAATTTAATCGAAAAAATACCAAGATTTACAAAACTATAATACCGACTTACTATGAATCAAACCGAAGCTGTTACAACGAACCAAAGCGTACAAGCATCAGGAAAATACCGCTGGAGTATTTGCGCACTGTTGTTTTTTGCAACAACCATCAATTATTTAGACAGACAAGTACTTTCGTTGACTTGGAAAGATTTTATCGCTCCAGAATTTCATTGGACAAATAGTGATTATGGCGATATAACAGCTTTATTTTCTATATTTTACGCAGTTTCATTATTGTTTGCTGGACGATTTGTAGATTGGTTAGATACCAAAAGAGGATTTCTTTGGGCAATTGGAATCTGGTCTATAGGAGCTTGTCTTCATGCTTTTTGCGGTATTGCAACTTCTGGAATCATTACAGGAGATTGGTTTGTAGGCTTTCACGGCTCAAAAGAAGTAATAAGTACTGTACAGGATACGGCTTTAGTGATTAATGTGAGTGTGGCATTGTTCATCTTTGCGCGTTTTGTTTTGGCAGTTGGTGAAGCTGGAAACTTTCCTGCAGCGATCAAAACAACAGCCGAATATTTTCCTAAAAAAGACAGGGCTTTTGCAACTAGTATTTTTAATGCTGGTGCAACTGTTGGAGCTTTAGCGGCTCCAGTGAGTATTCCGTTTATTGCAAAATCTTTTGGCTGGGAAATGTCATTTATTATCATTGGTGCTTTGGGATTTGTATGGATGGGATTCTGGATGTTTATGTATGATAAACCAGAAAGACATTCTAAAGTTTCTCCAGAGGAATTAGCATATATTCAGCAAGATGATATTGCAGATAGTAAAATAGCAGGATTTGTAAAAGATACAAGTTCTAAAGTGGCACTTAAAGACTGTTTTAAATACAAACAAACTTGGGCCTTTGCATTTGGTAAATTTATGACCGACGGAGTTTGGTGGTTCTTTTTGTTCTGGACGCCAGCATATTTAAGCTCTGTTTACGGAATGGATTCTACACAAGCTGCATTCCCATTATTTGTGCTTTATATGATTACTTTACTGTCAATTATCGGAGGATGGCTGCCAACTTATTTTGTTGATAAAAAAGGCATGAATCCGTATGAAGGTAGAATGCGTTCTATGTTGATTTTTGCATTTTTTCCTCTATTAGCTTTAGCAGCGCAGCCATTAGGGTATATCAGTTACTGGGTTCCGGTAATTATTATTGGTATTGCGGGCGCAGCTCACCAATCTTGGTCTGCCAATATTTTTACTACAGTAGGAGATATGTTTCCTAAGAAAGCAATCGCAACGATTACAGGTATCGGCGGATTAGCTGGAGGAATAGGTTCTACACTTATCAACAAAGGTTCTGGTGTATTGTTTGACTTTACACAAAGAAATTGGAGTACTATTAACGGTCAGCCATTATTAGAAAAATATCCGCAGCTTCAAAATGCAGCAACAGAAAAAGCTTTTCTGGCAGAAAGAGGTGTAGCAAATTTAGAAGAGTTTTTAAAGTCGCTAACCACTGCAGGAGAGACTGTTGCAAATGGTATTAATTCAGGTTACATGATTATTTTTTCTATCTGTGCAGTTTGTTACTTAACAGGATGGATCGTAATGAAAACCTTAGTTCCAAAATACCGTCCAATTACCGATCTTTAATAGCTTTTTCAATAAAAAAGTAGATTTTTTTTGATTTGAATTATGCTATTTAAATTTAAAAATATAATTTTGTGCAATCGATTACATTAATTTAAAATTATGACAAAATATAGTTCAAGATACGCGTCAAGCCCAGAAGCAGTTAAAAAATATGATACACAGCAATTGAGAGAAGAATTCTTAATTGATGACTTAATGCAGGAAGATGAAGTAGTTCTGGTTTATTCACATTACGATCGATACATTGCAGGTTCTGCAGTTCCGGTAAAAGGTGATTTATCATTAGAAACTATTGATCCGTTAAAGGCGCCTTATTTCTTAGAAAGAAGAGAATTAGGAATTATCAATGTTGGCGGAAGCGGTTCTGTAGTTGTTGAAGGAACTGTTTATGAGTTAGGTTTTAAAGATGCTTTGTACATCGGAGCTGGAAATAAAGAAGTGGTTTTTAAAAGTGACGACAAGAGCAATCCTGCAAAGTTCTATTTAAACTCTGCTCCAGCGCACACAACTTATCCAACTAAAAAAGTAAGTTTAGAAGAAGCGAATAAATTACAATTGGGAACAATGGAAACGGCAAACCACCGTACCGTAAACCAAATGATTATTGGAAGTGTGGTTACAACTTGCCAATTGCAGATGGGAATGACGGAATTGAAACCAGGAAGTGTTTGGAATACCATGCCGGCGCACGTTCACGATCGTAGAATGGAAGTTTATTTCTATTTGGATATTCCACAAGATCAGGCCGTTTGTCACTTTATGGGACAACCGCAAGAAACAAGACATATCTGGATGAACAATCATCAGGCTGTAATTTCACCGCCTTGGTCGATTCACTCAGGTTCAGGAACCAGCAACTATACTTTTATCTGGGGAATGGCTGGAGAGAACTTAGACTACGGAGATATGGATGTTTGTAAAATCACTGATTTAAGATAAGAAAATGACAAATTTATTTGATATAAAAGGAAAAGTTGCCCTTATCACAGGAAGTACACACGGACTGGGAATGGCAATGGCAAAAGGATTAGGTCAGGCGGGTGCTACAATTGTAGTAAACGGAAATTCTTCTCAGGAAAAAATTGATAATGCTGTAGCAGAGTTAAAAAGCGAAGGTATTAATGCTGTTGGTTACAAATTTAATGTAACTGAAGAGCAAGAAGTAAAAGAAGCTGTTGCTAAAATTGAAACTGAAGTTGGACCCATCGATATATTGATCAATAATGCTGGGATTATCAAAAGAATTCCATTGTTAGATATGGAAGTATCAGATTTCAGAGAAGTGGTTGATATTGATTTAGTAAGTCCGTTTATCGTTTCTAAGCATGTTGCGAAAGGAATGATTGCAAGAAGACAAGGAAAAATCATCAACATTTGCTCAATGATGAGTGAGTTGGGAAGAAATACTGTTTCGGCTTACGCTGCTGCAAAAGGAGGCTTAAAAATGCTGACTAAAAACATGGCAACGGAATGGGCAAAATACAATGTTCAAATTAACGGAATTGGGCCTGGATATTTTGCAACAGAACAGACAAAACCAATTAGAGTTGACGGACATCCGTTTAACGATTTTATCATCAGCAGAACGCCGGCTGCTAAATGGGGAGATCCAAGCGATTTAGCAGGAGCTGCAATATTTTTATCATCAAAAGCAAGTGATTTTGTAAACGGTCACATTTTATATGTTGACGGTGGTATCCTTGCGACAATCGGAAAACCTTCAAACGAAGAATAATTTTCAAATTATATTTTAAAAGACATGAGCCAGACTTTCATCAACGATAATTTTTTATTAGAAAATAAATATGCTGAAGAGTTATATCACAATTACTCTAAAAATCAGCCAATTATTGACTACCATAATCACTTAAATCCACAGTTTATTGCCGAAGATAAAATCTTTGAAAATATCACTCAGGTTTGGATTAACGGAGATCACTACAAGTGGCGTGCAATGCGTACATTAGGAATCAACGAGCAGTTTGTAACTGGAAATGGTTCAGATAAAGATAAATTCTTAAACTGGGGAAAAACAGTTCCGTACACAATGCGTAATCCATTATACCATTGGACGCACTTAGAATTGGCTCGTTATTTTGATATTTATGATTTATTGAATGAAAAGTCAGCTGAGAAAATTTATTTAGAAACTTCAGAAAAAATAAATTCTCAAGCGTACAGCACGCAAAACCTTCTTAAAAAAGTAAACGCTGAATTAGTTTGTACTACAGAAGATCCTATTGATACTTTAGAGTTTCACCAAAAATTCGCTAATAATTCGACTGGAATTAAAATGAGTACGGCTTTCAGACCTGATAAAGCCATCTTAATTGCTAACGATGGTTATAATGCATATCTGGACACATTAGGGGATGTGTCCGGAATTGCAATTAACACTTTTGCTGATTTGCAGTCTGCTTTAAGAAAAAGAATTGAATTCTTTAATGCAAACGGATGTAAGTTAAGTGATCACGGTTTAAACCAAATTGATTTCGAAAACTTTACAGAAAGTGAAGTAAATGCTATTTTCACAAAGAAAAGAGAAAATGGCGAATTATCTCCAGAAGAAGTATTGAAATTTCATAGTGCTATTTTGGTTTTCTTGTCAGAAACATACCATGAGTTTGGATGGGTGCAGCAGTTTCACTTAGGAGCGTTAAGAAACAATAATGCTCGTATGCACAGAATCTTAGGTCCAGATACAGGATGGGATTCTATCGGAGATTATCCGCAGGCACAAAAATTATCGGCTTTCTTAAATGCTTTAGACAGCAAAGATAAATTGACTAAAACAATCATTTATAACTTAAATCCAGCTGATAACGAAGTTATGGCAACGATGATTGGAAATTTCAACGACGGAAGTGTTCGCGGAAAAGTACAATTTGGTTCTGGATGGTGGTTCTTGGATCAAAAAGACGGAATGACAAAACAGTTAAATGCATTGTCAAACATGGGATTAATCAGCTGTTTTGTGGGAATGTTGACAGATTCAAGAAGTTTCTTGTCATTTCCAAGACACGAATATTTCAGACGTATTTTATGTAATCTTTTGGGTGACGAAATCAAAAGAGGAGAATTGCCAAATGATATAGAATGGATTGGAAAATTAGTTTCTGATATTTCATACAACAACGCAAAAGAGTATTTCAAATTTTAATTAAAGTTTAACCGCAAAGTTCGCAAAGATTTACGCAAGGTTCGCTAAGTTTTTAAATCCTTCTAATCTTTGTAATCTGTGGCAAAATAAATATAACATGAGTAGAGTAGTTGCATTTGGAGAAATCATGCTTCGTCTTTCGACAGAGAGACATTTACGTTTTTCACAATCATCAGCATTTGGTGCTACTTACGGCGGCGGCGAATTTAATGTTTGTGTTTCTTTAGCAAATTATGGCGTAAATGCTGAGTTTGTAACCAGATTACCAGAAAACGAAATTGCTTTTTCAGCACTAAAAGAAATTAGAAAAATGAATGTTGAATCTAAAAATATTGTTTTTGGAGGAGAGCGTTTAGGAATTTATTTCTTAGAGACTGGTGCAGGAACTCGCGGCAGTAATGTAGTGTATGATCGTGCCCACAGTTCGATGGCAACTATTCAAAAAGGTCAGATTGACTGGGACAAAGTTCTGGAAGGTGCAGAATGGTTTCATTGGAGCGGTATTACTCCGGCGATTTCACAAAGTGCTGGAGAAGCTTGTTTAGAAGCTATTAAAGTGGCTCATAAAAAAGGAATAAAAATTTCCTGCGATTTAAATTATAGATCAAAATTATGGCAGTACGGTAAAACACCAAGCGACGTAATGCCGGAAATGCTGCAATACAGCAATGTGATCTTAGGAGATATTGACACGGCGTATTTCATGTTGGGAATTCCGAAAGTAAATCCGAATTATCAGGATGAAAAATCGCTTCCGGCTGTATACGATAAATTGTTTCAACTGATCCCGAATCTGCAGATTGCGGCAACAACGCTTCGTTATTCTGTAAGTGCATCTCACCAAAGAATCGGCGGTATTTTGTATGATGGAAAAGCAATTCACAGCGCGGCAGTTAAAGAAGTTACACCTGTGGTAGACCGTGTTGGAAGCGGTGATGCTTTTATGGGCGGTTTAATCTACGGACTATTACAATACACTAATAATAACCAGAGAGCCTTGGATTTTGCAGTTGCAGCTTGTTGTTTAAAACATACAATTGCAGGAGATTACAACTTGGTTACTTTAAAAGAAGTTGAGAATATGATTGATGGTGATGGTTCTGCATTAGTATCAAGATAATTTTAAAATAAAAATGGCAAAATATTCAAGAATTGAAGTAGCATCTCAAATGAAAGAGAACGGAATGGTTCCGTTGTTTTTTCATTCGGATATCGAATTAAGTAAAAAAGTTTTAAAAGCCTGTTATGATGGAGGTTCCCGATTAATGGAATTTACAAGCAGAGGCGATTTTGCACATGAAGTTTTTGGAGCTTTAAACAAATACGCTTTGGCAGAACTTCCAGGAATGATTTTAGGAGTTGGTTCTATTACAGATGCAGCGTCGGCTTCATTGTATATGAGTTTAGGAGCAAATTTTATTGTAACTCCGGTTTTTAGAGAAGACATCGCAATTGCGTGTAATCGCAGAAAAGTATTATGGTCACCAGGCTGTGGTACTCTAACTGAAATTGCGAGAGCGGAAGAATTGGGTTGTGAAATCGTAAAATTATTTCCAGCAGATATTTACGGACCAGAATTTATTAAAGCGATAAAAGGTCCATGTCCTTGGACAAACATTATGCCGACTGGCGGTGTTTATCCGACAAAAGAAAGTTTAAGTTCTTGGCTGAATGCCGGAGCAACTTGTGTTGGTTTGGGTTCACAGCTTATTTCAAAAGATATATTAGAAAACAAAGACTTCGACGGTTTGACTGCAAAAGTCAGTGAAGTACTTAACATTATAAAAGACATTAGAAAATAGACTAAGGAGTAATCATGCCAACTCCTTATTTTATAAGTTTTTTTTAGATTTTTAGAGATTGTAATTGAACATTATACTTGCAAAATTTAATCTGTCACTCCTCACAGCAGGTTTAGTTTTACTCAAAACGGGTGTAATGTTTCATTTACAATTTAAAAAAGACAAAAGAAATAAGGTTTATAGTGGTTATTTAAAACACTTTAAAGAAATTTTAAAATGAAAAAATTAAATAGAATAAATACAGGATTAGAAAAGTTACAGCCAATTAAGGTAGTTCAGTTTGGAGAAGGTAACTTTTTAAGAGCTTTTGTAGATTACGCTTTTCACAAACTAAATAACGAAGTAGATTTTAATGCCGGTATTGCAATAGTTCAGCCTTTGAAAGATGGTATGGTAAACATGATCAATGATCAGGACGGTTTGTATACTTTGTTTATGAACGGAATTAAAAAAGGCGAAAAAATACAAAATATTGAGTTAATTAATAATATTGTAAAAACTGTAAACCCATATACTGAATTTGCAAATTATTTGGCTTTAGCCAAAGAAGAAGAGCTTCAGTTTATTGTTTCTAATACTACTGAAGCTGGAATTGAATTCATTGAAAGTGATACTCCAGACATGCAGCCGCCAGTGTCATTTCCTGCAAAGCTGACGGTTTTATTATATGAAAGATTTAAACATTTTAATGGTGATGCTTCGAAAGGAGTAACAATCATTCCTTGTGAATTGATTGATTATAACTCAGAGACACTTAAAAAATATATTTTACAATATGTTGATTTATGGAAATTAGAAGATGCATTTAAAACTTGGGTATCAGATGCTTGTACATATCACAGTACTTTGGTGGACAGAATTGTTCCTGGATATCCAAGAGCTGAAATTGAAGAATACAATAATAAATTAGATTATCAGGATAATTTAATTGTTGCTGCTGAGCCTTTTTTCCTTTGGGCTATTGAAGGTGGAGATGCTTTAAAAGCAAAATTGCCTTTTCATAAAACGGATTTGAATGTAAAAATTGTTGATGATATACGTCCTTTTAAAATGATTAAAGTTCGTATTTTAAACGGTTCTCACACGGCAATGGTTCCTTTTTCGCTTTTGTATGGTAACAAATTAGTGATGGAAACTGTTAACGGAGATTTTACTGGAAAATTTGTAAATAGCGTTATTAGTGAAATTAGTGAAACTCTTGATATGGATAAAAATGAAATCACTGCATATTGTGAGGAAGTGATGGACCGATTTAAAAATCCATTTATCAAACATGCACTTGCTGATATTGCATTAAATTCTGTATCGAAATTCAAAGTAAGAGTTTTGCCTAGTTTATTAGGGTATTATAATACGAACAAAAAATTGCCTGTTAATTTGACTTTTTCATTCGCGAGTTTAATTCGTTTCTACAAAGGAACATGGAATGGAGAAGAATTACCTGTTAAAGATGGTGAAGATATTATAACGTTCTTTAGCGGACTTTGGAAGTCGGATGATTACGAGAAAATTGCTCGTTTAACATTACAAAATAAAGGTTTCTGGGGAGAAGATTTAACAGAGATTCCTGGATTAACAAAAGCGATAACAATTGCATTAGAAGAAATTGATGCAAATGGTGTTGAAACTGGCTTTGCTAAGTTTCAAGAGAGAATAAAATAGATCTGATTTGAATAAAGAAAATCTAATTTGATCTGCTGAAATCTTTTTTAATCCCGATAGCTATGGGAGCGTGAAATATTTTTTGCGTATCGATTTTTTCACGCAGATTAAAGCAGATTTACACAGATTTAAATCTCAAGGTTGAGTAAAATTGAGAAAATACAATTTTACTCAATTGTTTAAAATAAAAGAAAAACAAAAAGAACAAAGAACAAAGGTTAATTATGGCAACGCAGAAAAAACTAATAAAAGTTCACCCTACCGACAATGTTGCGGTAGCTTTGGTGAATCTTACTGCAGGCGAAGTTATTGATTTTGAAGGAGAATCAATTTCTGTTGAGTCTGATGTAAAAATGAAACATAAGATTGCAATGGTTCCTTTTAATGTAGGAGACAGAATCATTATGTATGGTGTTTTGGTCGGAAAAGCAAGTGCTCGAATTGAAAAGGGCGGATTGCTTTCTACTGCAAACGTAAAACACGAAAGTGATAAAGTAACTGGAAAAACAGAAACGATTGGCTGGAATGCTCCAAATGTTGATAAATGGAAAGATAGAACGTGGCAGGGCTATCACAGAGAAGACGGACAGGTTGGAACTGAGAATGTTTGGTTGTTTTTTCCGTTGGTTTTTTGTGAAAACAGAAATATTGAAATCTTAAAAGATATTTTCGAAAAAGAGTTGATGAAACCTAAAGAGAACGATTATCAATTGTTACTTCGTTCTTTAGTAAAATCAGAAACTGGTGGAGCAGGAAATCAAGAAGCTTCAAACGACGCTAACTTATTCAACAATATTGAGGTTAAATTCATTACGCATCAAGGTGGCTGTGGTGGAATTCGTCAGGATTCTCACAGTTTGGCTAAGCTTTTGGCAGGTTATGTAAACAATCCAAACGTTGCTGGAGCGACTGTATTGAGTTTAGGATGCCAGAATCTTCAAATTTCTATTTTCAAAGATGCTTTAGATGCTATTAATCCAAACAGTAAAAAGCCGGTTTTAATCTACGATCAGCAGTCTATCGGAACAATTGAAACGATGTTGAGCAGTGTTGTAAAAGATACTTTTGAAGCAATCAAAAAAGCAAATGAGATTAAAAGAGAACCAGCGCCATTATCTAAATTAAGAATTGGTTTAGAGTGCGGTGGATCTGATGGATTCTCTGGAATTTCTGCAAATCCAACATTAGGAGTATTGTCTGATAAATTGGCAGCATTAGGAGGAACGACAATTCTTTCTGAGTTTCCAGAATTGTGTGGTGTAGAGCAAGAATTAGTAAACCGTTGTGTTGATGACGAAGACGGAAAACGTTTCTTAGATTTAATGAAATGGTATGAAAAAACAGTTGTAGACGCAGGTTCAGGATTTGATATGAATCCTTCTCCAGGGAACATCAAAGACGGTTTGATTACTGATGCTATGAAATCGGCAGGAGCGGCTAAAAAAGGTGGAACATCTCCAATTGCTGGTGTTTATGATTATGGGGAGTATATTAACGAGCCAGGATTAACATTACTATGTACGCCAGGAAATGATGTGGAATGTACAACTGCAATGGTAGGTTCAGGAGCTAATATGGTATTATTTACAACAGGTTTAGGAACTCCAACAGGAAACCCAATTGCACCGGTTGTAAAAATATCTTCTAACTCAGAGTTAGCAGCAAAAATGTCTGATATCATCGATATTGACACTGGTGGAATCATCAAAGGTGAAAAATCGATCGAAGAAATGGCTGATGAAATGCTTGAAACTATTATCGATATTGCTAGTGGTACGGTAAAAACAAAAGCTGCGATTTTAAATCAAAACGATTTTATTCCTTGGAAAAGAGGGGTGTCGCTTTAATTTTTAGATTCAAAGTTTCACAGCGACAAAGTTTCAAAGAGACAAAGGAGCAAAGGTTATATATAGAGACGCACAGTAGTGCGTCTTTTTTTTTTTTTTTTTTTGAGAAAGCTCCGGAGGAGCAAAATATTTATAGAATTGCAATAAGACAGACAAACAAAAGCTCCGGAGGAGCGACATATTTAAGTTGCAGAAAATATGTCGCTCTTCCGGAGCTTTATGCTGTAACAATTTATCTTTTGTTATAAATATTTCACTTCTCCGAATATTGAATAAAAAAAGCCCATTCTAAAATGAGCTTATATAACTTATATGGTGAAAAAAAAAATTAAGAATTAGTTCTTGTTGAAGATTTACGAATGTATAATTCTGGTGCCAAGACCACTTTTTTCTCGATTTTAATAGTATCAGTTTTGTCTACTTGTTCTAAGAAAACACGAGCAGACATTTTGCCCATTTCAAGCGGAGATTGATCTACAGAAGTTATAGAAAGCTCCATAAACTTTGTAAATGGTTCGTTACTAAAACCAGCTACACAAAATTCTTTCGGAATGCTGATATTTCTAGATTGAAGTTCCTGAATAGCGCCCAAAGCAGCAAAATCACTCGAAGAAAATATAGCGTCAGGCGGTGTTTTTAATTTAAGTAAATTGTCAACAGCCTCTTTTCCTGCATCCACGCTACTTTTTGTATAAATAACATATTCTTCTTTAAACTCAAGGCCGTTATCAATTAAAGCTTGTTTATAACCTAAAAACCTGTTTTTGAAAATATCTAGTGACTGATCTCCAGAGAAATGAGCGATAGATTTACAGCCTTCATCAATCAAATGTTTGGTAGTTAAGTAACCGCCTTTAAAGTCATTAATAGTAACAGAACTTACACCATCAATGTGTTTGCTACGGTCAAAGAATATCAAGGGTACATTTTTCTCTAAAACATATCTAAAAGCACTATCATTTTCATCAGAAATACCCGTAACAGACATCATAATTCCGTCAACCTGTGCATCTACAAGCGTATGCAGGTTTTCGTTTTCTCTTTTGATACTTTCATGAGTCTGGCAGATAATGACTTGGTAACCGTGGGGGTAAAGCTCTTCTTCGATACCTCTAATTACCGAGGCGAAAAAATTACTGTCTATACGTGGTACAATAACTCCGATGTTATTACTACGGCCGCTTTTAAGTGCCAAAGCAAGTTTATTTTGCTTGTAGTTCATTGCAGCGGCAGTTTTTAAAACTAATTCACGTGTTGCTTCTTTAATTTTTGGATTGTTATTTAACGCTCTAGAAACGGTAGCAGCAGTGATATTCAGCTTTTCGGCAATATCGTAAATAGTTACTTTTTCACTCATGAAAAAAAGTTTATCAGATTATTATTAGACAAAAATACATTTTTTTATTATCAAATTGAAATTGTTATCGATTACCTAAATAAATAACTAAAACGTTTTCAGTTATACAATGATAATAAATTATATGATTTTTTGCATTAAATGTAATTATTTTTTACAATAAAAATTAAATATACATTTTTTTTCTAAATAAATTTGGTGTGTAAGAACAATTTTTCTATTTTCGTGTAATCGATTACATAAAATATGTGTTTTTGATGCCCAATAAGAAAAATACTTCATAATGATTACACGTAAAACTCAAATTTGTAAATGGATTGTATTTTTAACTGCTGGTCTTGTGGTGCTTATCTCTTGTGCAGAAAAGACAGCGTCTGTTTCTTCAAATGATCCTTGGAAGAAAATGGAATTGGTTATTAAAAGCATTCCACAAACAAAATTTACTGCAAAAACGTATAACATTAATGATTTTGGTGCCATAGCCGATGGAAAAACATTAAACACCCTTGCGTTTGAAAAAGCTATAAAAGAATGTGCTTCTAAAGGCGGAGGAATAGTTTTAGTGCCAAACGGAAGATATTTGACAGGTGCTATTCATTTAGAAAGCAATGTAAACCTTCATTTAGAAGATCAGGCAGAAATTCTTTTCAGCTTAAATCCAAAAAACTATCCAATTGTACATACTTCTTGGGAAGGAACGGAGGTAATGAATTATTCGCCGCTTATTTATGCGAAAGGAAAAACGAATGTTGCCATAACTGGAAAAGGAACTTTAAACGGACAGGCAGACAGCACCAACTGGTGGATCTGGTCTGGAGGAAAAGGATACGGATGGAAAAAAGGAATTCCGTCTCAAAATGACCCGTCAAATCGTGAAGTTTTAGTTGATATGGCGGAGAAAAACATTCCAGTTTCTGAAAGAGTTTTTGGAGAAGGAAGATATCTGCGTCCTAATTTTATCGAATTTTTTGAATGTAATACTGTTTTAATAAAAGACATAACGGTAATAAATTCTCCTTTTTGGATTTTACATCCAATTAAAACCAACAATATGATTATTGATGGTGTAACGGTAAACAGCCACGGACCAAATAATGACGGTTGTGATCCGGAATATTCTCAAAATATTTTAATTAAAAACTGCACTTTTAATACCGGTGACGATTGTATCGCTATTAAAGCCGGACGCGATGCTGACGGAAGAAGAGTGGCGATTCCGAGTAAAAATATCATTGTACAAAACTGCAAAATGATTGACGGTCACGGTGGTGTTGTAATTGGAAGTGAAATTTCTGCGGGCGTAAACAATGTTTTTGTCGAGAATTGTGTAATGGACAGTCCGAATCTGGATCGCGCTATTCGTATCAAAACCAATTCAAAAAGAGGAGGCGTAATAGAAGATATTTATGTTAGAAATCTGGAAGTAGGAGTTGTAAAAGAATGTGTTTTAAAACTGAACATGTTTTACAATGTATACGGCTCACAAACAGGAAACTTTATTCCGACCATAAGAAATGTCAGTTTAGAAAATGTAACAGTAAAAAACGGTGGAAAATACAGTGTATGGGCTGAAGGTTACAAAGAATCTCCAGTAGAAAATATTACACTTAAAAATGTAAAAATAGAGAAAGTAGATTCGATCTATTTATTAAAAAACGTAAAAAACATAAACTTTATAAATACTTATATCAATGACAAAAAAGTAGAATCAATTAATTAGTAACTATCAATTAACCACTTAAACCATTAAACCAAATTATGAACTTTAAAAAACTATCTAAGAAAAAAGAGAAGTACAGTATTGTATTTTTGTTTTTCCTGAATTTACTGTTGTGTAATACCACTAGCGCACAGTCTACAACAATAGAAGGGAAAATTACCGACGCAGCCGGATTATCGCTGCCGGGGGTAAATATTAATGAAAAGGGAACTAAAAACGGAACTTCAACAGATTTTGAAGGAAGTTTTAAGATTAATGTAAACAATCCAAAGGCTGTTTTAGTAATCAGCTATTTAGGATTTCAAACACAAGAAATTAGTGTTGCCGGAAAATCAAAAATAAATGTAAGTTTAGCCGAACAATCAAACGCTTTGACAGAAGTTGTGGTTGTGGGGTACGGTTCTGTAAAAAAGACAGATTTAACAGGATCTGTAAGTACAATCAGTGCTGTAACGATTACGGAAAGAAATACAATTAATCCGCTTGAAGCTATTCAGGGAAGTACACCAGGGGTTCAGATTTCATCTTCTTCTGGACGAGCAGGAGACGGATTTAAAGTCGTAATTAGAGGAAATAACTCTTTAATTGCCGATTCTAGTAACCCAAGTCAGGTAGGTTCATCACCGTTGTATGTTGTAGATGGTGTTCCGATGGACGGAATTGACTTTTTAAACCCGCAGGACATTGCCAGAATGGACGTTTTAAAAGACGCTTCTTCTGCAGCAATTTATGGTTCTAGAGGATCTAACGGAGTTATTATAGTAACTACAAAAAGTGGTACAAGTGCTAAAGCTGGTATCAGTGTAACTTTTGATACTTCATACGGTAATAAATCAGCAACGAGATTACCAAAAATGATGACGGGAGAAGAATGGTGGAAGTTTCACCAAGTGGCTTACATGAGCGCAACGCCTCAGACACAAACTCCAGCACAATTAGCTACTTTAGCAGGAAATCAAAGTCCGTTATTAGTATCTCGTGCCAACAGCGGTTACAACTTTGACTGGTACGATGCTGTTTTAAAATCTGGAATGACAGAGAATAATTATTTAAATATTTCTGGTCGTTCAGAGTCTGGTATGAGCTACAACTTAGGTTTTGGTATTCAAAGTGACAGAGGTCTAATTGATAATGACTCAACAGATAAATACTCTTTCAAATTAGGATTAAATCACAAAATAAATGACAAATTTTCTACTGGTGTAAACGTTACAATTGCGAGATTAGATAACCAATTAGGAAGTGATTTAGCGATGCAGGACGCTTTTAGGTTAAGTCCTTTAATGTCTCCCTGGGCTATTGATGCCGCAGGAAATGAAAAGGTAGGAACTTTGTTTTTCCTTCCTGGAAAATTAACCTATCCTGATGGTTCTTGGGCAATCAACAAAACATCAACGGTTAACCCCTTAATGGAAATTGATAATTCTTCGCAAACAGAAAAAACATGGCAGACTGTTGGAAATGCTTATTTCCAGTATCAGGCTTTAAAATGGCTTTCGTTCAAAACCACTTTTGCCGCGGGAGTTATGGATACAAAAAATTCAAAAGCTTATACTGCACAAACAAATGCGGGGGTAACTTTAGTCGGAAAAAATTCGGCAACTCTTGAGAATTTTAATAACTTCAATTATACTTGGGACAATCAAATTGATATCAAACATACTTTTAATCAGTCTCACGATTTTAGTTTGTTATTATTGCAGAGTTTGTATTCGAATACAGATGAATTTTCTTCATTGTATTCTAACAATCAACCTTTTGATGTTGGAACAGATAATATGGGTTCTGGAGTTCAGACAAGTTATGTTGTCAAATCTTCTTTCGCAAAAAACACTCTAAACTCATACGCTGTTCGTTTGAATTATGCTTTTAAAGATAAATATCTAGTAACAGCTTCAACAAGATGGGACGGTTCTTCTGTTTTATCTAAAGGAAATAAATGGCAGAGTTTCCCATCTTTAGCTTTAGGATGGAAATTAAGCAAAGAATCGTTTTTAGAAAATAGTTCGGTTGTTTCTGATTTAAAACTTCGTGCAAGTATCGGATATACAGGAAACGATAACGTAGCGCCTTATACTTCTCAAGCGTTATTAAATCAGCAGACTTTTTATGCTGCTGGTGCAAACGTAGTTTCAGGATGGCAGTCAGAAAATTTGGCAAATCCAGATCTTACTTGGGAAAAAACAAGAGAGTACAATTTAGGTCTTGATTTCGGATTCTTAAAAAATAGAATTTCAGGTTCTGTTGACGTATACGACAGATTATCAGAAGATTTGATTTACAAACAACAATTGCCAGCAGAAACAGGATGGAAAAACACTTTTGCCAACGTTGGTTCTGTAAGTAATAAAGGAGTAGAGGTTTTATTAACGACTAAAAACATCAAATCTCGTCTGGTAACTTGGGAAACGACTTTTACTTTTACTAAAAACGTAAACAAATTAGAGTCTATTTACAATCAAGACAAAGTAAGTGATATTGGTAACAAACTGATTCTTGGTGCGCCATTAAATCCAAATTACAATTATGTTTATGATGGTGTTTGGCAGGAAAGTGAAGCAGCGGCAGCAGCATCTTACGGAATGGCTCCAGGACAGGCGCGACCAAAAGATTTAAATGGTGATGGTAAATTTAATCAAGATGATAGAACGGTAATTGGAAACCCGAATCCAGAATGGCAGGGAAGTTTTTATTCTAAATTAAACGTTGGTCAGTTTGACTTTAATTTCTCTGTAATCACAAGTCAAGGACAGACTGTTTTGAGTACATTTCACCAAAACTTTGCAGACGTAAGTGATAGAGGTCGTCAAAAATTGGCAATGGACTACTTTATTCCGACTAACGGAACAGGAATCGAAGCAAATGCAAATAATACCAACCCAAGACCAGGACCGGTTGCAACTGGAGCTGGAGCTTATTGGACATCTTTGTTTGGATATTACAGAGACGCTTCTTACGTAAAAATCAAAAATATATCTTTAGGTTACACATTAAATTCTGAATTGTTGAAGAAACTTAAAATCAGCAATTTTAGAATCTATGTGAATGTTCTAGACCCATTTGTGTTTACAAAATTTGATGGATATGATCCAGAATGGGCAGCTTCGCCATTTGGTGTAAACCGCCCGGCATCTGTAACAACGCAATTAGGGTTAAGTGTTAAATTTTAATAAAGATATCAAATGAAAAAAATAATAATAATGTTAGGAATAATTGCTGTTTCTGTAAGTTCATGCAGTGATTATATTGAAGAAGACAGCCGTTCTTATGTACCCGCAGATGCAACTTATAAAACAGCATCTGGATTTCAGTTATTAGTTAATACAAATTACGCTTGGCTTAAAGGCATTTATGGAGGAAATCCGTGGTTGTTTGAATCAGGAACCGATATGTATGCAGAGGGTAGAACTCCAGAACCTGCAGGTTTGAGTCAGTACACGCTTTTAATTCCATCATCAGATAATGTGGCAGATTTGTACAATCCATGTTATCAGTTGATTCAATCAGTTAATAAAACTATTTATTATTCAACAGTAACGGAACAGACCACAATTTTAAATTCTCAGGTAGGAGAAGCACGATTTTTAAGAGCGCAGGCGTACTTTTTATTAGTGCAGACTTATGGTGGAGTTCCTGTTGTAAATGAGCATATTACCACACCAGTTTTATCTTTTACCAGAAATACGGCAGAAGAAGTTTATGCACAAATTATTGGAGACTTAGATTTTGCTTTAGCGAATGTTGGTACGACTGCGTACAGCACATCTGGAAAAGTAAACAAAAGAGCGGTCAACGATTTATTGGCAAAAGTTTACTTAACAAGAGGATATGAAACTTTTGGTAAAGCAGATGATTTCTCAAAAGCGGCAGCTTATGCAGATGCCGCAATCGCTGGACAAGCTTTGAACGTTGCAACAGCAGATGTATTCAAACCAGGAAACGATCTAAATGCAGAAACTATTTTTTCTGTACAATACGATAAAGCTTCAACAAGCACAGATCCGACTAAATTAGGAAACAATCAATTCTACTATTTCAGTTCTTATTTAGGAGGAGCAGAAACAGGAGCGCCGTTAAGAAGTTATAACTTATGTCCAACAGATTATGCTTTAGGATTATATGAAAAAGGAGATAAAAGATGGGACGCTACTTTTATGACAGAGATTCTTGAAGGTCCTGAAACTACAAACGGAGTTACTAAAACAATTTTGTATTATCCATATTACAGAAGCTCAAATCCTGCTTCATTAAAAGTGAGACATTTTTATGAGCCAAAATGGTTTACACCAGCAGACAAAACAACTTGGATGACAACAAATGCTTCTAGATTATCGGCAACATTTGTTTACCATCCTTGGGGAGAATATTCTGCAGCACATACGTTAATTAAAAACTTAGACTGCTATACTATTCCAGTTAAGAAATTTGACGATCCAGATCCAACAACGCCATCAAGTACGGGACCGGTTAGTACAAGAGATGTGATTGTTTCAAGATTAGCTGAAACCTATTTAATTGCTGCCGAAGCTTATTTTAAAGCTGGCGTGCCTGCAACAGGTTTAGACCGTTTGAACGAAGTAAGAAGAAGAGCAGGCGTAGCAAACGCAACAGCAGCTCAGTTTAATATTGATTATATTTTAGATGAAAGAGGAAGAGAATTATTAGGAGAATATAAAAGATGGTTTGACTTAAAACGCACAGGAACTTTGGTAGCAAGAGCATCGGCTCATAATTATAAAATTAAGGCAGCCAATTTTGTGGGTATCGATGGAAAACTTAAGATTTTAAGACCAATACCACAGAGTGTTTTAGATTTAAATCAAAACAAAGATTTTCCACAGAATCCAGGTTATTAATAAGATAATAGTTTAGAGACTATTTGTTTTTTGAAGAAAGTTAAAAAGGAGTTTGACTTTGGTTGAACTCCTTTCTTAACTAAAAAATTAAAGATTGAAATGCGAAAAATAGGCGTAATTTTTTTAATACTTTTAAGTAGTGTAAGAGCTCAAAGTCAGCAGTATAAGGTTGATACTTCTTATACTATAAAAAGCACGTATGCCAAATTAATTAAGAAATACCCGTTTATTACCATTCCAGAACTTAAACCAAATATAGATGTTCAGGAACAATTGGACTTGGTTTACAATAAAGATCAGGAGAGAGTTTTGCATTTGGATGCTTTCATCAATAAAAAGAAAAAAAGAAATCCAGCGGTTGTTATGATTCATGGCGGCGGATGGAGATCTGGAAATAAAGATCAGATGCAGTTTTTGGCCAGAGAAATGGCATCAAAAGGTTACTCTTGTTTTACAATAGAATACAGATTGTCATTAGAAGCAAAATATCCAACAGGCGTTATTGATGTCAAAAATGCGATTCGGTTTATAAAAGATAATGCAGGAAAATTTAATGTAGATCCAAACAAAATTGCGGTTTTAGGCTGTTCTTCGGGCGGTCAGATGGCAGCTTTGATTGGTACAACAAATAACAATCCGATTTTTGAAGATAAAGCTTTTAAAAGTAAATCTACTTCAAAAGTAAATGCAATAATCGATGTAGACGGCGTATTAGCATTCAAACATCCTGAATCATCTGAGGGCGATATGGCCGCTTTTTGGTTAGGTGGAAAATCGGACGAAATTCCAGAGAATTGGAAAATGGCTTCAGCCTTAACACACACCGATAAAAATACACCACCGACACTTTTTATCTGCAGCAGTATTCCGAGGTTTCATGCAGGACGAGATGATATGATTGCGATTTTGAAGCAGCATAAAATATATAATGAAGTAAAAACTATAGAAGATTCACCGCATTCCTTTTGGTTTTTTGAACCTTGGTTCACTCAGACAATTACATATACAACACAATTTTTAGACAGAATTTTTAAATAATTAGAATATAATGAAAACAAAAATCACCACAGCCGTTTTATTTTTTGCAGGTTTAACTGCCATCAATGCTCAGAAATACGATATCAAAACCAATAAAACGTACGCTGAAATCTCTGCCAAAACAGACGGAAAATGGGAAGGAAGAAAATACAAAGGAGGAACGGTTTTTAAAAATGTGGATCGATTAAAACTAGCTCCAGAGCATACTGATCATTCGTTTGATATTCGTTACGAAGGACCAGGATGGGAAAATAACAGAATTGGTTACCGCTTGTATTTAGACTGGAGAAATGCAATTGATATTTTTGGAAAGAAAACTTCAGAAAATATTCTTCCAAAAGTAGGTCAGGATGGTTTTGATTCGTATCACGAAATGAGCGATTGGGGAGCTGATATCTTGAAAGCTGGAAAAGGAATCGGAATTGGTTCTATTGATCGTTATTTAAACAACGAAAAACTGCACTTCCGTGAAGTAGATTCTACGATTGCAGTAGTTTCTAATAAAGCAAATGAGTCGGTTGTGAAAGTGAACTATTATGGATGGAAAACGGCTTCGGACAATATTGATTTCGTTTCAGAATTAACTATCAAACCAAATAATCTTTACACGCAGCACACCATTAAAGCGTCAAAAGAAATTAAAGGAATCTGTACAGGAATTGTAAAACAAAAAAATACAGATTTGCTTAAAAAAGAAAGTAAAAACAAAAAATGGGCATATTTAGCAACTTACGGCGAACAATCTTTGGTTCCAGATAAGTTAGGAATGGCAATTTTTTATGAAATTAGTACTATCGAAAGTACACAAGATACTGATTTAGATTATCTTTTAGTTTTTAAACCAACAACCAAAGCGGTAACTTTTTATCTTTTGGGAGCTTGGGAACAAGAAGTTAACGGAATCAAATCGAAAGAGGAATTCGAAAAATACTTAAATGAAAAATTAGAAGTATTGAATAAAAAAGGGAAAATGTAAAGAGAAGTTTTTAAGTTTCAGGTTTCAAGTTTCAAGTTTGCTTGAACAAAGAATCAACGTTAAACTTGAAACCTGAAACTTGAAACAAAAAAACTGAAAACAATAAAGCCTATGCCTAAAATTAATTCTCAATTTTTTGTAGTTGTGTTTGTGATGCTTTTTAGTATAAAAGGCATTTCACAAAATCAGGAAGTTATTTCAGATCAATTAAAATGGTCCGAAAGAACAGCAGTTACCATTATGAATAAATATCCAAAAGCATGGCAGCTCGATGGAAATGAGAAACCAAAATGGGATTATAAAATGGGTTTTGTGTTGTCTGGTTTCGAAAAATTATATCAGAAAACAAACAACAAAAAGTATTTCAATTATACCAAAGAGTATGTTGATGAAATGATTGACAGCACGGGAAATATAAAAAAATACGATCTCAAAGAATACAATATCGATTATCTCAATCCGACAAAATTGCTTTTTAATCTTTATGATGTTACTAAAGATTCGCGCTATTTTCAGATTATCGGGAAAGTTAGAAATCAGTTAGAAACACAGCCAAGAACGGCAAGCGGCGGCTTTTGGCACAAACAGATTTATCCGAATCAAATGTGGATTGATGGTTTGTATATGGCAGAACCATTTTACACGCAGTTTACGGTAAAATACGAAAAAGGTAAAAATCTTGACGATATCGCTAAACAATTTGAGCTGGTTCAAAATCATATTATAGATAAAAAAACAGGATTGGTTTATCAGGCATGGGATGAAAGCAAAGAAATTGCCTGGGCAGACAAACAAACGGGAACATCGCCGACAATCTGGGGACGCGGTATCGGCTGGTACATGATTGCATTGGTAGAAACGCTCGATTATTTTCCGAAATCGCATCCAAAATATAAAGTTTTGGTTGGGTATTTGAATGACATTGCAAAGAATGTAAATCAGTTTAAGAGTGAATCTGGTTTATGGTACCAAGTTGCAGATAAACCTGAAAAATTCGGAAATTATGTAGAATCTTCTGCTTCTGGAATGATTATTTATGCTTTTGCAAAAGGTGCAGACAAAGGATATTTACCTTCAAGTTACAAAACAACAGCAAAGAAATCTTTTGACAGTTTTGTAAAAGAGTTTGTAAAAGTCGATAAAAAAGGAGAAATAAATATTCTAAACAGTTCTTCGAATGTTGGATTGGGCGGAAAACCTTTTCGTGACGGCACCAATGATTATTATCTAACAGCAAAACCAAAAGAAAACGGTGCGATTGCATACGGTGCATTTTTATTAAGTGCTATTGAATTAAATAAATAATAAGAATAAAATGAATTGCAGAAATAACATAAAATCGGTTTTAGCGGCAATGACGGGTATAATTCTTTTTATATCTGCGACGGTTTCTGCACAAGAAAAAAACAATTCATCTATAATTTCTAAAGATTTAAAATGGTCAGAAAGAATGGCGCTTTCGATTATGAAACGCGCTCCAAAAGCCTGGCAGATTGATAATAACGAAAAACCAAAATGGGATTATAAAATAGGTTTAGCCATGTTGTCTTTTCAAAAATTGTATCAAAAGACAAATAATCCAGTTTATTTTGAATATGCAAAAGGATACGCAGAATCAACAATAAATGAATCTGGTGAAATCTTGAATTATAAGTTAGAAGATTACAATATTGACAATATTAACGCCGGAAAAATACTTTTCGATCTTTACGATTCGACCAAAGACAAACGTTATCTTACCGCTTTGCAGACTTTGAGAAAACAGTTAGAAACGCATCCTAGAACCAATTCAGGAGGGTTTTGGCACAAAAAGATTTATCCGTACCAAATGTGGCTCGATGGTTTGTACATGGGCGAGCCATTTTATGCTCGTTACACTGCTGAATTCGAAAACAATAAAGCCTTTGATGATATCGCAAAGCAGTTTGAAGAAATTCACAAACACACTTTAGACCCAAAAACAGGATTACTTTTTCACGCTTGGGATGAAAGTAAACAAATGGCTTGGGCAAACAAAACAACAGGAACTTCACCTAACTTTTGGTCAAGATCCATTGGCTGGTACATGATGGCTCTGGTAGATGTTTTGGATTATATGCCAAAAGAACATCCAAAAAGAAAAGAATTAATCAAGTATTTGAATGCTATTTCAAAAGCCGTTTTAAAATATCAAGATAAATCAGGATTATGGTATCAGGTAACCGATGCAGGAAATAAAAAAGGAAATTATCTGGAAGCGTCGGGATCTGAAATGTTTGTTTACGCTTTCGCGAAAGGAGCAAACAAAGGCTATTTATCTTCGAGTTATACAAACGCCGCATTAAAAGGTTTTGAAGCAATCGTAAACAAATTAATTACCATTGATCCTAGTGGCGAACTTCATATAACTCAAGTATGCGCGAGTGCGGGATTAGGAGGAAATCCGTATAGAGATGGTTCGTACGAATATTACATAAACGAAAAAATAAAAGTGGATAATTCACATGGACTTGGCCCTTTTATTTTGGCAGCATTAGAATTAGATAATTAGTCAATTAGATAATTGGATAATTGGATGATGGGAATGTTGGAAGAGATATAATTAGTAAAAAAATAAAAAATAGTAGAATTTAAATATATTTTGAAATGAAGAATAGTAGAAAGCAAAGTTACCTAATGTCAGTTTTACTGATTTGTGTGATGACAATTACAAGTTGTAAAGTAACCTCGCAAGAGCCAAAAAAGGACATCGTAATCGGAAAGAATTTAAAATGGTCTGATAAAATGGCTTTAACTTTAATGAAACGCCATCCAGAAGCTTATATGCTGGATGATGCTAAAAAGCCAAAATGGGATTATGTACACGCTTTGGTTTTACATTCGATTGAAGAATTATACAAAAAAAATCCAGATCCGAGATACAAAGCTTATGTAAGAGGATACGTTGATGAATTGGTTCAAGCCGATGGAGAAATCAAAACCTACGAATTTGATAAATACAATATTGATTTGGTGGTTCCTGGACGTCTTTTGTTTGATATTTACGCAGAAACAAAACAAGATAAATATTTAAAAGCTTTACAGCAGATTCGCAAGCAATTGGCAGAACAGCCAAGAACGGCAAGCGGTGGTTTCTGGCACAAACAGATTTATCCAAACCAAATGTGGTTAGACGGGTTGTATATGGGAGAACCTTTTTATACACAATACACCGTGACATTTGAAAACGGAAAAAGCTTAGATGATATCGCAAAACAATTCGAATTGATTCAGCTTCATGCAACAGATCCAAAAACAGGATTATTATACCACGGATGGGACGAAAGTAAACAAATGCCTTGGGCAAATAAAGAAACTGGAAACTCACCAAATTTTTGGTCTAGAGCTTTGGGGTGGTATGTAATGGCTTTGGTTGATGTTTTAGATTATTTCCCAAAAGACCATCCAAAACAAAAAGAATTAGTAAAATATTTAAACAATGCATCTGAAGCTTTGGCTAAATACCAAGATAAATCGGGATTGTGGTATCAGGTTACCGACAGAGCAGGAGGCAAAGACAATTATCTGGAAGCATCTGGATCTTCTATGTTTGCGTATGCTTTTGCAAAAGGAGCAAACAAAGGTTATTTGCCAGCAAAATATAAAAAACTAGCCAACAAAGCTTTCGACGGATTAACAACAGTTTTAATTAAAAAAGTAGACGAAGACGGCGGTATTACTTTAACAAACTGCTGTCAAGTTGCAGGTTTAGGCGGAACTCCTTATCGTGATGGTTCTTACGAATATTACGTAAACGAAAGAAAAAAAGACAACGATCCAAAAGCAACTGGACCTTTTATTTTAGCTGCTTTGGAGTTAAATAGATAATTAAGCTGCATCCTCACAGGTTTTAAAACCTGTGAGGTATAATAAAATAATCACTTTAAATGAAAAATATAAAAGTCATCTTTTTGTTTCTGTCGATAATTTATTTTCAGAAAAATCAAGCACAAGTCTGGGTATCTGATAACGGAGACGGAACCTACACGAATCCTATTCTTCATGCCGATTATTCAGATCCGGATGTCGTTCGCGTAGGCGATGATTATTATATGACAGCATCTTCTTTTAATTGTATTCCAGGATTACCTATTTTACATTCTAAAGATCTAGTGAACTGGAAAATAATTGGTTATGCATTGGCAAAACAGCCGCCTTTTGAAACTTATGATAGTGTGCAGCACGGAAACGGTGTCTGGGCGCCAAGTATTAATTTTCATAATAACGAATTCTACATTTACTATCCAGATCCCGATTTCGGCATTTATATGATAAAAGCCAAAAAAGCCGAAGGACCTTGGTCTGAGCCATTATTAGTAAAAGCAGGAAAAGGACTGATAGATCCGAGTCCGCTTTGGGATACTGACGGGAAAGCTTATTTAGTGCATGCCTTTGCAGGGAGTCGCGCACAGATTAAGAGTTTATTGGTGGTTTGCACCATGAAACCAGACGGAACAATTGTAAATAATGATGAAGTAATGGTAATTGACGGACATGAAAGTGAAGGAACTATTGAAGGTCCAAAATTCTACAAACGAAATAATTACTACTATATTTTTGCACCAGCTGGAGGTGTTCCGACTGGATGGCAGACAGTTTTAAGATCTAAAAATGTTTTTGGTCCTTATGAAAAGAAAAAAGTTCTCGAACAAGGTTCTACAAAAATAAATGGTCCGCATCAAGGCGCTTGGGTGACAACACAAACCGGAGAAGATTGGTTTTTTCATTTTCAAGATAAAGAAGCTTACGGACGTATCGTACATCTGCAGCCTATGAAATGGGTAAATGACTGGCCGGAAATGGGACAGGATTTTGATAAAAATGGAGTCGGAGAACCCGTTACGACTTTCAAAAAACCAAATATTGGAAAAAAATATCCAATTGAAACTCCAGCAGAATCAGACGAATTTAATTCGCCTAAATTAGGACTACAATGGCAATGGCAGGCCAATAAGCAAATTAATTGGGGAATGCCGACGAGTTTAGGATACCTTAATTTGTTTTGTAATACAACAGCAAGCAATATTTTTAATGCTCCCAACTTACTATTGCAGAAGTTTCCGGCTGAAGAGTTTACGGCAACTACAAAACTAACTTTTAATACCAGAATAAATGGAGAATCTACGGGTTTGATTATTATGGGATTAGATTATAGTTATTTATGTTTTAAAAATGAAAACGGAAAATTATTTCTAAGTCAAAAAACGGGAACTTTTAATAAATCAGTTTCAGAATCAGAATCTAAACCTATTGCAATTTCAAATAACACTATCTATTTGAGAGTTACAATTAAAAAAGACGGAATCTGCAGCTTTTTTTACAGCTTAGACGATAAAAATTACCAAGCTATCGGAAATGATTTTACAGCTAAAGAAGGAAAATGGATTGGCGCTAAAGTCGGACTTTTTGCTTTAGGCGAAAAAGTAACTAACGATTCTGGAAATGTGGCTGTAGACTGGTTTAGAATTACAAAATAAAAGACAATGAAAAGCATTCAACAATATATTCTATTCCTTTTCTGCAGTTTAAGTTTGAGTTTGCAGGCGCAGAACAAGTACAAAAACTGGTCGGATATTATTCGCAAAAGCGATCCTGCTTGGTTCGGAACTGAAGAAGCAAAAAAAGCAGCCGATAACGTTTTGTTATACCAAAGAGATATTGGCGGCTGGCCAAAGAATATCCAAATGCAGCAGGAATTGACAGAAAAACAGCAGAAAGATTTATTGGCACTTAAAAAGACTGCGGTTGAAACCACTACTGACAATGGCGCAACAACGCAGGAAATGCTTTTTATGTCTAAAATGTATGCACAGACAAAAGACGAGCGTTACAAAGAATCATTTCTAAAAGGATTAAATTATCTATTAGAAGCCCAATATGCCAACGGAGGCTGGCCTCAGTTTTATCCATTGAAAAAGGGATATTATACACATATTACCTATAATGATGATTCTATGGTTAACATCTTAAATGTCATTAGAAATGTAGCAGATCAAACGGATTATTACAGCATAAAACCAGACAATGTTACAGTAGAAAAATGTAAAAAATCTTTTGAAAAAGGAATAGATTGTATCTTAAAAACGCAATACAAACAAAATGGCATTTTAACAGCTTGGTGCGCACAACATGATGAAGTTACTTTATTGCCGGCAAATGCAAGAGCTTTCGAATTAATTTCACTTAGTGGTTACGAGTCGGTAAAGATAACATTGCTTTTAATGTCTATTGAAAAGCCGTCTCCAGAAATTGTAACCGCAGTAAAAAGTGCTGTAGCGTGGTTTGAAAAAACAAAAATTACCAATCTAGAAGAGAAAAGAGTTTTAAATGATGCTGGAAAAATCATAGATAAAAAGATGATTCTGGTAGAAAATGCTTCACCAATCTGGGCAAGATTTATGGATTTAGAAACCAATGAACCATTTTTCTGTGACCGTGACGGAATCAGAAAAAAATCTTTGGATCAAATTGGTTCAGAGAGACGAAATGGCTATTCTTGGTATTCTGATGCTGCGAAAGAAGTATTAAAGAAATTTCCCGACTGGGCAATAAAAAACGGAACAAGAGTAGGAGCAGCAGAAAAAAAGAATGTATCTCTAATTACTGTGGCACAAGATGGCTCAGGAGATTTTACAAAAATTCAGGATGCTATTTATGCTTGTCCTGCATTTCCCTATGAGACCGTAACAATATTTGTAAAAAATGGAACTTATAACGAAAAAGTTAGACTTCCAGAATGGAATACTAATGTCGTTTTAAAAGGCGAAAGTAAAGAGAATACGATAATTACTTTTGATGATAATTTTTCTAAAATCGGTTTAGGCAGAAACAGTACTTTTTATACCTATACACTTTCTATAGAAGGAGATGATTGCGTCGTTTCTAATTTAACCATTAAAAATGCTTCAGGAGACCGCGGACAGGCAATTGCCTTATCTGTTACAGGGAATAGAGTTAAAATTTCGAATTGCAAGCTGCTAGGAAATCAGGATACTTTGTATGTGTCTGGCAAAGAAACAAAACAGTATTTTAAAGATTGTTATATAGAAGGAACAACCGATTTTATATTTGGAAGTGCAACGGCATTGTTTGAAAACTGTATTATTCACAGTATCAAAAGCTCTTACATTACTGCAGCTTCAACTCCAGAAGGAACTGCTTTTGGTTTTGTTTTTAAAGATTGTAAAATTACTGCAAACACAGAAGCAAAAGATGTTTATCTAGGCAGACCTTGGCGTATTTATGCTAAAACAGTTTTCTTAAACTGCGAATTGGGAAAACAAATTAAACCTGAAGGATGGGAAAACTGGTCAAAAACAGAAGCAGAAAAAAAATCGTTTTACGCAGAATATAATAATACAGGAGAAGGCGCCGCTTTTTCAAAAAGAGTAAAGTGGTCCTATCAACTTTCAAAAAAAGAAGCAGCATCATTCACTGCATCAAATATTCTAAAAGACAAAACAGCAAATTGGTTTTTAAGATAATTTGAATTTTTGAAGTATAAATTATGTTTTAGTAATGCAGTATTAAATAAGAAACAAAATGAATCTTAGATACCTTTTTTTAGTTTTAATTTCGAGTATAACCTTTGCGCAAAATGGTACATTTCCTGTTGCAAAAGTGGATTCTATTGTAAAGAATATTCAGCTTCCTGTATTTTCTTCGTATCAAATAAACATTCTAAAACTAGGAGCAAAAGGCGATTCGATAACCGATAATAAAAAGATCTTTGACAAAGCAATGGCATTGTGCCAAAAGAAAAATGGCGGAACCATTATTGTCCCAAAAGGAATTTATAAGATAAACGGACCGATTCATTTTGTAAGTAATGTTAATCTTAAGATTGAAAAAGGCGCCAAAATTAAATTCAGTGACAATCCAAAAGATTATCTTCCATTGGTCTTAACGAGTTGGGAAGGAACGATGCTCTACAATTACAGCCCGCTTATTTATGCTAATAATTGCACAAATATCGCCATTTCTGGAGAAGGAACGATAGATGGAGAAGGAGGGAAAACTTGGAAAACCTTTAAAGCAAAAGAAGGTAAAGGCAAAGAATTAAGCCGTGAAATGAACCATACCAATGTTCCTGTAGAAGACAGAAAATTTGGAGAAAATTACTTTTTGAGACCACAGATGATTCAGTTTCTAAATTGTAAAAACATTTTGGTTGAAAATGTTAGAATTGAAAACTCACCATTTTGGTGTCTGCATTTATTAAAATCGCAAAGTATAACCGTTCGAGGCATTAGTTATAAATCATTAAATCACAATAACGACGGAATCGATCCAGAATATGCTAAAGACGTTTTAATAGAAAATGTAAACTTTGATAATGGCGACGATAATGTAGCCATAAAAGCCGGCAGAGATCACGAAGGAAGAATGAATGCGGCAACACCAAGCCAGAACATTGTGATACGAAACTGTAATTTTAAAGGCCTTCACGGAGTAGTAATTGGCAGTGAAATGTCAGCTGGAGTTCAAAATGTATTTGTAGAAAATTGTAAAACGATCGGATATTTGAAAAGAGGTATTTATCTAAAAACCAATGCTGATCGTGGCGGGTATATTAAAAATATATTTGTGCATAATATTCAATTAGACCAAGTTGAAGATTGTCTTTATATCACAGCAAATTATCATGGAGAAGGAAAAGGCTATCAGTCTGATATATCCAACGTACATTTTTCTAACATAACTTGTAATAAAGCATCAGAATCAGGAATTGTCATTCAAGGATTTCCAGAGAAAAAAATTAAAAATATAACCTTAACGAACATAGAGATTAAAGAGACTAAAAATGCACTATCTAACGAAAACGCAGAAAATGTTTTGATGACAGATGTCTTTATAGGAAAAAAAGCAAGTGTGCCTACAGCGGTTTCTAAGCAGTGATTTTTAAAGTAACAAAAGGGACAAAGTAACAAAGTAACAAAGAGACAAAGGTTTTTACGTAGAGGCGCACTGCAGTGCGTCTACGCAAAGAATATCGCAAAGTATTTGATGTATTTTTAATCTTGCGAAGACGCGAAGGCGTAGAGATTTTATTTCACACAGATTTGAAAAAGATCAAAGCAGATTATACAGATTATAAATTTAATCTGTGTGAAATAAGAAAAAAACTTAGCGCCTTTGCGTCTTTGCGAGAAAATTTCGGCATCAAAGAAAAAATCTCCTTAATCTGCGGAATCTGCGAGAGTAAATTTTTCACGCAGATTTAAAAAGATTAAAGCAGATTATACAGATTATAAATTTAATCTGCTTGAAATAAGAAAAAAACTTAGCGCCTCTGCGTCTTTGCGAGAAAATTTCAGCACCAAAGAAAAAAATCTCCTTAATCTGGGGAATCTGCGAGAGTAAATTTTTCATGCAGATTTAAAAAGATTAAAACTGATGCAGATTTAAAAAGATTAAAACTGATTATACAGATTATAAATTTAATCTGCTTGAAATAAGAAAAAAGCTTAGCGCCTCTGCGTCTTTGCGAGAAAATTTCAGCACCAAAGAAAAAAATCTCCTTAATCTGGGGAATCTGCGAGTAAATTTTTCACGCAGATTTGAAAAAGATTAAAGCAGATTATACAGATTATAAATTTAATCTGTGTGAAATAAGAAAAAAACTTAACGCCTCTGCGTCTTTGCGAGAAAATTTCAGCATCAAAGAAAAAAATCTCCTTAATCTGCGGAATCTGCGAGAGTAATTTTTCACGCAGATTTAAAAGATTAAAGCAGATTATACAGATATAAATTTAATCTGCGCAAATCAGCTAAAATCTGCGGAATCTGCGTGAAACAAGAAAAAGAGCCAAAGAAAATAAAGAAAAATAAAGAAAAATAACCTATCATCCTTCGCGCACTTGACGGTTAAAAAACAAAACAAATTAAAATGAAAAAATACATTCTTCTAGCCCTCTTAATCACCACAGCAAGTTTCGCTCAAAAAACAACATTATACTGCATTGGCGACTCTACAATGGCGAATAAAAAAGACCCAAAAAAAAATCCAGAGCATGGCTGGGCGCAGGTTTTACAACCTTTTTTTACAGAAAATATAGCAGTAGTAAATAAAGCAGTAAACGGCAGAAGCACCAGAAGTTTTATCAACGAAAAACGTTGGGATTCCATTTATAAAAAACTAAAAAAAGGCGATTATGTCTTTATTGAATTCGGACATAACGATCAAAAAATCGAAGACTCGGCGCGTTACACAAATCCGCATACAGCGTACCGTTACAACCTAATTAAGTTTGTAAAAGAAAGCAGAGAAAAAGGAGCCATTCCGATTTTACTGACTTCAATCAGCCGTCGTAATTTTAATGAAAAAGGAGTGTTAGTGCCGACACATGGCGATTATCTGTTAGAAACTAGATTGGTGGCACAAGAATACAAAGTTCCGTTTATTGATTTAGAATATTACACCGAACTTCTAGAACAATCTTACGGACCAGAAAAATCAAAGCAGCTGCATTTACATTTTAAAGCAGGGGAGAATGCTTTTTATGATAAAGATAAAGCCGACGATACACATTTATCCTTAAAAGGCGCAACAGAAATAGCACAGATCGTTGTTTATCAAATCAAAATGTCAAATGATTCTTCATTAGATAAACTTAAAAAGTCAATAAAATAAATTTAAGAAGAAAGGACAACGCAAATGTCTTAAAATGTTACTTTTTAAACTTTTAAGGGTAATATTTCAATTGATAATAAGAGAATTTTGTTTTAGATAATTCAATTAAACATAGAAGTTGAAACTATTTATGGATTTTGGATTTTCCACATGCAATTATTATAAAATTAGTTTTTTGAAAGAGAGAAAGAGTCACTACTTTCTCTTTTTTAATTTATATATATAAGTTAAAATTTTACTTCGTACTATTTACTTTTTTTTTACATCACTTATCATTAAAAGAGCGGATTTATTCACTCTTTTTTCTTTATCTAAAAATCTGAAAGTTATTAATGTACTAACACTATATTCTTGCAATGTATTGTATTTCAATATAAAGAGTTTTGTTAGCTATTTTAAATACACTTTTGTTTCCTCCATAATTTTTCCATTTATAGTTATTGGCTAATCAATAAATTTTAAACTGTTTCATTTTTAGCTATTTACAGTGTAGTTTGTCTTATTCTGTAAGTATAAAAACTTTTAGGGGACTTCATAAAAGTATTTTGATTAGAAATTTGCATCGAAAAATTAGTAGCATTAAAAGTGTACCTAATGTGAACTTTTATTCATGTTGTTAATAAACGAAATAACAAGTAAAAATTAATTTAAGTAGAACTAATGAAAAAGAATTTCTATTGTTTATTTGCAATATTGCTTTTAGGAATGTTTGATGCGCGGGCACAGCAAGATTCTCAATATACGCAATACATGTATAATACGATGACAATAAATCCCGCTTATACTGGAACACGAGGTGTACCTAGTATATTTGGATTATACAGAACACAATGGGTAGGGCTTGAAGGAGCTCCAAAAACAGCCAACTTTTCTTTTGAAATGCCAGTTTCAAAAAATGGACAAGGTTTGGGATTTTCAGCAATAAATGATCAGATTGGACCGTCAAATGAAACTACAATTTCTGCTAATTATTCTTATCCAGTTCAACTTTCTGCAGACTTGACTATGTCACTAGGGATCAGTGCATCAGGTAACTTTATGAATATAGACTATACTAAATTGAGAACACTTAATCCAAATGATCCCTATTTGAACGGCCAGCTATCTCAAATATCACCAAATTTTGGAGCAGGAGTTTATTTCCATAGTGAAAAATGGTATGCAGGTTTGTCTGTACCGATGATTTTAGAAACTAAATTTTATGATGATATCCAAACTTCTATGGCTTCTAAAAGAATGCACTTTTATGCTATGGGAGGTTATGTATTTGATTTAAATGATAACTTAAAATTTAAGCCGGCAGCAATGATTAAAATGGTGCAAGGTGCTCCATTAGCAGTAGACCTTTCTGCTAATTTTTTATTTTACGAAAAACTAACCCTTGGAGCAGCTTACAGATGGGATGCTGCTGTAAGTGCAATGGCTGGTTTTCAGATAACTCCGGGAATGAACATTGGATATGCGTATGATTTCGAAACTACGAAAATTAGAAATTATAGTTCGGGATCACACGAGATTTTCTTACGATTCGATTTGTTTACAGAAACTAAATACCGATTAGTAACGCCAAGATTCTTTTAATTAAAACAAAACGAAATAACAAGATGATGATCAGGAAATTAAGTATATTGTATATGTTGCTTTTTATTTGTTTTGCTCAGATAGGAAAAGTAGAAGCACAAAACAAAAAGTTGGAGAAAGCAAACGAAGTTTATGGAAAATTTGCTTTTTTAGAAGCAGGTAAATTGTACCAAGAGCTGGTTGATAAAGGAAATACTTCTATAGATGTTTTTACCAAACTTGGAAATTGTTATTACTTCAATGCTAACTATGGAGAAGCAGCAATGGCTTATTCTAAAGTTTTGGATCTAAACAATAATGTTGACCCCGTTTATTATTTTAGATATGCACAATCGTTAAACAATCTTCAAAAATACGAGGAATCTTATGGAGTTATAAAAAAATATTACGAAAAGATCGGGAAAATAAAAGAAGGTGAAAACTGGGATGAAAAAAAGCTAATGGCAGCAATTCAAAAACAGTCGGGGCGTTATAGCTTAAAAAACATAGATATAAACAGTCCTTTTTCTGATTTCGGAACTTCATTTTTGGGTAAAGATAAAGTAGTTTATACTTCTGCAAAAGATACAGGTGTGATAATAAAACGAAAACACAGCTGGAATGACAAATCATTTTTAAAGTTATATACAGCTGATATTACTTCTGATGGAGGACTAACAAATCCAGTGAAAGTAAAAGGAGATGTTAATACGAGATATCACCAGAGCACGGCAGCGGTTACCAAAGATGGAAAGTATATGTTTTTTACAAGAAATAACTATTCAGACGGTAAATTAGGAGCTGATAGGAATGGAACAAATTTCTTGAAAATTTATGTTGCTGAGAATGTAAACGGAGAGTGGAAAAACGTAAAAGAGCTGCCTTATCCGATCAATAGTGATGGCTTCTCTTCTGCCCATCCAGCGTTAAGTCCAGATGAATCACAATTATATTTTGTTTCAGACAGAAATAATAAATTTGGTAATTCTGACTTGTATGTTGTAAGTTTAAAGAAAGGTGGTATTATTGGAAATGATGTTACAAAACTGCCAGATGAAATAAATACTCCAGGGAGAGAGACCTATCCTTTTATGGATGAAAAAGGAATTTTATACTTCGCATCAGACGGACATCCAGGATTAGGAGGTCTTGATGTATTTGCAGCAATAAAAGATTTATCGGGAAATTACCATGTAGTTAATTTAGGAGATGGAGTAAACACCACTTTTGATGATTTTGCTTATACAATCAACAGCGATATGAAAGGTTTCTTTTCTTCTGACAGATCAGGAAACGATGATATTTATGGGTTTGTAGAAAACAAACCGGTTACATTTGATTTTGATATCCGTGCATTAGTTTATGGTACAATTTCTGAAAGCGGTAAACCGGTAGCTGATTTAACAATTGAAATTTTTAATAGTAAAAATGAAGTTGTTGCTGCTTCTAAAACTGATGCCGACGGAAAATATAGTATACCATTAGATCCGTTTTTATCTTATAAAGCGGTTTATCATAAGATTGGTTTAGCAAATAGAACCATAGATGTTAGTCCGCTAAAAGCTTTAGAAAAAAAGGAAATATCTTTTGAATTAGTAAAAGAAATGGAAGTAGTGGTAAATGGAAATATAGTAACAATTGCTCCTGGCGAGAACCTCCATGAAAAATTGAATCTGGATCCAATTTACTTCGATTTAAATGGGTATAATATAAGAACATCATCTAAAAAAGAATTAGATAAAGTTGTTCAAGTAATGAAAGACCGCCCAATCTTAACCTTAAAAGTTAATTCGTATACTGATAGCCGTGGACGTGATGATTTTAATATGAAACTTTCTCAAAATAGAGCTCAGGCAACTGTTGATTACATCATTAAAGCAGGTATTGCGCCAGAACGAATTAAAGGTGAAGGTTTTGGTGAGACACGCCTGTTGAACCATTGTTCAAATGGTGTACCTTGTTCTGAAAAAGAACACGAAGTAAACAGACGTTCAGAGTTTATTGTGAATTTTTAATAAATATAGTTGAGATTTTAAACTGCTGTCAATTTAAGTTGACAGCAGTTTTTTTATGAATCAAAACAAAATATTTAAGATTTTGTTTTTCGTCTAATTTTTTTTTCAGATTTAAGTTTAATTTCATTTTCATTAGTCTCTAGATGACTTTTTTTTGAGTTCGGGGTTTTAACGAAGTCATTTGAAATTGAACTGTTTAAGTATTGACGATATTTTACAGAAAAGAAACTTAGCTTATTGTAATTAAGTTCGTAAATAACTTGGGTTATGGTCTCATATTTACCGCTTTTTAAAAGTTTTTGAGCCAATAAGATTTTTTCTTTTATAAATAAATTTTTAGGAGTATCATTATATTTTGCTTTAAAAAGAGTTTTGTATTTGGTAGAAGACATTCCCGCCATACCTGCTAAAAATACAATAGACGGAAAAGAACCGTGTAAATTGTTTATCAAATAATCTTTTGTTCTTTCAATTGCTTTACTTTCGATTTCTATTATGTGACTGGATTCTTTAGATGATGATTCGTGAAATTTATTAAAAAAGTTCCCTAGAACTTTTAAACATACTCCTTTCAGAAAAGAATCAAATGTAATCTCATCAATAGACTTGTTTTTAAGAGATTGAATAAGTAAAATGCTGTTGCTGTCGATATTTCCATAATGATACATTGCTTTTTTAGAGTTTTTTTCTTTTTCAAATTGATCTTCCTTTACAGATAATTTTTGGATAAAATCACGAAGTAAATTTTTATCTAATAATATTCTCAGTGCAACAGTTCTCTCATTTACAGCGGGCTTAAAAGTACTTTCAAGTTCATTATCAATTATTGCCAGATCTAATTGATTAAATGATCCAATTTGATAATCAATATTGTTTATTTTGATCAAATTAATATGTTCGCTGAGATCGAAATGAAAAATGTAGAGCTGATTGTTAGATTTCAACCTCGTAATTTTTAAAGGTTCTGTTGCTGTCAAATCAATATATACGGCAGATATACCGGTCATGATTTGTGTAAAATAGCAAAAACCCTTTCCTATATCTTTAGGTATGTTAATTAGCCTATTATCAATTAACGGAGTGTTGAATTGCGCCGCTAGATCGTTTTGCCATTCAGGAGTAAGACTGTAATAATGAGTTACTTTTTTCATATACTTGAGGGTTGCATGATACTTAAAAATGAATCATTATAGTTGTTTATTAAAAGCCTTTGGAGAAAGACCAAAGTGTTCTTTAAACTTAGATGCAAAATAAGAGTTGTTGGTAAAGCTTAATTCATCAGAAATTTGAGATATTGTTAATTGTTTTTTTTCTAAAAGCTCTTTAGCGTATAATAGTTTGTTGTCCATAAAAAAAACATTTGCGGTATTACCTGTTATTTTTTTAAATAAACTTTTAAATTTAGATTCAGACATATTGGCTCTTTTTGCCATGAACTCAATACTAGGGAAATGATCTTTAATATGACTGATTAAATACATTTGAGTGTTTATAATATTAGCAAGATCAACTTCATTTACTGTCTGAATAATAATCCTTTTTGTTGCTATTTTTTTTAGATAATTTGAAATCAATAATTGCACAGTCCCCCTAAGATTTAAATCAAATACAGCACCTCCGACTTCTAACTTTCGTAAATCATTTAGTAAATGAAAGCTCTCACTGCTCATACGATCAAATCGTACAATGGTATTTTTTTTCGAATTGACAACAGAATCAATATTTTGGATTTCGATATGATTTTTTTTAGTATAAGCTTTTATCATGCTTTTTTTGATAAAAATGCACAATGCAAAAGTCTTACTGCCAGCCTTGACATTATACACAGAATCCAGAGATCCGTCAATAACGGATAAATTATAATGCCACCTGCTGACATTAAACATAAATTGATCGCTGCTTACAGTAGCCTCACCATCGGTTAAGTTGTAATAAAAACCAACAAAATCTGGATTTTCATTTTTTTGTATTAATTGAAAATTCCTCAGATATTCAACATTTATATAGTAAGCAATTATGCCTTCTCCACAATCAAGAAAATAGCGTACTCCTCTCTGAGCATCTTCAGGAAGAATGATAAAGTTGCCGTCTATCTTACCGTCAAATTGCTTGGCATAATGCTCTGGCCATTTCAAATCTGCACTATAATAATGTTCGATTATTTTCATTAAGATGAATTTTATTATAAAGTTAATATTTTTTTTGTTAATTATTTGATTGTCAGTGCATTTGCTGTTGAGGATAAATAAAATAGATATTTCTATTCTTTATCTTTATGGTACACCAATACGACTCAAGTTAACGATATCAGCTTGCAGGTTTATTTTCGTATTCCAAATGCCATTCTTTTATAAAGTGGGTTTAAGAATACAAATAATTAAGATTTGGAGTTTATTTTAAGCGGTTATAATTTGATAAAGCTATATTGTTAGGTTGCTAATAGCTTTATTCTAAATTGTTTTTGACTAAAGCGAAGTCTTTAAATATATTTCAAGGTTTCTTTTGAATGATCTTTTGAAGATGTCTAAAAATTAAAATCTCCTTTGTGGTCGATTTTTTTTCTCTTACGAATTGGCAGTATTTTTTCATTATATATTTTTTTACCTTTAAAAGTTTTTCGTGTAATTTTTGTAAGATTTACTTTATTTTGACACTTATTTGACTTTTAGAGGCAAAAGATGTGCCTAACGTTTCTTAAAAGAAT
Source organism: Flavobacterium artemisiae (assembly GCF_042678225.1). Lineage (NCBI taxonomy): Bacteria > Pseudomonadati > Bacteroidota > Flavobacteriia > Flavobacteriales > Flavobacteriaceae > Flavobacterium > Flavobacterium artemisiae. The sequence goes on along the minus strand of NZ_JBHUDZ010000016.1, from coordinate 410,059 downwards.
TAAGTTGTTGTCAGACAGTATCTTAATTTTTTATTAGTTTTGTTTTAAGAAATATTGAACGGTAAAAAAAAGAACAGAGCGAGGAATAATTCCGCATTTTGCTTAATTAATTTTTAGGTTTAATGTTTTACGGTCAATCTGAAGAATTTTTGCAGCTTTGGTTTTATTGTAGTCTACAGCAGCTAATACTCTTAAAATTTGATCTTTTTCGTATTCTTTTAAAGATTTAAAATTTTCATACTGTTCATGAATATGATATTTTAATTGTTCTGGAACATGTTTTATCTCGATTAATTCGTCACTCATAATAATCAAGCGCTGCATAATATTTTCAAGTTCTCTGATATTGCCAGGCCAGCTGTAACGAAGTAAAATTTCGTTAACTTTTTCGTCGATTCTAATTTGAGGTTTATTAAACTCAACAGAATATTTTTCGAGAAAATTTTGGACTAAAGGCAGAATGTCTTCTTTTCGTTCTCGAAGGGGTGTTGTTTTTATATTAACAACATTAATGCGGTAAAAAAGATCTTCTCTAAAAGTACCATCAACAACCATTTGCTGCAGATCATTATTTGTAGCCGCAATAATGCGTACATTTAATTTTTCAGGATGAACGGCTCCAATCTTTGTAATCTCTTTTTCTTGCAGTACTCGTAATAATTTAGTTTGAAAAGACATAGGAGCATTTCCGATTTCGTCTAGAAAAATAGTACCTCCCGAAGCTGCCTGAAACAGCCCGACCCTTGATTCGTTTGCTCCAGTAAAAGCACCTTTAACATGTCCAAATAATTCAGACTCTATTAATCCTTCTGCAATACCACCACAGTTTATCGCTATAAAAGGCATTTTTGCTAAAAGGCCTTTTTCGTGAATAGCTCTCGCAATGAGTTCTTTTCCAGTTCCGCTTTCTCCTTCAATTAAAATATTGACTTTGTTATTCTTAACACGATTTATTGTTTCTAAAATATCTCTAAACGAATCTGATCGTCCAATAATAAGGCTGTCGTTTTCATTCTCATTGTTAGAAAAAATGGATATTTCAGACACTTCTAAAGTGTTTTTTATTCTTTCAAACGAGGTTTGTATCGCTTTATAAAGTTCATCAGCAGTAAAAGGCTTTGTGAGATAATCGAGAGCACCAGATTTAATTGCTTTTACTGCGTTGTCAATACTAGGCATACCAGTAATAACAAGTTTTAGCATAGCAGGATAATGCTCTTCAGAGTAACGAATCAGTTCAATACCATTTATATTCGGCATATTAAGATCAGTAATCAGTAAGTCTATAGTGGTGTATTTTAAAACTTCAATCGCTTCGTTTACAGATGAAGCTTTGTAGGTGTGGTATTTGAGCTTTTTTAAATGACGCTGTAACAAGGCAAGCATATCGTAGTTGTCATCTACGATAAGTATATTTTCTTTCTTTAAATTCATTTTGTTTTAACTTATAGGTAACTTTATTTTGAAGATAGTTCCCTTAGGCTTATTGTCTTTTATGGTAATTTCTCCGTTATGATTTTTTACAATACCGTGCACTACGCTGAGTCCTAGACCGCATCCGTCTGAAGTAGGTTTCGTGGTAAAGAAAGGATCAAATATTTTTGGTTTAATTTCTTCTGGAACACCTGTGCCTTCGTCTGTTATAGAAAGATAGATATGTTCAAGATCGTTTTTGACATCTATTTTTATGGTGCTTTTTTCTGGAGACGCGTAAATTGCATTAATTAATAAATTAAACAAAACCTGCGTAAGCTGTACAGAGTCTATTTTGGCAGTTTGTCTATCATCTGCAAAATGAACTTGAGTTTTGATTTCTTTTTTTTGAAAGTTGGCTTTTAAAAATGATAATGCAAAGGATACAATAGGCTTAAGTTCTTGTATTTGCAATTGTTGAGGCATTTCACAAGAAAAATACATCAGCTTTTTTACGATTTCTCGTGAGTAGATGACAGAATTAATTATAGTAGAAATATCCGAATCTATATCTGGATCTGTATTTTGGTCTTTTATAAGTTCTGCTAAACCAAGAATATTTCCCAAAGGAGTATTTAATTCATGAGCGATTCCTGCCGTCATTTCTCCAAGCAGCGTTAGTCGATCCATTCTTTCGAGAGTTCTTCTTAAAAGAGCTTTTCGTTCAAGAGTTTGATATTTTTCAATAAAATTTCCAATTTCAAGAGCAATAGTTTCTAATAATGTTTGTTCATCTTCAGAAAAATCATCTGGAGTATATTTATTTGTCGGATAATGCACTTTAATATATCCTGACTCTTTTTTTGCGATGTAAATTGGACTTACTTGAAAGTAAGTATCTTCTACGTTATTTTCAGTATTAATTTTATAATCAAGAACATGAATTTCGACAACAGCATCACTCTCATAGCGCCAAGCATTTTTTACGCTAAAAATGATATTATTTAGTATTTCGCTGTTAACACAATTAGCTTGAGAAATAGTTTTTGATATTTCGTAAAGACAGGTTAATTCCTTGATTTTTTCTTTCAATTTTTCTTCGATAGGAGTAAACTTCATTGCGTAGGAAATTATTTATAATCGTTTTAGATAATTTTCAAAAATAGATAAATATTTGAATTCAAAATACAAAGATGTATTTTTATTTAACTATTTGAAAACAAAATAAATAGTGAAGTTTAATATGTCTTATTTTAGTACTTTTTTGACTTTTAGAGACGATTTTTGAAAACCGAATGGGTTATAGTTTTGCGTGAAAATAATGAAATGATTTTCAATAAATATTTTTTAAAAAATCTTACATTTTTCATCATGGTTTTATTACTATAAATGTATTTTCTTTTTATAAAAAGTTTTTCGCAAGTATTAAATCTTATTCTGATATTTTAATGGCTTATCGGGCGAGTAATTCCTTTTTTATCTAAATAATTTTGCCAAACCTAATTTGATTATTCGGGCTGAATAAAGAGGTTAAAAACAATATCATGAATACCACTAATTTTTCGATGGAATTTGAATTGAATGTTTCCGAAATCAGGAAACTTAACAAAATGTATTTCGAAAATTTATATAAACAACGTGTGTTGATTTTTTCTACAATAATGTTATTTAGCCTTATTCTATTTGATTTTTTAGAAATAGATGATAACAATGATTTTTTTCAATGGGTTATAAAAAGCCTGATTATAATTGTGTGCTTTTTATTGATTCAGTATTCTTTTGTAGAAACCATTTGTAATATCATTTTTAAAGCATCCCAAAAGCTTTTAAGGTCGGATAAGTTTATAAGTAAGTACAAATTCAATTTTACAAATTCTCTGATTTGTGTGCATTCGCCCCTTGGAGAGATTAAACATAAGTGGAATACAATAGAAAAAGCTATACTTACCAAAGATTTTTTCTTTCTCTATATAAAAGAACGCAATGCCTATATTATTTCGATTTCAACTAAAAATACAAAAGGAAGGGATATTGAAAAATTATTGGAGTTTATTGAAAATAATGTAACTCATGTCATCAAAACATAGAAATATTTTAAATGTCTTATTTTGATTGTTTTATGTCTTTTAGGAGCTTTTGATACTATAAGATAAATGGAAATTTGTACTCTGTCAAGCATTTGAAATATAAAAATGCTGGAAAACAGTTGATTTTAGATTAGGTTAAATTTTATTAATTGAAAAATTCTAAAGAAATGGTTATTAAAAAGGAACAAGTGCTGGTAAGGGATAACAAAGGTATTTTTCTTAAAATGTTTAAAAGAAGATTTAAAGATCAATTCGATTTCTCTGAAAACCCGCTCTTTAGTAAGTTCAAATATGAAACAACTAAGTTTGATCGCTATATTTATGTTTTACATGATAAATTTGAATTATTAGAATTTCTGAAAATAGAACAAAATAAAGCAAATGTTCTGGTTTGTTTATTCGATAAACAATTATACAGCAGTTTACTTTCATTTGAAGAGATTAAAAACTTAATTCTGGTAGACTCGTCAAAAACGAGAACGGAAATTATTAAAGATTTAAAAACTTATTTTAAAAGAAAATCAGATGATAGTTCGCAGCTAATACGCCGGACTATTTCAGATTCAGCTTTACTTCAAAGCAAATTTCAGGATAATTACAAAGCCATGTTTTTTTTAATGTAGTATTTTTTTTAAATGTTTTTTTACCTAGCTCCATAAAAGGGCAACTAAAAAGTGCAGGATAGTTTATCATGCACTTTTTTATTTCAATTTGTTTTTTTACTAAATGAAGTAAATTGACTGATTTTGAAGAATAAATGATTAAATTGTTCTAAAAATAAAAGTCAAGAAAGTAATGAAAAATAAAGCCAAATTTTATACACCGCTGTTGATTGTACCTATTTTGTTTGCATCATGTAAAGTGGCTCAACAATCTTCTGATAAGGTAATTATTGTAAAGAATACCAGTGAATTAACGTTATCTCAGAAAGAAGTTTCAATTACAAGAAATAAGCTTTCCAGCGAAAATTTAACAAACGCTTTTCCGATTTTAATTTTTAAAAACGATACCATTCCCGCGCAATTTAATGATTTGAACGGTGACGGAAAATGGGACGAATTATTTTTTACAGCTGATTTTTCTCCAAATGAAGAAAAAAGAATCGAGATCAAATCTTCCAATACAGATCCTAAATTCCCAATAAAAACCAGTGTAAGATTTGGGAAAAGAGAAGCGAAAGATTTGCCTGTGCATGCTGATACGCAGGAAGTTTTAATGGCAAATCAAGTTCACAAAAAACTAGGATATCAAAAATATCAAACTGATGGCCCAACTTGGGAAAATGATAAAGTAGGTTTTAGACATTATTTGGATGGTAGAAATTCTAAAGATGTTTTTGGTAAAAAACTACCTGGAATAACTCCAGAAAATGTCGGAATCAATAGTAAAGGAGCTGTCGAAGACAATTACCATGTAATGTACGATTGGGGAAGAGATATTTTTCCTGTTGGAAATTCCGTTGGTTTAGGTGGTTACGCTTTGTTGATTGATAATAAAATAAACCGACTTGGAATTTTAGGAAATGATACTATAAATAATGTAGAAAAAACAACTTTTAAAATTGTAACTGAAGGGCCGATAAATTCGGTTTTAAGCTATCATTACGAAAACTGGAAGGCTTCGGGAAATGTATATCAAGTTCAGGAAACAACTTCCATCTGGCCGGGAATGTACGGTTATAAAAATACAGTTTCTATTGAAGGTCTTAAAGGAAAAGAAACTTTCTTGGCTGCCATTTCAAATTTGAACAATAAAAACCCGCTAAAAGTAATCGAGGCTGGAGATTGGGTTTGTCTTATTCAGCATGATTATTTAACATACGAACGTCAATGGATTTTGGGAACAGCAATTTTGGTTCCTAAAAGCAGTTACGAAGGTTATATTGAAGCTCCAAAAACGGGACAATTAACAGACTCTTATTTAGCAAAACTGAAAATAGAAAATAACAAAGAAATAAGTTATTATGCAGTTGCAGCTTGGGAACTTAGTGCAGATAAGGGCTTTAATGACAGTGCTTTTTTTACACAATATGTTACAGATTTAGCAAAACAGCTTTCGGCTAAAATTAAAGTAGACATTAAATAAAAATCAAATGCGTCGATTTTTCTTGATTTTATGTTTGATAGGTTTTATAAATGATTCTTTTTCGCAAAAAGCAAAAGAAACTTTTCCTGATGGAACGCCTGTTTCAGAATGGTTTGGCAATTTTGAAAAGTTAGAATTGCAAAATCAGGGAAAACAATATGTAATTACCGATTTTGGAGTATTATTAGATAGTACAAAAGTTCAGACGAAAGAAATTCAGTCAGTAATTGATAAAGCATCAAAGAGTGGAGGAGGAGTAATTGTAATTCCAAAAGGCATTTTTCTGAGCGGTGCATTATTTTTTAGAGCAAAAACTTGTCTTTATATTAAAAAACACGGCGTTTTAAAAGGATCAGATAATATAGATGATTATCCTAAAATGCCTTCAAGAATCGAAGGTCAGAATTTGGATTATTTTCCAGCGCTGGTGAATGCGTATGGAGTTGATGGTTTTTCAATTTCTGGCAATGGAACTATAAATGGAAACGGAAGAAAGTTTTGGGAAGCTTTTTGGAAAAGACGTAGTGAAAACCCAGAATGTACAAATCTGGAAGTTTCTCGTCCGAGATTGATTTTCGTTCAGAATTCAAACAATGTGCAGTTTCAGGATGTAAAATTAATTAATTCTGGTTTTTGGACGAATCATTTTTATAAGTGTAAGAATATCAAACTGCTTGGACTTTATATTTTTTCGCCGCATATTGGTATAAAAGCGCCAAGTACTGATGCCGTAGATTTAGATGTTTGTGAAAATGTTCTCATAAAAGACTGTTATATGTCTGTGAATGATGATGCTGTTGCCTTAAAAGGAGGAAAAGGGCCTTATGCAGATCAGGATAAAAATAATGGCGCCAACAAGAATGTCATAATTGAAGATTGCACTTTTGGTTTTTGCCATTCGGCTTTAACGAATGGAAGTGAAGCTATTCATAATCGCAATATCATTTTTAGAAACAGCAAAATCGAAGGTGCTTCTCGTTTACTTTGGTTAAAAATGAGACCAGATACACCACAGCGTTACGAATATATTTTACTTGAGAATATAAAGGGAGAAGCAGAAACGGGTTTAGCCATATTTGCCTGGCGTCAGTTTTACGATTTAAAAGATCGAAAAGATATTCCGTTGTCTTACGGGGACCAGATAACTTTGCGAAATATTACGCTTAAATGCAAAACGTTTTATGGCGTTGAAAAAGATGAAAATGTAAAATTAACCAATTTTAAATTTGAGAATTTAGACATAGAATCTGAGAAGATAAAAATTGATAAAAGCTTAATCAGCGGCGTAATTTTTAAGAATGTATACTTAAATAAGATACTTGTGGAGTAGTTTTTCCGCAATTGCACAAAATTTCCGCAGTTTTATGTAAGAAAAAAAGAACAATCTGGTGGACACATTTGTAGAATTTATGCAAATGCAAAAACTATTTTACAAGGTAACAGAATAAAGGTTTTTTACTGTTTCTAAAATAAGTGTTTGATTGCTAGATGGTTGTATTTGCTGAGATTTGGTAAATACTAAGAGTCAATTTATTGTAAAGAAAATGAATGAAAAACTGCATTAAATTTAACAGCATTTTTGTTGTAACTGTCACACAAACTTTTATTTTTGTGGCTTAATTTAACAATATATAAGCATGAAAGATTTATTAGTAAAAATCAACGCCGAAATTGACACATTTAAAGCAGAAGCGGAATCTTTAACTGAAAAAGGTATCAAAGCTGCAGGACCAAGAGCACGTAAAGCTACTTTAGAAATCGAAAAACTTTTAAAAGAGTTCAGAAAAGTTTCTATCGAAGAATCAAAAAAATAATACAACTAAACCTCGCTTCTAAAGCGGGGTTTTTTTATAGCTTTTCACTCCGAGATTTTTTTTGCCGCAAAGGCACAATGACACAAAGTTTTTTTCATGAGTCTGAGTTTAGTCCATATCATATTTATTCAACACGACTCGACCGAAGAGAACAGACGCAGTAATTCACGAATTGCATTAGAAAAAGTTTGTGAGTTCCTGACGAATAATTTTTAGGCAAAGAATAGAAACCTTTGCATCTTTGCTACTTTGAACCTTTGCCCCTTAAATAGAATTCCTATCAATAAAATTAAAAGGCACTTTTACCTGACCTTTTTCTTTATTCAAAATCATTCGCGCAGCAGTTTCGCCCATAATATTGAAGTCGGTTGACATCACGGTTATTCCAAGTAAATCTTTTAGCGGCGTATCGTTGTATGAAATGACACCGATATCTTTTCCCAAGACAAATTCTTCGTCACGAATTTGTTTTACTAAATTCACTAGATCTGATTCTTCAATTGTGATAAATAAATCTCCCTTTTTAAGGATCATATCATCATAAACCTCGCTCAGAATTTCAAAGTTAATTTCGTGCTCCACACAGAATTTTCTAAATCCGTGGAGGATTCTTCTCGGGTATGGATAAACGGCTTTGTCAGGATAAACCAGAATAAGACGTTTATATTTGGTGATTTTAGGAAGTCCTTCTTTTAAAGCGTTGTAGATATCATTTTCAAAATCTTGGTAAATTTTAATTACATCGTCGCTTGTGCCGAGTTTAATATTATCTAAAACAACGAGTTTGTCAGCAGGAATATTTCGAATTGCATTTACTACTTCATCAGTAAAACTCAAATGTTTTAATTCTTCGGTTTTAAAATGTGTTGTAATTACGTAATAATCGTAAGCGCCTTCAAATTTGTCTAAGATATTTAAAAATAAAGTTTCGTCGCAGTGATAAATTTGGAGATCAACATGTGCATTGGCGCCCAAAGTATCAATAAATGAACTATAGGTTTTCATCTTGTACGAACTCAGTTTATTGGTCAAAAACAAAATATTTACCTTAGATTCTAATTTTGTTCTTGTTATATAATAACCTTTTCCTCTAATTGAAGAAATGATTTTTCGTTCCTTTAAGATATTATAAGCCTTTTCTACAGTATCACGTGACATGTAGAATTCTTCACTAAAACTATTAATTGAGGGAATTTTTTGATTGATCTTTAAATTTCCGTTGGCGATGTTTTGAAGGATCGAGTCTACAATTTGTTTGTATTTTGGTACTCTCGAATCTTCATCTATTTTAATAAGTTTAATCATGATATCTGGGAGACTTGTGTCGTATTTCAACGAAACGAATTTTTAATTATAACTTTTTTTCCAAAAAAAACTCTTTATCCAAACTTTTACGGCCACAATTCAACATTCATTCAAAAAAGAGATTTTTTGACAAGGCTTGTAATACTTTTTTTATAATTTTTGAAATATCCTCAAAATGCGGATTCAATAATTACGAAATCGATTGCTAAAATAGCCATTTTAAATTTATTATTCCAATAATTACAAGGTGTTATTTCTAATAATCTTTAGATTTAACAAAAAAAGTAAAAACCGTAAAGGATAGTACAGGACAGTTTTGTTTTTTACATTCTATTATTTTACAAAACCAAACTGCTATCAAACTAACCAAAAACTAAAAATTATTAAATGGAATCATTATTAGGAATCATTTTTCATTCTATCGGAGGATTTTCTTCAGGTAGTTTTTATATGCCTTTTAAAAAAGTAAAAAAATGGGCTTGGGAAAGCTATTGGCTCGTAGGAGGATTTTTCTCTTGGCTGATCGTACCGCCAATCGCAGCTTACTTAACGATTCCACATTTTGGTGAAATTATCGCAGCAGCTTCTCCGTCAATAAAAGCTTTTACATTTTCGATGGGATTAGTTTGGGGAGTAGGCGGGCTTACTTATGGTTTGGGCGTTCGTTACTTAGGGATGTCTTTAGGAAACTCAATCACTCTTGGATTTTGTTCTGCATTTGGAGCTTTAGTTCCGTCAATCTATTACGATATATATCCGACAGAAGGGAAAATTTCTTTTAGCGATATGTTAGCTACTTCAGGCGGACAATTGGTTTTATTAGGAGTTGCCGTATGTCTTTTGGGAATTGCGATTTCTGGAAAAGCAGGAATGCTGAAAGAAAAAGATTTTGCGACAGGTCACGAAGATAAAGACAAAGATTTCAGTTTAGCAAAAGGTTTAACGGTTGCTGTTATTTCGGGTATTTTAAGTTCATTCTTCAACTACGGAATCGAAGCAGGAAAACCTATGGCAGAACAGGCGGTTATAAATGGCTGTAATCCTTTATTTCAAAATAACGTAACATATATCGTTTTGCTTTGGGGCGGTCTTACAACCAATTTTATTTGGTGTCTTTATTTAAACTTTAAAAATAAAACAATTGGAGATTATGTAAACAAATCTACTCCAATTACTAAAAATGTGCTTTTCTCAGCACTTGCTGGAACCATGTGGTTTTTACAATTTTTCTTCTACGGAATGGGCGAGAGCAAATTAGGAAACGGTGCAAGTTCATGGATTTTACACATGGCAACCATTATCCTGACAGCAAATTTCTGGGGATTTTATTTGAAAGAATGGACGGGAGTTTCTAAAAAGACATTTAGAACTTTCATCTGGGGAATCGGGCTGATTATGCTTTCGATCGTTTTGGTAGGAATTGGTAACTCATTATAAATAATCAAAGAAATAATATATAAAGTATATGTCGAATACAATTAATACAAATTTTAAGCATGTAAGCTACCTTTGGGATGATGCTAAAGCCGCTGCGTTGGCGGGTGATGAAGTAGCGCTTTTTATTTATCGTTCTAACTTGTTAGGAGCTGATTTAAGATTGACCAACTATGGAGGTGGAAACACTTCTGTAAAAATTACAGACAAAGATCCGTTGACTGGAGAATCTTCTGAAGTAATGTGGATTAAAGGTTCTGGCGGTGATATCGGAACATTGACAAAATCAGGTTGTGCAGCTTTGTATTTGGACAGACTTCGTAATCTTGAAAATGTTTACAGAGGAATCGAATTTGAAGACGAAATGGTAGAATTATTCAACCACTGTATTTTCGATTTAGCGTCAAAAGCTCCTTCTATTGATACACCTTTACACGGATTTCTTCCGTTCAAACATATCGATCATTTACATCCAGATGCGGCAATTGCTATCGCTGCTGCGAAAGATGGAAAGAAAATTACAGAAGAATTATTCAACGGAGAAATTGGCTGGGTAGGCTGGCAGCGTCCAGGATTTGATCTTGGTCTTCAGTTGAGAGCTTGTTTAGAAGAAGCAGCACAAAACGGTAAACAATTACGCGGAATCATGTTAGGTTCTCACGGTTTATTTACTTGGGGAGATACTGCGTTTGATAGTTATATCAATACGCTGGAAGTAATCGAGAAATGTGCTTCTTATTTAGAAGATAATTACGGAAAAAAACGTCCAGTTTTTGGAGGAAAGAAAATTGACAGTCTTCCAGAAGCAGACCGCAAATTAAAAGCTGCAAAAGTAGCTCCGATTTTAAGAGGTTTCTGTTCGTCAGAGCGTCAAATGATCGGACATTATACAGATGATGCACGAGTTTTAGAATTCATTAATTCTAATGATCTTTCAAAATTAGCTCCGTTAGGAACTTCTTGTCCGGATCACTTCTTGAGAACTAAAATCAGTCCATTGGTTTTAGAATTAGATCCAAACGAAGATTTATCAGATGTTGAGGCTATCAAAGCAAAATTAACTCCTGCTTTTGAAGCTTACCGTGCAATGTATAAAGATTATTACAATGCATGTAAAAAAACAAATTCGCCAGCAATGCGTGACCCAAACCCAGTGGTTATTTTATATCCTGGAGTTGGAATGTTCACTTTTGCTAAAGATAAAACAATGGCGCGTTTAGCATCTGAATATTATATCAATGCTGTAAACGTAATGAAAGGTGCAGAAGCAGTTTCAGAATATACTTCTTTACCACACCAAGAAGCTTTTGATATTGAATATTGGTTGTTGGAAGAGGCTAAATTACAGCGTATGCCAAAACCAAAAGCATTATCTGGAAGAGTAGCTCTTATTACAGGTTCTGCGGGCGGAATTGGAAAAGCTATTGCTAAAAAATTCGCTCAAGAAGGTGCTTGTGTTGTGATTAATGATATTAACGAAGAGCGTTTAGAAGGTGCTTCTGCTGAATTTGTAAAAGCGTTTGGTAAAGATGCAGTTTCTAGTACATTATTGAATGTTACTGATGAAGTAAGTACAGAAAAAGCATTATACGAAGCTTCTCTAGCTTTTGGAGGTGTTGATATTATTGTAAATAATGCTGGAATCAGTATTTCTAAATCTATCGCAGAACATACTCTTGAAGAGTGGGATAGATTGTACGATATCTTGGTAAAAGGACAATTTATTGTTTCTAAAGCCGGAATCGAAGTTATGCGCAAACAAGGTTTTGGAGGTGATATCGTAAATATCGTTTCTAAAAATGCTGTAGTTGCAGGTCCGAACAATCCTGGTTATGGTTCGGCAAAAGCGGCTCAGGCGCACCTTACACGTTTAATGGCTGCAGAACTTGGAGCAGACAAAATTCGTGTAAACACAGTAAATCCTGATGCAGTAATTTCAGACTCAAACATTTGGTCTGGCGGATGGGCAGAAGGTCGTGCAAAAGCATACGGAGTTACAGTTGAAGAACTTCCAGCTTACTATGCAAAACGTACGTTATTAAATGAAATCATATTGCCTGATGATATCGCAAATGCTTGTTTTGCGTTTGTTGGAGGTTTCTTGAATAAATCTACAGGAAACGCCTTAAACGTAGACGGCGGCGTAGCAATGGGCTTTTATAGATAAAGATTGTTTAGGTTTTTATATAAGTTTGTTTAAGCAAAAGTGGTTTTTTGTGGTCTAGCGTTCGATGTATTTCGGACGTTAGATTTTTTTAGACATAACACTTTTTGAACTTTATAAAAATCAAAAAAAGTGAAGTAAAACCAGAGTTAAGATATTCTAATTTGACTTTTTAGTACAGCCACAGATTAAAGGATTAAAATGATTTAAAAAAATCTGCTCAATCGGCAAAATCTGCGGGAGAAAATTTAAACACATAGAAACATAGATTTTTAGTTTTAGAAAAGGAAAATGAAAGAAACTTGTTTCTAACACATAGCTGGACGTTAGCAGCTTTGTCAAAGTTTTAAACTTTGACAAAGCTTTAGACTTTGACAAAGCTTTACGTAAAGAATTAAGCAACTAACTATGTTTGTTAAGACAAGTGAACCGCCTTTTTTCCAAAAAGAAAAACTATGACTCTATGTGTTAAAAATAATATACTAAGCGTATAAAATTTATATATTGTAACTCTATTAAAATATCAATAACTATGTTAATCGGATCAAACCACATCGAATCTCATAACGAGGATTTATTAAAAAAACACCAGAACAAATTAGTTTTTACGGCATCAGAAATTAATGATACAGAAGCAATTATTCAAAAATTAATCGACTTTCAAATTGCCATTCCATCTTGGGCTTTAGGAACAGGAGGAACAAGATTCGGACGTTTCGCTGGAGGAGGAGAACCTCGTTCATTAGAAGAAAAAATCGAAGATGTTGGTTTGCTTCATAAATTAAACAATGCTTCAGGAGCAATTTCACTTCATATTCCGTGGGATATTCCAACCAATTATAACGAAATTAAAACATTAGCGGCACAGCACGGATTAAAATTCGATGCTATGAACTCGAACACGTTTCAAGATCAGGCAAGCGCTGAGCATACTTACAAATACGGTTCTTTACAAAACGTAAACAAAGCAGTTCGTAAACAAGCAATTGCACACAATATAGAAGTAATTAAACACGGAATCGAATTAGGATCTGAGTCTCTAACAGTTTGGTTAGCTGACGGTTCTAACTTTCCAGGACAATTAAATTTCAGAAAAGCATACCAAAATACATTAGAAAGTTTAGAAGAAATCTACGATGCATTGCCTTCAAACTGGAAATTATTTTTAGAATACAAATGTGCTGAGCCTAACTTTTATTCGACGACAGTGGCTGATTGGGGGCAATCATATTCGTACGTAAAAAAGTTAGGCGACAAGGCGCAGACATTGGTCGATCTTGGACACCATTTACCAAATGCTAATATTGAGCAGATTGTTTCTATTTTATTGATGGAAAACAAATTAGGAGGTTTCCACTTTAACGATTCAAAATACGGTGACGACGATTTAACTGCAGGAGCTTTAAAACCATATCAATTGTTCTTGATTTTCAACGAATTGGTTGAAGGTATGGATGCAAGAGGAATGAATCATGCCAAAGATTTAGGCTGGATGATTGATGCTTCTCACAACATCAAAGATCCGTTAGAAGATTTATTACAGTCAGTTGAAGCGATTATGATTGCGTATGCTCAGGCACTTTCTGTAGACAGAAAAGCGTTGGAACAGGCACAAGAAGAAAATGATGTAGTAAAAGCGCAGGAAATTCTTCAAAATGCTTTCCGTACAGATGTTCGTGCGTTAGTTGCAGAAGCTCGTCTTCGTGCAGGTTCGGCATTAAATCCGGTAGCATTATATCGTTCACTTCAAGTGAGAGAAAGTCTAATTGACGAAAGAGGTTTAAAAACAGTAGCAACTGGTTTGTAGTTTAGTTGCTAAGTTAAGAGTTAGAAGTTGTGCTTTAAACGTAAAAAAAATAAAAGTTAGAATTGATCGACTATTGTTGGTCTCATATCAAACTTTTTTAGCAAAAACATAATTCCATAACCCAATCCTCTTAACTTACAACGCATAATCTATAACCCCTAACGCATAACCCATAACCAAAATAAATGAATGTAGTTGCGATTTTTGATATTGGTAAAACAAACAAAAAGGTTTTTTTATTTAATGAAAATTATAAAATTGTCTGGGAAAAATCAGTAAATCTGGAAGAGACCAAAGACGAAGACGGTTTTCCGTGTGAGGATATAGAGGTTCTTCAAAAATGGATTCTAGATCGATTAGACGAAATAAAAAACCTAACAGATTATGTTTTAAAAGCCATCAATTTCAGCACTTACGGTGCCAGCTTTGTTTACGTAGACAAAAATGGAAAGGTTTTAACTCCTCTGTATAATTACTTAAAAAATTATCCAGAGGATTTAAAAGCTGGTTTTTATGAAAAATATAAAGGAGAAGAAAAGTTCGCTGTAAAAACGGCTTCTCCGGTTTTAGGCAGTCTCAATTCGGGAATGCAGATTTACAGATTGAAAGAAGAAAAACCAGAATTGTTTAAAGAAGTGGCGCATTGCCTGCATCTGCCACAATTTTTGAGTTTTCTTTTAACGAATGAAGCTTACGCTGATATTACAAGTATCGGCTGTCACACGAATTTGTGGAATTTCAAAAAAATGAAATATCACAAATGGCTGAAAGAAGAAGGAATCGCAGAAAAATTACCGCCGATTCATTTCGGAAAAGATGTAATTAAAAACAACGACGGATTAGCTGTCGGCGTTGGACTTCACGATAGTTCATCAGCGATTATTCCGTACACAATCAATTTTACAGAACCTTTTGTTTTATTGTCGACAGGAACGTGGAGTATTTCCTTAAACCCTTTCAACAACAAACCATTAACTTTTGAAGAATTAAAACACGATTGTTTGTGCTATATGCAATACACAGACAAGCCGGTAAAAGCGGCGCGTTTGTTTGCCGGAAACGAACACGAAGTGCAGACCAAACGATTGGCAGAACATTTTAATGTTCCGGTTGACACGTACAAAGAAGTCTATTTTGATAAAAAAATCGTAGCCAATTTACGTTCGCTGAACTATCAGATTTTTTATCCTAAAAAGTACGATTTTGATATTTTAAAAGAATGTCCGTTTCAAAAAAGAGATTTGGCTTATTACAAAGATTACGAAACGGCTTATCATCAATTAATGTTGGATTTGGTAGAACAGCAATACTTTTCGACCAATTTGGTAATTCACAACAGTCCTGTAAAAAAGATTTTTGTGGACGGCGGATTCAGTAAAAATTCGATTTATATGAATTTATTAGCCGAAGCTTTTCCAGATGTTGAGGTTTACGCGGCGTCTATGGCGCAGGCGAGTGCTTTGGGAGCAGCGCTGGCAATTCATCAAAATTGGAATCCTAAACCAATCCAGAATGATTTAATTGACTTGAAATTCTATAAACATTAGGTAAAAACGGTCTGTATGTTGTAAATTTGCCAAGAAACGTATTTTTTACATTTTTACAGTACACGCCGAATGAACAACACACTAAATACTACAACATGAAAATTGGACTTTTTATACCTTGTTATGTCGACCAATTTTACCCAAAAGTAGGCATCGCAACCTACGAATTACTACAAAAATTAGGTTGTGAAGTCGAATTTCCGATGGGACAAACCTGCTGCGGACAACCAATGGCAAACAGTGGTTATGCACATTTAACAAAAGGATGCGACGCCAATTTTATTGCCAATTTTACCGGATTTGATTATATCGTCTGTCCTTCTGGAAGCTGCGTTTTGCATGTGAAAGATCATTTGCACGACGAAAACCAAGAAGAAAAAGCAACAGCCATTCGAAATACAGTTTACGAATTAACAGAATTTATTACTGATGTTCTCAAAATCGATCATATAAACGGAAATTTTCCTTTTAAAGTTGGAATGCACCAAAGCTGTCATGGACAACGCGGTTTACATCTTTCGCAAATGACAGAATTAAATGCACCGTTTTTCTCAAAACCACAACAATTACTTCAAAACATAAAAGGTTTGGATTTGGTTTCGCTTTCGCGAAAGGACGAATGCTGCGGTTTTGGAGGAACTTTTTGTGTTACAGAAGAAGCGGTTTCAGTAAAAATGGGACTAGATCGTATCAAAGACCACGAGAGCCACGATGTCGATTTTATCACTGGAGGAGATATGTCTTGTTTAATGCATTTAGAAGGAATTCTAAAGAGACAAAACAGTCGTGTAAAAACAATTCATATTGCTGAAATATTAAATTCACTCGAAAATTAATTTTTTTCTACCATTAAGATATTAAGTAAATTAAGTTTTGATTGAAATATTTAATGGTGAAAATTAAGAGATTTAAGTGATTTCAAATTAAGCTTAATTTTCTTTAAATATTAAGAGATTAGGTTTATAAAGTTTTGGCTTAATTTACTTAATGCCTTAATGGTAAAAACAACTTTTAACCGACAAAAGATGTCATCAGAAAAAATAATACCGCACAGCGAGGCCGCAACAAAATTTAATAAAGATGTGGAGCGTGTCAATTGGCATGATGAAACGCTTTGGTTTGTCCGTGCGAAAAGAGATAAATCCGCACATCAAATTCCGGACTGGGAATTGATACGCGAAACGGCTTCGCAAATCAAAAACAATGTACTTTCTAATATTCACGATTATTTAGTTCAATTTGAAGAAAATGCAATAAAAAACGGTGTAATCGTACATTGGGCAGCCGACGGAAAAGAACATAACGAAATTGTACATTCGATTTTGCAGAAGCATAATGTAACGCAGATGGTAAAATCAAAATCGATGCTTACAGAAGAATGCCATTTAAATGATTATTTAGCCGAAAAAGGCATCGAAGTTATCGACTCTGATTTAGGAGAATATATTGTACAGCTTCGTAAAGAACCGCCGAGTCATATTGTACTTCCGGCAATTCACTTAAAAAAAGAAGATGTAAGTGAAACATTTCACGAACATTTAGGAACAGAAAAAGGAAACTTTAATCCGCAGTATTTGACAGAATCTGCGCGTCAAAGTTTACGAAATACATTCTTAACTAGAAAAGCTGCTTTAACCGGAGTCAATTTTGCCATTGCAGAAACGGGAGAATTTGTGGTTTGTACAAACGAAGGAAACGCCGATATGGGAGCGCATTTAGCAGACGTTCATATCGCATCAATGGGATTCGAAAAACTGATTCCGAAAAGAGAACATTTAGGTGTTTTTCTAAGATTATTAGCCAGAAGTGCAACAGGTCAGCCGATTACGACTTTTTCAAGTCATTTTAAAAAGCCGCGAGACGGAAAAGAAATGCACATCGTAATTGTAGACAACGGAAGAAGTACACAATTAGGAAGACCTGAATTTAGAAATTCGCTGAAATGCATTCGCTGCGGTGCCTGTATGAATACTTGTCCTGTTTATAGACGAAGCGGCGGGCACAGTTATCACAATGCCGTTGCAGGGCCAATTGGTTCTATTTTAGCACCAAATTTAGATATGAGCAAAAATGCCGATCTGCCTTTTGCCAGTACCCTTTGTGGCTCTTGCACCAACGTTTGTCCGGTAAAAATTGATATTCACGACCAATTGTACAAATGGCGTCAGGTTTTGGTAAAAGAAGGACATACGCCAACTGCAAAAACAGTTGCAATGAAAACAATGGCGACTGTTCTGGCAAATCCAACCGTATTTAATATTGCTGGAAAATCGGGCCGATTTGTAATGAAAAATATTCCGTCTTTAGTCAATAATAAAATGAATAAATGGTACGATCAGCGCGAAATGCCAGCAGTTCCAGAGGAATCTTTTAGAGAATGGTACAAGAAAAATTCGAGAGCATCTAAAGCAAAAGACAATGAGCAGTAAAGAAGCAATTTTAAATAAAATAAAACAGAACAAACCGGAATTCGTTTCAGAACTTCCAGATTTAAGCGTTTTGGGTTCAGATCAGTTTGATGTTTTAGAAACGTATAAAACCACTTTAAAAAACATTGGAGGCGATTTTGTAGAAGTTTCGAGTATCGATGAAGTGCTATCTTATGTGAAAGATAATTACGCAGTCGAAAAACGCATTATTACAACGCTTCCTGAATTTGCAGAAATTGCAAGTTTAGACTGGAATAACGATGATCCGCATTCATTGGCAAATGTAGAATTGACTATTTTAAAAGGACATTTTGCAGTAGCAGAAAATAGTGCAATCTGGGTTACAGATAGTATTTTGGGACAAAGAGTTGCACCTTTCATAGCGCAATATTTGGCAATAATTGTAGACAAGAAAACGATAGTTTCAACAATGCATCAGGCATATGAGAAAATAGGAAATTTAGATTATGGCTTCGGAACCTTTATTGCCGGGCCTTCTAAAACCGCTGATATTGAACAGTCTTTGGTTCTTGGAGCGCATGGAGCGAGAGGACTTGTGGTGTTTTTATTAGAATAATTAAAATTAAATATAATGAAAAAGCGAGGCCTAAACCTCGCTTTCTTATTTTGCAGCAGTTTTTAATTATGCTGTTTGATCATCAGTTTCTGCATCAGGAGCATTCTTCTTAACAGATTCAATTCCGTTTTCTCTTGCGCTTGTGCTTTCGTACATTTCGCTTGCTCCAATAATTTGACCGTTTCCAGCTTTTAAATTGAAATAAGGTTTACCGCTTTTAGACTCTAATCTATCGTAACGACCATCATCAGATGCATTTTTTTTAACAGATTCAATCCCGTTATTGCAAGCCGTTTTTGTAGTATAACCTTCGCTTGTTAAAATGGTCTGGCCATTTCCAGCTTTTAAATTAAATTGAAACTCTCCGTTGGCTCTCGTAGTAATTACAAATTTTCCCATGCAGTTTTAAATTTTAAGGTGAGTATAAATTATTTTGCTATTGATAAAAATACAAAACTTAATCTTACAAAAGAGATGTCGATTTAAAAAAATGATTAAGTAATCAATAAAAAATGCGGTATCTTATTTTGTTTTTTAAAGTCAATCCCCGATAACTATTGGTAGCAATTAATTACTTTTTTTTTAAATAGTAAGTTCGCAAGGATGTAGTTAAAATCTACATTTTAAAATTCTAAATCCCCAAACGGAAATCTGAAACGCTTTTATCTTCTAATTTGATTTCTTCAAAAATGCTTTGAGTTCCTTTATCAACAGGACATTGCGTGCTTATTCCCATCCAGATTTGTGCTGGATAATTGTTTTTGTACAATCTCACCATCTGCCAGTTCTTTTTGTCTAATGAATAGTAACTCGCCACAGTTTTAGTGTCAGAAGAAATTTTCATATAAACAAAAGGTTGTTTTACAATATCGTGGTTATTATCATCAGAAGTTTCCATGGTACGAACTGTAACAATTCTACGATTGCCTCTTTCGTCTTGCTCAAAACAAAATTTCTGGTAGAAACTGTCATTTACATAGATATATAAAACCCCAGCATTATAAAGTCCTTTTTCTGTAAACTGAGGCGTAACTTTCGCGGTAAGCGTAAAAGGTTTTGTATTATCTACTTGCGATAAAAGCATTGGTGCAGTTGTATTAGAAAGTTTTCCATCGGGATCAGAGAAATAATCTGATTTTTCTCCCGCTTTAAAAACGATTTTTTCATTTGCTTCCTTTGTAATCAAAGTGTCAGCGCCATTTACAGCTTTCGTAAAATGTATAGCTGATAATTTGATATCACAAGGCTGACCATTTACTTTGGCACTGTCTTTTACCGTTTTTTCAGGAGGATTTTCGACAGCCATATCTTTATTATTTTTATTGCAGGCAGAAAAGATTAAACATAGAAAAATACTAACAGTATATAAATTTGTTTTCATAAATAGGGTTTTTAAGAATAGAAATGATATTTTTAGTTTTTCAAAAATACCATCGCCTTTTAAAAGGAGCAATACGTAAAATTAACCAATTCTTATTTCAATGTCATCAAACCTTTCGATAGAAAACGAATTATCCGTAACTTTTCTAGAACAGAATTTCGACATTGGAGAATCTAACGATATTGAGTTCTTTAAAAAGTCCGTTGCTAATTATGTTAATTTAGAACAATGCGTTGCTGTTCTTTCGGACTATAGAGCAGATAAAAGCTATATTTATGCCGGAAGTTTTGGTTCTGTTTTCGGGTTGTCCGAGAAATATTCGGTAATAGATTCTGCATTTGAAGATTGCATTTTCTCCTATTTAAACCCAGATGATTTGGTAGAACGCCACGCCTTAGAACTTAATTTTTATCATTTTCTAAAAACGGTTCCGCACGAAAACTATAGTCATTAT
This sequence comes from Flavobacterium artemisiae, assembly GCF_042678225.1. Lineage (NCBI taxonomy): Bacteria > Pseudomonadati > Bacteroidota > Flavobacteriia > Flavobacteriales > Flavobacteriaceae > Flavobacterium > Flavobacterium artemisiae. Next base: position 389,562 of record NZ_JBHUDZ010000016.1, on the reverse strand, counting down.
AGTACCTTTAGCCGTATTCGTCTTCAAAACGAAATTCAAAAATGCAGTTACATTAACCATCGCACGACTTATCTTAAAACATTTAGTAATGGAAGCATTTCGCTTGCATTATGTCTTTACGCACCATCAACCGATTTACAATCAAGATCTGGAATAGACGGAAAGATTTTTAATATTCAAACTGGCGAGATTATCGATGCTGTCAGATATAAAAATAATGCGGCAACAATTCTTTCTAAAAGAGAAATCGAAGTTTTAAAACAGGTTTCTAAAGGCCGTAAAAGTGAGCAAATTGCGGCAGAAATGCATATTTCTGTTTACACTGTTCGCAGACATCGACAAAATATAATTGAAAAAATGAAAGTAACTAACACGGCAGAAGCGGTTAAAACGGCTTTAGTAATGGGAATTATTTCGCTTTAAAAGAATTCCTTATTTTTGTTAGAAGGATCCATTATTATGAAAGAAATCAACGATATCGTAAAAGCGTACAAAGAGGCAGTAGAAGAGGGTAAAAAATGCGCTTTGGCCACCGTTGTAAAAGTCGAAGGTTCATCGTACAGACAGCCCGGGGCCCGTATGCTCGTAACAGAAGAGGGACAGCTTACTGGTGCCATCAGCGGTGGCTGTTTAGAGGGAGATGCATTAAAAAGAGCACTGCTTTCTATTCATCAAAAAGAAAACAAACTCATAACTTATAATACCAATAATGAAGAAGATGCTGAGATTGGTTTGCAACTCGGCTGTAATGGAATTGTGCATATTCTTTTTGAATTTATTGATGATGAAAAGACCAATAATCCGATCACATTTCTACAACAATTAGGCAGAGAAAGAAAGCCGGCAGTTCTAGTCACTTTGTTTTCACTAAAGAAATATGCAATTCAATTGGGAACTGTTTTGTTTTATCGCGAAAATGAATTTTTATATCAAAATGAGATTGCCTTAAAATTACTTTCGGATGCTCAAGAAGTACTTTATAACAAAACTTCTATCATAAAAAATATAAATCCTGAAAATGCGGAAGAAGCATTAATTGAATATATAAATCCGCCCATTTCGGTTGTAATAGCAGGAGCAGGGAACGATGTACAGCCGTTAGTCAAAATGACTTCAATTTTGGGTTGGGAAGTTTCTATTATTGATGGAAGAAATACACACGCTGTTTCAAAGCGTTTTCCAGATGCAAAAAATGTTATTGCTGCAAAATCAGAAGCATTTTTAGAAAATGTGACAATCGATTCGCAGACTTATTTTGTTTTAATGACACACAATTATCAATACGATTTGGAGGTTTTAAGACAGCTTTTACAACAAAATTGCCATTACATTGGTGTATTGGGACCAAAAACGAAATTAAACCGAATGCTCGACGATTTAAAGCAAAAAGGATTTGAAGTAAACGAAGAACAGTTAAAACGAATTTATGGACCAATTGGACTTGATTTAGGCGCAGAAACTGCCGAAGAAATTGCTTTGTCGATAGTTGCAGAAATTAAAGCAGTGATTTCGGGAACTAACGGATCTTCTTTAAAAAATAAATCAGGAAAAATTCATACCACTACAATACATGTCTAATTTGGAGGAAAGTAAAATTGGAATTGTGATTCTTGCCGCAGGAAATTCGTCAAGGCTTGGACGTCCAAAACAACTTTTAAAATTTAAAGAAAAATCGCTTTTAGAAAACGTAATTTCAGAAGCTTCTAACACTAAAAATGCTATTGTTGTAGTTGTATTTGGATCTAATCACGAATTGATCGAAAGCGAAATTACCGACACAACAATACAAAAAGTTTTTAATCCTGAATGGGAATCTGGAATTTCAAGTTCGATTACAAAAGGTTTGTCTAAACTATTAGAATTAAATCCAGACTGCCAGAAATGTATTTTTACAGTTTGTGATCAGCTTTTTATAACTACTTCGCTTTTTGAAAATCTTATTCAGAAATCTCAAAAAAACAATAAAGGAATTGCAGCTTCGGCATATTCTGAAACTTTAGGAACGCCGGTTTTATTTCATCAAAAATATTTTAATGAGCTTCTAGAATTAAAAGGAAAGGCTGGAGCAAAAAAGCTAATTAAGAAATATGCAGATGATGTGGTTTCGATTCACTTCGAAAAAGGAAATGTAGATATTGATACACAGGAAGATTATGATCAGTTTATTTCTTTTTAGAAGTTGCAAAGTCACAAAGTTTCAAAGGGACAGGGGTTCAAAGCTTAATTGATGAAAAAAACTCAACTTCGTAATTTTACACACAATTCCAAAACACGATCAACAACATAATCAATTTCGTCAGAAGTCGTATACTTACTCAAACTAAAACGAATCGAACTCAACGCTTGTTCATCAGATAATCCCATTGCTTTTAAAACATGCGAAGGTTCAGAAGTTACGGCAGAACAAGAAGCGCCGTTAGAAACTGAAATATTTCCCAAAGCCATAATCAACTGTTCTGAATTGACACTGGGAAAACAAATATTTGAAGTATTATAAATTCGGTTTTGAATATCTCCATTTACAAAAGAACCTTCAAATTGCAATAAACCAATTTCTAGTTTGTCTCTCAATAGTTTTACTCTATTTTGATTTTCTTCTAATTGATTAACAGCTATTTCGCAAGCTTTACCTAATCCAACTATTCCAGGAACATTTAAAGTACCGCTACGTAATTTCCGCTGTTGCCCGCCGCCTATAATTTGAGGAATCAATTTTGTTTTGGCTTTCGCCGAAAGATACAAAGCACCGACTCCTTTTGGTCCATGAAATTTATGCGCTGATAAAGTTAAAAGATCAATTCCGTATTTTTTAACGTCGACAGAAATCTTTCCAACTGCTTGAGTCGCATCACATAAAAACAGAACATTTTTGCTTTTTAACAATGCTGAAATTGCATTTATGTTTTGAATGACACCAGTTTCATTATTTGAAAACATCATGATGAAAACCAGTGTTTTATCTGTAATTGTCTTTTCTAAAAGTTCAAGATCTAAAAGCCCGTCAGAAGCTGTTGGTAAATATGTGACATCAAAGCCAATACTTTTCATAAAATGGCAATTTTCAAGAACAGCTTTATGTTCTGTTACAACAGTTACAATATGTTTTCGTTCTTGATAAGCCAAACCTTTTACAGCCAAATTTATTGCTTCTGTAGCTCCAGAAGTAAAAGTAATTTCATCAGGTTCTGCATTAATCAAATTGGCCGTTTGCCAAGCCACTTTTTCGACAGCTTCGTTTATTGTCAATCCTGCAATATGCGAACTTGTCGAATTTGCATATAAATCGGTAAAATAAGGAAGCATTTCCTCCAGAACACGATCATCAACACGCGTTGTAGCATTATTATCGAGATAGATGATTTCTTGTTGAGACATAATTTGGGCTTAATTCAGTAAAAATACAATTTTATAATCTCGCAAAGTCGCAGAGGTGCAAAGTTTTTAAACCATATAAGTGATATAAGATTTTTAAGTTTTCTCTTAATTGAACTTATATCACTTATATGGTTATTTTTCATATTAAACTTTGCGTTTGTGCGACTTTGCGAGATTTCATTTTATAAAACCTTAGCGTCTTTGCGGTTAAAAAAAACAGAAATTGTAATTATTCTAAATAAGAGTAATGTTTGAATTTCATAACTTTTTGTTATTTAAGTTGATTAAATTTGTTAGAATGACAAAAGTGAATTTGCTAATTTAACAGATAGACTGAATGGCTTCTAAAAAAACAAACGATAATAAAGTAACGCCCGAAGATGCAAATTCGCGTCGTGACTTTATAAAGAAATCAGGATTTTTTACCGCTCTTGCTTTGGCCCCGCCTTCATTGGTAATGGCATCTGAGAATAAATGGGATGAGAAAATTGCCGAGTATTTAGAAACAGTGCCGCTTTCAATTGAAGTAAATGGCACAAAACACAATTTAAATATCGAGCCAAGAACCACTTTGCTTGATTTACTTCGTGAACAATTGCAATTAACCGGAACCAAAAAAGGCTGCGATCACGGACAATGTGGCGCCTGTACAGTTCACGTAAACGGAACCCGAATTTTGTCGTGTCTTTCTCTGGCAACGATGCAGCAAAATGCACAGGTTACCACAATCGAAGGACTTTCAAAAGGGAAAAAACTCCACCCAATGCAGGAAGCTTTTATCAAACATGATGGTTTTCAGTGCGGGTATTGCACTCCGGGACAAATCATGTCTGGAATTGCCTGCATAAAAGAAGGCCACGCCAACAGCAGAGAAGAAATCAGCGAATACATGAGCGGTAATATCTGTCGTTGCGGTGCTTATCACAATATTGTTGATGCTATTACCGAAGTGAAGGAAGGAGGGAAGGAATTATGAAAAATTTTCAGATAATTAAAGCCTTGTCGTCTTCGTCGGCATTGACAGGAAAAGCCAAAGATAATTCTTCGATGTTTATTGCAGGAGGAACCAATCTGGTCGATTTGATGAAGAAAAATGTCGTTGCTCCCGACAAATTGGTTGACATAAACGGACTTGATCTTAAAAAAATAGAATTCTTAAAAGGAAAAGTTTCGATTGGTGCTTTGGCAAAAAACAGTCAGGTTGCCGAAGATGCTTCCATAAAAGAAAAACATCCTTTGCTGGCTTTGGCTTTAGCGGCTGGAGCTTCTCAGCAAATTCGTCATATGGCAACAGTTGGTGGAAATATGCTTCAAAAAACACGTTGTTCTTACTATTACAATACCGATATGCCATGTAACAAACGTGCTCCAAAAAGCGGCTGCGGTGCTATTGGAGGTTCGAACAGAATGCACGCTGTTTTTGGAGCCTCAGACAGTTGTATTGCAGTGCACCCGAGTGATATGTGTGTGGCTTTGGCAGCGCTCGACGCAACGGTTTTGGTCGAAGGTCCAAAAGGGAAACGTGAAATTAATTTTACAGATTTTCATCGACTTCCGGGAAACACTCCTGAAAAAGACAATACGCTAGATGCAAGGGAATTGATCACTTCTGTTGAAATTCCGGATAATAATTTCACTAAAAATGTTCATTATTTAAAAGTCCGTGACAGAACAAGTTATGCTTTTGCATTGGTCTCTGTTGCTGTGGCTTTGGATATAAAAAATAATACCATAAATGATGTCAGACTGGCTATGGGCGGTGTGGCGCATAAACCTTGGCGATTAACTGAAACCGAAAAATTCCTTAAAGGAAAAACTATTTCAGAAGATTTATTTAAACAAGCAGGCGATTTATCGATGAAAGGTGCCAGAGGTTATGGCGACAACGATTTTAAATTAACGCTTGGCGGAAACGCAGTAACAGAAGCACTTACAATAGCAGCATCAAAATAATTAAATTATGAGCAAGACAAGTAATATTAATAGAGTTGACGGATTTGCTAAGGTAACAGGCTCTGCAACTTATTCAGCCGAATATAAAACACCGGGCGTGGTTTATGCCTGCCTTGTGGGAAGTACAATTGCAAAAGGTAGAATCAAAACCATTGATACTAAAAAAGCAGAATGGGCGCCGGGAGTTCTGGCGGTGATTACGCATTTGAATGTCGACAAACCTTCTGGTTATCAAAAAGCAAAAGACAAGAGAAATTTCGGTCAGCCGCTTCAGATCTTTAAAGATGATTCGGTTTTGTATTACGATCAGCCGATTGCTTTGGTAATTGCGGATACTTTTGAACGTATGCGTTATGCGGCAAGTTTGATTAAAGCTGATTATTTTAAAGAAGAACATTCGACAGAACTTCACAAAGCAGCTGACAAAGAAAGAAAAATAGACACCGATAAAGGAAACGATTACCATCGAGGTGAACATGACGGTTATAAAAATGCTGAGGTTGTTTTGGAAACCGAATACACGATTCCGACCGAAGTTCATAATCCAATGGAATTAGCCAATATCATTGCAAAATGGGACGGAAACAAACCGATTTTATACACTAAAAGTCAAGGTGTTGAAGGCACCAGAAAAAGTGTTGCCGGAGTTTTTGGTGTTCCTGTAGAAGATGTCGAAGTTCATTCAGAATATCTCGGCGGTGCATTCGGAATGGGATTGCACACTTGGCCGTATGAAATTGCCGCTTTAATTGGTGCGAAAAAATTAAATCGTCCCGTGAAATTGGTTTTACATCGTGAACAGATGTTTACCAATGTTGGTTTTCGACCGTACACCATTCAAAAAATGGGATTGGGCGCTACGAAAGAAGGAAAACTAACTGGTTTAACGCACGAAGCCGTTGCCATGACTTCGAGTTACGAAGATTTCATGGAAGGAACGGTAAACATGTCCCGATTTATTTATGATTGTGCCAATGTTTCAACTCGTTATAGAATTGTTCCGCTAGATACCTGCACGCCAATTTGGATGCGCGGTCCGGGTGAGGCAACTGGTTCTTTTGCGTTAGAATCTGCAATGGATGAAATGGCGTATAAATTAAATTTAGATCCAATTGAGTTTCGCAAATTGAATTATGCCGAAAAAGATTTGGAACAAAATAAACCATGGAGCAGTAAATTTCTGTTAGAATGCTATGAAGGTGGCATGGAACGCATTGGATGGAAAAACCGTAAAAATGAACCAGGTTCTGTTAAAGAAGGAAACTGGCTGGTTGGTTACGGAATGGGAACGGGAACTTTTGGCTGTTATAGAAGTCCAACATCGGTAAAAGCAAAATTTTTAGCCAATGGAGATTTAGTCCTGCAATGTAGTGTCAATGACATGGGACCAGGAACGGCAACCATGATGACGGCTATTGGGGCAGAAGTAATTGGTCTGCCGTCAGAAAATGTGATTATAGAAATGGGTAAGAGCGGACTGCCAAAAGGGCCAACACAAGGAGGTTCGGCAACGACTTCATCTGTTGGGTCTGCGGTACATGATGCCTGCAATCTATTGTTGAATAAAATAATTGAAATTGGAAGCAAAAATCCAGCTTTAAAAGGAATTGCTATTACAGATTTGACTTTTGAAAATGGTGCGGTTTCTTCTAAAAAAGACAAATCGAAATCGGTTACATTAACAGCACTTTTAAGCAGTAATAAATTGGAAGATTTTGAAGTAGAAAATCTTTCTAAAGCGGCCGAAGAAGCGAAGAAATATTCTATTTACTCGTTTTCAGTTCATTTTGTAAAAGTATTAGTGAATCCGAATTTAGGTAAAATCAGATTGGCGCACGTAGTTTCTTGTGCTGACATTGGAACGGTTATCAGCCAGAAAACCTCTGCGGGGCAAATGTTCGGAGGAGCTGTCGGCGGCATCGGAATGGGATTAATGGAGGCTTTGGAAATCGATCATCGTTTTGGTCGTCCTATCAATAACAATTTTGCCGATTATCATGTTCCTGTAAATGCAGATATTGAAAAGCAGGAAGTATTTTTCGTCAACAAAAAAGATCCAATCAGTAACCCAATGGGAACAAAAGGTCTTGGAGAAACTGCTTTAGTTGGAATGGCGCCTGCAATTGCTAATGCTGTTTTTAACGCAACAGGAAAACGAGTAAGAGATTTACCAATTACGTTGGATAAGATTATAGAAACTATCGCTTAAATTTCTAGCCACAGATTTAAGAGCATTAAAATGATTTTATTATAGCCACGAATTACACAAATTAGCACAAATTTTTTCTTTCAATTAATATTTAAATTTGTGCTAATTTGTGTAATTCGTGGCAAAAAAAAAGTCGCAAAGCTTAAAAAACTTTGCGACTTTGTGCCTTCGTGGCATATATTATTAAAACTTATTTAACCGTAATAGGTAATTCAACAGTTGTTTTATCCCATCCAATAACTAAATTAGCCACATTTCCTTGCGTTGTAAATGCGATAGATAAAGCTTCAACAGGAGTAGAAACTGGTTTAACAGGAACAGAAACTCTTACAACGTCTTTGCTTTCATCATAAGCATAACCACCCCATAAATCCAATTCTTTATTGATGATGATAGTCCATTTGTCTTTTTCTGGAATAGCAAAAAAGCTATAGTATCCTGCAGGAACTTTTTTACCACCAATTGTTACGTCTTTGTAGAATTTGATTTCTGTATTTTCGTTAGCACCAACTCTCCAAACTTCTCCAAATTTTACAACATCACCAAAAATAGTTCTTCCTTTTGCAGAAGGTCTTGCGTAAGTAACTTTGATAACCGGATTTGGATTATCTGTTTTTTTGAATTTAACCGCTTTGTTTGGGAAATAAGAAATATCAACAGGACTATTGTCTAGTGGAGCAAATTTTACCACATCTTGAGCCTGAACTGTAAAAGCAGCAAACAATGTAACTGCCATTAAATAGAATTTTTTCATAGGATTACAATTTTTAGAATTACTACAAAGTAAATTAATAATGAAGAAAAATCATATAATTACAGTTTGTTTTTTGTTAATGAATTGATAATAGATTATAATTTCTAGTATTCCTTTTTCTTTTTAGCATACCAATCCTGCATAATGTAAAACGCTTTTTTCTTTTCACCTTCATTCGAAATTAAACCTTTACGATTGTAACCGTCCTGAATCCCCGGAAGTAATCTTTTCGGCGATCTGAAATCAACCAAAATCCACGGACTTGTGCCACTGAGGTGTGGAATCTTTTCGATCATTTTTAAATTCTGAATGTATAGATATTCCTGATATTCTTCGGTCCAGCGTTCGTTTTTTTCTCCGTGAAAACCAGCTTTAGCATCACCTCCAAATTCAGAAACGATTATAGGTTTATTGTATTTTGATTTCCATGTTATTTTCTCAGCATCTTCTAGGTTGCCGCCGTACCAGCCCAGATATTGGTTGAAAGCCACAACATCTAAAACTTCACCAATTGGATCGTCAATAGTTTCCTTTTTTGTCAATAAAGCGGCACTGATTAATCTTGTATTATCTAACGATCTCGTATGCGATGCTAAATTTTTAATGAAAGTATTTCTAGCTTCCGAAATCGGAGTTTCATTTGCCATTGACCAAATAATAATGCTCGCTCTGTTTTTATCTCGAGTAATAGAAGCTGTTAATTGATCTTCGGCATTTTGATACGTGTTTTTATTCGTAAATTCTACTGTCCAATACACCGGAATTTCTTCCCAAACCATGATTCCCATTTTGTCAGCTTCGCGAATGATATTTTCGTTGTGTGGATAATGCGCCAGACGAACATAATTGCAACCTAATTCTTTCGCCCAATTCAGTAAACGCAAAGCATCTTCGGGAGAATTTGCACGTCCGCCTTTGGCATTTTCTTCATGAATAGAAATACCGCGTAAGAAGATTTGTTTTCCGTTTAGCAGAATTTTATCTTCTTTGGTTTCGATAGTTCTAAAACCAATTTGATCTTTTAATTTTTTTCCGTTAAAATCAATCGTTACGTCGTATAATTTCGGATTTTCAGGTGACCAATACGAGATTTTTTTAGCTGGAATTTCTAAATTTAAAAGTCCATGGGAATCTGCTTTTCCTTTAAAGTTGATTTTTAATTCCGGAATAGAAACTGAAATAGTATTCTGAGAAGCTTCTAAATTATTGATTTTAATAAAACCAGAAATAACATTTGCATTGCCCTTTTTCAGCTGAATCGTGTAATCTTCCACAAAAGAAGCTTCTTCTTCAATTAAAGTTACATCGCGCGTTATACCGCCGTAATTCCACCAATCGGTATTCACAGTTGGAACATCTTCTTTATGACGCGTATTATCTACTTTAATAACTAAATAATTTCCTTTTGGCTGTACAATCGAAGTCACTTCATAATTAAACGGCGTAAAACCACCTTCATGAGTTCCGAGTTTTTTTCCGTTTAAATAAACATCCGCTTTATAATTGATCGCTCCCAAATATAAAAAGAGACGCTTTTTGGATGCCAAATTATAATCGAAAGATTTCTTGAACCACACATTTCCTTCATAATATTTCAACTCCGGAACCTGCGAATTCCAATCGCTTGGAATCGTAATCGTCGGAGATTTATCAAAATCATATTCTACTAATTCTTGTTTATTTTGAGCATGATAATTACTAAAAAAAGCTCCTTTTGCAGGTTTTTCATTTTTATCATATTGATCTAAGTGAAAGCTGTAAAACCCAGTTTGATAGGGATCGACAATGTAATTCCAAACGCCGTTTAGTGAAGTGGTATTTCGGTTTGGAACATTGGAAATTAAATTTTGTGAAAATCCCAGAACAGAAAAGGTTATGAGTAATGCGGTTAGTAGTTTTTTCATTTTGTATTAATTTGTTTTTGTTTGTTTTTGCCACAGATATTTTTATTTGTAGCCACAGATTATAAGGATTAAAATGATTTTGTTTCACGCAGATTTTAAAAGATTTAAGCAGATTAAAATTAATTTTTTAATTAAATCAAATCTGCTCAATTTGCCAGATCTGCGAGAAAATTAAATCTGCGTCCTCTGCTAAAATCTTTTAAAATCTGCGTGAAATAAAAAAACTTAGAATCTTAGCGCCTTAGCAGCTTAGAATCTTTTCTAATCAACAGAAATCCTCAAATATTCCCCTTTAAAACTTTGATTCAGAGCCGTCATCTCGATTGGATTTCCTGAGCCGTCGGGAATTACTTCAATAGAAGCTTTTCCGTTTGCCATTCTTATCGATTCGCTTCCCGTTGGTGTTCCTTGATTTTTAAGTGTTTTTCCTCCTTTTAAACATTGAAAATAAACACTTGCTTCATAATCCAGACAACGTAAATTGTTATTGTCAACAGCAATTGCGGTTACTAGGTAATTTCCATTTTTTAGTTTTTCAGATGATAATTGTAACGAAACCGCCGTGTCATTTTTATTAAAACGATAATTCACTTTCAGCGTATCGGAAACTGTTTTTCCTTCTTTTGTTTTTCCAATCGCAATTAAAACATTTTCACCTTTTGCAAAATTGACATCCCAAGTTAAGCCATTTGCAGGATATAGAGCAAGATTTCGCTGTTTTTCTCCCAATGATTTTCCGTTATGAGATAAAGTGACTTTTTCGCAATTGCTGAAAACGCTGATGATTCTCGGCGTATTTTCAGACCCTTGACGTTCTGTCCACGTATGCGATTCGATGTACGTGAAAGGTTCCTTTGCCCAATAACTTTTAAAAACATAATAAGCATCTTTCGGAATCCCGTTTCGATCGGTAAGTCCTTTTTGATTCATGTACGGAATATCGTCTTCTGGGCGTAAAGGCGTTGCAAAATCCTTGAATGCCCATTGTACATTGCCCACAAACATTGGATCATTTTCAGATATATGCAAATGCCAGTCAAACAAATCAACAATATAGTTTTCGCTCCAGTCACCAATTTGGGCAATGTTTGCGACTTTCGTCTGTACAATTGCTTCTTCCCAACCTTCAGCTTTTATGACATTTTCGCCTGTAACCGGATTTTCGCTATGACGACCCACGTGACTGTCGCCGCCATATTCGGCATGAATAAAATGTTTGTATTCTTTTTTGTAAACGTCAATTGCTTTTTGGTAGCTTTTGTAACTTCCAGAATACCAGCCCGACCAAATCGAAGGCGAGAATACATCTACAATATGCGAACCTTCGTAGTACTTTCTAATTGCTGTTTTTCTAGTCAGATCGAGTTTGTGTGCAATATCATTCAATTCACTTAAAAACACATTCGTTTTTTCTGCATTATCACCGTCAGGAAAATCAGGAAGCCAGTTCATTTCGTTTCCTAAAGACCAGATAATAATACTCGGATGATTGTAATTTTGGTTGATGATTTCTGCCAGCATATTTTTGGTGTTGGTTTTCCAAACCTCATTTCCGATTCCACCTCGACACCAAGGGAGTTCATCCCAAACCAATAAACCTAATTCATCACAAGCTTTGTAAACTTCAGGATCTTGCGGATAATGCGCTAAACGAACGAAATTAGCGCCCATTTCTTTTATCGATTTCATGTCCGCCCAATGCTGTTCGTTGCTCATGGCAGCGCCAACTCCGGCTTGTTCTTCATGACGATGTGTACCGCGAATCAAGAGACGTTTTCCATTTAAATAAAAAGGTCCATGATCTTTAAACTCAAACCATCTAAAACCTACTTTCTCAGAAACGCTGTCTTTAATTTGATTTTTTTCTGATAAAGAAGCTGTCAGTTGGTATAAATTAGGTTTTTCAGTATCCCAAAGTTCAGGGTTTTTGATGTTTTCGAAAGTGATAGTCGAAGTTTTATCCGAAACTGGAATCGTTTTGCTCACTATTTTTTTTCCTTTCGGATTTTTTAAAGTTATAGTTAGCGATAAATCTTTTGCATTATCAGGATTTACAATTGAAGAAATGATTTGTATCGAAGCTTTTTTAGAAGAAACTTCCGGAGTTGTAATTTTTATGTTTTCGATATGATTTTTGTATTTCGAAACCAGCCACACATCGCGCGTGATACCGCCATAAATAAAGAAATCACTTTTTTGTGACGGAATAATTTCGATATCGTAACTATTATCCACACGAACAAAAATATCGTTGTTTCCTTCTTTAATGAATTTCGTAATATCGATAGAAAAGCCAATATAACCGCCAATATGCGATCCGGCTTTTTTACCGTTTACATATACTTTTGTCGTTACATTTGAACCTTCAAAATACAAGGAGTAAACCTGATTTTGATCGATTTTTGAAATATTGATTTTCTTCTGATACCAGCTGGCATCACGTCTATAACCTGGATATAGATCGGTTGCATCTTCGGCGTTCCAGGTATGAGGTAAATTTAGAGAAGTCCAGTTCTTGGCTTTCTGTGCTTCGCTGAGGTTTTGGGTATGATTTTCTAAATAAAGCCAATTGTCGTTAATGTTCATTTTTGTCTGAGCAAAACTGCTCAGACAAATTTGAAACAAAACAAAAAGCGCAAAAATTGAAAATTTGTGTTTATGTCGTTTGTTCATAGGTTATTTTTTTAGGGACAAAGAGGCAAAGTGACAAAGGGACAAAGGCTGTAAACCTTTGTAGCTTTGTAACTCTGTCACTTTGTTACTTTTTTCTAAGAAGAGCTTCCAGAAAATAATAATCGGCGTAAATTATTGGTTCGTCAATTTCGTCGTGTTTTGGCCAGTTTCCTGTGCTGTGATCGAATAGGAAAGGGGTCTTGATTCCTGTACTTAAAATATATTTATCTGTTTGTACAGAAGCCATTAGTTTATCGGTGAAAGCCAGATAACTTTGATTTTTGGTATAAGTATACAATTCGTATAATCCTGATGCCATAACCATTGCTGCAGAAACATCGCGTGGAGAATTCGGAATATTCGGATCTTTCAAATCCCAATACGGAATTCCATCTTCTGGCAGGTTTTTATTTGTCATAAAAAACTTCGCTGTTCCTTCGGCTTGTTTTAAATACGCTGGATCTTTTGTATAGCGGTAAGACATTGTAAATCCGTACACTGCCCACGCCTGACCACGTGCCCAAACCGAATCGTCATTGTAACCTTGTAATGTTGTTTTCTTTCTAACTTCGCCAGTTGTCGGATTATAATCGATCACATGATAACAAGAATTGTCTGCTCTAAACTGATTTTTTAAAGTCGTATTAGCATGCTGAATGGCAACATTGCGGTATTTTTGATTTCCTGATATTTTTGAAGCTTCAAAAAGCAATTCCAAATTCATCATATTATCGATGATAACAGGATAATCCCAAATTTCTTTATTGAAATCCCAAGAACGAATCGAGCCCACTTTTGGATTAAACCTTGTACATAAAGTTTCTGCGCCTTTAACAATTACGGCTTCGTATTCTTTCTTGTTTTCCACTTTTAGGGCTTCTCCAAAACTGCAAAACACTTTAAAACCTACGTCATGCGAATTACTATTGACACTTTCTTTTTTGCTGAAAGGAGTCCATTTTTGAGCTTGTTCTTTGTATTTGGAGTCGCCTGTCAATCGGTATAACTGCCAAAGATTTCCAGCGAAAAAACCGCTTGTCCAGTCTTTCGACGGCACTTTGCGAATTTCTAAGGTTTTAGTATTCATACTTCTCGGCATTGACATTGAATCTACTGGATAATCGAGTAACATTTTGTAGCGTGTTTCCAGAAGACCGTTTACAGAGGTTGTACTTTTTGTTTGATGATTAATTCCTGATTTGCAAGCCGATGTAAGCGATGCAAATCCAAGAACTAAACAAATGAAACTAACTTTATTCATATTAAAATACTATATATATTGTAATCGTGATTTTTAGACGCAGATTTTACGGATTCGCTATTGCGAAGGCGCGGATTGGTACGGATTTTTTTGATGATTTTTATTTCACGCAGATTTAAAAGGATTTTGGCAGATAAAGCAGATTTTTTTATCAATTTTAATCAGCTTAAATCTTTTTAAATCTGCGTGAAACCTAATTATACGCGACGTGATTAAAAAATCCGTTTCAATCCGCTCCCGATAGCTATCGGGATCGCGATAGCGAATCCGTATCATCCGCGTTCATTTAATACCCAGGATTATTCGGTTTTAAATTTGGATTAATAGCCAATTCTGTTCCCGGAAGCGGCCATAAATAATCTTTGTTTGGATCGAAATTAGCGTGCGGTTCTAAACCAGCAGAGCCAAATACTTCTGGACCATTTTTAAGTCTTTTAATATCGTACCATCTGATATATTCAAACGCCAGTTCTAATCTTCTTTCATCAATAACCAATTTTCTAAAATCAGCCTGAGAAAGTCCCGGCGTTACATTTGCAGGAAATGAAACCAGTTTTCCGGCTTTGTTTCTTGCTCTTGCACGAACGCGGTTTACATAACCGTCTGCTTCGGTAGTTCCTGGAGTAATTTCGTTTAAAGCTTCGGCAGCAGTTAATAAAACTTCGGCATAACGCATCGTGATATAATTGTGCTGCGAAGTTCTTCCGTTAGCTCCAGTTTTTCCCGGAAAACGGAAATATTTGGCAATATGCGGACGAGGCGCTTTTTCGTTATCGCTTGAAGGGAAAACCTGCAGCGATCCGCCCGGACCTGTTTTCTTTCTGATAATCGTATCAAAACTTACGGCTCTTCTGTAATCTCTTTGATCCCAAGTGTTGAATACTTTTAATGATGGAACCGCAACTGAGAATCCTTGGCCATAACTGTAACTGTCATCTTTTAACGAACCTGTGAAAAATGCAGTATAATCTTGACCGTAATTTCCTGATGTTAAGTTGTTAAAGTCAATTGTAAAAAGAGGTTCTTTTAACGAAGCCGTTTTGGTAGCATTAAACAAATCCTGAAAATCAGCATCCAAACCTAAACCAAATTTAGCTTCGTTTGTAATTACATATTTAGATTCATCATACGCTTTTTGGAAATTGCCTAAAGTCAAGTAAACTGAAGCTAAATAACCCGCAGCAGTTCCTTTTCCTGGCACCGCCTTAACTTTTGGTTTGTCTTCTAACCATTGTTTTGCAAATTCTAAATCGGCAATGATTTTTGGATACACATCTGCTTCTTTGGTTTTGCTCATACTGTTGATTTGCTTGACATCGTTCACCACAAAATCAATGTATGGAATATCCCCAAAAAGGCGTACCAAATGATAATACGTAAATGCTCTTGCAAAATAAGCCTGAGCCACAATGGCGTTTACTTTTGCAGGATCTCCAGGTGTTTTTTTAGCGCCTTCAATCGCTTGATTGGCTGCTGTAATAATGACATACGATTGCGGCCAAAAGTTTGCCACAAGTGCGTTAGTATCATTCATACTCATATCATTTACATCGATACGTGCGGCCTGAGTGGTTCTGTCGCCAATATCGGCCATATCATCGCGGAGCATCAGGGCAATTGTAAATTCTCTTCCCCAGTAATTATTGTGGGCAATATTGGCAAAAGCTCCGTTTACAGCCGCTTGCAAATCGTCGGTATTGTTGAAGAAATTATCAGGACGAATGATTCCGACTGGTTTTTCTTCGAGATCAGAACAGCTGAAAAAAGCCAGTGTTCCGATAAATAGAAAAGCTATATATTTTTTCATGATAGTTGTATTTGACTAAAATTTTACATTAAATCCAAAAGTGAACGTTCTTACGTTTGGATATCCTCCGTAATCCAATCCTAAATTGGTGTTACTTCTTGAATTGGTGTCGTTTAAGTAATTCGTTTCAGGATCGGTTCCTGGATAATCAGTAATCGTCCAAAGATTTTGTGCACTGATGTAAAAACGAACCTTGTTTAATCCCATTTTTGAAACGATTTTCTCGTCTAAACTATATCCGATCGAAACGTTTTTCAGACGAATGTAACTTCCATCATAAACAAATCTTGAAGTGATTCTTTTGGTTCTTGCCGCATTGATTGGCACATTTGTGTCTGTGTTTGTCGGTGTCCATGCATCTAAAACTTCTGTAGTCGCATTATTGTTTCCAGAAGCCAATTCCATTAAAGTATAATTTAAGATTTGACCGCCTTGAGAACCTTGGAAGAAGATATTCAAATCCAGATTTTTGTATGTGAAGTCATTGTTGAATCCGAAAATGAAATCTGGGTTTGGATTTCCGATAATGGTTTTATCCTGAGAATCTAATTTTCCGTCACCATTGTAATCTCTGAATTTTTCACCTCCAGCAACAGTTTCAAAATTTCCTGGTAAAACCGTTTCTCCCTGCTGAATAACACCATCATAAATAAATCCGAAGAAAGAACCAACAGGCTGTCCCACTCTTAAAATCTGCGATTCAGTTGCCAAGAAATGCCCCGGAGCAGAGTTGATTAAAAGATCTTTATTGTCGGCTAGTTTTAATACTTTGTTTTTGTTCGAAGAAATATTAAAGTTTGTAGACCATGTAAAATCTGGACCTGTAAAGTTTCTGGTATTAATTCCTAATTCCCATCCTTTATTTTCTAATTCTCCCACGTTTTGAAGCTGCGAAGCAATTCCTGAAACTCCCGGAAGCGGTCTGTTAAACAACAAATCTTTCGTGATGGTTTTATAATAATCTGCCGTAATACTGATTCGGTTATCAAACAAACCTAAATCAATACCGTAATCTTGTTGATACGATGTTTCCCATTTTAAATTTGGATTATCCAAAGAAGTCAATTGTACCGCATTTACAATTACATCACCACTCACATAATAAATTTCAGAAAAGCGAGATAGCGTAGAGTAGGCGCCAATTGACGGGTTCCCTGTTGCTCCGTAACTTGCTCTTAATTTTAAGTTTGAAATGGTTTTGTTGTCTTTTAAGAAATTTTCTTTGCTAATGTTCCAACCAATTGCTCCAGAAGGGAAAGTTCCGTATTTGTAGTTTTTACTAAAGCTTGAAGAACCATCTCGTCTGGCTGTAAACGTTAGTAAATATTTATCAGCATAATCAAAGTTTAAACGACCAAAAGCAGAAATCAGCTCCGTTTCAGATAAACCTGAATCTGGTTTTAAGAAAACAGTTCCGGCGCCTAAATTTCTATACGAATTGGTATTCGTCAAAAATCCTCTTGAAGCAGCATACGAATTTTCGTTTTTGTTCTTTTGGTACGAGTAACCACCCAAAACGGTCAAAATACCTCTGTCGATAATTTCACGTTTAAACGTCAAATAATTCTCTGTCAGGAAAGAAGAAAATCTTGTATTGTTTACAGAAGCTTCTCCTTTGATGTTTTTTCCAGCAATTAAAGTCGAAGGAATAAATCTTCCCGTTTGCGAATTGCTATCGGTTAAACCTAAAGTAGTTTTAAAATCAAGATCTTTTGTAATTTGATACTGCGCAAAGAAATTGTTTCGGTTTGTGATATTAACGGTTTCCAGAATATTTTCCATTGCAGTTGCATACGGATTGTCGATATCGTCTCCAATTGGTGCAGTTGTCGTATAAGTTCCGTCAGCGTTATAAATTCCTTTATCCGGCATAAAACGATAAGCAGAAGCAATTACACCCGCAGCACCAGTTCCACCAGCTCCGGTCTGACTTACAATTCCGTCTTTCTTTTGTTTACTGGTAAAAGTGTTTAAACCAACTTTAAACTTTGGAGATAAATCAGCTTCCAAATTACTTACAATCGTGTATCTGTCAATCCCAGAATTAATTACCACACCATTTTGGTTGAAATACGTTCCCGAAACATAATATCTCACGTTTTCAGAACCTCCAGAAAATGACAATTGTGTATTCGAAATCATTCCGTCACGGTAAATAATATCCTGCCAGTCAGAATTTGCAGGCCCTTGCGTATGTGTAGTGAAACTTTTTCTATACGCAGCAAACTGATCGGCGTTTAACAAATGCAGTTTATTGTTTACCGATTGTACAGAAGTCGAGTTGCTGAATTCAATTACTGGTTTTCCCGGTTTTCCCTTTTTAGTGGTAACCATAATAACCCCGTTTGAACCTCTTGATCCGTAAATTGCCGTTGCCGAAGCATCTTTTAAAACTTCGATAGAAGCAATGTCCTGAGGCGCCGGCATAGAAGCGCCTGCAAAACCATCAACGACAACAAGCGCATCTCCACTCGCATTGATAGAAGTACCGCCACGAACCCTGATTTTTACAGGAGCGCCCGGTTCACCACCATTATTAGACATTACCGATACACCGGCAGCGCGTCCCTGTAAAGCCTGTTCTGCGCTTAATACGGGATAAGCAGTTAGTTCTTTTGCAGTTACAGAAGAAACAGAACCAGTAATGTCGCTTTTTTTACGCGTACCGTAACCCACTACAATTACTTCGTCCAGCGCTTTTGTATCTGGTTTTAAACTTACATTAATAACTGATTTAGTGCCAACTGGAATTTCTACCGTTTGAAATCCGACGAAGTTGAAAACTAAAACGGCATTTTTTTCATTAACAATTACAGAGTAATTTCCGTCCATGTCAGCAGAAGCGCCAACAGACGAATTTTTAATATAAACATTGGCACCAGGAAGTCCGAGTTGATCCTCGCTGGAAGTAATTTTTCCAGTGACTTTTTTGTCCTGTGCATTCACAATGAAATTTACCAGTAAAAAAGATACCAGTAAACACCATTTAAAAGGTTTGTTTTTGTGATTTGTAAACATTCATTTTTTGGTTTTAAGGTTAAAAGTTAGCAGTAATAAAAAATCAATAAACTCATTCCAATGATGATTACGACAAATAAAATCTGAAGTAATAAGAAGTAGTTTTTCTTGACTTTCATATCGCAAATGTAGATGCCGAAAACGATATAGAAATACAAAAAAGGGTATCTAAAAATACAGATACCCTTTTTTAACCCTTAAAAACAGTGGTTTTTTAAATTGTGGCCGAAGATTTATAAAATTTATCGGAATATTGTGTTGGAGTTTCACCGTACTTTTTCTGAAAGCATTTGCTAAAGTATTTCGGATTATTAAAACCAACTTTATAACTGATTTCTGAAACGGTTAATTTATTTTGTTCTAATAATTGAGCCGCACGTTTTAATCTAATTTCATGAATGAATTCGTTTGGCGTGCAATTCGTCCAAGCTTTTATTTTTAAGAATAACATCGTTCGGCTGACACCCAATTCGGAACAGAAGAACGGAATATCGAATTGTTCGTTCGAAATATTTTCTTCGACAATTTTGAATGCTTTCTTTAAAAGTTCTTCGTCAAGCGATGAAACCGTAATTTCTGACGGAATAAAACTGTCTTCACTTGAAAATTTAATTCTCAGACGTTCCGTAGTATTCAAAAGATTTTTCACACGAAGCCTGAATTCCATTAAATTAAATGGTTTGCTGATGTAATCATCGGCACCGCTTTCTAATCCTTCAAATTTGTAAACCAAAGAAGATCGCGAAGTAAGTAGAATAACCGGAATATGACTGGTTTTAATGTTTTCTTTTATTTTTGAACACAATTCAGTTCCCACCATTTCAGGCATAATTACGTCGCTGATAATCAAATTCGGAACAAATTTTAAAGCTTTTTCTAAAGCGATTTTGCCATTTTCGGCTTCAATAATGTTGTAGTCTTTTTTGAGCAGGTTTTTCATGAACTTTCTCAAGACTTTATGATCTTCAACAATTAAAATCGTTTGCTTTTCTTCATTAACAATTAAATCTTCGAGGTCTTCATTTTCAATAATTTCCGAAGGCTCCAATTGCGCATTGTATTGTTCAATATCATCACTAATTTTAAAATCAGAAATAATTTCGCTGTCCAGCAGATGTTCGCGCCCAAGCGGTAAAGTCACTTTAAAAATAACGCCGCCAGAAGGTTTGTTAGTAACATCGATTTTTCCTTTATGTAATTCGACAATATTTTTTACGATCGAAAGTCCGATTCCTGTTCCTTTATTATAGTTTTTCTGAACCTGATTGTGGGTTGGAATTTCAAAAAACAAATCAAAAATTTTATCGATATGTTCTTCAGAAATACCGACACCAGAATCTTCAACAGCTATAAAAAGATTCTCCTGATCGTGATTGATATTAATTTTTATTGAACCGCCTTTTGGAGTATATCTGAAAGCATTTGAAATCAAATTATAGAAAACGCGTTCCAGTTTATATCGGTCAAAATAAACTAGAATTTCTTCGTTTTCGGTTTCAAAAGTATAGTCGTAACCGCCGTCTTTGGCATATTCTATAAAAGATAAAAAGATTTCTTTGGTGAATTTGACAATGTTTCCGTTTGCTGATTCTAATGTAACTTGGTGATTTTCCAGTTTTCTGAAATCCATTAAACGGTTAATCAGACTTAAAAGATGATTCGCGCTTCCTTCAATCACCAAAAGCTTTTTGTACATTTCGTTGGTTCCATTATAATCGGCTAGAATCTGCTGTAACGGACCTAAAATCAAAGTCAAAGGCGTTCTAAATTCGTGTGAAATATTCGTAAAGAAATCCAGTTTTAGTTTGTTGTTTTCTTCAATTCGCTGTGTTTCTAGATATTCCAATTCTAATTTTTGTTTCAGTCTTGCTTTCGATTTCATAATCCAAATCAAACCATATAATCCTAAGCCAATTATAATTCCGTACAGTAAAAATGCCCAAATACTTCGCCACGGAGCCGGATTTACAATAACGGTTAAAGTTGTCGGCGTTTTATTCCACACGCCGTCGTTGTTCGAACCGATAACTTCAAAAGTATACGTTCCAGGATTCTGAATGGCAAAATTAGCTTCGCTGTTTTTAGTGGTCGTCCAGTTGTTTTCTAACCCGATTAGACGATATCGATATTGATTATTTTTGGATCGAATGTAATTTGGAATCGCAAAATTAATCGAGAAATTCGCCTTATCGTAATCCAAAGTAATGTTGTTGGTAAAACCAATACTTTGCTCTAAAATACCGTCTTTATCATGCGCATTGATCGTTTCGTTTTTAATTTTTAAATCGGTAATTAAAACTTGAGGCGCATATTTATTTAGAGAAATTTTTGTAGGATCAAAAAAAGTAGCGCCCGATGGACTTCCGAAATAGAATTGATTGGAAGCTAGTTTTAAAGCCGAATTATCGTTAAATTCATTACTTGCCAAACCGTCTTTTTGATCGTAAATCACAATAGATTTTTTAATCGTATTGTATTTGATGATTCCTTGATTGGTGCTGATCCACAGATTTTTATAATCATCTTCTAAAATGGAATGAATAGATGTGATAACAGTATTTCCAATTTTCAGGTTAATGCGGTTGAATTTTTGTCCGTCAAAATAATGAAGTCCTTTTGCTTTGGTACCAACCCAGATTTTGTTTTGCGAATCCTGAAACAAAGTCAGAATATCATCACCAGACAAAGACGAATGATCGTAAAAAAAGTGCTTTATTTGGTATTTTTTCAGATTAAAATTTTGAAGCGGAATGCGATTCAATCCGTTTTGAGTTCCAACCCAAAGCGAATTTTGTTTGTCAACCAAAATAGTACGTAAAATATTGTTGGTTAGAAAAACGGTTTTTGTATTGTCATTTCCAATAAAATCAAAAGTTTTATTGGTGGTATCGTAACGAATTAATCCTTTGCCAAAAGTTCCAATCCATAAAATCCTGCCTTCTGTTTTAAGAGAATAAACACCGCTTTCTTTTAAGGATTCGCTTAATTCTGGCGCAATTCTATTGTCTTCAATTCTTTTTGACATTGTATTGTAAGCCGATAATCCTTTCGAAAAAGTTCCAATCCATAGAATGTTGTCATTAGAAAGACACATGGCTTTGATGTCATTTTTATTGGTTTGTCCGGTTTGACTGTTGATGTAGTTGATAGCTTCGGTATTTTTATTGTAAATGGTAATACCACCGCCTTCGGTTCCAAAATAAATGTTCTGGTTTTTATCAGCAATTATAGAACTCACGACATCAAAACTCATCGGAATCTTTTTCGAATTTTGATTGTAATTGGAGAAATTCACATTCGAAACATCCCAAAGATTTACGCCTTTGTAATAACAGCCAATCCAGATCGAACCTTTTTTATCCATGAAAACCGACTTTACTTTGTCGATTCCGTTGTTGTTATTGCTGTTATTTATTTTTTGAAGACTTTTATTTTTTCCTAAAATGTAAATTCCGTCGTAAGCGCCAATCCATAAATCGCCTTGATTATCAATAACTAAAGAACGAATGTCTGTATTGATTTCACGATATTTTTCAGCTGCTAAAAAGGAAACAAAAGCTTTTTCATTTAATTCAAATTTTAAAAGTCCTTTGTTTTTTGTTCCCACCCATAAACTGCCATTTTGATCTTCAATAACCGATTGAACATTTAATAAATCAGTTGTATTTAAAGGATAATTTTTAAACGAAAGCTTTCCGTTTTGTCGATTTATTAATTGGCACAAACCTTTTGTAGTTCCAATCCAGATTTCGCCTTTTTTGGTTTTTAAAATGCTTAAAATATTATTGCTCGGAAGGGTAGAAGTGTCATCATCAGAATGAAATACCGAAGTAAATAATCCTGATTTTTTATTGAAAATCGTTAATCCTTTTGAAGTTCCAAACCACATTTCACCGCCAATTTCCCTAATACTCCAAACGGCATTATTGCTAATGGTGTGATTGGCTTTGGTATGAAGGTATCTCGTAAAACGGTTCGAAACTGGATCGTAACAGTTTAACCCATTGTAAGTTCCCACCCAGATTTTTCCTGAGCTGTCTTCTTCGATAGCCAAAATATCGTTGTTGCTGATGGAATATTTATCTGAAGCATCATTTCTGAAAACGGTAAATCGGCTTCCGTCGTATTTATTCAGTCCGTCGCGCGTACCAAACCACATCTGCCCAAATTTATCCTGATGAATGGCAATGACAGAACTCTGCGAAATCCCGTCAGTAGTAGAAAAATTTTTAAGGCGGTATTTATTTTGGGAAAATAGATTTCCTGAAATAAAAAGTAAAACCAGAAAGACGCTCGTGTATTTCATAGTGTTTGTTTTAAGTTTTTGCCACAGATTAAAATGATTAAAATGATTTTTTAGCCACGAATTTCACGAATTTCCACTAATTTCAATCTAATAAATTAATTCGTGGAAATTAGTGGCTATCACTCAACACACAGAAAAATAATCATTTTAATCTGTGTAATCTGTGGCAGATATTTTGGCTATTTTAATCGTTTTTGCAATTGATAATCGTAAAGCGACGGAACTTTTTCAATCGGCATATTCAAAAATTCTATATACGGATCAACGTCGTATTTGATTTCAAATTTTGCATTTCCGTGAACACCAATAATTCTTGCTAAAGCGCCGTCTTTCATTCCGTACAATAAAACTGGTTTTGATGGATCTGGATTTTCAACCTGAACATTCAGATTCCAAAACGTGCTGAATGGACCGTGCGAAGGTTTCCAATACTCAGCGCCACCGCCGCCAAATAATAAATAGCTATTCTTTTTATCGGGTTTTATATGAACGGTAATATTGTCAAAGAGATTTTGATGATTCGCTCCAGAATGCTGGTCTAAAAGCGCGTCTGTAAATATTTCGCAATTCTGATAAACATTTTTAGTAGAAAAAGTGTTGAAACTTACGGGATGAACTGCCGAATTATAGATTTTCAGATTCTTAACCAGAATGTTGTGCACACCGCCTAAAGTTACGGTATAATGTGCTAAATGCGGACCATCGGTTATAATGTCCTGAATAGTTGTGTTTGCCACTTCTTCCGCCAAAATACCGCTGTCGGCATTGGTGATTTTTACATCTTTAACCCATGAATTAAATAATCGGGTCAAGAAAATTCCATTATTTCCGGGTTCAACATGATGCGCAACCCTCGGAATATCTGGAAAAGTAAAACGAAGGTGTTCGATTCCGACTTCGTTTAAATGTTTCCATTTGACCAATTGCGCTTGATAACTTGGTTTTATCGAAATGGTTAAAGGTGTTTTTAAAGTGATTTTAGATCCGGAAATCTTTGCAATTTCCACCTGCTGCCTTACAATTGGAAGTTTAGGAAATTTCCAATGATGCGAACCGGGTTTTACTTTAGCGCCTTGATATAAATCTGTGATGATTTCGCCATTTTCGCCATCTTTATTGAACAATTGTAATTCGACAACATCGCCGACTTTCAAACCTTTTATATCAGAAACGGTTATGACATGTTCGCCCATTTTCCCTGAACTCACTTTCGCCAGCGGATTTGAATCCGGTTCGTATTTATCCAAATATGATTTTACACGTTCGCCCGGAACCTGCGTCCAAATAAAACCGCCCGACCAGGCATATTGTGAAAACGGAAGATCGATATTGTTTTCGGGTTCGCGTTGTCTTTTATCAAAAGTGGTTAAGTATTCGCGAAGTTCGGCCAAAACTTCCGAATCTTTAAGATACATCATCGGTCTTGGGCAATAAATTTCAGTTCCGTTTTCAGCAGAACCAGCACCGCGAAGTACAAAATTGCTTCTTTCGATGTAGAGAATATCGCTGAGAATAATTCGGCCTGCGGGTAATTGTAAAATTACATTTCCGTCTACAGTATTTGCAGCTTTAAAAGCTTTTAAAAGTGCTTTTGAATCATCTAATTCATCATTGGCTTTTACGCCAAAGTCTGTTGCATTAATGATTTTTCCGTTAGCTTCAGGAATCTGGCTTTCGCCGAAATGATAGCCCGCGTAACTAAAATCGGGAAGATAATTGGTTTTTGAAGTAATAATTTTGGGTAATTCCTGCGATGCTAATGTATTCGCAAAAAGACAGCAGGATATAAAAACGGCTTGGCGAATCATGGTTTGTGGTTTTTGTGGTTAGTTAGTTTTATTGAGTTTTGCCGCGAAGGCCTGAAGGCACGAAGATTTTTAAGCCACAGATTAAAGGATTAAAAAGATCTTATTTCACGCAGATTTTGCTGATTGGAGCAGATTTAAGTCAGATTTTATTTTAAAACAAATCTGCTTAAATCTTTTTAAATCTGCGTGAAACAAAAAAACTTTGCGTCTCCGCTTCCGATAGCTATCGGGATTGCGAGACTAAAAACGTAAGCTAAAAATCTTTGTGCCTTAGTGTCTTAGCAACTAAAAATCATAAGGATCGTTTAATCCCTAATTCAAGTCCGCGCAGTTCTGCAAGACCTCTTAAACGGCCGATTGCTGAATAACCCGGATTTGTTTTTTTCTTTAAATCGTCCAGCATTTGATGTCCGTGATCGGGGCGCATTGGCAATTTGCTATTGTTTCTTTTTTCGACTTCCAAAATTGCTTTTACAACTTCATACATGTCAACATCGCCTTCAAGGTGATTTGCTTCATAGAAACTTCCTTCTTCATCGCGCTGCGTACTTCTTAAGTGAATAAAATTCATTTTATCGCCATGACGTCTTACAATTCCTGGTAAATCATTATCGGCACGCACGCCGTAAGAACCCGTACACATCGTAAATCCGTTTGATGGAGAAGGAGAGGCGTTCATTAATTCGATCAAATCTTCTTCTGTGCTTACTACTCTCGGTAAACCTAAAATCGGATAAGGCGGATCGTCTGGGTGAATAGCCATCAAAACACCTTTACTTTCGGCAACCGGAATAATTTCTTTTAGGAAATGAAAAAGATTATTCTTTAAAGCCTGTCTGTCAATATGGTTGTAAGCGCTTAACGTTACAAGAAAATCCTCAACTGTATACGCTTCTTCAGCACCTGGAAGTCCAGCCAAAATATTTCGTTGTAATTTAATTTTATCTTCTTCATTCAAAGCATCAAAATAATCTCTTGCTTTCTGAATTTGTTCCAGCGAATATTCTTTTTCTGCACCTGGTCTTTTCAAAATAAACAATTCAAACGCCGCAAAAGCATTAATGTCAAAGCGTAAAGCTTTAGAACCGTCTTCAACCGTATAGGATAAATCAGTTCTTGACCAGTCTAAAACTGGCATGAAATTATAACAAACACATTTAATCCCGCACAAAGCCAGATTTCTGATGCTTTCTTTGTAGTTTTCAATGTATTGAAGATAATTTCCAGTCTGCTTTTTAATGTCTTCATGAACTGGAATACTTTCTACAACTGACCAGATTAAACCAGAAGCACCTTTTTTAGGATCGCCGTCTTCGTGTTCAATTTCGACTTTTCGTTTTAAAATTTCTTCAATTGTCCAAACTTGTCCGTTTGGAATATGGTGTAAAGCTGTTACAATTCCGGTTGCTCCGGTTTGTTTAATATCTTGTAAAGAAACAGGATCATTTGGTCCGAACCATCTTAATGTTTGTTCCATTTTTGTGTAATTATTTAATATTTTAAATACTTGTAGCAGCAAATCCGCCGTCTACTTTTAATATAGTTCCAGTTACGAATTTCGACATGTCGCTGCATAAAAATATAAGCGCACCGTCAATATCTTCTGGAGTTCCGAATCTTCCCATTGGCGTATGATCGATGATTTTTTCGCCTCTTGGTGTTAATTTTCCCTCTGGAGTTAATAATAAAGCTCGGTTTTGTTCGCCGATAAAGAATCCTGGTGAAATAGCGTTTACACGAATTCCTTCCCCGTATTTTTGAGCCAGTTCCACCGCCATCCATTGTGTGAAATTATCGATTGCCGCTTTTGAAGCCGAATAACCTACAACTCTCGTTAATGGTCTTTGTGCCGATGCCGACGAAATATTGATTATGTTTCCTGATTTCTGTTTCGCAAACAGCTCAGAAAAAACCTGAGTTGGTAGCATAGTTCCGATAATATTCAAATCGATTACTTTTTGCAAATCATCGCTTTTCATATCATAAACTGACTGATCCGGCTGGATTGTCGCTCCCGGCATATTTCCTCCGGCAGCATTAATTAAGATATCAAGACGACCGTATTTTTCAACGATAAAATCTTTTGCTTTTTCTACTTCTTCCTTGTTTAAAACATTCGCCTGAACTGCAAATCCTTGTCCGCCATTTTCTTCAATTGATTTTACGGTGTTTTCTGCTTTTTCAAGTGACTGAGAAACGATTCCCACAATTACGCCCTGCTGCGCTAGAACATTAGCAAATCGGCTTCCTAATACACCTGCACCTCCTGTGATTAATGCAATTTTTCCTTTTAAATTAAATATTGAATCCATTTTTGTTTTAAAATTTTCAAGACTTTAAATTCCAAATTCCAAAGCTATTCGGAAAATAAAGTATGTTTATATGTTAATTTCTTTTTTGCGTTTTTACTGGAATTTGGAATTTAAAAATTGGGATTTAAAATTATACTTTCCTAAGATTTTCAATAATCTCCAAAACATTTTTAGTTTCCTTTTCGATGGTGCCATATTCTTCGTATTCCATCACTTTTTTGCTGATGAGTTTGCTTCCCATTCCAACAGCCGAAACGCCTGCATCAAACCAGCTTTGAATACTGGCTTTTGTAGTATCGACTCCGCCAGTTGGCATAAAAGTTAGATTCGGAAAAACATCTTTGATACCGCTCATAAAATCGGGTCCTAAAATATTCCCAGGGAAAAGTTTGATGAATTTTACTCCGGCATTTTCTGCAGCAATAATTTCTGTTGGAGTCATGCATCCCGGTGCATACAAAACTTCTTTACTAATTAAAAATGAAGCAATTTCAGGAACAAAACCCGGGCTGATAAAAAAGTCTGCGCCAATTTCGTAATAGCTTTCCGCTTGTTTCAGGTTTTTTATCGTTCCAATTCCGAGAAGCATATCCGGCATTTCAGCATTTCGAACTTCAATCATTTTTTTGAAATTCGAAAAAGCTTCTGGACCACGGCTTGTGTATTCAACCGCTTTGATTCCGACTTTATAAAGTGATCTTAAAATGGCAATCGTTTTATTTTCATCACTATTGAAATATAACGGCAGCGTTCCCTGATTTACAATAGCATCAATGGTATTTTGAATTTTGCTCATGAGTTATATTTTTACTTTAATAACTACTTTTCGCAGTAAACCTTCACCAATCATTGCGGTATGAACATCTTCTGGAAACAAAATGGCAAATTGTTTTTCTTGAAGTTCAAAGAAAGTATCTGGAGCATCATGAAAAAAACGAACGTCTCTTTCATCGCTGTATTCGCCATTTGGATTTACACATTTTTCTCTTGGTTTCCAGGCAAACGTTTCAGGTCCTTTTAGCGAAATCTGAATGTCGATATTTTTGTCGTGACACTCAAAACCTTTTACGGCTTCTTCACGGGTGTTTCCCTGACCAGAAATAGCAATTAGTTTTAGACCTTCGGCAATTTCAATTGCACCGTCTGGCAAGTTGCTAATGTCGTTTTGATTTACATAATCAAATGCTTTTTTGAAATTGGGATGAAGTCCAAAATATTTGGAAGCATTTTGCAGTGAGTCAATAATCATTTTAGTTGTATTTAGTTAGTTTTTAACCGATTCAGATTTGTTTTTTGAAAACTGAATGGACTTTGAAAATTCATGAGTTTTAATAAAATCCAATCAAAAGTTATGATTTTTTAGAACATATGTGTATGTTTGCGTGTACGCACACGGTCTGTTTACAAATGTAGAGAAAAAGTTAACTAAAACAACTTTTCTTAAATAAAAAAACGATAAACTATGTGTTTAGTAAGATTTTAACTTAAAAAGAATTAGTATCATAACAATTAAGCAAATAGCCGAATTAGCAAATATTTCTCCAGGAACTGTCGATAGAATTATTCATAACCGAGGTCAAGTGGCTCAGGAGAATGTGGATAAGGTCAATGCGATTATTGAGGAGCATGGCTATAAACGAAATATTCTGGCTAGTAATCTCGCATTGAATAAGAAGTTTCGGTTTGTCGTTTTTCTTCCTCAATATGAAAATCTGGAATATTGGAGAAGTCAGATTGACGGAATCAAAAGGGCGGAAGAAGAGTTTCGAAAATTCGGAATCACGCTTGATTATTTTTTCTATGATTTTGATGTGGCTTCTTTTCAAAAATCGATTCAAAAAGTGCTTGATTTTGATTGCGATGCGTTATTGTTTGCACCTGTTTTTTACGAAGAATCGGTTCAGTTTTTAAAAGAATTTGAAAAGAAAAATATTCCCGTCGTCATGATTGACTCTGATATTAATAGCAGTGAACATGCTTATGTGGGGCAGGATGCTTTTCAGAGCGGTTATTTGGCTGGAAGACTGATTAGTTTTGCGGTAAAAAACGAAAGACAGGTTTTGATTTTTAAAATTGCCCGTGAAATCGAATCGACTTCGGTTTATTTGCAACGCATTGACGGTTTTTATTCTTATTTTAAAGATCATGACGAACTGACTAATTTCAAGTTTTCTGAAGTCACGATCAAAGATTCGGGTATCGATCAAATGAATCTGGAAATGTTTTCTGGAATTAGCAGTGTTTTTGTACCAAATTCCCGTGCTTATATTGTCGCTCGATTTTTAGATGAAAATGATATAAAAGGTGTCCGAATTATTGGTTATGATTTGCTAAATGAAAACATTGAGTATCTCAATAAAGGTGTAATTGATTTTCTGATTAATCAAAGACCGGAACAACAGGGTTATATGGGAATTAACTATTTGTATAAAAAATTAGTCTTGCAGGAAGAAACGGAAAGCATACATTATATTCCGTTGGAGATTATTTTGAAAGAGAATTATTTTCCTGCTAAGCGATAGTTTTTTGCCACGATGGCACTAGGACGCTAAGTTTTTTTTTCACGCAGATTTAAAAGATTTAAGCAGATTTGTTTTAAATTAAAATCTGAATTAGATCTGCTCCAATCAGCAATCCCGATAGCTATCGGGAGCGTGAAATAGAATCATTTTAATCCTTTAATCTGTGGCTTAAAAAACTTCGTGCCTTAGTGGCAAAAAAAATATTACTTCTTAACCTTCACAATCAAAGGATTATAGTTTAATATGCATTGCGTACCCGTGGTTGAAACCACGGGCTATGTTTTTAAATTCTTGATAAATAAAAAACTTTGTGTCTTAGCGGAAAAAAACAAAAACTATTTCTTAACCTTCACAATCAAAGGATTATTAATCTTTTCGGCAAAAGAACTTAGATACTTTTCCCATTCCTGTTTCGTCTGAAATGGACTTCCTTTTTTCCATCCAAAACCAACATAATAAATAGCTTTGTTGTTTTTAACCGTAATATTTCCGTAAAGATTGCTTAGATCTTTTTCTTCTGTTATATGATTATCAAAACTAATCAGCGAACCTTTCGGAGTAACCAAACCCGTTCCGATTTCAGAATCGTCAGTAGGTTCCCAATAGCTTAACCAGCCTTCTTTTAAATTGGTGCCAGTTGTTCCTTTTTTCTCGTGAAGCGTTAAACCGGCAGCGATTTCTTTAGTTCCTGTGATATTGATTTCAAAACGGGAAAGCTGACTTCCGTAATCCAAACTGATCAATTTAGATTCAGTTATTTTATTTCCTTTGGCATCCCAATCCGCATATGTGAGAATAAAACTCGTTCTGATTGGACCTGTTGTAATGGTTTTCCAACTGATGAAATTCTTCGAAAAATAATATTTTCCGTCTACTTTTACGGCAATACCACCCACACCGCGACTGTCGCCAACATGGAAATTGTCTAAACCTTCGCCTGTATCTTTATGATACGTTCCAGTTCCGTTTGTTGCTTTTTCATACCATTTATTGATGATTGGATAATCAACTCTTTTTAACCACGCATCAATTCCGCTGGTTAAAGTTCCTCCGGCAATTTTGTCTTCGACCATTTTTTGTGCAACAGGACCGTAAGTTCTAAAAGCCACTTTGTTATTTTCCCATGCATAATCATCTGTACGTTCTGGTACAAAACGTGAATAACAATTCACCACTTTTGATGCAGAAGGATTTGTACCGACTAAAACTTCAAAATCTTGTTTGGATGAAGCTTTTATTTTTGGCTGAAACAAAAGTACATCGGCAGTTCCGTCGCCGTCATTATCGACGGTTTGGGTTTCAAGAAATGTATTATTTTCTTTAATGGCATAGTCTTCGAGTTTTGCCGAAGCTGGTAAACCTAAAGATTTTTTAGTCAATTCGACTGTTTCAAATTCGCGGTCAACATTTAAATTATTACTGACAGTTATAACTTTATTTTGAGACTGAACTGTAAAACTTCCAGCCAGAATTGCGATAGATAAAAGGTATTTTTTCAAAATGCGATATTTTTAAATTACGGCTTTTTTTATTTCATAAAAATACAAATCTAATGCAGTACAGAAATACATAAAAGGTGTAATTGTGTACAAAATGCTGATAATGAATTTTATATAAAATATTTTTTTTACGTTGTGTTAATTCTTTTCCTACTTTTAATAATTCATAAAATGATTTTAAGAGTATGGAAAAGAGATGTTTAACGGTTTTGGTTTTCTTTTTGGCTTTTCTACAATTAAAAAGTCAGACGGCGCAAAATATAACTGAGGTTAAAGAAAAACTAACTTTGATAAACAACCAGATTGCCGAATCATTTTTACATAACGACAATACTATCATTATGGGGTATTATGATGAGGCAGAACCTGTATGCATGCCTGAATATCATAATGCGTTGTATTCCAAAAAAGATATAGAATCTTATTATAAGCAATGGCTTTCGAATTTTAAAATTAATGATTATAAACGCAGTATTTATGAAGTGCAGCTTATTGAAAATTATGCTGTAGAAATAGGAACTTTTCATATCAATACCGTAGGGAAAAATGGTGTTTCATTGGTTTATGACGGAAAATATATGAATGTATGGAAAGTCCTCAAAAACAAAAAACTGGTTTTAGTATCGGAGATTTGGGGAGCAGATAAAGCAATTGATGGGTCTCAATTTTCAGTCATTAAATCCAATATTACTAAGATTCCAAAACCAAAAATAAATCAATCTATAGAAGAAGAAGTATACAAACGTAATGAGCGAATTATAGCGCTTGTAAAAAGGAGAGAGGGAGAAAAACATGCTGTTGAATTTTTTACAAAAGATGCCATTTATCTGACTTATGATACTCCAATGTTGATAGGTATGGAAAATATAAAACCGTATTTTATAGAACATGAAAAACCAAACGGTATTGCTATCGATTCTTTGTCTATTAAAGCAAGCAGAATAATTCTGTTGAAAAATTTTATTATTGAGTATGGTTATTATTTTGTTGATGTTTCGTGGGATAATAAAAAAGGAAAAGCATCAGTTTCGGGAAAAAGTATAAATCTTTGGAAAAGAGAAGAAAACGGTTTATTGATGCTGTATCGCCAGATGGTAAACCACAATTAATCAAAAAAAATTATGAAACAGAGCGCTGGAATTTTAGCATATAAATTTATCGATAAAACGATTTTCTTTCTTTTAGTTCATCCAGGCGGACCGTTTTGGAAAAACAAAGATTTAGAAAGCTGGTCGATTCCAAAGGGAGAATTTACGGAGGAAGAAGATCCACTAGAAGCTGCTATACGGGAATTTAAAGAAGAAACAGGTTTTGAAGTCGACGGGGATTTTATTAAGCTGGAATATGCCAAACTCAAATCGGGTAAAATTGTGCATGCTTGGGCAGTTGAGTTTGATCTTGACGAATCTTTAATAAAGAGTAATGATTTTGAAATGGAATGGCCTCCGAAATCTGGAAAACTTCAAAGCTTTCCCGAAATAGACAGAGGAGAGTGGTTTCAAGCTGCAGATGCTTTAAAGAAAATAAATCCAGCACAAGCTGATTTTGTTGTGCAAATGGTTTCTAAAATTTCTTCTTCACTTTAAGATGATATTGTTACGAGATAATTTTTGTAATTTACATGTTAGTTCAACTTTTGAACTGTTTTAAATATGCAAATAGAGAATATGGAAATAAAATGTATCATTTTTGATTGCGACGGAGTTTTGGTCGATACAGAAAAAATCGGAAACGGAATATTGTTGGCAATGGCTCAAGAACACGGATTCGAAATGGAATTGGAAGATGCTTATCGCAATTTTAACGGAAGAAATTTGAAAGACTGTTTCAGGCATATTGAAGAAGCCATCGACCAAAAACTTCCTGATAATTTTGAAGAGGAATATCGCCTTAAAAGTTTTGATGCTTTTAAAACACAGGTAAAACCAATGGAAGGCGTTGAAAATTTTATCAATAAACTAACAATTCCGTATTGTGTGGCTTCAAGTGGTCCTGTAGAGAAGATTCGTTTGAATCTGGAAGTGGCTGGTTTATTGGACAAATTTGAAGGGAAAATATTTAGTTCCTACCAAATAAATAGCTGGAAACCAGAGCCGGGAATATTTCTTCATGCTGCCAAAGAAATGGGTTTTGATGTCAAAGACTGTATTGTTTTAGAAGACAGTAAAGCTGGAGTAAAAGCTGGCATAAGCGGTGGATTTAAAGTCTACGGTTTTGCAAACGGTTTTAATAATCAAGATTTAGAAGAAGAAGGAGCCACACTTTTTAGTTCTTATGACGAATTGAAAAACCTGCTTAAAATATAGATTGCAAAAGCTTTGTCAAAGTTTTAAACTTTGACAAAGCGCAGCAACGTTAAAAAATTATCTAATTATCTAATTCCCCCCAATTATCTAATTAAAATCGACTAATTGTCATTTTGACTAATTCTTAATTTAAAATGTAATTTGTTGCATTAAAATTAATTTTCATATATTTGAGTTTGTACATTCGTTTTTTTGGTTGTGAATTGTTGTTAAATCGACAAATAAGAATTGATTAAGCGAAGGTTTTTTTGCCCTTAAAATGGTTTTTCCCAAAGAATCATTTTTTGATTGTGATTTCCCTAAAATCACAAAGCTAACCTACAGACAGATATAAAATGACGAAATTTATAATTAGAATTTTTATTCTAGTATTATCGCTTTTTACCTTTATTATAAACGCCCAAATTAAAAAAATTGGTGTTCCGTTTATTACCAATTATAGTCCGAAAACGTACAAAGCTGCATCTGAGAATTGGGATGTAATTCAGGATTCTAAAGGAATGATGTTTTTTGCCAATCATTTTGGGATTATGCAGTTTGACGGTGTTCGCTGGAGCATTGTTACGCAGCCCGATAACCGCAGTATGGTTCGTTCTCTGGCGATTGATAAACATGACAAAATTTATGTTGGCGCTCAGGGCGATTTTGGATACACAATTCAGCTTCCTAACGGCCAGTATCAATATACTTCTTTAGTAAAACTTCTTCCGGTTTCAGAAAAGAATTTTGGTGATGTACTGCATACGATTATTCGAAAAGATGAAGTTGTTTTTTTCTCTCACGAGACAATCTTTATTTTTAAAAATAATAAAATCAAAATTTTAGGTTCGAAAACAAGTTTTGATGATTTTTTTGAAGTTGGAAAAGAAATCTATGTTACTGATAATGAAAAAGGTTTGTTGAAGCTGAAAGACGATAAATTAGTTCCAGTTGAAAATGGTCAAAAGTTTGTTGGAATGCAGGTTCGAAAAATTTTTCAAATCAAAAATGGACTGCTTTTATTCACTCAAAAAAATGGAATTTTCATTTATACACAAAACCAAATAAGGCCATTTGTTACAGAAGTGGATCATTTATTAAAGGAAAATCAAATTTCGGCAGGACTTCAACTTTCCGATGGATATTTCGGAATCGGAACGCGACAATCTGGGTTGATAGTTATAGATAGTTCGGGACATTTGATTCAACATATTGATAAGCAGATCGGGCTTCAAAATGAATATGTGACCAATTTTAAAATCGATAAAGAAGGCAATTTGTGGGTAACGCTTAAAGGCGGGATTTCGCAGATTCAGATTTCTTCTCCGTTGTCAAAAATAATCGATAATTCAAATTCAGAAACCAAAATATACTGCAGTCAGATTTATCAGAACAAATTATATATCGCTACAGACAATGGTTTGTTTTGGTTAAATTGGGAGGATTATAAAAACGGTAAAAGAGAAAATGTGCATTTTCTGCATGTATCGGGAATGTCTGAAAATGTTTGGAATGTGGGTGTTTTTAGAAATTCACTTTTGGCTTTTGAAAAAAACGGAATTTATGAAATCAATAGTAATTCCGCGAAAGCGATAGCCAAAATTGACGGTGTTTGGAAAGGAATTTTAGTTCCAAATCATCCTGATTTACTGCTTGCAGGCGGTTACACGGGTTTGTATCTTTTGAAAAATATAAATGGTAATTGGGTTTATCAGCATAAAATAAAAGGTTTTGAAGAAAGCAGCAGAATCATAGAAACGGACAAAGAGGGAAATATTTGGATTGCGCATGGCTATAAAGGAATTTATAAATTGAAATTTAAGAAAACCTTTGATACCGTTACCGATATTCAGTTTTATAATGAAAAAAGCGGTTTTCCTTCAAGTTTGTTTTTGAATGTTTTCAAGATTGATGATGATATTCTTTTTGGAACAACAAAAGGAGTTTACAGGCAGGATTTGTCTTCAAAAAAAATGATTCCGCAAAGAGCTTTAAAGAAATATCTTGGATTAGAAAATCATATTCGTTTGCTTAAAGCGGACAATCAAGATAATATTTGGTACGTTTCGGGTGAAAATACGGGAAGAATCATTGAAAAAAAGGACTATAATTTTCAAAAAGAAGAATTGCCTTTTAGAAAATTAAGATATTTATATATTCCAGGTTTTGAAAACATTCAAACCACTGCAGACGGGAATGTTTTCTTTGGAACTCAAGAAGGATTGATTCATTACAGCGCTGTTAAAAACAAAAAATATCAAAGGAAATACAAAGCAGTTATTTCTGAGGTAAAATGTATTTTTCCTAAAGACAGTTTATTGTTTTCCAGCCGATATGATGTACTTCCGAACAAAAATGGTTCTCATGATAAATTGTCGGCTGTTTTAGCGTATTCTAATAACGCACTTCATTTTTCTTTTTCTTCACTATTTTTTGATGATGCCGAGGCCACGCAATATGAATATTGGCTGGAAGGTTTTGAGCCGACTTGGTCAGATTACAGTCTTCAAACGGAAAAAGAATACACCAATTTACCCGAAAAAGAATATATTTTTCATGTAAGGGCAAAAAACATTTATGATGTAGTGAGCGAAGAAGCCGTTTTTCGTTTTGAAGTTTTACCGCCTTGGTATAGAACGATTTGGGCTTACATAATGTATTTTGCACTTTACAGTGTAGTAATTTATTTGATTATTAGGTATCAGAAATTGGTTGCGGGTCGACAACGCGAGCAATTGATTGAAAATCAGGAAATAGAATTACTTCGCAGTAGAGCCGAGCTTAACGAACAGAAATTGACGTTTGAACAGGAAAACATGAATATTATGCGCGAAAATCTCGAAGCAACGATAAATCTCAAAAATGCAAAAGTGGCTTCGAGTACCGTGAATTTAATTCATTTAAACGAAATCCTGCTTTCTATAAAAGAATTGATTGGACAGATTGATAAAAAAAATGAACCGAATGTAAATTTCAGTTTGTTAACCAAAATCAATAAAATAATCGATCACGAATTGCAGGGGGATAAACAATGGAATGAATTTGAAGAAATCTTTAATCAACTGCATGACAACTTTATGCAAAGATTAAAAGCAACATACCCAGAACTTACGCCGCGCGATATGCGATTGTGCGCTTATCTTCGAATGAACTTTAATACAAAAGAAATTGCACCGCTTTTAGGAATCTCGGTTAGAGGGGTAGAAGACACGCGCTACCGAATTCGTAAAAAATTACAACTTCCGTCGGATGCAAACATAACCGAATTCATTCTCAACTTTTAATTTTTTCTTGTGATGTATAATCCTAGGTAGTTTTACGCTTTTTGCGGGCTTAATAGTACATTTTTTTGCAAACACCGTAGTCAAACCGTACTCAAAAATGTAAGTCTTACCTTGTTTTTTAGTTAATATTGTGCCGCTCAATGATAAAATGATAGGCTATTCTTTACAAATAGCATTTTGTTTTTGTCAAAGAAACTTACTAACAAAAAACTAAAAAAAATGAATCAAAACGACTCTTTTTTCGGCCGACCACCGAAAGACAAATTCTCTTTATTTAAAAAATTTTGTGTCACGGCGCTGCTCATGCTGTTACCATTTTTGAAAGTTCAGGCACAGTGTAACACACTAGTTTGGTCTGACGAATTTAATGGCACAACAGTCGATTTAACTAAATGGCAGAGTATCTCAGGAAACGGCTGTCCGTCGCTTTGCGGATTTGGAAATGCTGAGGCACAGCGTTACGATCCTACTCAGGCAACTATTGTTAAAGAGGGAACAAACAGTTACTTAAACATTGAAGCGAAGTATGCACCAAACGCACAATTTCCAGATCAGCCGTATGCTTCTTCAAAATTGACTACAGAAGGAAAATATTCTTTAAAATATGGAAGAATAGAAGCCCGTATGAAACTTTCTAATGGTCAAGGCGCATGGCCTGCTTTCTGGATGCTTCCAGTAAACGGAAATTGGCCGTACACGGGAGAAATCGACATCATGGAAGCGAAACACAGGAATCCGCAATCTGTTGACGGAACTATCCATTATGATGGGAACGGTTATCATTTTACAGGTAGAAGTTATGCTTCTCCAGTAGATTTATCGACAGGTTTTCACGTTTATGCTGTAGAATGGGGACCCAATATTATTAAATGGTTTGTAGATGATGTTTTATTTCATACAGCAACGCCAAATACTACGGTAAACGGAGGATGGCCTTTTAATGACAGTAATTTTTACATCATTTTAAATCTTGCTGTTGGAAGTGCAGGAACACCTTATACGAGCGTAAATGGAGTAGGAGTTCCTCCGATTCCTGGAGATTTTCCTGCGAAAATGCAAGTCGATTATGTTCGTGTTTACGACGGAAGTTTTAAATATGCTGTAACAGGAGATAACAAGGTTTATCAAAACGAAACTAATAAAACGTATTCTGTAAATGCTATTGCAGGAGCAACGTACAATTGGACAGTTCCTGCGGGCGCGACAATTGCTTCTGGACAAGGGACCAATTCTATTACAGTAAATTGGGGAACTGCCGGAGGAGATGTTTCTACAGTTGCAACAGTTTCTGGATGTGCAGTTAATACTTATAAGCTGGCTGTTACTACAGAACCAGCAATACCAGTAGAAAAAATCCACGAGGATTTTCAAACCAATAGAAATGTATTGTATCCGGTAAAAACGGGAGTTCTGACAGAAGCGGTTGCCAATCCTTCTGCAACAGGAATCAACACCTCGACTTTGGCAGGAAGATATGTGCGTAATTCTTCTGAATTGTACGATGTTCTAAACATTCGAAATGTTACCATCTCAAATGCCAATGATTATGTTTACGGAAGAAAAAGACTTTCGTTTGACATTTACACTTCGGCGCCTGTTGGAACAAAAATTTCGATGCAGTTAGAAAACAGCAATGTCACAACGGCAACCAATTATCCGTCAGGAAGACACAGTGGCTTTAAAGCGACAACAACTGTTCAAAACAAATGGGAAACGATTGAATTTGAATTTGAAAAAATCATCGATCCTAACACGAGCGCTTTAACAATCAATAATGTAGTCATTCTTTTTGAATCGAATTCGAATTCTGGAGCGACGTATTATTTTGACAATCTGCTGACAAAAGCTGCGCCGGAAAAGCCAATTGTTGCAACTGATGTTTTACAAAACTACGACGGCATTAATAAAATTATTAAAGGAACTACAACAGGAACCTATTCTGTTGTGGCAAACCCGGCAACAAATTCGGTTAACGCTTCCGCGAATGCAGCGAGGTACGTTAGAAACGTAACAGAACAATATGACGTTTTGTTTTTCAATACACAAAGTACAATTGAAGATGCTGGTTTATTAAAAAATCAGACCAATAAAATTATGATTGATGTGTATACGTCTGCACCAGTTGGAACAGTTGTAAGTTTGAATTTAGAAAACAGCGCAACTTCTCTTCCAGCCAATTATCCGACAGGAAGAAACAGTAATTATGTAGCGATTACAACCAAACAAAATCAATGGGAAACGCTGACTTTTTATTACAATTCCAGTCCAGATGCAGGAACTTCAAACTTGGCTGTAAACCAAATGGTTTTATTATTCAATTCGGGATCTTATACAAATGATACGTATTATTTTGATAAT
This sequence comes from Flavobacterium artemisiae, assembly GCF_042678225.1. Lineage (NCBI taxonomy): Bacteria > Pseudomonadati > Bacteroidota > Flavobacteriia > Flavobacteriales > Flavobacteriaceae > Flavobacterium > Flavobacterium artemisiae. The sequence continues at coordinate 350,234 of NZ_JBHUDZ010000016.1, read as the reverse complement.
ATTAGAATTGGTTCAACCAAACTTCCAGATACTTTTACACCAGGAGTAGTTTACGAAGATTATCAGAACACACATAATATTACGTTTAGAGACGCTATCGGAACATACACGCCAAACACAGCAAATCCGAATGCGAGCGGCATTAATACTTCTTCAAATGTTGGAAGATATGTTCGTAAGTCAACCGAATTGTATGATAATTTCTCTTTCAATACGACTTTAACCAATATAGGAGATTTTAAAGGAGGCGTTAAAAAGTTCGCTATGGATGTTTATACGTCTGCGCCAGTCGGATCAATTATTTCTTGGCAGGCAGAAAGCGGTGCATCTGTTCCTTCTAATTATCCTGTAGGAAGACACAGTATTTATCAGGGAGTTGTAAAACAATCAAATGCTTGGCATACGGTAACTTTTACCTATGCAAGTTCACCAGACGCTTCGACTTTAGACAGCGAAGTAAACCGTTTTGTTTTCTTGTTTGAACCGGGAACAAACTCTGGAAATACGTATTATTTTGATAATCTGAGAGCTTTAAATTTAGTTTCAACAGAAAATCCAGCGGGATTGCCTGCACCTTGGATCAGTACGGATTTGGGATCGGTGACACCAGCAGGAGAAGCAGCGCATTCTAGCGGCACTTTTACCATTAAAGGTTCAGGAACCGATATTTGGGAAACCAGCGATCAGTTTCAATACGTGTATCAGCCAATTACGGGCGATGCTGAAATTATTGCCAAAATAAATTCATTAACAAATACGAATACTTACGCAAAAGCGGGAGTAATGTTCCGCGAAACATTGACGCCAACTTCTAGACATGCTATGACGACTTTGACAGCGGCGGCTGGAGCAGAATTCTTATCAAGAGATGCTGTTGGAGTGGCAACTATTCAGCAAGGTACGGCAGGAACAACTCCAAAATGGATTCGCACAGTGAGATCAGGAAATACTTTTACCTCTTATATCTCGGATAATGGTACCACTTGGACTCAGGTTGGAACGGCCAGAACAATTGCTATGGCAAATACAATTTATGTCGGAATGGCTGTAACGTCTCATAACAACGGGACTTTGACAACAGGAGTTTTCAGCGATGTGACTGTTCGAAATATTACCCCAAATCCGAATGTGAATTTAGCTTTAGGAAAAACAGCGACAGCTTCTACAGAAGAAAATGCAACACTTTCAGCTAATAAAGCAACTGATGGAGACGGAACAGTATCAAGATGGGCGAGTTCTTTTGCAAATGCAACGGAATGGATTTATGTGGATTTAGGAAGCAACTACAATCTTAACCGAGTGGTTTTAAAATGGGAAGCGGCTTTTGCAACACAATACAAAATCCAACTTTCTACGGATAATGTTTTTACAGAAAATGAAACCATCAATACTCAAACTGCTTCTGACGGCGGTACAGATGATTTAGCAGTAAGCGGATCAGGAAGGTATTTGAGAATTTTATGCACCACGAAAGCTTTGGCGCCGTACGGATATTCTTTATATGAAATTGAAGCATACGGATCGGCTTCGACAGCTAGAATGGCTTTGAATACAGAAGCTGTGCCTACGAATGAAGAAGTGGCATTTGCTATGTATCCAAATCCGGCGAGCAATTATATTCAAGTGGCAATACCTGAAAATTTAGACAATAAAATTATTTCGATTTATGATAATTCAGGAACATTAGTTATTCAGAATAAACCTGAAAGTAATGCAAATGAAAGCATGATTGATATCAGCAGATTAGAAAGAGGAATTTACATTCTAAACTTCAAATCAGATCAAAAAAGCTGGACCAAAAAGCTGATTAAAAAATAATAAAAAAGTCCGTTGGGTGTCATTTGTTTTAAAAATAAATCCCCCATAAAAGAACAAGCCGGAATTAAATTTAAATGGATAGCACCAAAAATTTCACCTGACGGATCATTAAGTCATTATTTATTGAATGGCTTTAGTTTATAATCTATTTACGTAACCCCAAAATTATTTAGATATGAATAAAATTAGACTTCAAAGATTTTCGATTTTGACGGCACTATTTTTAGTGTTTTCAAATCTAATGTACGGACAAGGCGCGATTCCGTTCACGATTAGTAATACATCGCCTTTTAACGATAATGAGTTGTATGTAGCCATTGTCGGAATTGATTATACCACAGGAAACCACGTTTGGGTAAATGCCAAAACAAGTCAGGTTTTACCAATGAATGCATCTTATAACACTGTTACGGGACCCACTTACGGTGGTAATACCGGTCCGGGACAAAACTCAAAATACGCAGCTTGTTTTACTAAGTTGAGTGAAATTCCGAACAAAACATTTACACTGCCTTTAATTGCAGGATGTAGAGTTTTTATTTCTAAAGGTTCACAGTTGTACTTCTACTTTTTTGGTGCCAATGGAGCTCCTTCAGGATATGCATCGCCGAATCCGCAGAATGCAACCGATCCGAATCAGGGAATTTTGTATGAAATGATCGAATTGACGAACAATCAGCACGGTTTCTTCGGAAATCCAACTCGTGTAGATTCGTATAAATACCCAATGGGATTAGAATTATTCGGTGCAAACGGCTATCAGAAAAAAGTGGGAGATTTGAAAAAACACGCTGATATCGTAGCCGCTTTTAAAGCAAATGTTCCAGCAGAATTTCAAGGTTGTGTAAACGATGCAACGGGAGAAATCACAGCGCCATCTAAAACTGCTGCTTACGCGGAAGGATCTGGTCAATATGCCAATTATTTGAAATCCTATATTGATGCCATCTGGAACAAATACAAAAATGAAGATTTGATTTTTTATGCCGGTGATGCGGGAGTTTTTAAAGGAAGAGTTATTGGTGAACAGCTGGAAATGGTTGGGCAGTCGGGTGCCTTTGTGGGAAGAACAGGACGCGTTCAAAATCGTCCAAGCACACAAGAAGCGCTTGAAGGAAAAGGAGTTCTAGACAGAAGATTGGTTGATGGAGATTTGGATCTTGTGATTCAGGCTCAGTTAACAGCTGCAATCAACCGTCATGTTGTGAATACTACAACAGCAAATCCGGGTCAGCAAAACTGGTATGATGCTTCAAAATATTATCAGGTTAACCCAACCAATCATTATTCTAAATTCTGGCATTTACCAGGAATTAATATTGATAATCTGGCTTACGGATTTGCTTATGATGATGTTGCCGATCAGTCGCCATCGCTTCATTCGCCGCAGCCGACAAAAGTAATTGCTGTTTTTGGAGGTTATGCAGGAACGGTTCCTTCTGTTCCGGCTACTACAGATGTGATTACAGTTTATAAAGATTGCAACTACACCGGTTTCTCTGGCGGGTTAACAATTGGAGATTATAATCTGGCTCGTTTAAATTCATTAGGAGTTTTAAATGATGATATTTCGTCACTAAAAGTTGCACAAGGTTACAAAGCAATTTTATATATGGATGATAATTTTACAGGAACTTCCACTGTAATTACTTCAGATACTTCTTGTTTGAATGCCACTTGGAATGACAAAGTTACTTCGGTAAAAATTCTTCCTAATGGTGTTACCACTTTTGGAAACCAGACTTTCTTCCTTCAAAACAGAAACAGTAATCTTTACATGGATGTTTGGACTGCGAGCATGTCAAACGGTGCAGGAATTAATCAAGGTGCTTTAACTTCTGGAAACAATCAGAAATTTACTTTCACACATTTAGGAGATGGAATGTACAAAATCATAGCGAATCATAGCGGTATGTCTATGGATATCAATAATTTCAACAAAGCTAATGGTGCGCGTGTAGAGCAATATCCGTACAATGCAACAACCAATCAGCAGTTTATTTTGGTAGATGCGGGAAGCGGATTCTATAAAATTGTTGCCCGTCACAGCGGAAGAATTGTTGAGGTTGCTGGAGCAAGTACAGCTTCGGGCGCTATTGTACAACAGTGGGATAATAACAACCAAACTTGCGGACAATGGAAGCTGGTTCCAGCGACTTCTTCTCAAACGTCAGTTTTAATTCAGGCAGAAGATTACTCATCAATGAGCGGTATTCAGGTTGAAGCGACTACAGATACAGGTGGAGGCTCAAATGTAGGCTACACAGAAACAGGCGATTGGTTAGCATACAACAGCATCAATTTTCCAACAACGGGTTCTTATTTAATTGAATATAGAGTTGCAAGTGCTTCAGGAGGTGTACTTTCTTCAGATTTGAATGCCGGCGCTATTGTTTTAGGAAATGTAACTGTTCCAAATACTGGAGGATGGCAAAACTGGCAGACCGTTTCGCAGACCGTAAATGTAAATGCAGGAACATACAATTTCGGAATCTACATTCAAAATACCGGAATGAATATCAATTGGATTAAAATCACAAAAGTTGGAGCAGGAGCAACTGCAAGAACAGCTTCTGTTGAAACTGCAGAACAAGAAGTAGCAGTAACTGAACTTACTGTTTATCCAAGTCCGGCAGAAAGTACGCTTTACCTAACTATACCAGTAAGCAGCGAAAAAGTAAGTATTATAGATCAGACTGGAACTGAAGTTTCACAGCAAAAAATCAATGACAACAGTATTGATGTATCAAGATTAAGAACTGGAATTTATTTTGTGGTTTTTGATCAGAATGGTAAAAAAGTGATCAAACGCTTTATTAAGAAATAATTTTAGATTGCAGATTTTAGATTTTAGATTGATTTACTGTTAGTTATAAATGATTTCGTTTGAATTGGACTTTGTCCAATTCAAACGAATCTAAAATCTAAAATCTAAAATCTAAAATCTAAAATCTAAAATCTAAAATCTAAAATCTAAAATCTAAAATCTAAAATCTAAAATCTAAAATCTAAAATTCAACACCCCTTATTTACAAATTATTAATCTGTTAAAACAATTCATTATGAAAAACAATTACCAAAGATTGCCGCTAAAATGGACAATAATTTTAGTGTTAGGAGTTTTTAATCTGTCGATTGCACAGAAAAAAGTAATCGCGTATGTTCCTAACTGGGTTGATTTAAATTCCTTTGCGAATACCATTCAATACAGTAAATTAACGCATATTAATATTGCGTTTGAAAATCCGGATGCTAATGGTTACCTGACTTTTAATTCAGGAAATAATGCGATTATCAATACTGCACATGCTAATGGTGTAAAAGTTTTTGTTTCACTTGGAGGAGGAGCAATTTCTGAGGGAGGAGCCATTCGCGACAATTATTTCAATTTAATTACATCTGCCAACAGAACGGCTTTTGTTCAAAAAATCTACGATTATGTTGTAGCCCATAATTTTGACGGAGTCGATGTTGATTTGGAAGGACCAGCCATTAATGGTGATTACGGCGGATTTGTAATTGCTTTAGCTAATAAACTTCATGCTAATGGAAAATTGATTACAGCAGCGCTTTCAGAAGGATATGGTGGTGCCAATGTACCTGCATCTACTTTTGCAGCTTATGACTGGATCAATATTATGGCGTATGATGCAACAGGACCTTGGGCACCTGGAAATCCAGGACAGCATTCTCCATACAGCATGGCGGTAAATCAGTTTAATTACTGGACAGGACGTGGCTTACCAGCAAGCAAAGCGGTTATCGGACTTCCATTTTACGGTTACGGATTTGGAGCTTCTGCCAACCAAGGAATTTCGTTTGCAAATATCGTAGCGCAATATCCTGGAGCAGAAAATCTGGATCAGGTTGGAAATACGATTTATTATAACGGAATTCCAACGATTAAACAAAAAACAACTTTTGCAATTCAAAATGCTGCAGGAGTTATGATTTGGGAATTATCACAAGATGCAACGGGTGCAAAATCATTACTTACAGCTGTTGATCAAGTAGTAAAAGGGAGTAACCCGCCAACTGGAACAGGAACTTTGATTCAGGCTGAAAATTACAATACAATGAGCGGTGTACAAACAGAAGCAACCACAGATACCGGCGGCGGATTAAATGTTGGTTACTGTGATACCGGAGATTGGATGGCGTATTACAATGTTAATTTCCCAACTTCTGGAAACTATGTAATTGAATACCGAGTGTCTAGTGCTGTTACAGGCGGAAGATTATCATCTGATCTAAATGCAGGAACAATTCAGCTTGGAGCTGTTAATGTTCCAAATACAGGCGGATGGCAGAATTGGCAGACCATTACACAAACGGTGAACGTAAATGCAGGAACGTATAACTTCGGAATATATGTTCAAAACACAGGATTCAATATAAACTGGTTTAGAATTACAAAAGCAGCTTCGGCTTTAGCGGCAAAATCGGCTGCTCCGTCAGATGCCATTCAAAGCTTGAGTATTTATCCAAATCCGACAGAAAGTGAACTTTTCTTTACAGCTGAGGTTTCTGGCGGTAATGTAAATATCATCAATACAGAAGGCGGTGCAACAGTTTCTTCTCAAACTGTGAATAACAACAGCATCGATGTTTCGACTTTAAAAAGCGGTATTTATCTAATCTCTTTAGAAAAAAACGGAATCAAAACGGTGAGACGTTTTATTAAGAAATAAAGCTTAGATCTTAAACACATAGAGTCATAGATTTTTGAAACCTGAAAAAGGCGTTTCACTTGTTTAAACAAACATAGTTCTATTGCATAAGCTTTGTCAAAGTTTGAAACTTTGACAAAGCTATTACTAACATGCCTATGTGTGAGAAACAAGTTTCTTTCAAAAACCTTCCCCGCATCAAACAAAAACCTATGTCTCTATGTGTTAAAAACATTAAACATTAAATATTAAACAATTTCATCATTAATCCCCAAATTATATGAAAAACAATTACAAATTTCGATTTAGTATATTACTGTTTCTCGCTTTTGGAAGTTTTGCCATTGCTCAAACTTCATTAGGATCGAGTAAAACCTTTATGAACAATTTAAAGAAAGGACTCGCAGTTTCTGCAACTGGAAAAACTGCTGAGAAAACCGTTTTACTTCAAGCAGAAAAAGTAAATTTTAACGGAAAAATAAACTACAAAGAGTCCAACGAATCAACAGAGTTTTTAATCGGAGAAATTAAAAACATAGCCGAATCTTCTTTTTATATCAAAGTAAAAGATAAATCGCTTGAAGGGCATATTATTTTAAAGAAAACCAGAGAAGCTTACAAATACTTTTCGGATGCACAAGGAAATGCTTTTGTAAAAAAAGTAGATATCAATACTTTGGTTTGTATCGATTATAAAAATGTTCCAACAAAAGACAATACAACAAGTAAAACAGCAGCAACGGCAATTGCACCAGCTTTGTTAGATCTGCAAAGTTTGCCAGGCGCTGCGGGTTGTATAATGTTAGATTTTGATGGTTATTATATGCCGGCAGGAAATCTTTGGAACAACGGAAATGCCATCAATGCGGCCGCATCAGGAATGAGTGATGCAGCAGTACAACAGCATTGGGAAGTAGTTTCAGAAGATTATCGTCCGTTTAATGTAAACGTTACCACAAACGAAGCCGTTTTTAATTCTTATCCAAGAAACAGAAGAATGCGAGTTGTAGTAACGCCGACCAATACAGCAGCGCCGGGAGCGGGCGGGGTAGCGTATATTGGCTCTTTTAATTGGGATAACGATGTTCCTTGCTGGGTTTTTATCACTTCTGGAAAATCAGGCGGAGACGCTTCTTCTCACGAAGTGGGGCATACTTTTGACTTAGGGCATGACGGACGTACAAGTCCCGCAGAAGATTATTTCTTAGGTCTTGACGGAACTTCTTGGGCGCCGATTATGGGGGCAGGTTATTACAGACCTGTTGTACAATGGAGTAAAGGAGAATACAACAATGCGAACAACAAACAAGATGATGTAGCGATTATTGCCAGTGCTAAATTTGGAGTTGGATACCGCGGTGACGATTACGGAAATACAACAGCTTCTGCAGCTGCTTTAGATTATAATTCAAGCGGACAAATCAATCAAAAAAACGGAATTATTTCCAGTGAAGCCGATTATGATTTCTTCACTTTTACAACTGGAGGCGGAAATGTTTCTATAAATGCGAATACGGTTTCTAGAGACGGAAATCTGCATCTTTTGATCCGATTGTATAATTCGGCAGGAGCAGAAATGGGAACGTATTGGAATTCGGATCCGTTTGCTTTAAATGCTTCTATGAATGTCAATCTTCCAGCAGGAAAATATTTTATCGGTGTTGACGGAAACGGAGCAGGAAATGCTGGAGCAGGAGGTTATTCAGCTTATGGTTCTATCGGGAGTTATTCGATTACAGGAACTATTCCGCCAGGAGGAAATATTGCAGCTTCAACCGATGTAATTACGGTTTATAAAGATTGTAACTATACAGGATTTTCAGGCGGATTAACAATCGGCGATTATAATTTGGCTCGTTTAAATTCGTTAGGAGTTTTAAATGATGATATTTCGTCACTTCGAATTACTCAAGGTTATCAGGCAATTTTGTATATGGATGATAATTTTACGGGAACATCAACGGTTATTAATGCTGATAATTCTTGTTTGAATACAACATGGAATGATAAAGTAAGTTCGATCAGAATTATTGCAAACGGAACGGCTACTTTAGGAAACCAGACGTTCTTTCTTCAAAACAGAAACAGCGGTTTGTATATGGATGTTTGGACAGCAAGTATGGCAAACGGAGCCGGAATTAATCAGGGAGGTTTGACTTCTGGAAACAATCAGAAATTTACATTTACGCATTTAGGAGACGGAATGTATAAAATTATTGCCAATCACAGCGGTCAGTCAATGGACGTGAATGGTTTTAATAAAGCAAATGGTATACGAGTGGAGCAATATCCATATAACGGAACGACGAATCAGCAGTTTATTTTAGTTTCGACAGGAGATGGTTATTATAAAATTGTTGCCCGTCACAGCGGCAGAATTGTTGAGGTGGCCGGAGCAAGCACTGCTTCTGGCGCAATCGTACAGCAATGGGACAACAACAATCAAACCTGTGGGCAGTGGAAACTAATTGCTACGACAACTTCTCAAACTTCAAATTTAATTCAGGCCGAAGATTACTCAGCGATGAGCGGCATTCAGGTCGAAGCTACGACAGACACTGGTGGAGGATCTAATGTGGGTTATACCGAAACTGGTGACTGGCTGGCTTACAACAACATTAATTTCCCAACAACGGGTTCGTATTTAATTGAATACAGAGTTGCAAGTGCTTCAGGCGGTGTGCTTTCTTCAGATTTAAATGGAGGAACTATTATTTTAGGAAATGTAACTATTCCAAATACAGGAGGCTGGCAAAATTGGCAGACGGTAACACAAACCGTAAACGTAAATGCAGGAACTTACAATTTCGGAATCTACATTCAGAATACGGGAATGAATATCAACTGGATCAGAATTACGAAAGTTGGCAATGCAGCGCCAATTGCAGCAACTTCTGAAATTGCAGCTAAAGCAGAAAGTAATGTACTAATTGTATATCCAAATCCTGTTGCAGATTTATTATCGTTTACAACAGATGTAATTGGTGGTAAAACGACAGTTATCGATGCGCAGGGAACAGTTGTCGACTCTCAAAAAATAAATGAAAATAGTTTGAATGTTAGTCAATTAAAGCAAGGTATTTATTTCCTTATTCTTGAAAAAGACGGCAGACAAACCATAAAACGTTTCATAAAGAAATAAAAAAGAAACCCATTTGCCATAATGGTTTTAAGGACGTTACATTTTTTGGTTTTAATGTAATGAAAAAGGCTGTCAGCGATGACAGCCTTTTTTTGTTATATAACTTAGGGGTTAATTAAAAATATATAAAAAAGCGATGTTAAATGATAAGGTTTAACTTGCAGAAATCAGTATATTTGAGTTAGGTTTTTGTGTGCTAATAGATTCTTTATTAGTATATTATAAATATAATTTCAAAAAAAACAGATCATGATACATCAAATTGATACAACAGATAATATAGTTGCTTTTCGAGCATTGGCAGAAGTGACCAAAGAAGATTTTTTAACAGCAGTTGTGCCTGCTGTAGAACATTTAGTAAAACAAACAAATGAAATCAATTTTCTATTGGTTTTAGATACCGATATTAAAAATTTCACCGCTGGAGCATGGCTTCAAGACGCGCTTTTAGGACTTAAACATTTAGGAAAATGGAATCGTGCCGCCATAATAACAGATACAGAAGAAATTATTTCGTTCACAAACGGATTCAGTTATATTGTTCCAGGAGAATTTAGAGGTTTTAAAAAAGTAGATTTTAATAAAGCTTTAAATTGGGTTGAGGGAAATATTTCATAAGAAGTAATATTTTTTGTCATTCAACTGAACCTGAAACCTGAAACTTCAAAAACTTGAAACAAAAAAAACAGCGCCATAAAAGCGCTGTTTTTTTTATAACTTTATCAAAATCAGATTAATGATTGTATTCGATACCGCTGCTTGCTTTCGCGTCGTTTTTTTCTTTCTTAACCTCGCAGAATTTTTTATAACCTGCAGACGCTAATAATGGTAATGCTAAACCGCCAACAACAGCTCCAACTTTAGGATGTCCTGTTTTTTTCAGAACTGCTGCTGCCAAAAGTGCACCAACTCCAGCACAAGCCAATTGTTTTACTGATAGATTTTTATTGTTTAAAGTTTGAGGTGTAATTCCGTGTAAAAGAGGGTCTATGAAATTTAAATTTTCCATGATGTTAATTTATTTAGTTATACTTGTTTTAATTATTTAATTTTTTAAATCAGTTGTTTCGGTTTCAATTTTCTCGATTTCAACCTTTTCTTTTTTAATCGCCTGACGCAATAATGCAAAAAGGCTCATATAGATATTTGCTACAAAAACCAGCGAAAAGCCTGCCAAAATATAGCCTCTCCAATCAATTAACAAAAGTTTATAATTAGTAAAGAGCAAAAAGAAGATCGTAACATAATGACTGAAACAATATTCGCAGGTAAGCAGATAAAAGAACTTTCGTGACAACAAATACCTGTCATTTTTAGACCGATTTACACACCATTCATGTGGTTCTCTAAAAATCTCCTCGTGCGTTACTGTCCAGCTGATGCACGAAATGGGTATAGCAAGAATAAAGAGCCAGATAATTTGAGTTTCAATTTCCATAATCAATTATAAACTGTTATTCTCTCGGATGATTTTCAGGATAATGTTCAGCTTCAAAATCGTCCATATCTTCTGGTTCATCGTTATTGTCTAGATCACCGTCTTTTTCAAGATCATTTTCATAGTCAACTTCAGGATCGTAATTGTCGTTTAAATCATCTTCTGTTCCATCATTCGTAATCGCATCATCTTCATTAATAATACGTTCCTGATTCGGAATATTCTCTGATCGAATAGTAGTGGTGTTTGGCTCAAAATCACCTTGCGGATGTTTAGGATCTTCAATAAACTCTTCTTGATATTGATATGGATCTTCATCTCTTGCATAATTATCATTATCAATAAGTGTGTTTTGTTCGTAATGATCGGGATCGCTTTCTCCGAATTCTTTCTGATCATTTTTTTTCAATTCTTGTTTGTACTCATCTTCAACAGAATAAGTACCGTCAATAAGTGTATTTTGGTCTATGAAGTCTGGATCAATGTGTCCGTAATCTTCGTTGATTGAATTTTTCATAACTATATATTTTTAGTTTATTTTGTTGTAATGAGCATTTTTACAAAGTTAATAGACGAGACAGCGGATTATCTTACAGAAAAATAATTAGTAGTTCTATAATTTTCAGTTAATTAGAATATAAGTTCTGTACGAAATTGTATAAATATGTATCAGTTTGAGATTCTAATTTTAATGTAGTTTAAAATTTAGAATTATGGCTTCAGATAAAGTTACCCGTTGTTGTAAAAGCTTAATAGAAAAAAATCTCACGATTACTTTTGTAGAAAGTGCATCGGCAGGAAAACTCAGCTATGAATTTTCGACTGTAATTAATTCGGGACAAATTTTAATTGGCGGAATTGTCTGCTACCATGCTTCTATGAAAGAAGATTTGCTTTCTATCCCGCACGGAACAATCAAAAAATATACTGCAGAATCGGGAATTGTCACCAAATTAATGGCACAAAATTTTTACCGTTATGTACAATCCGATATTTGTGTAGCGTTGACTGGATTAACTACGCCTGGAGGAAGCGAAACCAAATCGAAACCGGTTGGAACCATCTTTATAAATATTGTTTTTCCAGAAAAAGAAGTTGCAAAACGTTTCGAATTCAAAGGAAATGCAGAAGAAATTGTAAGTCAGGCAATTGATATGGTAGCCGAAATAATTATCGAGGAAATTGACAATAAATTATAAAAAGTAAGTTTTATATGATTAAAATAATATAGATTTGCATAAGAAATGAAAATTCGCGCCCGAGAAAAATGTTCCGCTAGGAACATCTAATCGGTAGAAAAAATAATAATCAATTTTATATCGTTCCGTAGGAACGTCTGTTCGGTAGTAGAACGTTTGTTCGTATGGCCAATACATATACACAATTACACATCCAATTTGTCTTTGCTGTAAAATATAGAAAAGCATTAATTGCTCCAGAATGGAAAGACAGGTTACACCAATATATTACAGGTATAATCCAATCTAACCATCATAAAATGCTTTGCATAAACAGTATGCCAGATCATATCCACATATTTATCGGAATGCGTCCAACACAATCTATTTCTTCACTAATTCAAAACGTAAAGACAGAAACCAGCAAGTGGATTAAAGAACAGAAATTGTGTATAAATTTTGCATGGCAGGAAGGTTATGGTGCATTTTCATATTCAAAAAGCCATGTTTCAAATGTTATTCGATACATACAGAATCAGGAGCAGCATCATAATAAAAAAACATTTCTGGAGGAATATATAGAATATCTGAAAGCATTTGAAATAGAATATGATAATCAATATATTTTTAAAGAACCAATTCTATAATATCAAACGTTCCTACGGAACGATCTACATCCGATGATATGTTTCTCGCGGAACTACCGATGATATGTTCCTAGCGGAACATTTTACCACTAGGATTTAGGCTTATATTTTATTTTTTAGAATATAACGTTCCGTTTTTTATTTTCTTTTTTTCTAGTTTTCCTTTCTCAAATAATTCTTCTAAGATGATAGTGGCATGATTAATTGAAATATCAAAAATTACAGCATATTCTTTTGGGGCAAGTGTCGGATATATTTCAAAAATAGATAATGAATTTTCATTCGGAATTTTTTTCTTTTTGGCTTCAGGAAATAAAGCTAATAACGCATTTTCGTATGATGCATAAGGTTTAGAGCCGTAAACAGTCAATTGATTTTGATTCCAATCAGCAAAAAGCAAAGTCGGAAAACCTCTAACGCTCAATAATTTTGCGAGATTTAAATCTTCCTGAAAAAGTTTTTTAGCATCGCCCTCATAATCCGTTTTTAATTTTTGAATATCCAAGTCGGCTATTTTAGCAGCTTCCTCGATATTTTCCCATTTTGCAATATTCTTTTTTTCAAAATAAAGTTTTTCACGAAGAACACGCATAAACTTTACAGTCTTTTCTTTCCTCTGCATTTGCGCCGCTTTCATTGCAATACAAGACGGATAAGAAGAATCTAAAGGATCTTCGAGCCAGACATCACCATCAATCGGCATTTCGTAATACAAACTTGCCTCGTCCCAATGGCGCGCAACGTCAGACGGTTTACTGATCCCGCCGCTGTTGTAATTCCAATCAGGCAGTAAACCGCCCATTCTATAATCAATTTCAAAATAGTCACCATATTCAAGTTTTAATTTTCGGAGCTGCGGTTCAATTCCCCAGCACGAAGAGCAAATAGGATCGGTATAATAAATGATTTTGACAGGCTTATCTTCTGCTATAATAGAAAAAGTTTCATTAGAATTTTTACCGGCAGGCATTTCGCACATACCGCTAACAGGATCACACAATAAAGGATTTGTTTTTTCTTCATTCATTTTTGACTTTGTTTGCGACTGGCAGTTTACACTGCTTATCAAGATTAATAACAGCGATAGTATTTTCATTTTACTTTCGACTTTTTTTTTACAAAGGTCTTTTTTACTACAGTATTAGTCAATTAGTCAAAAAAAAATGACTAGTAAAAATTTAGTACAAAATGCAAAACCTTAAAGAAAAGATAATTGTAATCTTACAACAATTGCGTATTTTAGCAATTATCAGAATATATATAGAAGAATGATACAGCATATTAAACGCCTTTACAACCTCTCTGAAAATGAAAACCCTGGTTTTTCGGAAAAAGAAATTTCTGAACTTGAAACACGATTAGACATTACACTGCCGTCTAAACTACGCGAATTTTACCTGCTTTTAGGAAAAGAAGAAAACCTTAATTATAGTTACAATACCCTTTTTAAACCCGAAGAAGTTCATTTTTCTGACGATGGTTTCCTGCTTATTTATGAAGAAAATCAAGGAGTTGTAATTTGGGGAATCAAAAAAGAAGATTTAGAATTGGATAATCCGCCGGTTTATGGAAATTACGATACGATCGAAAAATCAAACTGGGAAATTGAAACTCAAACTGCGGAAGATTTTTTAGTAATGATGGCCATTTACAATGGTACTTTTGGCGGATTGCAGTATAACGGAAATTATATTGGACCAATTGATTCCAATGACGTGCTTTTTATAGAAAACAATTTTGCATTAATTCCTGAAATCAGCCGCGATAATCAAAAAATATATACAGATGATTTTTGTATTGCAATCAGCCTTTCTTTTGATAAAGAAAATAATTGTACAGCAGCGTTTATAGGCTCTTATGATCAAGAACGTTTTGATGATCTTCTTGAAAACGTTGCTATAGATTGGGATTATCTTTCGTACGATGATGAAGAATATGAAGAGGACGATGAAGATTGATTGTTTGTATGCGCCAAAGAGATAACACATGACAAAAGAAGATTTTAAAACCAATCTACTGAAAACGATACAAGAAATTACAGCAGATTCAATAGATAAAACATTATTTTTTACAGTGTATCCTGTTAAAGAAAACAATGTAACATACAATTCTTCGGATGACATTGTTCGATTATGGATTTTAACAAATAAAAATGTTGAAAATAGAAAATTTACTGTCGATGAAGTTGTTGATTTTCTCTCAATGCCTAATTACAGATATCCTTTATGGGTAAAAGTTTTTCTAAGTGAATCAACAAATAAAGAGATCATCTTTGAGTTAAAAGTAAGTATGAGATTTAGAACTCCGACTCAGTTAAAACATATTGAAACAGGACATCCGCCTTTTATTTACGAAGTTTAATTGTCGAGATTTTATAAAATATTCAGGAACAATTATTAGCCTTAGTTTATCATAAATTAGAACAAAATGAAAAAAGAAACCTTTGACATTATAGAATTACGTCCGGCAACAAAACATTATTACGGAGACAGTTTAGAAATGCCTGAAATATTATTAGAAGACGGATTATTAGTAAAAGCTGGCACGCTGGATATTCCGTTAGGACATTCACGTTACGGCGGACCAATTGCCGATCTTCCAAAAGATTTTCAATACCCAGATGATCTTCGTTTTGCAGGACAATTAGATTTAAAGCAAATTGCACCGCACGACGCATCTGGATTACTGCCAAAAACAGGTCATTTATTCTTCTTTGCTGATATTATGGAAGATAAAGGACTTGTCGTTTATGCTGATATCGAGAACAGCGAATTGGTTCGAGTGGTAAAAGATCACGAAGATAATTTTTTTGAAGGGGTTTTAATAAAAGAAGCTTTTGCGAATAAAGAAAAACTTTCAAGCCGTTATCGCCAACCAGAATACGAAGATGAAGAAGAATACACCAATGAAGACGGTTTGTTATGGGATTATTTTGAAGGAAGTGAAACCTCTAAAATTTTCGGAATCTTTACACATTGCCAAGCTCAGGAAAAACAAATATTGGACATCGTTAATTCGAATAAAATAGTTTTACTGCAAATAGGTGAAAACGGATTTAATGATGAAGGCGTCTTTAGCGTTTTAATTGATAAAGATGATTTGAAAGCATTAAATTTTAGTAATTGCGAATTTCATTGGGGACAATCTTAAAATGAGAAATAGAAATTTTATAACCATCGGCTTATTATTTTTTCTAAGTATTTCTTTATGCGGGCAAAATCAAAACAAGAAGACGACAGAAACAATTCAAACGAATAAAGGAATGCTGTTTACTTTAAAAAATGAGAGTCATGATTGTTCGTACGAAGTGTTGGTTAATGATGTCCCTGTTGTCAGTTATTTTGGATTAGGAGGAGGATATTCTTCAAAAAAAGAAATAAACCAATATATGCTGCAACCTGGCAGACAGGAAATAACCATTAGAATCTATCCTCAGAAAAAAACAGAAGCCTCTTTTGAAAATGTGATTAGTAAAAATGCGAAAGTAAAAATCACTATACTAAAAAGCAAAGAGCCGATGTCTATGTTAGATATTCTCGCTGCAAAAGAAAAAGGAGAACAATATGAATGGCAAGTTGTATTTTTTGAAACATCGAAAATAGATGCAGATCTACCTTATAAAGAATTT
Organism: Flavobacterium artemisiae; assembly: GCF_042678225.1. Lineage (NCBI taxonomy): Bacteria > Pseudomonadati > Bacteroidota > Flavobacteriia > Flavobacteriales > Flavobacteriaceae > Flavobacterium > Flavobacterium artemisiae. The sequence goes on along the minus strand of NZ_JBHUDZ010000016.1, from coordinate 333,713 downwards.
AAAACAGCCTTTGATGTTACCGATAAAGACATTACATGGAAAATTAAAGGCTGGGCAGAAAGTAAAGATTTGAGAAATGATTCCAAATTAAGACAACAAGTAGATGTTTTTTATGAGAAATTCAAAGATATTTTGACAAACAAAAAACAGCAGGAATATGTTGATTTACTAAAGACAAGTATTCAAGAAGAAGCACTTTCTAAACCTTGGTATGGATCTGATTTTGGTAAAGATTTAGCAAACGAAATGTTTAAATACGCGGGTGAAGAACGAAATTTTATTTTTCCTTGTCAGAATGCCGAACTCAAATTTTACGGAAATGGTAAAATGGTAACATTGGTTTGCAAAGATTTACTCAGTTATGGTTATTCTCCTTTGATTTCAAAAACCGCCAAAAATGCAATGCCAAAAGTGCATACAATTTACCTGCACAAATCTAAAAATTCTGATGAACTAAAGATTATCAGATAGAAAAACAAATAGATATGATTAAAGATATAGACCAAGGTTACAAAATTATTGATAATGAATTCATTCTCTTTTATGAAAGCGAAGTCTTTAATAAATTTTATAAAATTATTGATTTTGAAACTTTTACAATTACAGCAACGAATGCCGAATCAGAAGATGATTTTGCATCAACAATCTATTTTGTAGATAAAAATCATGTTTATCTACAAAGTGCATTTTGTAGTTTTTGTGTTTTAGAAGATGCAGATCCACAGGATTTTAAAGTTTTAGATGTTAAAAAAGGCTATACTTTTTCAAATGGAAATTATTATCGGCACAATGACAAAATGCCTTTTGATTACAGCAAAGCAAACTATCTAAATGATTATTATGCCGTGATACATGATAAACTCTATTTTGGAGATACGGTATTGGTTGAAAATGTTGATATAGATTCATTTACAATTCCAAATCCAGAATTGATTGGTAATCTCGGAAAGGATAAAAAGCATGTGTTTTTTAAAGGAAAAATAATTCCTGATGCCAATCCAGATACTTTTAAAATTTTAGAAACCTGTCTTGATGGGACGTATTATCTCGAATGTGATAATGCCTTTTATGCAAAAGATGACAAACAAGCCTATTTTGTACGAACCATAAGTGACGAAGTAAAAATTATTAAAACTAAAAGTCTGGATAATTTTCATTTTAAAGTAATTGATGAAAGAGGATATGCTTTTGATAATCAATACCGTTATTATATGGGCAAAAGAACTAAAATATAATCATCAAATCAAAGGAAAATGAATTTAGAGATACCAATTCAAGAACTAAGCAATAATACATTCTTTTGGAAATTTTATTTGTGCTGGTTTAGAGGTTATGATGAAAAAGAAGAAAAAAATATTGATGAAGCTGTAGAAGTCGTAGAAACCAATGAAACTGATTTTTATCATTGGGAAAGGGAATTTTTTAATCACGATGACATCGAAGAAAACCCAAAATATGTAACTGGACAAATAACTGATAATCTGAATTTTGCTGTTGAATTTGCAGAATATGAAATCAATTTTTTTCTAAACGATATTTACATTGGTAATCTTGGCGGTCATTTTGAAGCTTGGTTTTTTACATTAGAAGAATTATTGGCTTTTGAAAAATATCCAAATTTATTTCTTCTTTTTCTTCCAATGGCGGGAATAACAGCAGATCAAAAAGCCATTTTAAAACCTTTTATAATCAAGAATTTAAACTTAATTCCAAAATTTGAAAACCATTCAGAATATATCGCAGATTGTATTTTAAATGGTTTGGTTATGGAATCGTCATTTGAAGAAACACTAGGAATTGGTTTAACCAACAATCAAAATCATAGCATTAGAAATATAACAGATTATCCGCGTTATAAAGAAGATGTAATAACACTAAATAAAATTCTGATTACGCTGGAATAACTGATTTTTTTAAATTATTAATATAAGCCAAAATACACTTTTTATGGAAAATCAAAAATTTGAAACCGAAACATTTTCTCTTTTAATTCCTTCTGTTTACACCAATATGCAGGTGGTTTGGGAAAGCATTCGAGCAGCTCACGAACTGCCCAAGAGTGATTATTTATCGTATGCAACGACAACGCTTATTCCTGTAGCATTTTTTAATGAATTTACTGGAGAGACACTTGTTTTACGCTACTGGGAATCTTGTAAACACGAAGACCAAGAAACGAAGCTGATAGAGGAAAAAGAAATTCAATTAGCAGGTCATACATCAAATATTCAGTTGTTGAAATCAAACGATGGTCTCTTTTATTATTATGCAATTGTCCAAATAAGCGATGAATTTTGTTATATTTTTAAAGGCGATTGTAAAATAAAAAACAGAGATTTTTATGAACCTCTTTTTGAAGAAATATGGAAAAGTCTTGAATATTTTGGAAATCCTAAAGAAGCAATAAATAAACTTCCTCAGTTTTTACTTGATCTTTATTATCACACAGAATCAGATAAAAATTTAGATTTTGATGATGAAGAAGAAAACGACATTCCTCCAATTATACAAGAATTTTCTATTCCGGAAGACGGCAAAGAATATTGGATAATAGATGACATCGAATTGCAGTTTTTACCAGAATGCAGTGCTTCTGTAAATGGAACTTTGTATGTTAATCTAGAAGGAATTATTCCTGAATTTGATGAGAAAAAACATGGTTATATAATAGATTCGTATAACGGGGCAGTAGCATTAAATTTTTCTCTTGCTCAGATTTATAACCAAGGAATTCCAACTGGTGTTATTCCGTTTGAAAAAGGCAGGGACGAAAGTTATAATCATTATTTATGGGATAGAGGTTTTAATTATTTGATTGCTTTTACTGGTCATGTTACTCTAAAAGAAGGATGGGTAGGATTAACTGGTTATCTCGAAGATAAATGGGATCCTAAAAGATACAAGATAAGTTTGGCTAAAAAAATAAATGTAGAAGAATTAGAATGGGAAAAGTATGATTTTACGTTGCTAAAAGAATTGGAAAAAGTATCGCCAAAAATTGTTCGTCAATTGAAATTAAAAGATCCAGATCCAATTGAATTACGAGAAGAACTTCATTCATTAATTAATTTAGAAAACCTTTCAATTCAGTTTACAAATAACAGTAAAGAAGCCGAAGCGTTTACTGAAATACCAACACCAATCAAGTATATTAAGAATTTAAAAAGTCTGCATCTTTGGGGGATTTCAGCCGTTACAAAATTCCCAGAATGGATAGGGGATCTTCGTGAATTAGAACATTTATTACTAACGGGAAGTAAAGTCGAAGGAATTCATCCGTACACATTGCAGTATCTTTCAAAACTTAAATTTTGTTATCTTGAAAATAACAATTTGGAATCCGCTCCTAAGTCAATACCTGAAAATTTGGAGGTTTTGCATTTAGACGGAAATCAGCTTACGGATATTCCGAATTCATATACCCAACTAAAGAATCTCAGAAAATTACATATTAAAAATAATCCACTTAAATCACTTCCTTCGGGGCTTGAAAATATTCCAGAACTCGATTTAGAATTGGAAAAGAAAATGATTTTACTGGATTATACCTATAAAGGCGCAGATAATAGTGGTGTGATACCTTATGATGATCAAATATTTTATGCACGAAACGATTCGGATTTAAATTCAAACCTTCAAAAAGCTATTAAAAAAACCGACTTTCAGGAATATGAAAATGGAGTTTCTAAAATTGCGCGTCATGCCGTAAATTTTGTTACGACAATTCCTGATGCTTATGATGAACTTGGGAATACCCGATTTGGTGGACTTCCTGATTTACCTGCAAATGTAAATTATCCGACGGTAACAATTGATGAAGAGAAAAAAGGATATCAGTTTATTGCTCAGATTAATTGTGCCTCTATAACCAGTTTACAGGATTATTTACCTCGTACAGGAATACTTTATTTCTTTATTGAAGATCAGCAGGATTTTGCTCCGAAAGTTATTTATTATGATGGAGAAACGGATCATTTAAAGTCAGCAAAAGAATTGAATATCGATGAAGAGTTTATCTATGATGAAGCCGGTATTTTTAGTCCATTTAAGGCTGATTCGGCAAAATGTGTTAGTCTTCCATCGTTTTATAATGATGAACATTACTACGAAAACATCGCACCAGAATTAAAGGAATTAGAAGAGAAATACGATGAAACCGAGGCGCTTCAGGAAGCACTTTCGCCTTTCGACACAAAATCTTCTCACGGAAGTAATAGTTATGTTTTTAAACAGCATGATTCGCCCGAAATAGAAGCAGTAAACACACTCAAAGGAAAACCAGAAGAATGGATGGTGCTATTGCGTGTAAGCAGTGACAATAATCCTGGATTTTCTTTTTGGGATGCAGGAGAAATTTATTTTGTGATTCATAAAAGTGATCTTGCTAAAAAAGATTTTTCAAATGTGTATTGCGGATTAGAAACGAGTTAATAAAAAGAAACATGGAAAGTATACTTCAAAAACTAGATCAAAATTTGTCTTCTTTAAGACCGGAATTTTATAAAACCTTACAGGAACCATTAAACAATGCAGACATCGAAGCTCTCGAAAAGAAATACAATGTCATTTTACCAGAAGATCTAAAAGCACTTTATAAATGGAAAAATGGACAAGAAGCCAATAATTTTGAATCTTTTGTAAATAATTCGATGTTCATTCCTCTGGATGAAGCTCTTGATATTGCTTCTGAAAATACTTCAATGATTGGATTTGATTTTGAAATTGAAAATTGGTGGAATGCCAAATGGATTCCATTGTTTCATAATGGAGGAGGAGATTACATTTGCTATGATGGCGAAGGAACTTTTACAGGAAATTCGGGACAGATTATTGAATTTTGGCATGCAGACAATGACAGAGATGTTATAGCTCCAAACCTCGAAAGCTTTCTTTCTCAATTAAATTCTTATTTTGAAAGTAATCAAGTTGAAGATTTTGATGAATATTTTGAAGTCGAAAAAATACAAGGATACCCAAAGAGGTTTATTGTTGATTAATTCAATTACAAATTATTTTAGATTAAATTTTCATTAACAAAAACTAATTTGACATTAGTTTATATTTGTAAGAAACAAATTAATTTTAAGATCAAAAAGGTCTATGAAAAATAAACTTTTAAAAATTTCCTTTCTTCTATTTTTGCTTTTTTCGGTAAAAGGATACAATCAGAATGTTAAACTGATAAATATTGATCAGCTTAAAGAGAGAATCAAAAACGGAAAAGACAGTACTTATGTTGTCAATTTTTGGGCAACGTGGTGTGCGCCATGCATCAAAGAATTACCGCATTTTGAAAAATTAGGAGCAGAATATAAATCAGAAAAACTGGCTGTTTTATTAGTAAGTCTAGATTTTAAATCGAAACTGGAATCGAACGTAATTCCGTTTGTAAAAAGAAAAAATCTAAAAAATGAAGTTTTTCTTTTGAATGAAAGCAATCCGCAAGAATTTATAGATCGAATTGATCCAAGCTGGTCTGGAAGTATTCCAGCGACACTTTTTATCAAAAATGATAAACGAAAATTTGTCGAAAGCGAATTTACCTACGAACAATTATTAACTGAATATAAAAAACTGTAAAACATTATGAAAAAGATAATCTTATTACTAGCATTAGCATTTTCTGCCTTTTTAGCACAAGCTCAAAACGCAGTAACCCTAAAAGCAGGCGACACAGCGCCAGACTTTAAATTGAAAAATATAGACAACAAAGAAGTTTCTTTTGGAACTTTTAAAGATGCAAAAGGCTATATCGTTGTTTTCACCTGTAACACCTGCCCGTATGCAATTGGTTATGAGCAAAGAATTATCGAATTGGATAAAAAATTCAGACCACAAGGATATCCAGTAATTGCTATTAATCCAAATGATCCAGAAGCTTCTACTGCAGATACTTTTGCGAAAATGCAGGATTTGGCAAAAGACAAAAAATATCCTTTCCCATATTTATTTGATCCAGGACAAAAAATTACAGATGCTTATGGAGCAAAACGTACACCGCACATCTTTATCGTTTCTAAAACTTCAAAAGGGAATGTGGTAGAATATGTTGGAGCAATTGATAATGATCCAGAAGGAAATAATGCGCAGAAAACAAAATATGCAGAAGAAGTAATTGCGTCATTAAAAAGCGGTCAAAAACCAGCAGTTACACAAACTAAAGAAATTGGCTGTACAGTAAAAAGAAAAGCAAAAGCTTAATTTTTTTGGTTTTTTAGTTTCAGGTTTCAAGTTTCAAGTTTCAAGTTAACGTAACGCAATAAAACGTGAAACTTGAAACTTGAAACCTGAAACAAAAACCAACAATTAATAAAATACGAAACGCCCCATAATTGGGGCGTTTTTGGCTAATATAAGTGAACAAGTTTACTTTTTGTCTATTCTATAAAGTCTTCCTTGGTCGGTAACGGCGTATAATGCTTCATCTTTTCCTTGTGTGATATCTCTAAATCTTTGACCTTCACTAGCTAATAATCTTTCTTCGCCAGCTACTTTATTGTCTTTAAAGGCTAAACGAACAATATGCGTAGCGCTTAGTGAACCTATAAATAAATTGTTCTGCCACTCTGGAACTCGTTTTCCGGCATAAAATGTCATACCGCTTGGAGACACTACTGGATCCCAGTAATATACAGGTTGTTCCAGACCTTCTTTTTGTGTAATACCATCTCCAATTTTTGGACCGGCATACTCAATCCCGTACGTAATAGTTGGCCATCCATAATTTTTTCCAGCAGTAAGTCGGTTAATTTCATCACCACCTCTTGGTCCATGTTCACTTTGCCAGATTTCTCCTGTAGTAGGATGAATTGCCAATCCCTGCGGATTTCTATGTCCTATTGTATAAAGTTCTGGTAAAGCTCCTGCAGCAGTAAAACTCGGATTTCCAGGTGCAGATTGACCGCTAGTAGTAATGCGGACAATTTTTCCTAAACTACTGTTTACAGCTTGAGCCAAAGGACGCGTTTCTATAACAGAACGCTCTCCAATACTTACAATTAAGTTTCCAGTTTTATCAAATAAAACTCTTCCTCCGTAATGTAATGTGCTGGCATTTGGCGTATTCGAACGGTAAATTACAGTTGCATTTTCAATAGACGCATCGTTGTTTGCCAGTCTTCCTTTCGCTACAGCGGTAATATTACCACCTGCCACAGCTTCAGCAAATACCCAATAAATCATTCGGTTTGTTTCAAAAGCAGGATCTAGACAAAGACCTAATAAACCGCCTTGAGATCCTGGATTTACGGCAGGAATTCCTGTTATAGCACTTCCAACAACGCCGGCTTGTGTTACAATTTTCATTGTGCCTCCTTTTTCAGTAACCAAAAGACGTCCGTCAGGAAGATAAGCAACGCCCCAAGGAGCGCTTAAACCGCTGGTGATAATTTTAGATTGGATTTCGGTTGTTGTCTGGATGCTTCCTGCGCGTGTTTGCCCTTCAAATGCTGGCTTATAAGTGGTGTTTGCTGGATTTGTTTCTACTGGTGGTCCGGTTGTGCCAACTTCTGGATCGCCTTCTGGATCATTATTAGAACAGCTGCTTAGAGCGATGATTCCGGCGAGTAAAAAAATACTTTTTCTGATTATCATAATACTTTCGTTTTAGTGGTTAAAAAATAGGTTTTTTGCATTATCGAATTAGATCGAAAGTGAATAGTATTTTTTAGAGAGACACTAAAATGAAAGTTTTTGTTTAATGAAATTCTCCTGTTGTACATTCAATGAAGATCGGCTAAGTACATTTTTTGATCGCCTTAAACAGAAAAAAATCTGAAGTAGGTTAAATCGAATTTGGAACGCACTTAGTAGACATGCTTTGTTTGGAACGAAGAATTGTGATAAAATATTGCCAGTAAGAAATGTATTATTATTTTCTTGGGAAAAATTTAACGTATTGACTTTTAATGAAAATCAGCCTAAGGTCTTGTATTTAAAGAGATTTTTATAAGCTTTTCAGTTTTTTCATAAAAACAGGAAAAACTTCGTTTAATTCTTCAAAAAGAGGATTTTTTCGGTTTTTTAATTTGATTTCGCTGAATAATTTCAATCCCAAAGCAAATTGAACCGCTTCAGATTCATCTGCAAAAATGTTTTTTTCTTTGATTCGTTCAATAATTCCGAAAATCTCGTCGTGATTATCAAATTGGATTCCGAGTTCTTTTGCTGGCTGTGTTTCGCCATTTGCATATTCCTTCAAACTTAAAGTAAGGTAATATTTGTTTGATTTTTTTTCCATGATTTTTGTAATTCTATTTTATTTCAGCCATTTATCAACCATAATTTTAAAGGCTTCTTTATATTGTTCGCCCACAGTAATTTCTATTTTATCTATGAAAATGGAGTTTTTACTGATAGCGCTTATTTTATCTAAAGCAACAATAAAAGAACGATGTACACGCATAAACTTTGAGGACGGAAGTTTTTCTTCTAAAGCTTTTAATGATATAAGAGACAATAATGCTTTCTGCGAATCCTCGAGATGTACTTTTACGTAATCTTTTAAACTTTCGATATAAGTAATATCTTTTAAAGAAATACGGACCCATTGGTATTCCACTTTCAAAAAGATAAATTCATCTTCAACCGTAATACTCTGAAATTGATTGTTTGCTTCTTCAGATAATTGTAAAACCTTGTTAGAAGCGCGAAGAAATTCTTCATAACTAAAAGGTTTCAAAAGATAATCTACAGCATTTACGCGATAACCTTCAATAGCATAGTGATTGTAAGCGGTAGTAAAAACAATTTTTGGCAGCGGACCAGGCTGGTCTTGTAAAAGTCTTGCCAGTTCCATTCCTGTTAGGTTGGGCATATTAATATCTAGAAAAACAATGTCCGGCTGTTTATCGCGAATAATACTCATTGCGTCTACCGCATTGTCGCAGGTAGTTATTAATTCTAAAAATGGCGTCTGATGTATAAAAGTTTCTACCAGTTTTAGTGCCAATGGTTCATCGTCAACCGCTATACATTTTAATACCGTCATTGCTCTAAAGTTATTTTTAGTTTTATGCTATATTTTCCATCTTTGGTAACGCCAAAATTCATTAAATGATGATTGGGATAAATAAGATGTAATCTTCTTTTAGTGTTCGTTAAACCAATACCGCCTTCAGTAGAAACCGTAGTTTTTTCGAAGAAAGTATTCTCAACTTCAAACTCTAAATCAGCACCATTTTGAGAAAGTTTGATAAAAATCTCGCTTTTATCTGTAGCATGAACGCCGTGTTTAAAAGCATTTTCTACTAAAGGTAACAATAACATTGGTACAATTGGATAATCGTGCAGTTTTTCTGGAATCTCAGTGGTGATTGTTAATTTGCTGTTGGCGCGAAGTTTCATTAAAGCGATGAAATCTTTTAAGAATTCTACTTCTTTCAGTAAAGTCGTTCGTTCGCCTTCGGTGCTGTACAAAAGATAACGCATCATTCGACTTAAGGTATGAAGCGCATTTCTGGAATCTTCAATATTAGTATAAGTAAGCGAGTAAATACTATTTAAAGAATTAAAGAAAAAATGCGGATTAATCTGTGCTTTCAACATCGCCAATTCGGCCATCGTTTTATCTTGTTCGAGCTTTTGTTTGTGTTGTGCTGCTTTCTGCCAATATTGAAGCATCGCCCAGCTCGTGCTTATTCCTAAAACCAATAAAGTCAACGTAAAAACGTAGTTGTCAAAATAAGGATTTTTGTATTTAGTAAAACCAATTGCTTTGCTGATTTGATTATGAAGATCGGTTTGTGAAGTATAAAAATAGGCGATAAGCTGCATTGTTAAAGTAGACAAAAATGCCCAAAGCAAAAAGGGAGAAGTATTGTCTTTAATAATTGTTTTTGGAACAATAATTTTTGCTGTCGAATAAAACAAAACAATCAAAAGAAACAATATAATGCTCTGCCAAAGCCAAAATGCGGAAGGTAATTCTACTTTCCAAGTTAACGGAATGTAAAACAGCATTAAATACCCCAATAAAAACCATCCCAGAATGTGTACTCCGGTAAATAAATAGGGTCTAAAAAAGTTTATTGACATTGTAATTTGTGATTTATAAAGGCAATATTACATTTTATTTACATACGATTTAAGAGCAATCGCTCAAACGGGTTTTAGAGTCTTTAAAAAGCAAATTAGAGCCGACGGGACAATATTAAACACTTGTTTAATATTTAGAAAAAGTCCATCGTGTGTTAAGTTGTCTTTATCGATTATTTGTTGCTCTTCGTCTATTGAAAAAATTTCGTACCTTTTATTTTATTTCTTTTGTCATCATATAATCGATAATTACACATTTTTCACAATGAATAAGCAGTCATTTTTAAGCATTCTCGCAGCATCAATTGTTATCGCATCTTGTGGTAAAAAAGATGATAAATCGGCACAAGCCGGAGGAGCACCGCAAATAAAAGAATATAAGACTCTGATCTTACAGCCAGAATCGGCAACTTTATATACAGACTTCCCAGCGAGTATTCAGGGACAGCAAAATATTGAAATACGTCCAAGAGTTGAGGGCTATATCGACAAAATTTTTGTTGATGAAGGTGCAGTCGTGAAAGCCGGACAGCCTTTGTTTAAAATTTCTGCTCCAGAATACGAGCAGCAAGTTCGTACAGCATCTGCAAGTATTAAAAGTGCTCAGGCAGAAGTAAGTACAGCGAAACTGGCAGTAAATAAAGTGAAACCTTTAGTAGAAAAAGGAATTATCAGTAAATACGATTTAGAATCTGCTCAATATACTTATGAGTCAGCAATGGCCAATTTAGCGCAGGCAAATGCAGCTTTAGTTAATGCAAAAGTTAATTTAGGCTATACAACGGTAACAAGCCCAGTAAATGGAGTTGTTGGTTCGATTCCTTTCCGTTTAGGAAGTTTAGTAAGTTCTAATACAACTGAACCAATGACAACTGTTTCTAGTATCGGAAATGTATATGCATATTTTGCTATGAATGAAAAAATGCTTTTAAACTTCACTCAGGAAAATCAAAGCGCATCTTTAGCACAAAAAATCAAAAAAATGCCAGAAGTAATCCTAGTTCTTTCTGACGGAACAACTTACGGAGAAAAAGGTAGAATTGAAACCGTAAACGGATTAATCAATACGGAAACAGGAACAGTAAATATCAGAGCACGTTTCCCAAATCCAAAAGGAGTTATCAGAAGTGGAAGCAGCACTACAGTAAGAATTCCACAACAAGTAAATCAAGGTTTAATTGTACCTCAAAGTGCGACTTTTGAACTTCAAGACAAAACATTCGCAGTTATTGTTGGAAAAGATGGAAAAACTCAAAACGTAAATATCACTAAACTTGAGAATAACGCTGGTAATTATTATGTCATAACAAGCGGTTTAAAAGCTGGAGATCAGATTGTATTAGAAGGAGTAGCTTCTCTAAAAGACGGTTCTCAAATTAAAGCCAATAATGTAAGCGCAGCAACTGTATACGCCGATTTAAAATAAGAAAAAATGTTTAAAATATTCATACAACGACCTGTACTTTCGACAGTAATCTCTGTTATTATTGTCATCCTAGGAGTTTTAGGTTTGATAGAACTGCCTATCTCTCAATATCCCGATATTGCGCCGCCAACCGTAAACGTTTCGGCAAGTTATACAGGAGCCAATGCCGACGTGGTACTTAAAAGTATCGTAATTCCGTTGGAGGAACAAATTAATGGTGTAGAAAACATGACCTACATGACTTCTACAGCAACAAATGACGGAAATGCTTCTATCAAAATTTTCTTCAAGGTAGGAACAAACCCAGACTTAGCAGCGGTAAACGTTCAGAACAGGGTTTCTAGAGCGACAAGTTTATTACCTGTAGAGGTAACTCAGGCGGGTGTTACGGTTACGAAAAGTCAGAGTAGTAACTTATTGATTTTCTCTTTATACAGTGATGATAAAGCGTACGATCAGACTTTCCTTCAAAATTATGCTAAGATCAATCTTGTACCTCAGATTCAGCGTGTAGTTGGAGTAGGTGATGTAACCGTTTTTGGTGCCAAAGATTATTCGATGAGAATCTGGCTGAAACCAGACATAATGCAGCAATACAAACTGATTCCAAGTGATATTTCGGCAGCTTTAGCTGAACAAAATATTGAAGCTGCACCAGGTAAATTCGGTGAAAACGGAAATCAGGCTTTTCAATATGTAATTAAATACAAAGGACGTTTAGCAAGCGAAAAAGAATTTGGTGATATCATCATTAAATCGGTTGGAAACGGACAAATGCTGCGTTTAAAAGACGTTGCAAAAGTAGAGTTAGGCTCTCTTAGTTATGCTTCAACGATTAAAACAAACGGTGTAGAATCTGCAGCGATGGCAATCAGCCAGACGCCGGGATCTAATGCACGTGATGTAATTATCAATTCTAAAAAATTAATTGAAGAAGCGGCGAAAAACTTCCCTAAAGGAATGAAATACACCATTATGGTGGATGTTAACGAAAACTTAGACGCTTCTATTGAAAAAGTAATTCATACGTTGATCGAAGCTTTTATTCTGGTTTTCATCGTAGTATTTATATTCCTTCAGGATTTTAGATCGACATTAATTCCGGCCATTGCAGTTCCAGTTGCGATTGTGGGGACGTTTTTCTTTCTGAATTTATTCGGATTTACGATCAACTTATTAACGCTTTTTGCGATGGTTCTGGCTATTGGTATTGTGGTCGATGATGCGATTGTGGTTGTGGAGGCTGTACACGCCAAACTCGATCACGGTTATAAATCGGCTAAAAAAGCGACTATTCATGCGATGGACGAAATTTCGGGTGCGATTATTTCGATTACATTAGTAATGGCAGCCGTTTTTATTCCGGTAACTTTTATCACGGGATCTACTGGGGTTTTCTATAAGCAGTTTGGTATTACACTAGCCGTTGCGATTATTCTTTCGGCAGTAAATGCCTTGACATTGAGTCCGGCGTTATGTGCTTTATTATTAAAACCTCACGCAGACGATCACAAACACAAAAGTTTTCTTCAAAGATTTTATACCTCATTTAACGTTGCTTTTGACAATGTTACGGGAAGATATAAACGTTCGGTTGAATTTCTTTCTATCAAAAAATGGATTGTTTTAGCCTCAATTTTGATTGCTGGTCTGGCTTTATTTTATATGATGAAAACGACTCCGTCAGCTTTCGTACCTGCGGAAGATCAAGGAACTGTTTTTGCCAACATTAGTTTACCGCCGTCAGCTTCTATGGAGCGTTCTGACATAATTGCTAAAAGAGTAGATAGTATTGCCAAAACGATTCCGGGTGTAAAAAATACGCTTCGTATTGTGGGACAAAACTTTACGGCAGGTGCAGGTAGTGCCTACAGTATGGTAATTGTAAAATTGAAATCTTGGAACGAACGTGATTTGAGTGTTGATGATGTTATTGGACAACTTTTTGCTAAAACAAGTGGTATTCGCGAAGCCAGTATTTTCTTTATTTCGCCTCCAACCATTCAAGGTTTTGGGCAAAGTGGTGGATTCGAATTTCAATTACAAGATAAAGGAGGTCATACAACGGCTGAATTCTTTAAAGTTAATCAGGAGTTTTTAGCAAAATTATCAGAACGTCCAGAAATTCAATACGCGACAACACCATTTAATCCAGGTTTCCCTCAATATATGATGGATGTTAATTTAGCGAAAGCTAAAGATGCAGGAGTTTCTGTAAACACGATCTTATCTACCATGCAAGGTTATTATGGAGGATTGTATGCTTCGAACTTCAATAAATTCGGAAAACAATATCGTGTAATGGTTCAGGCTGCTCCAGAGTTTAGAGCAAATACAGAAGGTTTAAATAAAATCTTTGTCCGCAACAGTTCAGGAACAATGGCGCCAATTACGGAGTTTGTAAAAATGACAAGGGTTTTTGGACCAGAATCGATTTCTAGATTTAACTTATTTACGTCGATTTCTATTACAGGAGCGCCAAATCCAGGATTTAGTTCAGGAGATGCCATTAAAGCAATTCAGGAAGTAGCGGCAGAAAATCTTCCAGCGGGTTATGGATATGAATTCTCAGGTTTAACACGTGAGGAATTGGCTTCTGGAGGTGAAACGATTTTCATTTTCATTCTGTGTCTGGTTTTCGTTTACTTCTTGTTAAGTGCTCAATACGAAAGTTACATCTTGCCTTTCGCAGTATTATTCTCAATTCCGTTTGGACTAGCAGGAGCATATTTGTTCTCGATTATTTTCAAATTGAATAGTAACATTTACTTGCAGATTTCCTTAATCATGTTAATCGGACTTCTGGCGAAGAATGGTATTTTGATTGTCGAATTTGCCTTAGACAGAAGAAGAAAAGGTCTGCCGATTGTACAAGCAGCAATTGAAGGAGCCGTTGCTCGTTTACGACCAATTTTGATGACCTCATTCGCCTTTATTTTAGGATTAGTACCGTTGATGTTTGCTAGTGGAGCGGGAGCTGTCGGAAATAAATCGATTGGAACAGGAGCTGTAGGAGGAATGTTAATCGGAACCATTTTGGGAGTTTTTGTAATTCCGGTATTGTTTATCATTTTCCAGAATTTACAGGAAAAAGTAAGCGGACCAGCAAAAGATGGTTACGATGATGAAGATGACGATGAAGACGAAATTCAGTTACTAGAAGCTCATAAAGAGTAATAATTTAATTAAGAAAAAATGACTCATAGTTCAAATAAATATATTTTACTGTTAGTAACGGCCGCTCTTGTAAGTGCGTGTTCCGTTACCAGTAAATACGAACGCCCCACGACCTTAAAAACCGACCAGTTGTATCGTGATCAAAATTCATCTGATACGACTACAATTGCCGATATGCCTTGGCAGAGTGTTTTTAAAGATGAAAAATTGAATGCTTTAATTCAAAAAGGTTTAGATCAGAATCTGAATCTTAAAAATGCAATTGAAAATATTGTACAAGCCAGAGCTTCGTTACGTCAAAGTAAATTAGCTTATTATCCTACTTTACAATTGGATGCAAGCGCAACACACACAAAACAGTCAGAAGCAGGATTGAACTTTCCGGCGGGAATCAATATCAATACATTAACCACAACGTATAAGTTAGGTTTAAGCACTTCTTGGGAAGCTGATATCTGGGGGAAATTAAGCAGTTCTAAAAGAGCGGCTTTAGCGAGTTATCTAGCAACAGATGCTGCAAAACAAGCTGTTCAGACACAATTGATTTCAGATATTGCGAATAATTATTTTCTTCTTTTAGCGTATGATAAACAGTTAAAAATTACGCAAGAAACGTTAGAAACCCGTATCAAAAATGTTGAAACGATTAAAGATTTAAAGGAAGGGGCAATTGTAACCGGAGCGGCTGTTGTTCAGAGTGAAGCCAATCAGCATGCAGCAGAAGTTTTGATTCCAGATTTAAAACAAAGCATTCGTGAAACAGAAAATGCGATCAATATTTTATTAGGACAAGCTTCGGGACCAATCGAAAGAGGAGAATTAGGAACGCAGATTATTCCAGAAAACATTGCCATCGGAATGCCGTCGCAATTATTAGAAAATCGTCCAGATGTCCGTCAAGCGGAATTTAATTTCAGAGTTGCTTTTGAAAGTACCAATTTGGCTAAAACCTATTTTTATCCAAGTTTAACTTTGACAGCAAGCGGCGGATTTTCGAATTTAGAATTAAAAGATTTTTTTACTAATTCGATCTTCTATTCTATCATTGGCGGATTAACACAGCCGATTTTTAATCAAGGAAGAAATAAATTAAGACTTACAACAGCGCAGTCACAACAATTACAAGCGTACAATAATTTCCAGCAAAGCCTTTTAACGGCAGGTCAGGAAGTTTCTAATGCCTTGTATTCGTACGAAATGGCTGTTGCGAAAGAAGACTCAAGAGCTAAACAAATAGCAGCTTTAGAAAAAGCAGTCGATTATACAGAGCAGCTTTTAGAATATAGCTCAGCGACCAATTACACAGACGTATTGACTTCGCAGCAAAATTTATTAGCAGCACAGTTGAGCGGCGTAAACGATAATCTACAAAAGCTGCAAGCTGTAGTAGATTTGTACCGTGCGTTAGGTGGCGGTTGGAAATAAATTCTTAATCCGAATTGATTTTAAGCAGTCACTATTAATTAAAATTGTTAATACGAAAAGCGCCTCTTTCCTGTGAGGCGCTTTTTTTTTGTTTTAGGTTGAAAATTTTTTGTTTCAGGTTTCAGGTTGAAAATCATGTTTATATTGTTGTTTCACGCAGATTCAAGAGGATTTTGGCAGATTTATTTGATTTTTTGAAATCTGTAAAATCTGCGTGAAACATTTAGCGTAAAAAAATACCTCTCGCAGATTAGCAGATTTAGCAGATGGTTTTTAAATTATTAGAATAAAAAATCCGCAAAATCTGCAAAATCTGCGGGAAAAAATTACCGTGAAGATTCAATTTCACAAAGATTAAGCAGATAAATTTTCAATTTATTATACAAAGATCTGTGAGAAATAATTAGGTTAAAATAGATTTGTCTATATCGGTTAAAAAGTAGTTTTCGTCGATTAGTTTCGGGTTTCTGTATAATCGATTCGAAAGCATGCCAACATTGGCATTACTTTAGATTCATATCTACTAAAATTAATAATTTAAATCTAAAAGACATGAAAAAATTAGTATTCGCCTCAGTGCTTTTTATGAGTGTATTTTTCGCTCAGGCGCAAGTTTCAATCAATGTAAATATTGGAACACCTCCAAGTTGGGGACCACAAGGTTATGACGACAGCCGTTATTATTACCTGCCAGATATCGATGTGTATTATGATATAGACCAAAGTCTGTTTATCTATGAAAATAGCGGCAAATGGACTAGTGAAAAAAGACTTCCGTCAAGATACAGAAACTATGATTTGTATTCAGGCTACAAAGTAGTTTTGACAGATTACAAAGGAAATTCGCCTTATAATTATCACACAAAACACAGAAAAGCTTATCCAAAAGGTTATGTTGGAAAAGCTCAAAAAAATAGAGGAGAAAAACCAGTAAAAAGCAATAACGGAAAAGGACATAATAAATCGGACAACAGAGGAAATAACAACGATAGAAAACAGTCAGACAAAAAACACGATCACAATCATTCAAACGGGAATCACCGTTAATAAAAACATGACTGAAAGAAAGCGCCTCCAATTGGAGGCGTTTTTGTTTCTTGAGTTTTAAAAAATATTAATGAATTGCCTCCAGCTTTAGCTGGAGGTTAAAAGCTTCTGAATTTATTGGCTTTAGCCAAACTTTGCGCTTAGTTTGGCTAAAGCCTTTTGGTTGCTATAAACAAAAAACCTCTAGCTAAAGCAGGAGGCAATTGATATGTAAATATTTTATTAAAATAAAATTAGTGCCAATTTGTGTAATTCGTGGCTAAAAAAAATAACCCAAATAATCTATGACAAAAAAACTATTCTGAAACCGTTTTCACTTTGTGACCAATAGTACCAAAAGAAAGAATTATTAAGAAACAAACCAGTGGAATAATATATCCTGACTGAATATCATCATGATTCATATCGATCAAAGTTCCCATTCCGTACGGAATAATAGCACCGCCGACAATTGACATTACCAGCCAAGAAGAACCCGTTTCTGTATTTGATTTTAAGCCTTTAATTCCTAAAGAGAAAATAGTCGGGAACATAATTGACATAAAGAATCCGATTCCGCCCAATGCGTAAATTACCACAATTCCAGAACCGTAAATAGCAACCAGACAAAGAATAGCACTCATTACACAATAGATAGAAAGCAGCACATAATCTTTTACAAAACGTAAAAAGAAAGTACCAATAAAACGTCCAGCCATAAAAAGGAAACCATAAATCCCTAAATAATATCCAGCTGTTTTTTCATCTAATCCAGCGCCTTGCTGAGCAATTCTAATAAAGAAACTAGTAATACAAACCTGTGCACCCACATAGAAAAACTGAGCAACAACTCCCCAGCTTAAATGTCTGAATCTTAAAACAGAGAAAAAACCAGGTTTAATTTCAGCTTCTGTGTGAGTTGCTTTCATTGAAGGCAATTGAACGAAATAAAATATAATCGCAACCAAAACCAAGATACTTCCCAAAACAATATAAGGCATTTTTACAGAAGCCGCTTCGCCTAATAAATAAGCCGCTTTTTCTGCTTCCGGCATTGCTGCCATTTGTTCTGGTGTATGATTCGTTCCCGAAAGAATAAATAGCGAACCTACAATAGGAGCGACCATTGCAGCTAATCCGTTGAAAGAAGCGGCTAAATTCAATCGTTTTGAAGAAGACTCAGCTGGCCCTAAAATTGCTGCGTATGGGTTTGCACTTGTTTCTAAAATTGTTAAGCCACATCCAATTACAAAAAGTGCAAATAAAAATAATTCGTAAGTTCTGGTATTAGCAGCAGGAACAAACAGAAATGCTCCAATAGCAAAAACTAATAATCCAGTAATAATACTATTTTTATAACCAAATCTCTTAATCAGCATTCCAGCCGGAATTGCCATTATAAAATAAGCGAAGAATACAGAAGTATCAATAAGAGTAGATTGGCGATTGTTTAATTCGCATGCTTTCTTCAAGTGTGGAATCAAAACTGAATCTAAGTTGTGGGCCATTCCCCATAGAAAAAATAGGCAGGTAACTAAAATAAAAGGCAAAAGATATTGATTTCCTTTTCCGCCTTCTGTCGGCACTTCGTGTTGATCGCCGGCTTGGTTTGTAATTTGCATTCGTTGATAGTTTAAGTTGTTTTTTTTAGGTTCAAAGGTTCAAAGCAACAAAGGTTCAAAGTGAAGAAACCTCTGTTCCTCTGCACCTTTGAACCTTTGTCCCTTGAAGGGAAATTATTTTCTTTTCACAAATAAAAGATGATCACAAACGAGAACCACCTCTCCACGTTGATTAATAATCTCAACATGTTCTGTTACCGCTCCCATTTCTGGATTTTTTGCTTCGCCTTTTTCAGAAATAGTGATTTCAGAATGAATAGTGTCGCCAATATGAACAGGCTTTACAAAGCGCATTTTATCGTAACCTCTTGAAAACGCTTCTGGATTTATTTCTGATGCGGTCAAGCCGATACCAATGCTGAAAATCATTGTTCCGTGTGCAATTCGTTGTCCGAAAGGTTGTGTTTTACACCATTCTTCATCCATGTGGTGCGGGAAGAAATCTCCGGTATGTCCAGCATGAACTACAAAATCAGTTTCTGTTATCGTTCTGCCTACAGTTACTCGTTTGTCGTCGATCGTATAATCTTCGAAAAAAGTGGATTTAAAGTACATAAGTTAAATTCTTTTATTCGTTCGCTCTTTCAAATAAATGTCAAATGAGACTTGTTTGGAAGAGGAATTAAATTTTTGTTTTTTTTGGTTTTGAAATATAGTGTTTTATTTACACTTCATCAAAAGAAATAGCGCCGTTTTTACTGCTTTCGTAACATGCTTCTACCACTTTCATTGTGCCTAAAACATCCTGAACGCTTGCGGATAATATAGAGTCAGAACCTTCTTTGTAGCGCATTAGATTTGACATTGCACCAATAAAAGCTTCAGGAAACCACGAACCTTCTAGTTTAACTTCTGTCCATTCGTATTCGTTTTCGTTATCTTTTTTCGCAAGAGCATATTCAAAAACGTCTGGAAGACCGTCAGGATAATTCATCAACAAGCCCATTTTAGCTTTAATGGCACCTTTTGTTCCTTCCCATTTAATGTAACTTTCTTCGTGTTTTGGTCCAAAATGATGATCGTGATTAGTATTGATTACAACATGTTTGTTTTCGTCATAATCTAAAATAATAGTTGATCGGCTCGATGATAATTTTTTAAGTGGATGTTTAGCCGTTTTTGCATAAACACCTTTCGGATTTCCTAAGAACGAACGAATACAATCGATGTAATGCACACTATGAAAAAGAATTTCCAATCTTGGATGTTCTTTAATTAAAGGAAACAATTCCCAAGGTGTATTTACAGTCACTTTGAATTCAAGATCGTACAATTCGCCAATAATTCCTTCATTAATCAAATACCTTGCAGCACTTACAAAAGACGAAAAACGAAGCTGAAAATTAATCGCAGCAACCAGATTTTTTCTTTCACAAACTGCTACAATCTCGCGTGCCTGAGCCAAATCATTTCCCATTGGTTTCTGGATCAAAACCGCAGCACCATCTGGCAATTGTTCTAAAATTTCGATGTATTGATCAGGTAAAACCGTAATATCATAAACGGCGTTTGAAGGCGCATTTTTAACCGCATCGGCAACACTTTCAAAAACATGATCAATTTTAAATTCTTTCTGTAAATCGTATGCTTTAGAAATTGTTCTGTTGGTAATACCAAAAACTTTAAAACCAGCCATTTCATAAGCAGGAAGATGCGCATCTTTTACGATACCGCTGGCTCCGATAATAACGATTGGCTGTTCTGTTTCGGGAAGTAATGGTTTATATGGAATATTCATTTTGTAAATATTTTATGTTAATTTCAACTTTGTCAAAATTTCAAACTTTGACAAAGTTTTTTATTCTATTTTTTGAATATTAATCTGTGTTTCTTCTAATAATTGTGCTGAAGGAATATCACTATTGATTGCTTTCAAAACCATATGATCGATAAACTCACACACTTTTGGCCAGATTGGCGTTTGTGGCAAAGTCAAAGCATTTTCGTGCAGCATTTCCAATTTATGATAAAAAGGAATCAACGTATTGATTTCTTCATTTTTCCAAGTTGATTTCCTACATCCAATGCCGCCTTCAGTCGTCAATAATTTGTCGCTTTCGGCAGTTGTTGCAAATCGTAAAAAATCATAAGCCAGTTTTTTATGTTTACTTCCTGAACCAATTGTGTATAACCAATACACGTTCAAAGAAGCTGTTTTGTGACCTGAATCGGATGGGAGAGAAGTAATATCGATTTTCCCTTTCACTTTCGATTCTTCAATTACTTCAGCCATTGAAGCAAATCCGAACCAGTTGATCGCCATTGCCGCTTGTCCTTCGGCGAAAGCCAAACCCGCTTCAACCGAACCAAATTCTCTAGATTTCGGATGAACAGCATTTTTGTTATTCACTATTTTTCTATAAAAATCCAAAGCCTCAATTCCTGCTTCGCTATTAATGCAGATTTGATTTTTATTGTTGATTAAAGATCCTCCGCGCGTCCATAACTGCAGGCAGAAGTCAAAAACCATATTATGTCCGTCAGGATAATTGGCAAAAATACAGCCGTATAAATTTTGTTCTGGACGATTAAAAAAAGTAGCAATTTCTGTAAATTCCTGCCAAGTTTTTGGTGTCGAAAGTTCGTAACCAAATTGTTTTTTAAAATTCTCTTTCTCAGTTTCGTTTTCGAATAAATCCTTTCTGTAAATCAGACATTCAGGACCGTCGTGAAAAGGAAGTCCAAAAGTTCCATTATCCAATTGCTGTAAGTGCAAAAGTGATTTATGCCAACCGTAAGGATAATTTTCTGGCGGATTTTCTGCTATAAATGAATATAAATCAAGAACCGCTTTTTCGTGCACAGCATCATAAATCCAATCGGTATTTAGGTGCGCAATATCCCATTTCCCTTCTTTTAAACCCTTTTTTGTAATTGTGGTTTCGTACAAATCATGAAGTTCTAACGGAATCATTTCGGCTTCAATTTCAATATTATTTTGAAGGCAAAAGGCATCCCAAAGCTTTTGAAGTGTGCTTTCGAACGGATCGAATTTTCGAACGGCGATTCTAATTTTTTCCATCAGCAGTCTATAAATTCTTTAATAATTCGTTCGTTATCCTGACCTAGTTTTGGCGAACCTTTGCCGGAAGTCAGATATTCACCATCAATTTTGATCGGACAGCGGGTTGTTTTGTAGCTGTAGCCATCAAGCATTTCGACTTGCTGAGTGAAATTCAAAACCTTGAATCCGTCTTCTGCAAAAAGCTGTTGATAGTTCAAAACTCCTGCGCACCAAATGTCTGCGGGTTCTAAAATATCTAACCAGAATTGCGTTTCTTGAGTTTGTAAATGATCGGCTAAAATATTTTTGATGTCGTCTCTAAGGGTAAATTTATTTTCTGGAAAAGCCAGTAAAGCATCACATTTTAACAATGAAGCCAAAACAGGAATAGAACCCATTGCAAGGGCTAAATAACCGTTTTTGGTTTTGTAAATTCCGTATGGCGCACCTAGATATGCATGTGCATTATTGGTTTTGGTACGAACAGGCAATTCACCTCCATCATTAAAAAATGTAGTAATTGTTTCAAACTGAAAATCAAAAGCCGATTCCAGCATACTTACCTGAACTTGTGCGCCAATATCGTGAGTCGCTTTTCGGTATAAAGCGGCTAAAATTCCCTGCGCCAAATGAGCACCTGCAAGCATGTCTACAATCGATAACCCCATGGGCACTGGACCGTCTTCCTGATTGCCGCTTAACCACGTCAAAGCCGTTAAAGATTGCAAAAGTAAATCCTGACCCGGTAAATCTTTCAAATCTGGATGTTCACCAAAACCAGAGATTGAGCCGTAAATCACATTAGGATTAATGCTTTTTACTTCCTCATAACTCAAACCAATGCGTTCCATAACTCCAGGTCTGAAATTGTGCATTACAACATCCGCTTTAGCTAATAATTTTTTTAATTTTTGAAGTTCCTCTGGTTGCTTAAAATCAATCGCAAACGATTCTTTGTTTCTGTTGATGGTATGAAAAACAGACGATTCGCCGTTCATAATCAAGTCTGAAGTATATAAGGTTCTGCAGATGTCTCCTGTTCCCGGTTTTTCAATTTTTATTACGCGCGCACCCAAATCGGCAAGACGCAGACTCGCTGAAGGCCCCGAAAGAAACTGACTGAAATCTACAATTAAATAATCTTCTAATGGTTTCATTTTTTTAATTTGTTTAACCGTTTAATCGGTTATTCGTTGAATCGTTTTTCAATCAACAATTAAAATCTAATCTGATCTGCTCAAATTTGTGTTAATCTGCGTGAAAAATCTATGCGCAAAAAAAAATTTCACGCAGATTTTAAATGATTTAAGCAGATTTGTACAGATTTTTTTGAAATTATCCTGCAGGATTAATAAACTCTTTGTGTATGCTTAAATTATCTTGACCCACTTTTGGCGCTGCTTTTTCACTTAAAAGAATTTCGCCGTCAAGCTGAATCGGACTTCTGGTGGTAATCAAAGTTTCTCCTTCGGTATTTTTTACAGTTTGTTTTAGCTGTAATTCGTTTACAAATGGCTGATTATCCAATTCTTCATAATTAAAAACTTTACCGCACCAAATGCCTTCCTTTTGAAGGATTTTAATCCAATAATCAGAAGTTTGGGTTTGAATTCTTTCGCTCAAAATCGTTCTGATTTCGTCTCTTTTTTCAAACCACAAATGTTTATCCGCGAAAGCGTTTAAGTCCAATCCTAACGTTTTACCGATGAAAATCAGATCGCCCATTGCAAGAGACAAATAACCGTCTTGGGTTTTATAAACTCCGTAAGGCGCACTTAAAAAAGCGTGCGCACTTCCTTTGATATCGCCACGTTCCGGCAATTGTCCGCCATCATTTAAGAAAGAAGTAATCGCTTCAAACTGCACATCTAGAATTGATTCTAACAAGCTTACTTCGACCAAAACGCCTTTTTTGGTTTTGGCTCTTTTTAAAAGCGCTGCTAAAATTCCTTGTACAAAATGATTGCCGCACATTAAATCGGCAACTGCCAATCCGAACGGAACTGGGCCTTGACTTTTGCGTCCGCTTAACCAGCTTAATCCAGAAAGTGATTGTAATAATAAATCCTGTCCCGGTTTTTTTGCCCACGGACCTTCATTGCCGTAACCTGTAATCGTTCCGTAAATAATCTGTGGATTAATTGCTAATGTATTTTCGAAATCTAAACCGATTTTTTCCATAACGCCCGGTCTGAAATTATGCGTCATGATATCCGCCTTTTCGATTAGTTTTTTAATCAAAACTAAATCGTCAGGATTTTTTAAATCGGCAGCAAAAGATTCTTTATTTCTGTTGATCGTATGAAAAAGTAAACTGCTGTCGTCTACAAATAAATCTTTAATACTCAATTGTCTGCAGGCTTCGCCTTTTACAGGACGCTCAATTTTGATTACGCGTGCGCCCAAATCAGCCAGTTTTAATCCGGCAGAAGGTCCTGCAAGAAACTGACAGAATTCCAGAACAATTAGTCCTTCTAAAGGTCTCATATGGTCTGAATTTTTAGAGATTCTGCGTAAAGCGCATTCATTTCTTCCAAAACTTTATCTTCGTCACCACCGTACATTAAATAGTTGCGAACGATGTCTCCGGCATGATCCTGAAAATACATATGTCCGTAATATCTCGGACGCAAAAATGCGCGTTGTAAAGCGGGTAATGTATTTTTAAAATAATCATGCGTCAATTCGTTCAATCGGTCGCTTTTCCAAGCTTCCAGATGTCCTGGCTGACCGCCATTATCGGTATAAATATTTTGTTGTGTATGAGAAGAACCCGTAAAATCTGCATAACGAATCGCTTCGCCAATATGCGCGCTGAAAGAAGAAACTGCCAAACCTGTTCCGCCCAAAGACGTAATCATAGGTTTTTCATCTAAACTTACTAAATCGAAAAAATGTAAAAGATTTTTGCTGTAACCGGTTCTCGAATAATTCGAATAGCCATAAGCAAAAGGGCAGTAGGCAATTTCATCAGAATTTACCATTGCTTCATAGACCTGAATCGGATTTCGGTTAAAGTTTATAGGATCAATTAACTTTGCTAATTCTCTAAACATCAAAAGCGCTTTTTTTCCAGTAATTGGAGAAATTACTTTTTCTTCAGTAAGAAACGGAGCTTCGCCTAAACTGCAGCAAAACATATAAAAACTCATTAAAACATCTACTGGAATTCCGGCAAAGGCTACTAAACCTTTTTTCGCCAAATTCAGTAAATCTTCATACGTTTTTGGTACTTCCAGATTGTTTTTTTCTAAAAGAT
Source organism: Flavobacterium artemisiae (assembly GCF_042678225.1). Classification (NCBI taxonomy): domain Bacteria; kingdom Pseudomonadati; phylum Bacteroidota; class Flavobacteriia; order Flavobacteriales; family Flavobacteriaceae; genus Flavobacterium; species Flavobacterium artemisiae. The sequence goes on along the minus strand of NZ_JBHUDZ010000016.1, from coordinate 308,739 downwards.
CTAATCTAGCAGATGCCACAGGAGTTGCAGCATCAATAGGTAATGCCCATAATTTATGGTGAAAAACATAACTTTCGTAGGATTTTCCAACGGTGTTATGTTCTTGATCTTTAATATAATCAGATGATAAATAATCGGATAGCGGAAGAATTGCTTTTGTCTGCGCTCCAAAACCTGTCCAAGGATGATCTATTACCAATAAATCAAATCTTTTGGCAAGGTCTTCAATTGAAGCATCCGCAAATTCTTGTAAACTTCTTTTCTCCCAAGAAATTTCAATTTCTGGATGTAACTCAGTAAAACGTTGTGATGTGGCAACCATCGGAAGCAAACCTCTTGTATGGTTCCAAGTTATGCCTTTTAGTTTTATCATTTTATAGGTTTTTGGATAGTGAATGTTAGTTGGAAATAATAAATGTAGAATTTACAATTACAAAATTAAAAATAAGATTGAAACGAGCAAGAAATCCCGTGTTTATTAACAATGGTTTTTGCAGAAATCTATATTTAGAGTAAATATTTTTACAAACGATATAAAAAATGTTATAAAATTTTAGAATTTAATCATTTTAAAAGTAGTTAAATAAAATATATCTCGGATATTAATTTAGAAAAAGTATTTTTGTAATTGTAATTTTTACATTTATTATTTTACACGAAAACTAATTAACTGATGAAATATATTGTTTGCGAAAAACCGCAGGAATTTTTATTAAAGGAAACCAATATTCCTGAACCAAAAGATGGTGAAGTTTTATTGAAAATTAAAAGAATCGGAATCTGCGGAACTGATATACACGCTTTTGGCGGAACACAGCCGTATTTTGAATATCCAAGAATTTTAGGCCACGAATTGGCTGCTGAATACATAAAGGGAAATGCAGAAGGATTTAAACCAGGCGATAAAGTAACTTTTATTCCGTATTTTAACTGTGGAAAATGTGTTGCCTGCAGAAACGGATTAACGAACTGTTGTGTAAATATCAAAGTTTTCGGAGTGCATATTGACGGAGGGATGGCAGAGTATGTTTCGATTCCTGAACAATATTTACTGCACGGTCAAGGTTTAGATTATGATAAATTGGCTCTGGTTGAACCATTAGCAATCGCAGCACATGGAGTAAGAAGAGCAGCTGTAAAACCAACTGATACCGTTTTGGTAATGGGAGCGGGACCAATCGGAATTGGTTTGATTCAGTTTGCTAAAATTGCTGGAGCAAAAGTTATCGTAATGGATATCAACGATTATCGATTGAATTTTTGTAAAGAGCAATTAAATGCAGACGAAACCATTAATCCGTTAAACGATGATGTTGCTGCGAAATTGGCTGAATTAACAAACGGTGATATGGCAAATGTAGTGATTGATGCGACTGGAAATCAGAAAGTAATGAATAGCGCTTTCAACTATATTTCGCATGGCGGAAGATTTGTTTTGGTTGGACTTCAAAAAGGAGAATTGAGTTTTAGTCATCCTGATTTCCACAAAAGAGAATCGACTTTGATGAGCAGCCGAAATGCTACAATCGAAGATTTTGAATATGTAATGAAATGTCTGAAGGAAGGAAAAATCGATCCGAAGAAATACATCACACACAGAACGAGTTTTGATGAAATGATTAACGATTTCGGAAAGCTGATTGATCCTAAAAATAATGTGATTAAGGCGTTGATTGAAGTAGAATAAGTGTATTATAAAGTACTGTTTGTCATTTCGACGAAGGAGAAATCTCTACAAGTAGCTCCATACAGAAATTCGCCAATCTTTGTAGAGTTTCTCGCGAAGATTTCTCCTTCGTCGAAATGACAAAAATGAGGAAAACTATAACTTTAAATAACCACAAAAATGGATTTAAATTTAAAAAATAAAATAGTTGTCGTTTCTGGTTCGGCTGGAAAAGAAGGCAGTATAGGAGAAACAATTGTCAATAGATTGGCAGATGAAGGCGCAATTCCCGTTTTAGTTGACAGAAATGCAAGAGGTTTCGAATACGTAGAAAGACTTCAGAAAAGAGGCGTTAATTCGCTTTTCGTACAGACAGATGTAACTGATCCTGTTGCAATAGAAAACGCTGTAAAAGTGATTGGAGCGAAATACGGGAGAATTGATGCTATAATCAATAATGTTGGAGTAAATGACGGCGCAGGATTAGATTCTAGTTACGAAGATTTCATGAACTCTTTGAAATTGAATGTGGTAAGTTATTTTCTTTTAGCTAAATATTCACTTCCGTTTTTAAAAGAATCAAAAGGAAATATTTTAAATATTGGTTCAAAAGTAGCTTTAACAGGGCAGGGAGGAACTTCTGGTTACGCTGCTGCGAAAGGCGGAGTTTTGGGCTTAACAAGAGAATGGGCGGTAGATTTGATTCAGTTTGGAATTCGTTCGAATGCCATTATTATTGCAGAAAGTTATACACCAGCATACGAAGACTGGATTAAAACATTGCCAGACGGCGAAACGGTTTTGAATAAAATCAATAAAAGTATTCCGCTAGAAAGTAGAATGACCAAAACAGAAGAAATTGCAGATACAGCACTTTTCGTTATTTCTGAAAAATCGTCGCATACTACAGGACAATTTGTTTTTGTGGATGGAGGTTACGTACATTTAGACCGCGCATTAATCAGCGATGTTAACTAAGAAATTATGAGCAAAAGAATTGATTCCCATCAGCATTTTTGGAAGTTTGATCCCGTTAGAGATAGCTGGATTGATGAAACGATGCAAAATATTCAGAGAGATTTTCTTCCAGAAGATTTAGAGCCTTTATTAAAACAAAATCAGTTTGAAGGCTGTGTCGCTGTTCAGGCAAGTCAGTCTGAAGAGGAAACGCAATTTTTATTGGATTTAGCTTCAAAAAATGATTTTATCAAAGGAATTGTAGGTTGGATAGATTTAAGAAATGAAAATATCGAAGAGCGTTTGCAATTCTTTTCCAATCAAAAAAAACTAAAAGGTTTTAGACATGTAGTTCAAGGTGAACCAGATGATTTTATGTTTGGCTCGGAATTCAGAAGAGGAATTCAAGCTTTAAAGTCTTTCGATTATACTTACGATATATTAATTTTCCACCGTCAATTACCCGCTGCAATCAGTTTGGTAAAAGATTTCCCGAATCAAAAGTTTGTAATCGATCATATTGCAAAACCAGATATTAAATCGGGAGATATTGATTCTTGGAAAAAAGGCATTGAAGAAATTGCAAAATACGACAACGTTTGGTGCAAAATCTCTGGAATGGTCACAGAAGCTGATTGGAAGAACTGGAAACCAAAAGATTTAAAACCGTATCTGGATGTTATTTTTGAAAACTTTTCTGTCGATAAATTAATGTACGGATCAGACTGGCCGGTTCTTAATGTAGCTTCTGATTATAAAGAAGTGGTAAAAACTTTAGAAGATTATATTGCTGAATTTTCGATTGAAGATCAGAATAAGATTTGGTTTGAAAATGCTAAAACATTTTATAAACTATAACTTTTTTGAACCATATAAGTGATATAAGTTCAATTTAGATGGTTTAATTATTTCTTGCAAAGACGCCAAGTCACTATTTAAGCTTCGGAGAAGCGAAATATTTATAGAAAGAAATATTGATTTACAATATAAAGCTCCAGCGGAGCGACATGTTTTTTATAATACATATGTCGCTCCTCTGGAGCTTTTCATTTATTTTATTGTATGATATTCTATAAATATTTTGCTCCGCTGGAGCTTTTGAGAAGTTTGCTTTAGACATCTCACACCACGATTTAAAATTTTACAGCCTTTTTAGAAACATCCTTTCCAATAGTAGTAGTTTTAGATAAATTAGAACCACTTAAATCGATATTTTTACTTGCTCCACCATCAATTGTAATAGTGTTTGATGAACCAGGGTTAAATTCTACAGCCTTTAAAGAAAGGTTTTGAACATTGTACATCTCAAAGGCATTTTTAGCTTCGATATCTAATTTTACATTGTTGATTTTAATTCCGTTAGCATCAATTATAGAAAAACCTTTTTGTGATTTTGCAATTAGGTTCGAAATTTCGATATTTTCTAAATTCATTTCAGGAAGACCTTGTAAAAATACCGCTTGCTGAGCACCTTTAATCGTAATATTTTTGATTGAAATGTTTTTAAACTGAGGTGTTTCTTCGTTTACAGGAATAGCTTTTGTACTTACTGTATTACCGCCTTCAGCCAAAGTTTCAGCGATTGATTTTCCGCCATAATACAAATCAAAAGAAATCGCTTGAGACGGAATATCAGTCATAAAAACGTCTGAAATAAAGATGTTTTCTACAACACCGCCACGTCCGCGCGTGCTTTTAAAACGAAGTCCGACATCAGTTCCCATAAAAGTACAGTTGGAAACATGCAGGTTTTTTACACCTCCCGACATTTCGCTTCCCACCGTAACACCGCCGTGACCGTGATATACGATATTGTTTTTTACAATGATATTTTCGCACGGAACACCTCTATCGCGTCCGTCTTTATCTTTACCCGATTTAATACAGATCGCATCATCACCCACATCAAAACTTGAATTTTCAATTATCACATTTTTACAGGATTCTACATCAAGTCCGTCACCGTTTTGAGAAAACCACGGATTTCTAACGGTTACATTTCGAACAATTAAATCCTCAATTAATAAAGGATGAAGATTCCAAGCAGGAGAGTTCTGGAAAACAGGTCCGTCAAACATAACTCTTTTACTATTCTGAATGCTCACCAAAACTGGACGGAGAAAATCATGAATTGCTTCAAAATCTTCTTTTGTTTTCAAATCATGACGCACGTTTTGATCCGCGCCTTTAGCACCTTTCATATATTGTTCTGACGGATACCAGCTGTCTTTCTTTTCATTTAAAACTCCTCCAGAAGCTACAAATTTCTTCCATTGTTCGTCGGTAAGTTTACTTTTTTTAACCTGTCTCCAAGCTTCGCCAGAACCATCCCAAACCCCATTTCCTGTAAAAGCTACATTTTCAAGATTTTTGCCATAAATAGGAGAGATGCATCTCCACGTATTTAAACCTTCAAAACTGGTTTCGATAATTGGATATAAAGTTTTATCTGTAGAAAATTTAATTAAAGCGCCAGTTTCTGCATGAAGCTCAATATTGCTTTTTAAAATAATCGGACCCGTAAGCCAAATTCCAGGTGGAATAATTAATTTTCCTCCTCCTTTTTTAGAAAGTGCCTCAATCGCATCTGCAAAAGCTTTAGTGTTTAATATATAACCTCCATTTACTGCTCCATAGTCCTTTAAATTCACACTGTTTTTGGGAATAACAGGTTCGTTAACTTTTGGCATTTTAAACTCAATATTGGCATAAGTATCTGCCGAAGCTGTGTTTTGAGCGTTCCCGTTTATTCCAAGACAGAGTATCAATGCCATTGTCAAAGAAAAAAGATTTAGTCGGTTGGTTTTCATTGTTAGTAATTTTTTGGTGTTATTTTTATAGATGTGAAAAATTAGTTCTCACATAAATAATAATAGTTAAATGTAATCGATTACACAAATCTATTAAAAAAAGTTTAGAAAAGAAATTTCATGGCTTAAAATTGTTTGCCACAGATTAAGAGGATTAAAATGATTTTTTTGTTTTTTCGAGAATGATTGCGACGAATTACACGAATTGCACTAATTTTTTCTCAGCATCTCTTTAAAAATAATCGACGATTTGAATAAAAAAATCTATAAAAATCATTTTAATCTGTGGCGAATAAAATTACTGCAATTCGTGTAATTCGTCGCTATAAAACAAACGAAACAGGAGGGTACAGGATACATATAACTTTATGTTCAAGTAAATTGGACGAATTATTTGGTAAAAGTGTTAAAAATACATTTATTTGTAAAATTAATACCATTTAAATTGAATGCCTTATAATTTTATTCCAAGAAAAAAATCAAATATCTAAATAATGCGCTTAAATTCTTTTACTAAAATACTCGTTGTCTTTTTGTTAATACTCACTTCCTTTTCAATGAGTGCGGGAGAAATTTGGATTTCCCCTAAAGGAAGTGACAAAAATTCAGGAACAAAAGACAGTCCGCTGGCAACAGTTAGTATGGCGATGCGAAAAGCCAGAGAACTCCGTCGATTAAAAGATTCTTCTATAAAAGGCGGTATCCGTATCATTGTTATGGACGGAACGTATTATTTAAACGAACCATTATTTGTAAGACCAGAAGATTCTGGAACTGCTGAAAGTCCTACCACAATTGAGGCGGATGTAAATGCAAAACCAATTATTCACGGCGGAATCGAAATCAAAAACTGGACAAAATCAACAACAGTTATAAATGGACTTAAAAAAGGTGCTGTTTGGGTTGCTGATGCTCCAATAAAAGCAGGAAGTTTGATTGATTACAGACAATTATGGGTAAATGGCAAAAAAGCCGTAAGGGCCAAAAATACTGCAGGAACTGCTATGGAACGCATTTTATCTTGGGATCATGAAGGGCAGACTTGCTGGATTCCGTTTAAAGATAAATCGGTTAAGTTTGAGCCGGGAATGGAAATGTTTATCGTGCAATGGTGGTCGAATGCTAATCTACGTATCAAAAATATTGAAGTGAAGAAAGATAGTGCCAAACTTTCGTTTGAAGAACCGGAAAGCCGTATTCAAAGTGAACATCCTTGGCCTGCTCCGTGGATTTCTAAAAATAACGGAAACTCGGCTTATTTCTTAAATAATGCTTTTTCACTTTTAAACGAACCGGGCGAATGGTATTTGGACAAGAAAAATGCTAAAATCTATTATATTCCGAGAACAGGTGAAGAGATTAATTCAGTTAAAGTTACGGCTCCAGTTTTAGAAAATTTGGTTGAAGTAAAAGGAACAATTGATTCTCCTGTAAGTCATTTTCAATTTAAGGGAATTTCATTTCAATACAGCAACTGGCTTCGTCCTTCGCAACAAGGTCACGTGCCTTTGCAGTCTGGTTTGTATTTATTAGACGCTTACAAATTGAAACAGCCAGGAACTCCAAATCAGGCGAATTTAGAAAATCAGGCTTGGGTTGGAAGACCTCGAGCATCGGTTGAAGTCAATTATGCGAATAATATTCTGTTTGAATCCTGCCGTTTTGAGCATTTGGCATCGACAGGTTTGGATTTAAACAAAGGAACGAATCACAATACCGTAAAAGGGAATTTATTTAAAGATATTGGCGGAAGCGCTATCAATGTCGGTATTTTCTCTGAAGAAGCTTTTGAAGCGCATTTGCCTTTAATCATAAAAGATGAAAGAGAAATGTGTTCGGATGAAGTGATTGCTGATAATTTGATCACCAACGTAACCAATGAAGATTGGGGAACTTTGGGAATCAGCGCTGGTTTTGTTCGAAATATTACAATTGAACACAACGAAATTTCAGATGTATCGTACTCTGGAATGGCAATGGGCTGGGGTTGGACGCACACGCCAAACGTGATGCAAAACAATAAAATTCTAGGAAACAAAATTCATCATTACGCCAAACATTTACACGATGTAGCGGGAATTTACACGCTTTCTGCACAGCCGGGAAGCCGAATTGAAGAAAATTATATTGATAAGGTTTACAATAGTCCGTATGCACACGACCCATTCTTATGGCTGTATTTGTATACGGATGAAGGTTCTGAAGGTTTTTCGATTAAAAACAACTGGATTGCCGAAAAGAAAATCCTAAAAAACCATAACGGTCCAAAAGGAAATATCTGGGAACACAACGATCCGTATATAAGTACCAAAATTAAAGACAATGCCGGAATCAGAGCGCCTTACAAAGCTTTAGAAAAAGAAGTTGTAATCGATGAAAAATGGGGATTGCAGGAAATGCCAAAACCATACGCAATTGAACTGATTGGAAATGATTTTGACATCGAGAAAATCAAATCAACTTTGACAGGTTTTAGAATTGTGGGTCAGGAATTGTATCAATGGAAAAACCATCTGGTGATTTACGGAAAAATGAATCAGCCGGAAAGAACAAAACGAAAACTGGCGGGCGCTTTTCCTTCTTTAGAAATAAAAATCTACGACGATTTGGTTTATGATTTCCAGAATTTTGAAAGATGCAAAGATTCAAAACCAGCATCAGATTGGGAAAATGTGGTTCTAACAGCGAATCTTCCTGCTGATGAAAAATTACAGAAAGAATATGTAGAATATCATAAAACGCAATTCGAAAAATGGCCGGAAGTAGCAAAAGGTTTTTGTAATGCCGATTTTCAACAATTACAAGTCTTCAAAAAAGACAGACAATTGATCTTGGTGATCAGTATTCCGAAAGGGGAAAATCTGGATAAATTAAATCCGAAAACGACACAAAACAATCCTCGAGTAGACGATTGGAATACTTTAATGAAAAAATACCAAAGTGGAATCGAAGGCACAAAACCTGATGAAACTTGGATTTTCTTAAACAAAGTAGAAACGAAATAATATTTAGTATCCTAACAGGTTTCCAAAACCTGTTAGGTATTTCTAGAGACAAAGAATAATTTTTAGCCACAGATTAAAAGGATTAAAATGATTTTATAGAGTAGAAAAAATCATTTTAATCGGTGACTAAAAACATACCTAACAGGTTTTGGAAACCTGTTAGGATAAATATAACTATCAAAAAACTAAAAATAAAACCAATGTTAAAAATAGCCATTCTGGGACTTGGAGAAGGACGAAGCACAATGTCGGCGGCTTTAGAAAGTTCAAAATTAGAACTTGTAAAAGTGTGCGACAGAAATGAAGAAATCTGCAAGCAGAGAGCAAAAGAATTCGATTTTCATTCGTACACTACGAATTACGACGATTTACTGAACGATCCGTCAATTGATATTATTGCGATTTATACACCCGATCATTTGCACGCACAACACGTAAAACAAGCTTTATTGCATGGAAAACACGTCGTTTGCACGAAACCATTTATCGATGATCTTTCGGATGCCAAAGAGCTTTTAGAATTAAGCAAATCAACAGGAAAGAAAGTTTTTATCGGACAAAGTTCCCGTTTCTTTGAACCTGCCAAAAGACAAAGAGCCGATTACGAAGCAGGATTAATTGGTGATTTAATTACGATTGAAGCGCAATATCACGCCGATCATAGATGGTTTTTAAAGAAAGAATGGTCGCTTTTGCAATCATTTAAATGGCTGTATGGAGGTTTGAGCCATCCCGTAGATTTCATTAGATGGTATCTTCCTAACATTCAAGAAGTAATGGGTTATGGAATGATCAGCGCTAACGGACAATCAGCAGGATTGAAAAATGAAGACACTATGCACTTTATTTTTAAAGCAACCGATGGAAGAATTGCCCGTGTAAGTGGTGTCTATACGTCGCCGACTCAGCCAGCACAACGCGACAGCGGAATGAGCACAATTCTGAGAGCAACAGAAGGCGCAAGTCAGGCCGATTATCACGAATTGCGTTATGCGGTTACCGATAAAACAGGCGAAGAAAAAGTAGTTACTTGGGGCGACAGCACTTTAAAATATTATTTCCGTTTTGAAGGACAAAGTCATCATGGTGGTGAATATCAGAATTATTTGGAATATTTTGTTGATAGTATCGAACAAGATTTCGAAGCCTATCCAAACATGGAAGAAGGGATTGGAACTGTGGCTTTGCTTCAGGCAATGGACAAATCGCTGCAAACTGGAATGCCGGTTAAAATTGCCGATATTCTTAACGAATATGGACTATGAACAGTATCTATGATAAATTAACCACGCTCGATTTTGTAATTGTAGCCGGTTATCTGGTGGCATTATTGGTCATTGGTTTTGTGGTAAGTATGAGGCAGAGAAAGAAAAACGAAACGCTTTTCTTGGCCGGAAATTCATTAAACTGGTACAGCATCGGGTTTAATATGTGGGGGACAAATGTTGGTCCGTCGTCTTTATTGGCTTTTGCGAGTATTGGTTACGCAACCGGAATTGTGGCCGGAAATTTCGAATGGTATGCTTTTGTTTTTTTACTGCTTTTAGCGATGGTATTTGCACCGCGTTATATTGCGAGTAAAGTTAGTACCATGCCCGAATATATGGGAAAACGCTACGGAGACAGTACACAGAATATTTTGGCTTGGTATGCTTTGGTCAAAATTCTGGTAAGCTGGCTTTCTTTGGGATTATTCAGCGGAGGCGTTTTAGTGCGTCAGATTTTGGGAATTCCGATGTGGCAGAGCGTTACCGTTTTAGTGATTTTTTCTGGAATTTTCACTTTTGCAGGAGGATTAAAAGCGATAGCTAAAGTCAATGTTTTTCAGATGATTCTGCTGATTGTGGTTTCATTAACGCTTTCGTATTTAGGATTACAGAAAGTAGGCGGGATCGATGTTTTATTATCTAAAACGCCATCTAATTTTTGGAATTTAGTTCGACCTTCAGACGACGCGAGTTATCCGTGGACTGCAATTTTGCTGGGATATCCCGTTGCGGCCGTTGCATTTTTCTGTACCGATCAATCGATGGTGCAGAGTGTTTTAGGAGCCAAAAACTTAGAGCAAGGACAATTGGGAGTAAACTTCATTGGATGGTTGAAAGTAATGGCGCTTCCGTTATTTATTTTACCCGGAATTTTGTGTTATGCCTTATATCCAGAATTGGGCAAAAACTCCGATTTGGCTTATATGACAATGGTTACGAACCTTTTCCCAAGCGGAATGAATGGTTTGGTGATCTGTGTGATGATTGCCGTTTTGGTAGGAACAATTGGTTCTTCGCTGAATGCTTTGAGCACCGTTTTTACGAATGATATTTATGTAAAGAAAATCAATCCAACAGCGACTATTAAAGACCAAATCAGAATTGGTCGTTTAACAATTGCTGCAGGATGTGTATTTGCGATCTTGATTGCCGTTGCGATTGACAATATCAAAGGACAGAATTTATTCAACATTTTTCAGGCGGTTTTAGGATTCCTTGCGCCTTCGTTATCTGTGGTTTTTCTTTTGAGTGTTTTCTGGAAACGGACCACCAAAAAAGCCGTAAATGCAACACTTTCCTGGGGTTCTGCTTTTAGTCTGTTTGTTGGGGTTTTATATCTCTGGATTTTTCCAGCCGATAAATATCAAGTTTGGCCTCACTTTTTGTTGATTTCGTTTTACATTTTTGCTGTTTTAATGATTTCAGCAGTATTGATTTCTCTAACCGATAAAAATCCTGAAGTTAATGTTTCTGATGAAACGGATATTCCTAAAACTAGTAAGAAAGTGAAGCTTTTGTTTGGTTTGCTGGGATTGGTGATTTTGGCTTTGTATTTGGTTTTTAATGGGAATTAGATCGGATATTTTTTGATCTAAATAACAAGAATTTTCGGTTGAATAATTGTAGTTTTGTAATATACTAATCAAAAAATTAATTGAAATTATGAAACTTTTTGGAGAACATCACCTAAGTAATTTTTTATCGCAAAAATTAGAAAATGCTAAACGTGAAATTCAATTTTTGAATGAAGTTGAATTGAAAAAGACATCGAAAGAAGATGTATTGAATAATTTATTAAGGCAAACCAAGGTCCCTAAACTAGAAGTAAATTTAAGTAAAAGAACGTCGAAGGTAGGGATGAGAGATGTTCCAGCACAAAGGTTCCCTAAAACTTACGATGTTCGTCCAGGTGTTAGTTACCCATGTGCATTGGTTACATACATTTATCCAATTCCAAGTAACTCTCAATTAATGTTGCATGCGCCTGCTGGTTATGTTCAAAAAGTAAGTGCAGATGTTACACTTGCACATAATGAAATGAGAATTGAATATCAGACTCTTTATGGAAATGAAATTCTGTCTGATGAAGTGAAAAATAAGGTAAAAGATTGGATCATTTCAGTGCATGAGGAAATTGAAAATACTGTTGCCGAAATAAATAATCAAATAGAGAAATTTAACAATGGAATATCTCTTGAATTATCAGCTCTATTGGATGCAAAATTTAAAAATTTTGAAGATCGTAAAAAACAAAACGATGATTTAAATGATTTTTAAGAATCACTTCTTAGAATTACAAAGTAATTTAAAAAATTATACAGAACGCTTTCCTTTAGATGAAAGCGTTTTTTATTTAGTAGAAACCAATAACTCCCGAATATCAACCTTCAAATATTTAGAAATCTCATAAAGTGTTTCAATAGAAGGCTGATATTCGTTCGTACACCAACGCGAAACAGTTGCTACTGTTTTACCTAAATGTTTGGCTAATTCCTTATTACTTCTGTTGTTTTCAACTAAAGCAACTTTTATTCTATTTAACTTAAGTTTCGACACAATGATGATTTATTGCTATAATATGCAAATATGATGTATTTTAAATATAATAAAAAATATAAAATTATTGCTCAAAAGTATCATAAAATTATAATTTAAAAATGCATTGTTATAATTTGTAGTATAATTTTTACTATTTTTGTTTCGGTTAAAGAAAAATGAAATGAAACAATCAGCAAAAAGACAATTAAAAATCCATAGAAAATACATTTCAAGATCGTATAGTCGTTATGTCATATTTCCTGAAATTCGTCTTTGCGGAAAATGGCTTCAGGAAATCGGTTTTACTTGCGATAAATCTGTAACAGTTCAGCATCAGCAGAATAAAATCGTGATCACAGTAAATAACGAATCAAAATAAAATCATGCATTTCAAATATAGCCCAAGGTTTCAACCTTGGGAACGAAATGCAAATCCTCAATAATATGTTTCCCAAGGTTAAAACCTTGGGCTATGTTCTGAAAAGGATTATAAATAAAAAACAGATAATTTTCAATCTAGAAAACTATTTGTTTTTTATGAATTGCCTCCAGTTTTAACTGGAGGTATAAAGCAAGAATAGAAAAAGGCTTTAGCCAAAAAAAAGTGTAGTTTGGCTAAAGCCTTTTAAGCTTTGTATCAATCTATCATTCAGCTAAAGCTGGACACAATTAAATTATACTATTTAAAATTGCTTCGTGTGTAAGTATCTTAAAAATGAAACCATTTTTATTGTCTAAGACTCTTTCTAAACCACTTTTGCTATTTGTGTATTTACACGAATATTATTAGGAGCATCCAAACCTGGATTTTCATAAGTAGTGAAATCTAAATTGACACCCGATCTAAAAATCAGGCAATGAGTTGAGCCTCCGAAATGGAACATTCCTAGTTCGTCACCTTTCTTTACAATGTCGCCGGCTTTTACTGTTATTTGACAGCTTGAAACCTCTGCCATACCCACAGGTATTACGCACATAAGTCCAATAGCCGGATTATCTGCTTCAATAAATATAAGAGCTCTGGTGGCAACTGCAGTTAAAAAAGGCTGTGAATTGTTAGGCGCACTCGAATCAGGTCCATCTGGGTTATAGAAACCTTGATATAGATTTTCTAAATAATAAGTACCGTTTACAATTTCTGTTTTTACGATTTTGCCGTTTACAGGACTGTGCCAGCGGTGGTAGCTCAAAGCACTCAAAAAAGCCTGATAAACTGTTCCTCCACCAAACTGAGGTGCTAATTCGTCAAAATTCATCATGTTTTCTAAAGAATAAGGTTGTCCTTTCAACCAAAATTGATCAGACAAAGCTACATTTTTAGCCACTTGCAAAGGCGCCGACTCACAAGCGTTTACAATAATCGAATCGTCATTAGGAGCAGTTACAGGACGTACATTTGGACAAAACAATCTGGTAAAAAAATCGTCCCAGCTTTTGAATCCATAATAGGGATCTGAAGGATTGGATTGAAAAATATCAGAGAATGTGGCGTAGGGAGGAATAGGATTCGGTTCTAAACCTAAAGCTCCTTGGGCAACCTGCATCATTTCAGATTGCGCTAAATCGCTCAACCATGCGATTACATTTTCAGAAGGATCATTTTCGATCAAAACATATCTAGAATCCTCAGAAACCAAAAATTTAGACCAGTAGTTTAATATCTTCTTTAACTGCTGATTGACCAATGCGTTTGAAAAAACATCATATCCAAAATTGGTTGCCATTGGCCAAGCCAAAAGTGCATTGATCGGAAAACCAATCATACCTGCAGGCGATTGACTTCCGGGAGCGCCTGTTTGATAAGCTTCTGGAGCAGTTTGCATGATTCCGTTAAGTAAAACAAGGAAATCCTCAAAAGTCACAGGCTCTGGTTCCCAAGGTAAAGGAGTCTGCTTTTTTAAAAAATGAGCTTCGGCAAACATTCCTTGCACATTGGCATACAAAACAGGGTCTGAATATACCAGATTTTGAAATTCGGAAATTTCAGGGATGAGCGGTGTTGGATTTTTTTTGGTAAACTCCTTTATCTTGAGTGTCCAATTTTCTATAATTTGGGGATCTTGCGGTAGCCAGCTTCCCAATAATTGTTTTGCTTTGGTGAATGTAGTTGCTTCCATAATTTTTTAGGTTAAATTAATAGCTAAGGTATTTTAGAAAATAATTCAAAAAAATTAATTAGTTATAAGAGCTTGTTTTTGTGTTATGAAGGGCTCATATTACTGATAGGAAACTAGTTTGCAAAAGACAAATCACTATTAATACCAATAATAAAATTCATCTATTTCAAACATAACCCGTGGTTTCGACCACGGGAAACGTAATCTGATAAACACAGTGTTACATACTTTGCGTTCCAGTGGTTGGAACCACTGGCTATGTTTTTCTAAAGATTATAAATAAAAAAACACACATAGTTTCTAATTCAGAAGTCATGTGTGTTTATTTTGCAACGAAAATTGCTCGCAAAGTCGCGAAGTCGCAAAGTTTTATTAAAAAGTTTAAAAAAGAAAACCTTAGCGACTTAGCGTCTTTGCGAGATTAATTTATTTCTCAGCTTTTTTTCTCCCTTCAATATTAGGCAAGAACCCAGTAATCACACCAATCAAAGGCAGAAAAGCACAAATTTTAAAAACATATTCTATACTCGTAGCATCGGCGATTTTTCCTAAAACTGCAGAGCCCAATCCGCCCATTCCGAAAGCAAATCCGAAAAAAAGACCGGCTACAAGACCAACTTTCCCAGGCATTAATTCAGTTGCGTAAACCAGAATCGCAGAGAAAGCAGAAGAAAGAATCAATCCGATAATCACAGATAAAGTTCCAACCCAAAATAAAGATACATAAGGAAGCATCAAAGTAAAAGGCGCAACTCCAAGAATAGAAACCCAGATCACGTATTTTCTTCCGTATCGGTCACCAATTGGTCCGCCAATTAAAGTTCCTAACGCCACAGCTCCGGAAAACAAGAATAAATAGATTTGCGACTGCTGAATCGAGATATGGAATTTATCAATCAAAAAGAAAGTATAATAACTCGTAATGCTACTCATGTAGAAGTATTTGGAGAAAATCAAAATCAATAAAATAACCAGCGAACCAATTACTCTGTTTTTAGACAAATGATGCGTTTCGATTTTCAGAGCCGATTTATTAGCGTTTCTTTCAGATAAATGTGCAGTGTACCAAAGCGCAATTTTATACAAAGCAAAAATTCCGACCAAAGCAATAATACAAAACCAAGCCACATAAGATTGTCCGTGCGGAATGATAATAAACGCTGCCAATAATGGACCGATCGCACTTCCGGCATTTCCACCCAATTGAAAGATAGACTGCGCCAAACCTTTTTTTCCGCCCGAAGCTAAATGCGCCACACGCGAAGATTCAGGATGAAAAATCGAAGATCCGATTCCGATTAAACTTACCGACATTAATAAGAATGCAAAGTTTGTAGAAATGGAAACTAAGAAAAGTCCAATCATCGTAAAACACATTCCGATGATTAATGAATACGGTTTAGAATTTTTATCAGTATACATTCCCACAAAAGGCTGTAGAATTGAAGCGACGATTTGATAGGTAAAAGTAATAATCCCGATCTGAGAAAAACTCAGTCCGAAATTTTCTTTGATTAAGGGATAAATTGACGGAACAACAGCTTGTAAAAGATCATTAATTAAATGCGAAAAGCTGATTATAAATAGTATCGAATACGTGGTTTTTTTAATTACTTCTGGTTGTACTTTAACGGTTTCCATGAGTGATTTTTAGGTTTTTAAATGGTTTCAAAATAACAGCTGTATTATTTTTTACAAAATTGAAACAAATTTAAATGTCAAAATTGCTATATTTGGACAATGAATAGTCAATATCGGACATATAGAATGGCAACGGATTTTGGATACCAAGTCAATTCCTCAATCCCAGTTATTGGTTATACCGAAATGGTAACCAACGAAATGTGTATTTCGCACTCACATCCAAGAGGCCAATTAATTTATGCGACACGTGGTGTCATGAACGTTGTGGTTGGTAATCATATTTGGGTTGTGAATCCGTTGCAGGGTTTGTGGCTTCCGGGCGGAGTAGAGCATCAGGTTACTTTTCAGAAAGACGTAAATTATTACAGCGTTTTTGTTGATCCATCGGTTATGAAAGGCTTGCCGGAAAACAGTTTTTCATTTGATATTCCGATGTTTTTAAAGCAGTTGGTTTTCAAAATTATTTCTTTTGGAACAGATGGAAATTTAACGCCTTCACAAAGAAGAATCTTAGCTGTTTTTCTGGATGAACTCGCCTTGATTGTACCGAGCGCTACTTTCTTGCCAACTACAAACAATGAAAGACTGCAAAAAGTCGTCGAACTTTTAATGAACGATATTTCCAGCAAAGAAACCATTGATTATTATGCTGAACTTTCGTTTATGAGCAGTAGAACTTTATCACGCTTGTTTATAAAAGAGTTAGGAATGAATTTCAGCGACTGGCGAACCCGTTTAAAATTATTAGAAGCCATTAAAAGGTTAGGCGAAAAACAATCGATAAAAGAAATCGCTCTTGATTTGGGGTACGAAACCGCAAGCGCCTTTATTTATATGTTCAAAAAACATTTAGGAAAAACGCCTTCTAATTATATTTTGGAAGACGAGAATGAGTCTGATAAGATGATTGCTTAGAACGCGGATAAAACGGATTTACTTCGTAAAGACGCGGATTTGTACGGATTTTTTCTTTTAGTTTTATCTAAAATAACCCCAATCTTTGTCATTTCGACGAAGGAGAAATCTTCGCAAGTAACTCCGCAACTAAAGTCCAATCTTTGTAGAGCTTCTAGTGGAGATTTCTCCTTCGTCGAAATGACAATAAAGAGAAAAATAAAATCAATTTTTATCCGCGTCTTCGCGAAAGCGAATCCGTCTCATCCACGTCCCATTAAAAATTGCAACATCATTTTTTTTAGTACTAAAAAAGTGATAACTCATAATTTTTCCCTTAAAAAATTATCAAAGCAGATGATTTTTTATGAAATAACAGGATAGTGCAGGGTGTGAAATGTAATAATAACACTTATCTTTAGCTCCAAAATAAACTTACTATGCTCAACCGCTTTACCACTTTTAGAATTTTATTGGTACTTTTTATTTTATGTCCTCTGATGTTTTTATCTGCACAGGAAAAATCAAAAGAAGCGACATGGATCTGGTATCCAGGCGATTTCGAAGTTTGGTTAAGCAATAAAATGCAGGTAAGACGTACAGAACGCGAAGCAGTATTTCCGCCACTTTGGCAATATTATAGTCCTTATGCTTTGGTCACTTTTCAAACAGAAGTAGAGATTCCAAAGCCAGACGAAGTAAAAATCTATTCAGAAGGACCTTTTCAATTACTTTTAGATGGCGTTCAGATTTACGGACAGCCAAAATCGATTACAGTTCCTGCCGGAAAACACAAAATTTCCTTTAAAGTTTACAATCAGGAAGTATTGCCTGCAATTTATATCAAAGGTCAATATATTAAATCGGATGCATCATGGAAAGTGACCAATGAAGATAAACTTTGGATTGATGAAACTGGAAAAGCACAACAATCTGGTACACCTTGGGTTCCTGTCGGTTCTTGGAATTTTGATTCACCAGAAAGTAAACCTTCTGAATTTAAATTAACAACCAAACCTTTAAGTGCCAAAAAATCAGAAAAAATTGGAACTGGTCAATTGATAGATTTTGGTAAAGAAACTTTTGGCTACATTAAAATTCACGGTTTAAAAGGAAAAGGAAAACTAGCATTGTATTATGGAGAATCTCGCGAGGAAGCTTTGGATTCTGCGAAATGCGAAACCTTAGATCATTTATCTTTTGATGGAAAACAGCCTGAAATCTACACGCACGACGGATCGAAAGCTTTTCGCTATGTTCAAGTGCAGGCAGATGCAGGGATAAAATACGATTCGATTTCGATGCTTTATGAATATTTGCCATTGGATTATCGTGGCGCATTCAAATCTTCGGATGAACAATTGAATAAAATTTGGGATGTTTCGGCGTACACGATGCATTTAACTTCTCGCGAATTTTTTATAGACGGAATTAAACGCGACCGTTGGGTTTGGTCTGGAGATGCGTATCAAAGTTATTTAATGAATTATTATTTATTTTTTGATTCGGCTTCTGTAGAACGAACAATGTCAGCGCTTCGCGGAAAAGATCCTGTAACGGCGCACGTAAATATCATCATGGATTATTCGTTGTATTGGTTTGTGGGTGTTTACGATTATTATTTGCACACAGGTGATACGAAATTCATCAAAACCTATTATCCAAGAATGAAATCATTGATGGATTTCTGTTTAGAAAGAAGAAACAAAAACGGATTCCTTGAACCATTAGAAGGTGACTGGGTTTTCATTGATTGGGCAGACGGATTACCAAAAACTGGTGAAGTTAGTTTTGAGCAAATGCTTTTGGCAAAAAGTTTAGAAGCTATGGCTGTTAGTGCTGAAATCGCTGGTAAAAACGAAGATCAAAAAGAATATCAAAAATTAACTGCTGATTTAAAAACAAAACTTTTTGATGTTTTTTGGGATAAAAAAGAAAACGTCATGAAGCATCAACGCATCGACGGTAAAATGCAAAATATTATAACCAGATATGCTAATATGTTTGGTATTTTCTTCAATTATTTTACTGAAGAACAAAAACAAAGCGTAAAAAATAAGGTCTTATTAAATAAAGATGTTCTTC
Source organism: Flavobacterium artemisiae (assembly GCF_042678225.1). Lineage (NCBI taxonomy): Bacteria > Pseudomonadati > Bacteroidota > Flavobacteriia > Flavobacteriales > Flavobacteriaceae > Flavobacterium > Flavobacterium artemisiae. The sequence continues at coordinate 289,755 of NZ_JBHUDZ010000016.1, read as the reverse complement.
AAATCACAACGCCATACATGCGTTTTTACGAGTTGGAAGCGTTGTGTGCAATGGGGGAACAGGATTACGTTTTAAAAGAAATGAAAGATTATTGGGGCGGAATGCTGAATGAGGGCGCAACATCTTTCTGGGAAGAATACAATCCGAACAAAAAAGGAACAGAACATTTAACAATGTACGGTCGCCCTTACGGGAAAAGCCTTTGTCATGCTTGGGGAGCAAGTCCGATTTATTTATTAGGGAAATATTATTTGGGTGTAAAACCAACCGCTCCGGGATATTCAGAATATGAAATCAAACCAAATTTAGGCGGTCTAAAATGGATGGAAGGAAAAGTACCAACACCAAACGGAGAGGTCGCTGTGTATTGCAGTACCAAAGAAATTAAAGTAAAAGCAGGCGAAGGAGAAGGAAAATTAATTTTTGAAAGTGCTTCGAAACCAAAAACAAATTCGGGAACGATTACAGAATTATCAAAAAATAAATATCAGTTGATTGTAAAACCGAATGTGGAGTATAAAGTGGGTTATAAGGCTATATAAGTTCTTAGTAATTAGTGATTAGCTCATAGTTTGTAGCGTACAGTTTGTCATTTCGACTGAAAGGAGAAATCACACTCGTAACCACAAATATTGTCGACAATTGTTGCGGAATTCCTAGTGTGATTTCTCCTCCGTCGAAATGACAAAAAAGCTCAAAAAAATAAAAAAACAATATGTTTTCAAAAATTACAAAATACAATTTCAAATTAAAAACAGCAATTTTATTTGCGCTGGCATTCTGTATTCAACTCACAGCACAAAACACAGCATGGAAACCAGCCTCTTTTGAAATCATAAAATCCAATTATAAAACATTCAAAACCACACAATATGCTCATGTTTTTTCAGGAAGCAAACACAATATTGTTCGTTTAGCTCCAGAATTGCAAGGATTGACAGGTGTTGAACTTCCTTTAAACCAATATAAAAACGGCACCAATGCACCATTACAATTAAAGTTTAAAGAAGGTGTAATGGTTTTAGTTGGTGTTTTTCAAGATAAAAGTGATGAATATTTGCAAGCAAATAAAATTGATAAAAATTATTTAGTTTTAGAAAATGCGGTTACGATTACTGGTTTACCTCCAGTTAATGTTTATGTAATTCCTTATGCAAAAGGAATTCAAACTATTCTGCCAAACCAAAAAGGATTGTTCGCGGTTTTGGGTGTTTTAAAAATCAATCAGAAATTAGGAGTACAAGATGCCGAACTACCAGACGGAAAATTATGGAACCCAACATTTATTGTAGAAGGATTTTCAGATGAAAAACCGCTTTTTGAAATTATTGGCGGAGAAAACAAAGCCGTTATCGATGAAGGAATGTCAGGGACTGATGGAATTCAAGGAGGTTTTGAAGGCGGACGAGTAGTCAAAGTAGGCGATACCTATCATATGTTTCCAACTGAAAGAGCAGGAGAAAAAGGTGTTGATTATTATTATGATCGTGTAAAAACCAAAATCGGACACTGGACAAGTAAAGATGCCATTCACTGGAAAAGAGAATCAACCATTTATCAAGCAAGCGGAGTCTACGCTTTAACCGAAGATGATAATCCAATGAATGATCGCCGTGCTGCAATTTGGTCGTATATGCCTGTTTTCAATGAAAAAGCAAACAAATGGTACGGCTATTATTTGGCGTATACTGTTAGTAAAGAAATAGAACCAAATCACTCTTTCGGAAGAATTTGGCGTTGCGAATCGACTGTAGATGGAATCAATGGAATTGGAGGTCCGTATAAAGATATGGGAATCATTATGGAACCAGGATTAGATTCTCAGCCATGGGAGGGTCGTCAGGGTGTAGCTTCATTTTTTCCGTATCAGGTTGGCGACAAATGGTTTGGATTTTACAGTGGAGCCTATCCGTTCAGTTCATGGGCAGATTATCCGAAGAAATCAGGAAAAGGCTGGTTTGTGGCTTTAGCCGAATCAAAAAGTTTAGAAGGCCCTTGGTTGCGAATGAACAAAGGTTTGGAACCGATAAAAAGTATTCATCCACAGTTTGTTGAAAATCCAATCGTAAGTCAATTACCTAATGGTCTATATATAGCAATTTTCGACGGAGGCCCAGACGGCTGGGGACATCATCTGCCAAATATGATTGGGTATTCATTATCGGCAGACGGCGTAAATTGGTCAGAAGCGCATTATTTACCAATCGAAACCAAAGTAAATAAATGGTGGGATATTATGAGAACGCCATTGTGCTTAATTCCAGAAGGAAATGATGTTTATACGATAGTTTATAATGCAATTGATTTAAAAAGAAGATTTCATCCAACAGGAATGGTAAAAGTAAAATTAAACAAAGACGTGATGGAATCTAAATTAAAAGAATTGAAGAAATAATTGAGCAGAAATAGAACGCGGATGAAACGGATTTACTTCATAAAGACGCTGATTGACGCAGATTTTATTTTTATTGATTTGAATAAAGAAAATAAATTAAAGTTTCCCGCAGATTTTGCAGATCAAGCAGATAAAAAAATCAGCTAAATCTGCAAAATCAGTAAGAGAAAAAAATAAAAATCCGTGACAATCCGTGTCTTTACGAAGTAAATCCGCGTCATCAGCGTACCAAAAATATACACAAAGCAAAATGAAAATTAAGTATCTAATCCTAACCATTTCAGCACTTGCCATAACCAGCTGTGCTACCAAATACAAGAAAAGAGAAATTACCGATAGCGTAATGCAGGAAATTTACGAGGAAGTAAAAACGCCTTATAAATACGGCTTGGTGATGGTGCCAACAGACAACTCATATAAAATGGATTGCCCAAGCGTTTTTAGAAAAGACGGAAAATGGTATATGACGTATTTAATTTATGACGGAAGAGGTTACGAAACCTGGTTAGCAGAAAGTGATAATTTACTGGATTGGAAACATCTAGGCAAAGTGATGTCGTTCTCAGAAAATGAAAAACACTGGGATGTCAACCAAAAAGCAGGATATATTTCGTTGCAAGACATGACTTGGGGCGGAAGTTACGAATGGAAAAAATACGAAGACAAATACTGGATGAGTTATTTTGGCGGAGACAGTAAAGGATACGAAGCAGGCGTTTTGTCAATCGGAATGGCTTATACTAAGGAAGCGCCGACAAAACCACACGAATTTCAAAGATTAGAAAATCCAGTTTTAACGCCAAAAGATAAAGATGCTAAATGGTGGGATAATAGCACAATGTACAAAAACAGTGTGATTCGTGATAAAGATAAATTGACAGGACATAATTTTATCATGTATTACAATGCCCGTGGAGATAGTATCAATCCAGCTAAAGGCGCAGAACGCATTGCTATGGCGGTTTCAAACGATATGAAAACATGGAAACGTTATGGCGATAAACCCTTAATCAATCATCATAAAGGAATCTCGGGAGATGCTTATATTCAGCGAATTAATGATACTTGGGTGATGTTCTATTTTGGAGCTTTTTGGACAGGTTGGAATCAAGGAGCCTTTAACCGCTTCGCCGTTTCAAATGATTTAGTAAACTGGACAGACTGGAAAGGCGACGATTTAGTTAAATCATCTGAACCTTATGATGATATGTTTGCTCATAAATCGTTTGTGGTAAAACACGATGGCGTGGTTTATCATTTTTATTGTGCAGTAAACAAAGCGGAACAAAGAGGAATCGCAATTGCAACTTCTAAAGATTTAGGAAAAAGCAAATTGAATTTTGTGGCTCCGCCTGAGAAGAAGAAAAAACAGTAATTGAGTTAAGTGTAAGATGTTAAACGTGATAAGTAAGACGTCGTAACGGTAATACTCCGCTAGGAGTATTTGGTTGGTAGCAAATTGGTCGGTTGCCAACAGATTAATCCAAAGCAAATTTGTCCTGTAGGGACAATTGAAACGAATTATAATGAAACAAAATATAAAACCAATGTTAACGTCAAAAGCAAAATACAAAAATCCATTTTTCAAATTTCGATTTGCGACGTATGCATTTTACATTTTACTATTCACATCTTACACAATACAGGCCCAATCCGTAACAGGAGAACCTGCAGGAGTTCCAGAACTTCATAAAAAATATGAATTTGCACCGTGGGAAGATCCAACAATAACAAGCATCAACAGACAGCCATCAAGAGCAACCGCGTATTCGTACGCAAGCGTTGAAGACGCTTTAAAAGGCGACAGAACCAAAAGCCGAATTCAAATGCTGAACGGCGATTGGAACTTTAAATACGCAGTAAACCTAAAAGAAGCGAATAAAGATTTCTATAAAAACACAGTTTCAGGCTGGGATAAAATCGAAGTGCCATCCAACTGGGAAATGAAAGGCTACGATAACCCGATTTACAAAAGTGCCGTTTATCCTTTTAGACCTATAAATCCGCCTTATATTCCTAAAGATTACAACGGAGTTGGCTCTTACCAAAGAAGTTTTACCGTTCCTGAAAATTGGAAGGATATGACTGTGACTTTACATTTCGGAGCCGTAAGTTCAGGTTTTGAAGTTTGGTTAAACGGAGAATTTTTAGGATACGGAGAAGACAGTTTTCTGCCATCGGAATTTGATGTTACGCCATATTTAAAAGCTGGAGAAAACGTAATATCTGTTCGTGTAATCCGTTGGACAGATGGTTCTTATTTAGAAGATCAGGATCATTGGCGTATGAGCGGAATCCAGCGTGAAGTTTTTATTATGGCTGAGCCGAAACTGCGAATTCAGGATTTCTTTGTTCAAACCAAATTAGACAAACAATATACAGATGCTATTTTCAAATTGCGTCCAAAAGTTGAAAATTTAACGGGAGAAAAAATCAAAGACTATATGATGAACGTTCAGTTGTACGATGCCAATAACACGGCAATGTTCAAAGAACCGCTTCAAAGACCTGTGATTGATTTGATTAATGAAAGTTATCCTCGTCTGGATAATGTTCGTTTCGGATTCTTTCAGGAAAACATCAAAAATCCTAAAAAATGGAGTTCAGAAGAGCCGAATTTATACACGATGGTGATTTCGATAAAAGACAAAAACGGAAATGTTACCGAAGCGAAAAGCTGTAAAGTTGGTTTCCGTTCGATTGAATTCTCAAAAGAAAATGGCAAAATGCTGATCAACGGAAAAGAGACTTATGTGTATGGCGTAAACCGTCACGATCATCATCCGACAAGAGGAAAAGCCGTTACGAGAGAAGATATCAAACAAGATATTACTACGATTAAAAAGTTCAATTTCAATTTTATACGTACCAGTCATTATCCAAACGACCCTTATTTCTATGAATTATGCGACCAATACGGAATCATGGTTATGGACGAAGCGAATCAGGAAACTCACGGAATTGGCGGAAAACTAAGCAACGATCCGCTTTGGACAAATGCTTATATGGAAAGAATGATCAGAATGGTCGAGCGTGACAAAAATCATCCATCTGTTGTAGTGTGGAGTTTGGGTAATGAAGGCGGAAAAGGACCAAATCATTCTGCAATGTCAGGCTGGGTTCACGATTTCGACATTACACGTCCTGTGCATTACGAGCCGGCGCAGGGAAATGCAAAATTAGACGGTTATATCGATCCGCTTGATCCTAGATATCCAAAAACCATCGATCACGCTTACCGATTCGAAAATCCGCAAGACGATTCGTATGTCGATATGGTCAGTCGTTTTTATCCGGGCGTTTTCACTCCGAAGTTTTTAGTAGATCAAAAGAAAGATACTCGTCCGATTATTTTTGTAGAATATTCTCATGCCATGGGAAATTCAGTTGGAAATTTAAAAGAATTGTGGGATGAATTCCGTTCGCTTCCAAGAGTTATCGGAGGTTGTATTTGGGAATTTAAAGATCAGGGAATCGTGAAATTTGATTCTAGATCGGGTCAGAATTATTTTGCACACGGAGGAGATTTTGGCGAAAAATACCATGATGGAAACTTCAATACAAAAGGAATTGTAGATTCTAACGGAAAACCAAAAGGCTCGATTTTTGAGAATAAATGGGTGTATCAGCCAGCGATTTCAACTTTAAACGGAAATATTTTAGAAATCAAAAATCGTAGCGCCGTTAAATCTTTAGAAAGCTATATTCCAGTTTTAAAAATATTAGAAAATGGAAATGTTATCAAAACTCAGATTTTAAAACCATTAAAAGTAGGAGCAGGACAATCAACGACTTTAGACGTAAGTTCCTATCTTCCAAAAATGAAAGCTGATGCTGAATATATTTTAAATATAGAATTCCAGCTTTCAAAGGATGAATTATGGGCGTTAAAAGGTTACGCTGTAGCGGAAGATCAGTTTGTGTTGAAAAAGAAAGAAGTTTTGGTTTTGAATGATAAAAAAGAAACTCTAAATGTTTCTGAGTCAGATTCAGATTTCAAAATCAAAGGAAAAACTTTTGATATTACAATTGGAAAAACAAACGGAGCTTTGAGTTCGTATGTTTTCAACGGAGAAGAACAAGTTTTTGCGCCGTTACTTCCTAACTTCGTGAGACCGCTTACAGACAACGACAAACGAGGTTGGAAATCGCAAAAGCTGTTGAAGCAATGGTATAAGGCAAAACCAAAATTAGTTAATATAAAAATCGATAAATCGGCTTCTGAAATTAAGGTTATAAGCGATTACGAAATTATAAAAGATAGTGCGAGCGTAAATGTAGTTTACAATATCAGCCCAGACGGAGTGATAAAAGTAGATTACAGTTTAAAAGCGTCGGACAAATTGCCAAACATTCCAAAAATCGGCATGCAGATGGGAGTTCAAAGAAAATTCGATCAGATTTCTTGGTATGGAAAAGGTGAATTGGAAAATTACAGCGACAGAAGTTTTGGCTCGTTCGTTGGGAAATATTCATTGCCAATTAATGATTTTATAGAACATTATCCAAAACCACAAGAAAACGGAAACCGATGCGACGTAAGATGGATGGCATTGACAACGCCTCAGAAAAACCAAGGTTTTTTAGTATTAAATGATAACAAAGTTCTAAGCATGAGCGCTTGGCCATACACACAAGAAAACCTAAGTGCATCTGGTCATACCTACGATTTAAAAGACCCAGGATTTTTGACGTTAAACATCGATTTAATTCAAATGGGAGTTGGTGGAAATGACAGCTGGACGATTGTAGCACAGCCAATTGAACAATATCAGATTAAATCTGGAAATTATCAGTATAGTTTTTATTTAACGCCTTTTAGCGGTTCGAAGAATGGATTAGAAGGTAGTTTGAAGAAGTTTAAGTATTAAGAAGTTATGAGTATCCTAACAGGTTTTAAAACCTGTTAGGTATTTGTATTTACATGAATTAAAAATTAAAAGATACAGTTTGTCATTTCGAGGAACGAGACCCGAGCGATAGCGAACAGGCGAAGCAAATCTCCACAAGTAACTCCGCAAAGAAAAACCAATCTTTGTAGAGCTTCTTGCGAAGTTTTCTCCTTCGTCGAAATGACAAAGAAAGCGGTATCAGACGTAAAAAATCCCCTAAATCTGCAAAATCTGCGAGAGTAAAATTTTTCCGCAGATTTTGAAGATTCGACAGATTTTCAAATATAGCCCAAGGTTTCAACCTTGGGAAACGTAACGTTTAGTCACGTTGCGTCCCAATGGTTGAAACCATTGGCCATGTCATAAAATGAACAAACCCGACAAGTTTCCAAAACCTGTCGGGTTTAAAACAAAATAAAACAACAAAAATGTTTCAAAAAAAACACCTCTTTTTTATTCTCCTTCTCGCAAGCATCGTCTCTGCGCAGGAAGTTCATAAAAAAGTAACTTTTCAGCCAACATTAGAATCTTCCAAACCTTGGGTGTATTGGTATTGGATGAAATCGGCGTACTCAAAAGTCGGAATCACAGCCGATTTAGAAGCCATGAAACAAGCAGGAATTGCGGGTGCTTATTTAATGACCATCAAAGGGCCAGCCAATCCGCCATTAATTGATCCGCCGGTTTTGCAGTTGACGCCTGAATTTTGGGATATGATTCATTGGGCTTTTAAAGAAGCAGATCGTTTGGGTTTGAAATTGGCTTTTCACGGAGCAGACGGATTTGCCGTTGCAGGAGGGCCGTGGATTACACCAGAAATGTCGATGCAAAGAGTGGTTTGGTCGACAACTGAAATTTTAGGAGGAAAAAAAGTAGCTTCAAAACTGCCAGTTCCAGAGCATTATAAAGAGTATTATAAAGACATTGCAACTTTTGCCATTCCGATAAAAGAATATCAGACTACATCACAAATTCAATTACCAAAAGTTACGACATCAAACAATACAGATGCTTCATTTTTAACTGATCCTAAAAAAGATGAAAACTTTAAGTTTGCAGATGCAGGTTGGATTCAGTACGAATTTGCACAGCCTTTTACTTGCAAATCTATTGTAATTGAAACCAAAGGAAGAGATTATCAGGCACAGCGTCTGATTGTGGAAGTGAGTGATGATGGAGTTCATTTTAGATTCCACGAAAGACTGATTGCGCCACGCCACGGCTGGCAGGATATGGATTTTCCAAACACACATACCATTGCGCCAGTTACAGCAAAATATTTTAGATTTGTGTATGATCCAGTAGGAACTGAGCCAGGGGCGGAAGATTTGGATTTTGCGAAATGGAAACAAAACCTGAAAGTGAGTAAAATTACGCTTTCAAATCAGTCGTTAATCAATAATTACGAAGGAAAATCAGGAGCAATTTGGCGTTTGACTCCACAAACTACAGAAAAAGAAATTCCGAATAAAGACGCATTCAAAAAGTCAGAAATCATCAATATTTCGAGTTTTGTGGATGCTGATGGAAATCTGAATTGGAAAGCTCCAAAAGGAAAATGGAAAATTATCCGAATGGGACATACTTCAACAGGACACGAAAATGCAACGGGTGGAGCAGGAAAAGGATTAGAAGTAGATAAATTCAATCCGGAATTAATTCGTTTTCAATTGGATCATTGGTTTGGAGAAGCGGTTAGTTCTGCAGGACCGGAACTGACTTCAAAAGTGTTAGAAATCCTTCATTTTGACAGTTGGGAATGTGGAAGCCAAAACTGGTCTTCGGTTTTTAGAGACGAATTTAAAAAGAGACGCGGTTATGATCTTGTCGAATATCTTCCAGTAATGGCTGGAATTCCGATAGAAAGTGCTGATTTTTCGGAGAAAGTTTTATATGATGTCCGTAAGACAATTTCGGAATTAGTTGCCGATAATTTTTACGGAACAGTTGCTCAAATTGCTAAAGAATACCATGTAAAATTGAGTTCAGAAAACGTTGCGCCAACCATGATGAGCGATGCTTTATTGCATTATAAATATGTCGACTATCCGGGTGGTGAATTTTGGTTGAAAAGCCCAACACACGACAAACCTTTTGATATGGTAGATGCTATTTCAGGCGGACATATTTACGGAAAAGATATTATTCAGGCAGAATCTTTCACGGCTTTGAGAATGGATTGGGACGAACATCCAGGAAACTTAAAAACTACAGCAGACCGAAATTATGCTTTAGGAATTAACCGTTTGTTTTATCACGTTTTTGTTCATAATCCGTGGACGGATAGAAAACCGGGAATGACTTTAGACGATATTGGAACTTTTTTCCAAAGAGACCAAACTTGGTGGAAACCCGGAAAAGCGTGGTTTGATTATTGCCAAAGAGTTCAGTTTCAATTGCAAAAAGGAAAACCTGTAATTGATTTGGCAGTTTTTATTGGAGAAGATTTTCCTTCGCGTTCTTTTGTTCCAGATCGATTAGTGCCTTTTATTCCGAATGTGTTTGGAAAAGAAAGGCTGGAAAGCGAGAAAATCCGTTTAGAAAATGAAGGTCAGCCAACGGCAAAAATGCCAAAAGAAGTGACGTATTCTAAAAATATAACTGATTTATCGCAATGGATCAATCCACTAAATGGTTATCAATATGATTCTTTTAATGCCGATGTTTTAATCAACAGAGCAAAAGTGCTAAACGGAAAAGTAACTTTTGAAGGCGGAATAGAATACGGCGCTTTACTGTTTCCGGGAAGTCATAAAATGGCACCTAATAAGATTTTGTCTTTGACCTCAGCCGAAAAAATCCTGAAATTGCTAAAAGACGGAGCAACGATTTTTGTGGATGAAAAACCAAATATTCAGCCAGGAATTCAATCAGAAGCCGATCAAACGAAATGGCAGAATATGATTGATGAAATCTGGAAGAACGCTAATTCTTCTACATGGAAAATCGGAAAAGGAACGGTTGTCAAATTGCCTTATTTAGGAAATGATTTTGCTTCAATCGGAATTACACAAGATGTTTATTTTCCAAATTTAAACCGAGCCGATTCAGAAACGATTGCTTGGGCGCACAGAAAAGTAGACAATGAAGAACTATATTTCCTTTCAAATCAAAAAGCGGAAAAGAGAAAATTTGAAGCTTCATTTAGAATAGTTGGAAAAGTTCCGCAATGGTACAATCCAGTTACGGACAAAACTTCGGCTTTAGCCAATTGGAAAATAGAAAATGGCAGAACAATTGTTTTCTTAACTTTAGAGGCTAACGAATCTGGTTTTGTGGTTTTTAAAGAAAAAACGAAAGAAGCTTTAGCTCAAGGAAAAACAGCTGAATTTGAAAAAGTTCAGGTTTTAGATGAAAATTGGGAAATGCAGTTTGATCCAGAATTCAAAGGTCCAAAAGAAGTTGTAAAAACTAATAAACTTTTTGATTGGAGTACTTCAGAAAATGATCAGATTAAGTATTATTCTGGAACTGTTATTTACAAAAAAGAGTTTATTTGGAAAGGAAAAGAGACTAACAAAATCTGGCTTGATTTAGGTGAAATTTCGAATATGGCAGAGATTTCAATTAATGGAAAGGACTGTGGAACGCTTTGGACTTTTCCATTCAAAACAGACATTTCACAAGCATTACAAAAAGGAAAAAATACAATCGTAATAAAAGTCACAAATACGTGGGCAAACCGTTTAATTGGTGATCAAAAATTACCAAAAGAAGAAAGGTTAACATGGACAACAGCGCCATTTCGATTGGAAGGAAATCCATTGTTGAAAGCAGGATTGTTAGGGCCGGTAAGTATTGTAAAAGAAAAATAAAGTTTTGCCACTCCCGATAGCTATCGGGATAAAGGATTTTCACAGATTTTTTTTTGTGAATAATGTAAAAAGTATGAATTGCCTCCAGCTTTAGCTGGAGGTTTAGAAGCAATATAAGATAAAAGGCTTTAGCCAAACGAAGAATTTGGTTAAAGCCCAGGAAGTTGAAACATTATAACCTCCAGCTAAAGCTGGAGGCAATTGATAAAACTGAGGCTAAATAGGTACAGGATAGAATAATTCGTGAATTGCTTCGCCCGTTCGCTATTGCTCGGGTCGTGTCGAAAAAAAATCCAAATAATCCTTTTAATCTGTGGCAAAAAAATAAATAATATAAAAAATGAAAAAATCAATTATTGCAATTTTAATGGTTTTCGCAAGCCTTCAAATCAATGCAAAAATCAAACTGCCGGCATTGTTTTCCGACAATATGATGTTACAGCAAAAATCAAACGCACCAATTTGGGGCTGGGCAGAAAAGAATGCCAATGTAACCATAAAAACATCATGGGATTCTAAAATTTACAAAACAAAAGCCGATACTTCGGGTAAATGGAAAACAGCATTGCTAACGCCATCATTTGGCGGACCATTTACAATTGAAGTAACAGAAGGAACGGAAAAAGTAACGATAAAGAACATTTTAATCGGTGAAGTTTGGCTTTGTTCAGGACAATCTAATATGGAAATGCCCTTGAAAGGATTTCAGGGACAACCCGTGAAAAATGGAAACGAAATAATCGTAAGATCAACCAATAAAAACATTCGTTTAATTACGATTCCACGTGCGACTGTTCTCGAACCAAAAGAGGATTTTGAAGGAAAATGGGAAGAAGCTTCTCCAAAATCAACTTCAAACTTTAGTGCGACGGCTTGGTATTTTGGTTCGCTTTTGCAGGAAGTTTTAAATGTTCCGGTTGGATTGATACATGTTTCGTACGGAGGTTCAAGCATGGAAGCATGGATGAATAAGGAAATGCTGAAAGATTTTGCCAGCGCTAAAATCCCGACCACAAAAGAAGAATTAGCAAAAGACCCAAATCGTGTTCCAACTACTTTGTATAACGGAATGCTTTCGCCAGTAATCGGCTACGGAATAAAAGGCTGTATTTGGTATCAGGGAGAATCAAATTATGAAAGAGCAAGTGAATACACGTCTTTGATGAAGAAAATGGTAAGCAGTTGGAGAACAATGTGGAATCAGGGAGAATTTCCTTTTTATTTCGCTCAAATTGCACCGTTTAATTATGCTTCGTTTCATCCAAAAGATTATTTAGAAAAATACAATTCGGCTTATTTGAGAGAGGCGCAGTTTAAGGCTTCAAAGGAAATTCCGAATTTGGCAATGGCAGTTTTAATGGACGTTGGAGAAGAAAATAATATTCACCCAATGGACAAAGAAAAAGGCGGAAATCGTCTCGCTTTTCAGGCTTTGGCAAGAACTTACGGAATCGAAGGTTTCGAATTCGAAAGTCCGAAATACAAATCGATGGAAATTAAAGATGGCGCTGTAACCGTTTCTTTTGATGATGTGGCAAACGGAATTACTTCTTACGATAAAGAAGTTTTAGGTTTTGAAATTGCAGGTGCAGACAAAGTTTTTTATCCTGCAAAAACCGTAGTAAGAAGAAAATCAGTGGTTTTAACATCAGATAAAGTGAAAAATCCAGTTGCAGTAAGATATTTATGGAAAGATTTCGCAAAAGCGGAATTGTTTAGTGCAGGAGGTTTGCCGGTTTCTTCGTTTAGGACTGATGAATGGTAGATTTTTTCAAACCATATAAGTCATATAAGAAAATATAAGCTTTGCGTTTGGCTTGTGTTTAAGTAAATATAAGTTCGACATTTAAGGAATAACTTAAATTATCTTATATGACTTATATGGTTCAATAATAGTATTCTATATAAAATTAATAAGTTGAAAAATTTAATACTTCTATTTTCTTTCTTCATCACGTTTTGCATCAAAGCGCAAATTCCTGCGCTCGATAATTACAACCAAGTCTGGACAACGCAAAGCACAAATTCATCAGAATCAATGCCTTTGGGAGGCGGTGACATTGGTATGAATATTTGGGTAGAAAAAGGAGATTTGTATTTCTATTTTTCACGAAGCGGAACTTTTGACGAGCATAATACTTTATTGAAATTAGGTCGTGTGAGAGTTTCTTTATCTCCAAATCCATTTGAGGGAAAAGAAGGTTTTCGTCAGGAATTAAAATTAAAAGACGGTTATATTTTAGTTGGACAAAATGATACTAAAATCAAACTTTGGGTGGATGTTTTTAAACCCATTATTCATGTTGATTTAGAAAGTAAAAATCCGTTGAAAATGACCGCTTCTTATGAAAGCTGGCGTTATCAGAACCGAATTTCAAAAGGAAAAGAAAATAATGCCAATTCTTATAAATGGGCACCTCAGGGAGATGTTGTAATTTTTAAAGATTCAATCGCTTTTGAAAATAACGGACTTAAATTTTATCACCGAAACCGTGAACAAACCGTTTTTAATGTTGCGGTAAAACAGCAGAAAATGGAATCGGTTAAAGATCAAATGATGAACCCGATCGCCAATTTAACTTTCGGCGGATTCATGAAAGGCGATAACCTTAAACCAGACGGAACTTATTTAGGAAAATATCAGGATACCAATTTTAAAGGTTTTAATTTGACGAGTATAAAACCTTCAAAAAATCATTCGTTAGAAATTTATTTAAACACCAATCAATCAGATTTTTCGACTTGGAATAATGGTTTGAAAAGTTTGGTTTCTTCAAATAAAAATAATTTCAAACAAGCCGAAAAAAACACAATAAAATGGTGGAATACTTTCTGGAACCGCAGTTTTATTTTTACACAAAAAAATCAATCGATTGAAAAAGATTCTGTTTATCAAATCGGACAGAATTATCAGTTGTTCCGTTATATGCTTGGATGCAATGCGTACGGAAAATATCCAACGAAATTCAACGGGGGATTGTTTACCGTTGATCCTGTTTACACCAATAAAGACTTGAATTTTACCCCCGATTTTAGAAATTGGGGCGGAGGAACGATGACGGCTCAAAATCAGCGATTGGTTTATTTTCCGATGGTAAAAAGCGGTGATTTTGATATGATGAAATCGCAATTGGATTATTATGTAAGTCTTCAAAAAAATGCTGAATTACGCTCGAAAGTATATTGGAAGCATAATGGCGCATCATTCACAGAACAATTAGAAAATTTCGGATTGCCAAATCCAGCAGAATACGAATGGAAACGTCCAGCAGATTACGATCCGGGAATGGAATACAATGCGTGGCTGGAATACGAATGGGACACCGTTTTGGAATTCTGCCAAATGATGCTTCAACAAAAGGAATATGCTGGAGAAAATATTCAGAAGTACAATCAATTTATTATTAGTTGTTTGCGTTTTTTCGATGAACATTATCAATATTTAGCCAAACAAAGAGGTAGAAAAGCATTAGACGGGAATGGGAAATTAGTCCTTTTTCCAGGTTCGGGTGCAGAGACTTATAAAATGACCAATAATTCGAATAGTACTATTTCGGCTTTGCAAGTTATTACAGAAAGTCTTTTAAACCTTTCTACAAATGAGTTGTCTAAAGAAGATTCAGAATATTTAAAATCATTTCAAAATAGAATTCCGCTTTTGAATTTCGGACAGATTGAAAATCATAAAGTTTTAGTTCCGGCGAAAACATGGGAAAGAATAAATAATTCAGAAGTTCCGCAATTGTATCCCGTTTATCCTTGGGGAATCTACGGCGTAGGAAAACCGGATTTAGAAACGGCTTTAAATACATGGAAATACGATTCGGATGCCATTAAATTCAGAAGTCATATTGGATGGAAACAGGATAATATTTTTTCGGCTCGATTGGGTTTAACCGAAGAAGCCAAAAAATACAATCTGCTGAAAATGGCGAATTCAGAAAGACGTTTTCCTGCCTTTTGGGGACCGGGATTTGACTGGGTTCCTGATCATAACTGGGGCGGTTCGGGTATGATCGGCATGCAGGAAATGCTTTTGCAGGAAGCCGATGGCAAAATCTATCTTTTTCCGGCTTGGCCAAAAGATTGGAACGTCCATTTTAAATTACATGCTAAACAAAATACTACGATTGAAGCCGAATTGATTAATGGAGAAATAAAGGTTTTAAAAGTAATTCCAGAAGAAAGAAAAAAAGACATTATAAATCTGATTGGAAAATCAGAATCAGAAAAAATTAAACTAACTATTACCACAAAAAAATGATTAAGAAATTACTAAGTGCTTCAGTTCTGGCGATGCTTTTGGCAACTAATGGACAAGCACAAAATACTGATAAACAAATTGTAAAAGTCGATTTTGACTTTTTTCAGAGAAGATTAGAAGAAGTGCACGATCCAAGTTATGATTCGTGGGTTATTAATGAAGCAAAAGAAGCTGAAAAATCATTTAATAATTTGTCTTTTAAATTAAAAGGAAACTTTACTTCAAAATGGTACAAAGTAGGAATGAGTGCTCCTTTTTACAATAAATTAGGCGCTGACGGATTAATTACAGCTGAAAATTTAGAACTTAAAATCAGCGGTTTAAAAGAAGGGAAACACACGCTTTTGACTTTTCATAATGCATTTGATGTGATTACTGGAAAGACTTTTTCTCCGATTAAAATCTTCGTAAACGGGAAATTACAAGAAACAGTAAACGCTAGTCAGAGAGCTAATGCAAAAGTAGATGCATCGATGGCTTACATTACATTCAATGCGGAAAAAGGTAAAGACGTAATCATTCGTTTTGAAATCGATCCGACTTCAAATCCAGATATCGTAAAACAAATTGTAATCAATGGTTTTGAAATTGATACACCCAATTTGATGAATCAGGCTCGTTCTCCGCAACCTGCAAACAGAGACGAACATGTTGAAGTTACAAAAAATGTGATTTTAAAATGGGACGCTCCAAAAAACGTAGTTGCACATAAATTGTATTTTGGTTTGGATCAAAGTGCTGTCGCAAACGCAACCGAATCTTCAAAAGAATTCAAAGGAAAATTAACAGATAAAAATTTCTCGGTTTCTGATTTATACAGCGGTTCAACGTATTATTGGAGAGTGGACGAAATTGACAACAGCGGTCAGGAAACTTTAGGAAATGTGTGGTCGTTTAAACCAGCGCAACTGGCTTTTTCTGATGCAGAAGGATACGGTCGTTTTGCAGTTGGAGGAAGAGGCGGAAAAGTGGTTGAAGTTACCAACTTAAACGACAGCGGACCAGGAAGTTTACGTGATGCAGTAAATCAGGAAATTGGACCGAGAACTATCGTTTTTAATGTTTCTGGAAATATTAAACTGAATGATAGATTGGTTGTAAATCAGCCGTATATTACGATTGCTGGACAAACAGCTCCAGGTGAAGGAATTACCATTTCAAGAGCACCAATCGGACTAACCGGAAATGACGGTGTAATCCGATTTTTGAAAGTCAGAATAGGGGGCGGAAAAACCTATGATGGAATGGGACTTACAGGTGCCAATTATAGCATTATAGACCATTGCTCGATCAGCTGGACGATTGATGAATCGTTTAGTTCGCGTGGGGCACATCATATTACGTTACAAAGAACTTTAATTTCTGAAGCTTTAAATGTGGCAGGACATGATAAATACGAAGCTGGAAAAATGCACGGATATGCGGCTACAATTGGCGGTGATATCGGAAGTTTTCACCACAATTTACTGGCGCACAATCAGGGAAGAAACTGGAGTATTGGAGGTGGTTTAAGTGGTGACGGATTCTACACTGGAAGATTGGATATTCGAAACAATGTCGTTTATAACTGGGGAACCCGTACAACAGACGGTGGTGCAAACGAAGTAAATTTCGTAAATAACTATTATAAACCGGGAGCATCGACTAAGATTTTTGTGGCGTTAAATGCACAACACGAAGGAGTTGGAAAGGGAATGCAACGTTATTTCTTTGATGGAAATGTGATGCCGGGTTATTTTGATGAAAAAAATCAGGACAAAGGGCGAAAAATGACGGTTACAAATAAAGAAATGGTGAACTATGAAACATTCGTTGATAAACCATTTTTTGATTCTTACGTAGAAACTCAATCAGCAAAAGGAGCTTATAAAAATGTACTTTCAGATGTTGGTGCAAATCAGCCATATTTTGACAAACATGACAACCGAATTATAGATGAAACTTTAAAAGGTACTTTTACTTTTAAAGGAAGCAAAAGCGGTTTAGGCGGAATGATTGACAACGAACAAGACGCAGGCGGATGGCCAAATTTTCCGTCAGAAATACGTCCTGCAGATTGGGATACCGATCATGACGGATTGCCGAACTGGTGGGAAAAAGCTTTTAGTTTAAATGAAAATTCACCAGCCGGAGATTTCTCAGATGCGAATTCAGATACCGATAAAGACGGATTTACGCAATTGGATAATTATTTGGATTGGTTAGCACAACCTCATTATTTTATTAGTTTAAAAGATAAAAAGGTTTTAACGGCTTCAGATTATTTCAAAGGATTTGAGAACAAACCAGTTTACACTTTTTCTGAAGTAAAAAAAGGAAAAGTGAGTTTAAAAGGAAAAGAAATTCAGTTTACAGCTTCTGATAAAGGTTTTTCATCGTTTGTCATCACAGTAAAAGATGCTGACGGAGATTCTATGAGCAGAACAATCAATTTCTTCGTAAAATAAAAAAAATGGGTTCGCCACAAATTACACAAATTTCCACGAATTAATTTTTTGCCACTCCCGATAGCTATCGGGATAAAGGATTAGCACAGATTATTTATAAAAAAATCAATTTAATCCTTTTAATCTGTGGCTGAAAAAAGATAAAAATTAGTGCAATTCGTGAAATTCGTGGCTAACAAAAAAATATTCAAAATGAAAAAGAACATCATCATATCGTCTTTATTTCTTTCTACAATAATCTTTGCGCAGAACAAAGGTTTGGTGGCGAATTCACAAAGTCCATATTCGAAACTGCAAAGCGTCGGTCTACAAGATGTAAAATGGACAAACGGATTCTGGAAAGAACAATTTGATGTAGAAACCAAAAATACGCTGCCGTATATGTGGGATTTGTATCATAGTGAAACTTCGCATGCCTACAAAAACTTCGAAATTGCAGCGGGATTAAGCAAAGGAACTTTCAAAGGACCTTCGTTTCATGATGGTGATTTCTACAAGATTTTTGAAGGAATGGCTGCTACGTATGCCGTTACAAAAGATAAAAAATTGGATGCCGAAATGGATAAAGCCATTACGCTTTTCGCTAAAGTACAGCGCAAAGATGGTTATATTCACACGCCGGTTTTAATTGACGAACGCTGGGGAACTTTAGGCCCAGAAGAAGTGAAAAAACAACTCGGTTTTGAAAAATACAATATGGGGCATTTAATGACTGCAGCCTGTATTCATTATCGTGCTACAGGAAAAACCAATTTCCTGAATATTGCCAAAGGTGTTGCTGATTTCTTATACGATTTCTACAAAAAAGCTTCGCCAGAACTGGCTCGAAATGCAATCTGTCCGTCACATTATATGGGAATTGTCGAAATGTACAGAACCGTAAAAGATCCGAAATATTTAGAATTAGCGAATAATTTAATTGACATTAAAGGAACGACAAGCGACGGAACTGACGACAATCAGGACAGAGTACCGTTTAGACAGCAGACTTCTGCGATGGGTCACGCTGTAAGAGCGAATTACCTTTATGCTGGAGTTGCCGATTTATATGCCGAAACGGGAGAAAAGAAATTACTAGACAATTTAGAATCAATTTGGGATGACGTAACGTATCGCAAAATGTACATTACAGGAGGTTGTGGTTCTTTATACGACGGAGTTTCGCCAGACGGAACTTCTTATGATCCAACTGTAGTGCAAAAAATTCATCAGGCTTACGGAAGACCTTTCCAATTGCCAAATGCAACGGCTCATACCGAAACTTGCGCCAATATTGGAAATGTGTTGTGGAATTGGAGAATGCTTCAAATTACGGGAGATGCCAAATATGCTGATATTGTGGAACTAGCGCTTTACAATAGTGTACTTTCAGGTATGAATTTAGAAGGAGATAAATTCTTGTACAATAATCCGCTGAATGTTTCGAATGATTTGCCGTTTCATCAACGTTGGGGAAATGTGCGTGAAGGTTATATTGCTTTATCAAACTGCTGTGCGCCAAATGTAACGAGAACCGTTGCCGAAGTTGGAAATTATGCTTACAATCTTTCAAAAGAAGGTTTGTATGTGAATTTATACGGAAGTAATAATTTGAACACAAAAACCTTAAGCGGAGAAGCATTGGAAATTGAACAGCAGACCAATTACCCTTGGGATGGAAAAATAACTTTGAAAATTATAAAAGCGCCAAAAGATCTACAGGCTTTCTTTTTGAGAATTCCAGGCTGGAGTCAGAATGCGGAAGTGTCGGTTAATAATTCGAAAGTTTCAGATCAAATCGTTTCGGGAACTTATTTGAAATTAAATCAAAAATTGAAAAAAGGCGATGTAATTGAATTAAATCTTCCGATGCCGGTTGAATTGATGGAGGCGAACCCGTTAGTGGAAGAAGTTAAAAATCAGGTGGCTGTAAAAAGAGGCCCGTTGGTGTATTGTTTAGAATCAGACCAATTGCCTGCGAATACGAGTGTGAATGATGTGATTTTAAATTTGAATTCAGATTTTAAAACTGATTTTACGGAATTGAAAAACAGAAAAATAGTTACGATTGAAGCGGCTTCAAAAATTGCAGCTGATAATTCTTGGAACAAAACGCTTTACAAACCAATTTCGACAAAAGATGGAAAATCTTTGACTGTAAAATTGGTTCCGTATTTTGCGTGGGGAAATAAAGGTGTAGGAGAAATGACAGTTTGGATGTCGCATTAAAATTATATATAGATTCCTATATTTTCGTAGAGGCGCACAGCAGTGCGTCTACGCCATGTATATCAAACATTGTGGTTACGTTACGTTAGACGCACTGCAGTGCGTCTCTACCGAAATGCGTTGTGTAAAAATTAAATTATTTAACTATGAAATATATTCTGGCTTTATTTTTAATAACATTTTCTATATCAGCCCAAACGCTCGATAACAAATTAGCATTAACAGTTGCTCAGGATGGTTCTGGAGATTTCAAAACCATTCAGGAAGCTATAAATAATGTAAAAGACAACTCAGAAAAACGAGTTGTAATCACGATAAAACCTGGAAAATATATTGAGAAGTTAGAAATTCCAGTTTCCAAGCCATTTATAACTTTAAAAGGAACAGATAGAAACAAAACGATAATTTCATTTGATGATTATTCTGGGAAACCGCTTCGTGAACCAGATCCGTCAGGTAAAAAGGCTTTTGGAACAGGAACTTCCTATTCTTTCATGATGAAAGGAAATGATTGTACACTTGAAAACCTTACTGTTGAAAATACAGCAGGAAGAGTAGGGCAGGCGGTGGCTCTTCATATTAAAAGTGATCGGGTTATTGTCAAGAACTGTAATCTTTTAGCAAATCAGGATACACTTTATTTATCGGAAGAAAAAACTCGGGTCTATTTTGAGAACTGTTTTATTAACGGAACGACTGATTTTATTTTTGGCGCTGCAACGGCTTATTTTTATAAATGTACTATCGAAAGTTTGACGAACTCATATATTACAGCCGCTTCAACGCCACAAGGTCAGTCATATGGTTTTGTTTTTGTAGATTGTAGACTTACTGCGAAAGATAAATCGGTAGATAAAGTTTTTTTGGGAAGACCTTGGCGACCTTATGCGCAAACGGTTTTTATTAATGCCGATATTGGTTCGCATATTATTCCCGAAGGCTGGAATGCATGGATTGATACCCGATTTCCTGATAAAGATAAAACGGCTTATTATGCCGAATTTGGAAGTAAAGGTTCAAGTGCAAAAGATATTTCTCAACGCGTTTCGTGGTCGCATCAATTAACGAAAGAGGATATTAAAAATATACTAGGGATTTAGTTTTAAACGGATGGAATCCAAATAAATAGGCTTATGAAAAACATTAAAATTTTCATGATTGGATTGTGCTCAGTTATACTACTGGGCTCTTTTAGTTTTAAGTCGAAAATAACGACTATTTATTTAATCGGAGATTCTACCGTTGCTGATTATTCATTGGAAGAAAATTATCAAACTAAGAAATTTCCTCAAGTAGGTTGGGGACAGGTTTTTCAGCCATTCTTTCAAAAAGACAGTTTAAAATTGGTTAAGAATATTTTAGGTTCAGTAAAAGAAGTCAAAGTTGACGATCGTGCAAAAGGCGGCAGAAGTACGAGAACCTTTTTTCAGGAAGGACGATGGTCTTCGGTTTATAAATCTCTTCAAAAAGGAGATGTGGTCATGATGCAGTTTGGGCATAACGATGCTTCGGTTGAAAAAACAGAACGTTTTGTAAATATTGAAGGTTATAAAGAGTTTCTTCGACTTTTCATTAATCAGACCAAAGAAAAAGGTGCAACTCCAATTGTTCTGACTCCTGTTGCAAGAAACTATCCTTGGAAAGATGGAAAATTAAATAATGTTCATGGCGATTATCCGCAAGCTGCTATTGATGTTGCTAAAGAATTGAATGTAAAATATATTGATCTGAATGACCTTTCGATGAATTTCTTTTCATCAAAAGGTCAAGATTATGTTACAACTAATTATTTTATGAATTTTGAGGCAGGTAAGTATCCTGCTTTTCCTGAAGGACAAAAGGACAATACCCATTTTCAGACTGAAGGTGGCGTTCAAGTTGCAAGATTGGTCTTTGACGCTATGAAAAAATTATAATTTGAAATTGAAAGAGAAGTTAAAATAAAAGAAAACCGTTAAAATTCGTTTTAACGGTTTTTTTATTAGCTCTCTATTTTAGGGACTTAACAACCATTTAATTTTTGTTGATCAGAAAATACTTTTAAAAATGTACTTTTTCTTAAAAAAAAATTAAATTATTTTTGGATCATCCTGTTGGTGTTTTTGTAGGTTTTTTTAACAGGAAATAAGTGTGTTTGTAACAATTATTACTTCATTTTTGATAACGTTTTCGTACTTATAAGCTCCTCTGTATCAGCTTTTATAAAAGAGGGTTTTAAAGAATAATTAGCAGAAGTCAGCTTTTGCTGAAAATCTTGCGATATTTTAATTCAAACGGCTTTGTATATTTTCTTTTACGCAAACATTTACCTTAAATATTCGATTACATATATTTTTTTCATTCATTTTTTATTAATATTGTTTTTTTTGAGTCTTTTTTTTTGAAAATAGATGATTAAAACAGGATAGAGCAGGACGGTTGTAATATATCATCGTTATATTTTTGGAATACTAAAATAAATGTGAATTAAACATTTAATAAGATAACTTTAAGATTTATTTAATCTTTATCTATTATGTAGCACATTTAAAAACATGACTAACTAACATTAATAAACTAACCAAAAAAGACATTTATGAAACAAGCACTTTTAAAGAGATGTAGTTTTCTTTTGTTTGCGATGATGACTGTACTGGGCTACGCTCAGAACTCTACTCAAGTAACGGTAACTGGTACTGTGACAGATAACACATCAGGTCTGCTGCCAGGCGTTAACGTAACTGAAAAATCTACAAAGAATACTGTTACCACAGATTTTAATGGTCAATTTCAAATTAAAGTTAAGCCTAATGCAACTTTAGTTTTTTCTTTCATCGGAATGAGAAAACAAGAAGTGCCAATTGGAACAAGAACAACAGTAAATGTTAAATTAACAGAAGATTCTAATGAGCTGCAAAATATAGTAGTAGTAGGATATGGAAGTCAGAAAAAAGAAAAGCTTACTGGAGCAATTGCTACAATAAATGCATCAGATATTCAGGAACTTCCAGTTTCTAATTTATCTGAAGCCTTAAGAGGTCAGGTGCCTGGTTTGTCAGTTATTGATGGAGGAGGACGTCCTGGAGATGCAGCTGCAATCGAAATTCGTCAGACATATGGATTTTCAAAAGATGGTAGTTCTAAAACTCCATTAATTGTAATTGATGATATGATTCAGGTTGATCCTGTTAATGGTAGACCTTCATTGGAAGCATTTAATAGATTAGATCCGTCAGAGATTGAAAGTATGACTGTTTTGAAAGATGCATCTGCAGCAATCTACGGTTCACGTGCATCTCAGGGAGCAATTGTAATTAAAACTAAAAGAGGAAAAAGCGGTGTACCAACTTTTTCATACTTTAGTCAATTTGCAGTAAACGATGCTGTAAGTCATAGTAAGACAATGAGTGCTTATGAGTATGGAGTGTTTTCTAACAGATATTTTAGAGGAAACAATAATATAGGTACTAATGGATCAAATCTTTTTTCGGATCGTGAATTAGAAGAAATGAAAGGTTTGGATTATGAC
This sequence comes from Flavobacterium artemisiae, assembly GCF_042678225.1. Taxonomy (NCBI): domain Bacteria; kingdom Pseudomonadati; phylum Bacteroidota; class Flavobacteriia; order Flavobacteriales; family Flavobacteriaceae; genus Flavobacterium; species Flavobacterium artemisiae. Next base: position 266,226 of record NZ_JBHUDZ010000016.1, on the reverse strand, counting down.
TGGCTGAAAGAAGCTTGGAAACCAGCTATACAGCAAAAACATACTTTAAATGTTAGTGGAGGTACTGAGAAAGCAACATACTTTGCTGGTATTAACTACTTTACACAAGGAGCGAATTTAGGAAGACAAGATTATAATAAATGGAATTTCCGTACTGGTATTACAGCGAAAATTACAACTTCTTTAGACTTCTCAGCTTCTGTTTCTGGTAATTCTGGTGATATTGAAAAGTCATTTACTAAAGCATCATCTGGGATTAATGACAGTAGTTATGGTTCAGCAGCAGGTGGTGAGCAGGCAGATTACGGACTTTTGTTACACATGCCAAAATACATTCCTTGGCAGACTATTGTAAATGGTCAGGAATATTATATGTCTCCTTTTGCACGTACAACAAGTACATTAGGATCAGCAAATGCTAATAATACAATTGCAGGATGGAATTATTTTGCAGCTATTAATAATGGTTCAAAACAAGTTTCAAGTGATTTTACTTATAATGTTAACATGTCGCTAAACTGGAAGGTTCCTTTTATTAAAGGATTATCTCTTAAAGGAACTTATTCAAGAAATCAAAGTTCAAGTAGTTCAGAACAAATCCAGCTTCCTTATGATTTAGCAAGAATAATGGGTTACGAAAAATTGGATAACCACTTAGCAAGTGCTGCTTTACCAACAACAGTAAATGATGGAGTTCATAACTACTATTCTCTAGAAACGAATGTTCGTAGCTCAAGAGTTTATTACAACACTTCTCTTTCTAAAGCTGTTCAGGCTAACTTCTTTGCAGACTATAACAGAACATTTGATAACCATGAAATTGGAGCAATGTTTTCTGTAGAGCGTTCTGAGACAGAGTATAACACAACTCGATTGGCTTATGAAAATACAGGAAAAGATTATGGAGGATCGTATCAGACTGCAGGTACCTTAAGTACAAATTCACAAGCTTTAAAAGGAGAGCAAGGGACTTTATCTTATTTAGGACGTATAAACTACAGTTATAAATCTAAATACATGCTGGAATTCCTTTTTAGAAGTGATGCTTCTACTAAATTTGCGCCAGAAAACTACTGGGGATTCTTCCCTTCAGTTCAAGCAGCTTGGATTGTTTCTAAAGAAAAATGGTTTAATGTACCAGCTGTAGATTTCTTTAAAATTCGTTACTCTATTGGTAAAACCGGTAATGACAATATCAATGCTTGGAGATGGATGAAGCTTTATGATGTAGTTGCTGATAAAGGATTTCAGTTTGGAAGCAATGGAGGAGTTCTTGGAGGTTCTGTAACACCAAGAGTTGAACCAAACAGAAATGTTGGATGGGATACTACAATTAAAAATAACTTAGGTATTGATTTAGCGTTCTTAAAAAACAGATTATCTCTTACTACTGATTTTTACTATGATAAATCAAAAGATATGCTTACTGGAATGGCTGGTACTGTTGGTGTGCCAATCTCTGTTGGAGGTGGTTATGCGGAAGAAAATTATGCAGCGGTTGATTCTTGGGGAACGGAGGTCAGTTTAAACTGGAAAGATAAAGCTACTAAGAATTTTAGCTATAACGTAGGGGTCAACTTCGGATTATCTGATAATAAAGTTAAAAAATACCCAGAGCCTGCATTATTACACCCATCAAACAATTTAGTTCAAGAAGGTCAGTCTATGTTTTTTCCTCAGTGGGGATTCAGAACTTGGAAAGATACTTCAACAGGAGATGGTATTCTTCGTACAGATCAAGACGTAGCAAACTACTGGTCTTACTTAACAGAACGTGCAACTGCAGCTGGTGTTCAGCCTAATTATATGGGAATTTCGAATGTTGCAGATATGAGAAAAGGAATGTTGGCTTATGAAGATACAGCAGGACAATTTAATAGTACAGACGGAACTCAGGCAGGACCAAATGGACAAATTCAAAAAAATGAGGATTATATTAAATTAGTTAATAGAAACAGAACATATGGTTTTACTACTAACTTAGGAGCTAGATATAAATCATTTTTCATTAAAACACAAATTGGAACTTCTTGGGGCGGTTACCGTGCTATAGATGTGGTAAAACAAGGAACAGGATCAACGCACAATATGTGGGCTCGTGAGACTTTCTGGAATGATATGTATGCAGACGATAATGTAAATGGTAGATACCCTAACTTAAATAGTACAGGTCAGGATTATATTACTGCACCATCAGATTTCTGGATGCTTGATACTTTCCGTTGTACAGTTAGAAACTTGACATTAGGTTTTGATATGCCTAAAGAGCTTTTAGACAAAATTAAAATTGCAAAATGGTCAATTGGAGTTACAGGAAATAACCTTTGGGATTTATACAATCCATATCCTGATCATTATCGTAATATGTACGATAGTTCTTCTGAGAATTATCCAACACTTAGAACATGGGCTGTTACTTTTAACATTACATTCTAATTCAATTAAAGATGAAAAGACAAATTAATAAATATATAACTTTAGCACTTTTCGCTGTGCTAAGTACTTCTTGCAGTGATAACTTTTTGGAAGAAAAGCAAAATTTTGGAAGTGTTGACGATTCATTTTATGAAAGTCAGGAACGTGCTACCTGGTATGTAAACAACGTGTATTTTGACTATTATTCTGCTTTTAAATCTCCTGGACAAAGTTTGGTAGGTTCATTTACAGATGTATATTCTAGAATGACAGAAGAGATAGGAGGAATTCAACCTCTTATCAATCCAAACATTACGTATGTTAATGCTGCTGATGCTTCTGGATATTTTGGTACTAAATTGGAAGACAAAATTAATAATCATCCATATAACAGAATTAGAGATTGTAATTCTTTTATTGCTGAAGTAGATGTTAAAGGAGCTAGTTTACCTAAAACATTCCGTGATCAGGCTAAAGGACAATTATATTACCTGCGCGCTGTTCAGTATTTTGATTTAATGCGTGTGTATGGTGGAGTGCCAATTGTAACAGAAGTTCAAACTCCAAGTGCTGTAGACCCAACAATTAAAGTACCAAGAGGAACAGTAACTGAGGTGGTGGAGCAGATTGTTAAAGATTTAGATATGGCAGCAAGTTTATTGCCAAGTAACTGGCCAGGTGAGTATGGTCGTGTAACAAAAGGTGCTGCTTTAGCTGTAAAATCAAGAGTGCTTTTAACTTACGCAAGCCCATTATTTAATAAAAGCTGGGACAGTTCTAACGAACGTTGGACTGCAGCATTGCAAGCAGGTTTAGCAGCTGAAACAGAATTATCATCAGCTGGATATGGTTTATATGGAAATTCTGCTAAAGACTGGCAAAATATGTTTGCTCTTGCTAACAATGCATTTTGTTCTGAAGCAATTACTACACAACTTTTATCAGCTAATAACACCAATCTTGGTGTAAATAATTCTTGGGAAAGAGGTATACGTATGTTTAGCCAAGGTGGTGTAAGTGGAATGGAAGCTCCAAAAGAAATGATTGATTTATTTCCTTTAGACGACGGTAAAAGACCAACAGCTGCTAATGGTTACGATCAGTTCTTATTTTTCCTTAAACGTGATCCGAGATTCTATAGAACATTTGCTTTTTCTGGCGTAAGATGGGATTATAAAGAAAATGCTAAACCTGTTGTTTGGGCTTACAGATGGTTAGATAATGCTAACAAGCCTTATTACAGTGATTCTAATAATGAAACCAGCCCAGCATTGGTTAGAAAAATGACTGATGTGACAGCAACAAATGCAAGTAGTTTCCAATATTCAGCAAATGACATATTAGAATATCGTTATGCCGAATTATTATTAAATATTGCAGAATGTTATGCTGCTCTTGGACAAACAAGTAATGCCGTAGCTTATTTAGGAAGAATCAGAAACCGTGTTGGAATACCATCAGGTAATAATTATGGAATTGGAACTCCAGCAGATAAATATGCAGCTATTGAAGCAGTTTTATATGAGCGTAGAGTTGAATTAGCATATGAAGGAAAACGTTTCTGGGATATTCAAAGATGGATGCTTTATGACAATGTTACACTTCCTGGAACTACAGGCGGTACTGTAAGTAAATTAGGCTTACAGCCTATTAATGGTACTCAGAGAACTGGTAACTATCTTCAGTTTAAAAATACAGCTACATCTGCGGATCCTTTGGCTTCTGCTCGTGCTAGTATATCAGCTGATCCAGATGCAGCTAATTTCCAAGCGCAATTGGCGACATTGGCAACTTTTTATACAACTAACTTTATACTTGTTGCACCGCCAACTCCAATGGATCAGGTAAATAACGTAGCAGTTAAAATCAAATTTAATCCTAACTATTATATCCAAGGATTACAAAATACAGTTTTAGCACAAAACCCTTGGTTGAAACAAACAATAGGATGGAAAGATGCTTCAGGAGGAGATGGAGATTATAACTATCAACAATAAATCATAGTGAACTTTTACATTCACTAAAAACAATAAATATATAGAACTTTTCACCTGTATTCGTCAAAAGATACAGGTGATTTGTTTAAAAGAATTACCACAATTAAAAATTAACATGAAAAATTCCGCATTATTTATCGCATCATCGCTGCTTTTTTTAGGAAGTGCAAAATGTTTTGCTCAATATCCTAAAATAAGTCCAGAAGTTCAGGCTCAGGAAAAAGCAATTAAAGAAGAAGCTCAAAGACTTTCTGATGAAGCTTGGACAAAAGCTTTAGTTGTTATTGAAGAAGAGGCTAAACATGGAAAACCTTATATTCCGTGGGCAGCAAGACCAACCGATTTACCACAGGCAGATATTCCTGCTTTTCCAGGAGCTGAAGGAGGAGGAATGTACACTTTTGGAGGTCGTGGCGGAAAAGTTTACACAGTAACAAGTTTAGAAGACCGCGGACCTGGGACTTTACGTGAAGCTTGTGAACAAGGAGGAGCGAGAATAATTGTATTTAATGTAGCTGGAATTATCAGACTTAAAAGTCCGTTGATTATTCGTGCACCGTATATTACAATTGCAGGTCAGACTGCTCCAGGAGACGGAATTTGTATTGCTGGAGAATCAACTTGGATTGATACGCATGACGTAATTATCAGACACGTACGTTTCCGTCGTGGAGAAACTTTCGTAGGTCGCCGTGATGATGCAATTGGAGGAAATCCAGTTGGGAATATCATGATCGATCACGTTTCTGCAACTTGGGGATTAGACGAAAATATGTCAATTTACAGACATATGTACAACCCAGGACCAGGATATCCAGATATTAAAGTTGGAACAGTAAATATCACAATTCAAAACAGTTTATTCGGAGAAGCTTTAGATACTTACAACCACGCTTTCGGAAGTACTTTAGGTGGCGAAAACTGCTCTTTTATGAGAAATATGTGGGCAAACAATGCAGGAAGAAATCCTTCTATTGGATGGAACGGAATTTTCAACTTCGTTAATAATGTGGTTTTCAACTGGTACAACAGATCTACTGATGGTGGAGATTATACTGCTAATTATAATATTATCAATAATTTTTACAAACCAGGACCAGTTACAGATCTTACACAGCCAATCAGCTATAGAATCTTAAAGCCAGAATCTGGAAGAAGCAAATTGCCTTACATGGTTTTTGGTAGAGCTTTTGTGAACGGAAACGTTGTTAATAATAACGAAAAAGTAACGAAAGATAACTGGGACGGTGGTATTCAGCTTGAAAACAAAAAAGGTGAGTTAATGACTTATGATGAAGCAAAAGAATATTTCGCTAAAATGAAAGCAGACAAACCTTTCCCAATGCCATGGTTTAATAAATTCATGACTGCTGAAGAATCGTATGAATTTGTATTGAAAAATGTTGGAGCAACTTTACCAATTAGAGATAAAGTAGATGAAAGAATCGTAAGAACAGTAAAAACTGGAGTTCCAGAATATGCTAAAGGATTAGAGAAAAAAGAATTTTATCAGTTCGAACACAGAAGACTTCCAATGGATTCTTATAAAAAAGGAATTATCACTGATATTTCTCAAGTTGGAGGATATCCAGAATACAAAGGAAAACCTTATGTTGATACAGACAAAGACGGTATGCCTGATGCTTGGGAGAAAAAATATGGTTTAAACCCTAATGACCCATCAGATGCGCAGGGAGACTTAAACGGAGATGGTTACAGCAATATCGAAGATTACATCAACGGTGTAAATCCTGCAATAAAAGTAAACTGGAAAGATTTAGTTAATAACAAAGAAACTTTAGTTAGACCTTTATTAGATTTAAAATAGGAACAATTTTTGAAATCATAGAAGTATCAATTGAAAATTAAGTTTTCTTGGATGCTGAAGAATTGCTCGCAAAGTCGCTAAGACGCAAATTTTAAAGTTAATGCAGAAAAAAACTCTGCGCCTTAGCGCCTTTGCGAGATTAAAATTTTATCTGTGTTCAAAATCAAATTAAAAATAAAAAACATGGCACTAAATAAAATAAATGTTGGCTTATTATCACTGGTTTTCGCATTTTCATCTTTAAGTGCGCAACAGCATTTAGATCCTGAATATGTAAAAGTTACTAATGAAAGAGCAGCTAAAATCGTTGTAAAATTAGATTTGAAAAATGAAGCAAAAGAAAAAGCCGTTTCAAATATTATTGCACAGCAATTCAGAGATTTAACAGAAATCCAAGACGGCAGAGACGCTGAAATCAAAAAGGTAAAAGAAGACACTTCTTCAGCCAAAGAAAAACAAAACGAAAAAATTGACAAGCTGAAATCTAAAGCAGACGAATCAATTGCCAAATTGCATAAATCGTATCTTAAAAAATTAGGTAAAGAGTTATCAGAAGACAAAATTACTGAAGTTAAAGACGGAATGACGTACGGAGTGCTTCCAATTACGGTTGCAGGTTACAACGACATGCTTCCAAACTTAACTGCAGAACAAAAAGAATACATTTATAATGCTTTAGTAGAAGCGAGAGAACATGCAATGGATGGTGGTTCTTCTAAAGAAAAACACGGCTGGTTTGGTAAATACAAAGGAAGAATCAACAATTATTTATCAAAACAAGGTTATGATCTAAACAAAGAAAGTAAAGACTGGCACGAACGTGTGGAGCAAAGGGAGAAAAACAAAGTAAAAGATTCTACTGCAAAAGAATAAGTTTTCTCTTAAAATTTCTATTACAACTATTAACTACAACCACAACAATTCATGCAAAATATTTCTCCCAACCGTACTTTAAAAAGAACATTTATGGCACTGTCATTTTGTTCTCTTGTATCATCGGCGTATGCGCAATATCCTGTAATTCCAAAAGACGTTCAAGCAAAAGCAGATGCTGTTTTAGCAGATGAAGAAAAAAGATTAAACGAAATCTGGACTGCCAATTATAACACTATTTTAGAAGAAACAAAACAAGGAAAACCTTATTTACCGTGGGCTTCCTATCCAAAAGATTTTGTATTGGCCGATATTCCGGCATTTCCAGGTGCTGAAGGCGGTGGAGCTTATACACAAGGTGGTCGTGGCGGAAAAATATTTGTAGTTACAAGTTTAGAAGACAGTGGAAAAGGAACTTTCCGTGAAGCCTGTGAAGCTGTTGGAGCAAGAACAATCGTTTTTAATGTTTCGGGAATTATTCAATTAAAGAAAAGAATCAGCATGCGTGCGCCTTACGTAACCATTGCAGGACAAACTGCACCTGGCGACGGAATCTGTATTGCAGGCGAAACGTTAGAAATTGATACACACGACGTAATTATCAGACACATGCGTTTCAGACGTGGTGCGACAGAAGTTACGAGAAGAGATGATGCTTTAGGCGGAAATCCAATGGGAAATATTATTGTAGATCACTGCTCTGTAAGCTGGGGATTAGATGAAAATATTTCATTGTACAGACATCAGTTTGCAGCTAATGAAAAATCAAAATTAGAGAAATTACCTGCTTGTAATATCACGATTCAAAACACTATTTCATCAGAAGGTTTAGATACTTACAATCACGCATTTGGAAGCACAATTGGCGGATTAAATAGTACTTTTATGCGTAATTTATGGGCAGACAACATTTCTAGAAATGCTTCTATCGGAATGTACGGCGACTTTAATTTTGTGAATAATGTGGTTTTCAATTGGTGGAATCGTACCTTAGACGGTGGTGATTACCGTTCGATGTTGAATATCATTAATAATTATTTCAAACCGGGTCCAATTACGCCGGCAGATCAGCCTATTGCGCATAGAATTGTAAAACCGGAATCAGGTTACATTCAGCCAAAACAATACGGAAGAGCTTATGTTTCAGGTAATTTCATTGTTGGAAGTCCTGAAGTAACAGCAGATAACTGGAATGGTGGAGTACAATTGGAAGATCAAACTCCTGAAGTTACAAAAGCATTTTTGGAAGCTATCAAACAACCAAAACCATTCTCAATGCCTGCATTTAAAATTATGAAAGCAGAAGAAGCATACGAATTTGTTCTTGCGAATGTTGGAGCAACAATTCCAAAAAGAGATGCAGTTGATGAAAGAGTTTTAAAACAAGTCCGCACTGGAAAAATTGAAGTAAAAGACGGTTTAGAAAATACAATCGGAAAAGATTTCATCAAAAGAAGATTACCTGCCGATTCATATAAAAAAGGAATTATAACACATCCGGACCAAGTTGGCGGTTATCCAACTTACAAAGGAAAAGCATACAAAGATTCAGACAACGATGGAATTCCGGACGCTTGGGAGAAAAAATACGGTTTAAATCCGAATGATGCTTCCGATGCCAATAAAGATTCAAACGGAGACGGTTATACCAATATCGAGAAATATTTTAATAATATTGATCCAAATCAAAAAGTGGACTGGACTAAAATTGAAAATAATAAAGATACTTTAGCTAAATTGAAGTCATTGTTACAATAAATTTTATCGTATCCTAACAGGTTTCCAAAACCTGTTAGGTATTTTAATAATACAAGTATCATTTAATTTCGGAAATATAGGATCGAGATAATACCTAACAGGTTTTGGAAACCTGTTAGGATAAAAAAAATGTAAAATTCTAAAATAGAATTAAATTGAATTTCACTAATCTAAAAAATACTACTTTTTTCAAAGACACATTATTTTTAATGTGTTTTTCTCTGTTTTTTATTGGAAGTAAAACATCAGCCCAAACCAATTTCCCAGACATCGTAAAAACCAAAGAAGGAAAACTTTCTTTTACTCAGGACAGCAAAGGAAATCAAATACCTGATTTCTCTTTTGCCGGATATATGGCGTCAGAAAAAGTAATTCCGAATCTTCAAAACAAAATTTTTGTTTCGAAACAAGAAGAAGATGCAACACAAAAAATCCAAAATGCGATTGATTATGTAAGCTCATTAAAACCAGATAAATCAGGCTTTCGTGGAGCAGTTTTGTTAGATAAAGGAACTTTTAAAATCAGCGGAACTTTATTCATCAGAAAATCAGGAGTTATTTTACGCGGAAGCGGAAATACAGAAAACGGAACCGTACTTTTAGGAACAGGATTAAAACGTGAAGCTTTAATAAGCGTTTTAGGAATTGATGACAAAAAACTAGGAGAGACTTTTGAATTCAATACAACTTATACACCACTTGGAACTCAGAAAATCCAATTAAAAAATGCATCCAAATTAAAATCATCAGATGAAATTATCATCACAAAACCTTTAGCCGATAATTGGATAAAGGAATTAAAAATGGATGATTTTGGAGCAGAAACCGGCTGGGTGGGCTGGAAAAAAAACGATTGGGATATTAGCTGGAACAGAGTTGTGACCAATATCAGCGGAAGCGAAGTAATATTAAACGCTCCGTTAACTATGACTTTAGATGATGTTTACGGACCTGCAAAAGTAAATGTATATTCCTGGCCGGGAAGAGTTGAGCATATCGGAATCGAAAATATGCTGTTGAAATCAGATTACAATCAGTCTAAACCAAAAGACGAAGAACACAGATGGTTGGGAATCAGCATCGAAAACACCAGAAATGCGTGGGTGAAACAAGTAAATTTCAAACATTTTGCTGGTGGTGCAGTTTCTTTATTAAAATCAGCACAACAAATTACGGTTGAAGATTGTATTGCAACCGAACCCGTTTCTGAAATTGGAGGTTTTAGACGCCATACTTTTTACACAGAAGGTCAGCAAACGCTTTTTCAACGTTGTTATTCTGAATATGGCTATCATGATTTTGCCGTTGGCGGATTTGGAACAACGGGTCCAAATGCGTTTGTGCAATGCGAATCGTATTTGCCTTTCAATAATAACGGAGCAATTGGCAGTTGGGCGACGGGAGTTTTATTCGATATTTTTTATGTAGATGGACACGCTTTAAGCTACAACAACAGAGAACAAAACGGCAGAGGCGCAGGATGGACAGCAGGCAACAGCGTAATCTGGGAAACTTCAGGATCTAAAATAGAATGTTACAGTCCACCAACAGCACAAAACTGGGCTTTTGGAGTTTGGGGCGGAATCATGGCTGGCGACGGTCATTGGAAAGATGTCAACAATCACATTTCGCCAAGAAGTTTGTTTTACGCACAATTAGAAAACCGACTAGGAAAACTTCCTGTAGATCCACATATTTATGATTTAGGTTCAGAACCTTCCTCAAGTCCAACAGCTGAAGTAGCACAGGAATTAACTAAAAACTCCGTGTCGCCAAAAGAAAGTTTAGTAGAATGGATTGCAGAAAGTGCAAAAGCCAATCCGATTAATACTAATTCGGCAGGTCTTAAAAATGCAAATGATTTAAAAATAAATTCGGCTAAAAATAATAGTTCAGTAGCTAAAGTAATAACCCAAAATGGATGGCTTACATACGAAGGAAAAGTAATTGCAGGAAACAGATTGAGCGTTCCGTGGTGGCGCGGAAGCCTTCGTGATAGCGATATTTCGAAATCATCACCATCTGTGACAAGATTCGTTCCGGGAAGAACAGGAACAGGTTTTACCGATAATATTGAAGACGTAACCAATTTTTTAAGTACCAATAATATGGTCGCTTTAGAACATAATTACGGTTTATGGTACGAGCGCAGAATGGACGATCACGAACGTGTTCGCCGATTTGATTCCGATGTCTGGCCTCCGTTTTACGAACAGCCTTTCGCAAGAAGCGGTCAGGATTTGGCTTGGGATCAATTGAGTAAATATGATTTGACAAAATTCAATGACTGGTATTGGGATCGTCTATCGCTTTTTGCAGATTTGGCAGAAACCAAAGGACAATTGCTCATCAATCAGCAATATTTTCAGCATAATATTATAGAGGCGGGAGCGCATTGGTCAAGTTCACCTTGGCGTTCCGCAAACAATATCAGCAATACAGGATTTCCAGAACCACCGCCTTATGCAGGAGACAAACGTATTTTTATGGCGGAGCTGTTTTACGATATTAACAATGCGCAAAGAAGAAAATTACACGAAGGTTTCATCAGAAAATCATTTGAAAACTTTCAGGAAAACAGCAACGTAATTCAGCTGACAAGTGCCGAATATACAGGTCCGCTTCATTTTATGGAGTTCTGGTTAGACCAGGCACAAAAATGGAAAGACGAAACGGGTAAAAAAGGTTTAATCGGTTTAAGTGCGACAAAAGATGTTCAGGATGCCATTTTGAATGATGCCAAAAGAAACAAAACTGTTGATGTAATTGACATTCGTTATTGGTATTACAAAGAAGACGGATCAGAATACGCACCAAAAGGCGGACTAAATTTAGCACCAAGACAGCACGCCAGAAAAATGAAAACTGGAAAAGAAACCGACAATCAAGTATATCGTGCCGTTCGTGAATACCGAGAAAAATATCCTGAAAAAGTGATTTTATATTCAACAGACGGTTCACCAAGATTCGGATGGCCGGCTTTAATGGCGGGAGCTTCATTGCCAAATATTCCAAAAGTTGAATTGCCTCAGTTTTATTCCGCTTTAAGCGAAATGAAATTAGTTGACGGAAATACGTTCTCAGACAATCTTTGGAAATTAGAAAACAAAGGTAAAAGCTATCTGTTCTATCTGAAAAACGACCAAGATATTACAATTGATTTATCAAACGAAAAAGGAACATTTGAAGTATTTGCAATCAATGCTTCAACAGGAAATATAACCAAAAAAGCAAACATCAGCGGAGGAAAACAAGTCACAATCCCACAAGCCGAAATAAAAGAAAAAGTGCTTTTTGTAGTGAAAAAATAAGAAGAAAAGGTTTGCCACGAATTACACGAATTGGCACGAATTTAATTTAAAATTAGATCTGCAGAATCTGCCAAATCTGCGAGAGTAAAAATTTTTCACGCTCCCGATAGCTATCGGGATAAAAAGATAAAAGCAGATTCAACAGATTTAAAAAAAATAATCTGCACAGATCAGCCAAAATCAGCTAAATCTGCGTGAAACAATTAAAACAAAGCAAAAAAAATCGAGAAATTAGTGCAATTCGTGACAAACAAAAAAAACATAATTCCAAAAAACAACCCAAAATGAATCTGAAAATAAAATCTTTATACGCTCTTAGTATAAGCTTTATGTTTACAGCACAAAGCGGATTTTCGCAATCTGCCAAAACAAAAGCATCACTGCCTGAAATCAAAGTATCTAAAAATCAGCATTATTTTGTTACCGAAAACGAAAAACCATTTTTCTGGCTGGGCGACACAGGCTGGCTGACATTCGGAAAACTGGACAGAGCAGGAGTAGAGAAATATTTTAAAGACAGAAAAGACAAAGGATTCAACGTTGTTCAGGTGATGGTTTTACACAACATCAATGCCGTAAACGTTTATGGAGCTTCGGCTTTAATCAATGAAGACGTTTCAAAACCGTTGATTACGGCAGGAAATGATTTCAAAGACCCAAAACAATACGATTACTGGGATCAAGTAGATTACACTTTAGATGTCGCTCAGAAAAACGGAATTTACGTTGCCATGGTCCCAGTTTGGGGAACAAACGTTTCAAAAGGAAATAAAGTAAGCAAAGAACAAGCAACAGAATACGCTCAGTTTTTGGCTAATCGATATAAAAACAGAACCAACATAATCTGGTTGAACGGTGGAGACACACACGGAAATGAATTTCAGGATATCTGGAATGCCATCGGAAACACTTTAAAAACCGGTAATCCAAATCAATTAGTGACGTTTCACCCGTTTGGAAGAACCGATTCTTCAGAGAATTTTCATAATGCAAAATGGTTAGATTTCAACATGTTCCAATCAGGACACAGGAGATACGATCAGGATTCAATCAAAACGAATTTCAAAGAAGACAATTACAAATTCGTTCTAAGAGATTTCGAATTAAAACCAACAAAACCAACACTTGACGGAGAACCTTCCTACGAAGGAATTCCACACGGTTTGCACGATACTTTACAACCCAAATGGACCGCAAGTGATGTACGCCGTTACGGATATTGGTCGGTTTTATCTGGTGGAGCAGGTTACACCTACGGACACAACGCCGTAATGCAAATGTTCAGAAAAGGCGACAAACCCGCTTACGGAAATAAAGAATTATGGACATCAGCAATCAATGCGCCCGGAGCGAAACAGATGGTTTACATCAAGAAATTAATGGAAGAATTTCCATTTTTAGAAGGAACTCCAGATGTTTCATTAGTCGTTAATCAAGGAGAAAAATACGATTATATTCCAGCAATAAAAGGAGAAAAATACGCTTTATTATACACTTACAATGGAAGAATAATAGAAGTAAAACTAGGAAAAATTGCAGGAGATAAATTCGAAGCAACTTGGTACAATCCAAGAAACGGAAAGAAAACCAAAATCGGAATATTTGATAATAAAGGAGGAACTCAAAACTTTCAGCCAGAAGGCAAAAAAGAAGATGGTAATGATTGGGTTTTGATTTTGAGATCGAAGTAAAAGTAGCATCAGATACCTGACAGGTTTTTAAAACCTGTCAGGTCTAAACAAAGTAACCACGATCTTGTCATTTCGACGAAGGAGAAATCTTCGTTAGTAGCTCGACAAAGATTGGAGATTCAATTTACGGAGTTTCTTGCGAAGATTTCTCCTTCGTCGAAATGACAAAAATGAGAAAAAACAACACTACTATGAAAATCAAAAATATACTATTAATACTCTGTTTCATAACCAGCCTCACAGCATTCGCAAACGACGGCTGGTATAACATCTTAAACGAAGGCGGAAACAACAAAGGCCAAAAATGCACCGATGTCATTCAGAAAATCATCGAAAAAGCCTCTAAAAACGGAGGAGGAACAATCTATTTCCCAGCTGGAGAATACTTAACAGGAGCTTTAACACTAAGAAGCAACATCACAATTCATTTAGATTCTGGAGCGCTTTTGAAGTTTTCAGAAAACTTCGATGATTTTCTGCCGTATGTAGAAATGCGTTATGAAGGAATCGTAATGAAAAGCTTCCAACCGCTATTTTATGCAAAAGATGTAGAAAATATTACCATCACAGGAAGAGGCGTAATCGACGGACAAGGAAAAGCGTGGTGGAACGAAGTATACCGAATCGAAAGTGCAAAAGAACCACTTCCTCCGACCAAATACCAAACCATGTGGGAAGAGCAAAACAAAGGACTTTACACAGAACCGTATTACAAAAGAACGGTAGACAAGAAATTCTTCAGACCTTCTTTTTTTCAGGCTTACAACTGCAAAAATATTTTAATCGAAGGCGTAACTTTCAAAAATTCACCTTTTTGGACAATCAATCCTGAATTTTGTGATAATGTAACCGTTACCGGAATTTCGATTTTCAATCCGCATTCGCCAAATACAGACGGAATAAATCCATCCTCTTGTACCAATGTTCATATTTCAAACTGCCATATCAGCGTTGGAGACGATTGTATCACAATTAAATCAGGAAGAGACGGCGACGGTCGTAAATACGGAAAAGCAACAGAAAATGTAACTATCACAAACTGTACGATGTTAAGCGGTCACGGTGGAGTAGTTATCGGAAGTGAAATGTCGGGAGGAATCAAGAAAATCACGATTTCAAACTGTGTTTTTGACGGAACAGACAGAGGAATCCGTATCAAATCGGCAAGAGGAAGAGGCGGAGTTGTAGAAGATATTCGAGTAGATAATATCGTCATGAAAAACATTAAAGAAGAAGCTATCGTTTTGAGTCTTTTCTACGATAAAGGCACTACGGTCGAACCTGTAACGGAAAAAACACCGATTTTCAGAAACATTCACATGAGCAACATTACGGCTTCAAACGTAAACAAAGCCGGACAGATTTTAGGAATTACCGAAATGCCGATTCAAAACATCACTTTCTCGAACATCAGTATGGACGGAAAAGAAGGTTTTACCGTAAGCACAGCGACAGATGTTGAATTTCATGATGTAAAAGTGAACGCAACTGTAGGCTCTTCTTTCAAAATCTCAGATTCAAAAAATGTGATTTTAGACAACGTTGGATCTTCAACAGCGATCAAAGGAGTTCCGGTGATTAAATTAGATAATGTTTCGAATGCATTGATTAACAATAATTTTCCATTTAATCCAACCGATATTTTTATCGAAGCCAATGGAAAAGACACAAGAAATATTTTCCTAAAAAATAATGTGTTTAACAACGTAACCACAGCGATTAAAAAAGGAAAAGATTTAGACAAAAAAGCAATTACAGAATAATCGTTTAGCCCTATCCTAACAGGTTTTAAAAACCTGTTAGGTATTAATAATTATAATTAGAAGCAGAAACAATAGGCATTTTTGGAAACATAGTCCCGCTTTTCGTTCCAATCTTTTGTGCCGAACCCCGGCACAAAAGGATTTCCACTGCAATCGGGGCTAAAGAGAAAGATTTGGCTTTTTTGTAATTATTAGGATTTTGTATTGAACATAAAATAACCTACAAGGTTTTGAAAACCTTGCAGGAAAACAAAACAAGACATGAGAAAAATATTCATCATACTAACCTTTTCACTTTTTGCGATATCTTACTCGCAGAAAAAGAAAGAACTCTATCTTTTTACGTCGTTTAGAGAACCCGCAACAGAAGGTTTGTATTTGGCTTACAGCGAAGACGGTTACAACTGGAAAGGCTTAGAAGGATCATTCTTAAAACCCGAAATCGGAGCCAGTAAAATCATGCGTGACCCGTCTATTACCAGAGGAGCAGACGGAACGTATCACATGGTTTGGACAACCGATTGGAAAGGCGGAAACGGTTTTGGTTACGCAAGTTCGAAAGACTTGATTCACTGGTCAGAACAGCAATATATTCCGGTTATGAAAAATGAGCCGGAAGTAGTAAACGTTTGGGCACCGGAGATTTTTTACGATGATGTGAAAAAAGAATATATTATTATCTGGGCATCGACAATCCCATTCCGATTTCCAAAAGGTGTGGAAGAGGAGAAAAACAACCACCGAATGTATTATGTAACAACGAAAGATTTCAAGACTTTTTCGGATACAAAATTATATTACGACCCAGGTTTCAGCGTAATTGATTGTGTGATTGTTAAAAAAGGAAAGAAAGATTATGTATTGGTTTTAAAAGACAACACAAGACCTATGCGAAACATAAAAGTAGCTTTCGGAAAATCGCCTTTAGGGCCGTTTGAAAAAAGTTCAGAGCCTTTAACAGAGTATCTATCTGAGGGGCCAACGGTTGTAAAAGTCGGTAAAAACTGGTTGCTGTATTATGATAATTACGGTTCAAAAAATTACAAGGCGTTAAGCACAACAGATTTTGTTCATTTTGAAGATGTTTCAACCAAAATAAGTCTTCCCGGAGGACACAAACACGGAACGATTACAACAATTTCTGCAGACGTTTTAAAAGGATTAATTGAGAAAAAATAGTATTTCACGCAGATTTAAAATGATTTAAGCAGATTAAGCAGATTTTTTTAATCAGTATAAATCAAAAAAAGATTAAAATTGAATCTGCGAAAATTAGCTAAAATCTGCTAGATCTGCGTGAAAAAATTTTCTCTCGCAGATCGGGCAGATTTAGCAGATTAATATTAAAGATGATAGAAATAAAATCTGCACAATCTGCAAAATCTGCGAGAGAAAGAAAAATATCAGCGGAAATCAGCTAAAATCTGTTGAATCTGCGTGAAACCAAAAATATAAATATGATTACTTTCCAAAACATAAAAACCAACATAATCACAGCCACAATACTTTTGGCGTGTATGGCTGTAAACGCTCAAAACGACACAGTGCGTTATGTTGGCAAAACACTTTCGAACGTCGATTACCATCACGGGCAGTTAAGCCCAGCAGTTGGAGTTCACGCCACACAAATCATGCGTGCCAGCCGTGAACATCCAGAAAAAGCAGATGGTTTTGGTTGGACATACAACCACCAGCCAATGATGGCGTATTGGAATAATACTTTTTATCTGCATTATTTAAGTGACCCTTCGGGCGAACATATTCCGCCGAGCCAGACTTTAATTATGAGCTCTAAAGACGGAGTAACGTGGACAAAACCAGAAGTTATTTTCCCAATTTATAGGATTCCCGACGGATGGAAAAAAGAAGGTGTAGAAGGCGTTGCCAAAAATTTGGATGCAATTATGCATCAGAGAATGGGCTTTTACACTTCAAAAGACAAAAGACTTTTTGCTTTAGCCTATTACGGAATCGCAATGGATGAAAAAGACGATCCAAACGACGGAAAAGGAATTGGGCGTGTCATTCGTGAAATCAAAAAAGACGGAAGTTTTGGCGAAATCTATTTCATCAGATACAACAAAACCTGGGACAAATCGAAATCGAAATTCCCATTTTATACCGCATCAAAAGACAAAGGATTTAAGAAAGCCTGCGAAGAAATTTTATCTGAACCATTAGTTTTACAACAATGGGTAGAAGAAGCCGATCGTGACGATGAATTAATTCCGTTACAGAAACCATATAAAGCTTTTAGTTATTATCATTTGCCAAACGGAAATGTAGTTGGTTTATGGAAACACGCTTTAACTTCAATCAGTAGAGACGGAGGAAAATCTTGGGATTATATGCCGTTGCGTGCGCCAGGATTTGTAAACAGTAATGCTAAAATCTGGGGACAAAAAACATCAGACAATCGTTATGCAACGCTTTATAATCCGTCAGAATACCGTTGGCCTTTAGCAATTTCTACAAGTGACGACGGACTGAATTATAAAGATTTATTGTTGATTCACGGAGAAGTGAGTCCGATGCGCTATGGCGGAAACTACAAATCTGCAGGACCGCAATATGTACGTGGAATTACAGAAAAAAACGGAACTCCGCCAGACGGAAAAATCTGGGTGGGTTACAGCGTAAACAAAGAAGATATTTGGGTGGCATCGATTCCTGTTCCAGTTACGTCAGTCGTGACAGAACAAGCAAATGATGTTTTCAATAATCTACCAAACGGAGAAGAATTGAAACTTTGGAATACCTACGACCTTTCTTGGGCATCCACAAAAATCGAAAAGAAAGCCAATGGTAAAAAATGGCTGACGTTAAGAGACCAGGATTATTTTGATTATTCCCGTGCTGAAAGAGTGATTCCGTTTACATCAAAACTGGAAGCGGTTTTTACCGTAATGCCAGAACAGAATAATCACGGTTTATTGCAGGTTGAATTTCAAAATAAACAAGGTCTACCATCTGTAAGATTAATTTTTGATTCTGATGGAGAATTAAAAGTGAAAAATGGTGCTCGTTTGAGTTCGGTTACCAAATACGAAGCAAATAAAGCGTATAGAATCACAGTTAAATTAGATGCTAAAAACCGTCAATACACTGTAAAAGTAAATGACGGAAAAGAATCAACCAGAATATTTTATGCGCCTACAGATGGTTTTGAGCGAATCATGTTTAGAACAGGAGAACAAAGATATACACCAAACGCCGACACAGCGCCAGACACAGACGATTACGACGACCTGCCTCAAACCGGAAAACAAATCCCAGAAGCGGTATTCAATATTGAGTCTTTGATTACGAAAAAATTATAAATGGTTTTTGCCACGAATTACACGAATTTACACGAATTATTTTTTGCCACTGATTAAAATGATTCGCACAGATTATATAAAGAAATCAAAATAATCCTTTAGTCTGTGGCTAAAAAAAATTAGAGAAATTGTATAAAAAATTAAAAAAGAAATTAGTGCAATTCGCGTAATTCGTGGCAAAAAAATAAATCAGCTCAATCTGCAAAATCTGCGAGAAACAAAATTGGCAGACAAACAAGTAAAGATGAAGAATTTCAAAAACATTGTATTAGTATTTTGTCTCTTAGCAACGATAGTTTCTAAAGGGCAAATTTTGCCTGTACATCTAACAACAGAAATGGCTGAAAACCCATTAGCCGTTATAGAGAATCAACCAAAATTAAGTTGGCAATTGATTTCAAAAGAATCAGATGCATCGCAGGTCGCTTATTTGGTTTTAGTAGCTTCTTCGGAAGAAAAACTAAAAATGAACGATGGCGATATTTGGAACAGCGGAAGGGTGAATACCGATAAAAACCTGCATATTGTTTATAACGGAAAACCATTAAAAAACGAAACCAAATATTTCTGGAAAGTTAAAGTATGGAATCAAGCAGGAAAAGTTTCGAAATGGAGTAAAAATGCTTCTTTTAGAACCGCTCCGTTGGAATCAGATTTAAATCCAACGTGGATTGGTGCAATTACAAAAGCCGACAGTCATTTACCTGAAGGAAGAACGTATCATACAGCGACTTTCAACAGAGAAAAAAAGAATTCGTTTATCAATGCTTCTGATTCGTTGGCACGAAGAAGTATCATGCTTCGTAAACCTTTTGAAGTAGAAAAAGCAGTTAAAGAAGCCGTTGTTTACATTTCAGGTTTAGGACATTACGAATTGACCATCAACGGAAAAAAAGTTGGAAACAGCCAATTTGCACCTTTATGGACGGATTACGATAAAACGGTTAATTACAATATTTACGAATTAAGCGCCAAAGATTTTCAAAAAGGCGATAACGTAATTGGTGTTTTATTAGGAAACGGAATGTACAATACGCTGGCTGAAAGATATACCAAATTCTTTGTGAGCTTTGGTCCGCCGACTTTATTCTTCAAAATGAAAATCAAATATAATGATGGTTCAGAAGAAATTGTAAAATCAGACGGAACTTGGAAATACAGCAAAAGTCCGATTACGTACAACAGCATTTTTGGAGGAGAAGATTATAATGCCAATTTAGAACAAAAAGGCTGGGGAAGTAAAGGTTTCAAAGGCAGGGATTGGAAAAAAGTTGTGATTCAGGAAGCACCAAAAGGAGTCTTAAGACCGCAGACTGCTCCGCCAGTTACAATTCAGAAACAATACGAAGTTAAAACAGTAAAAGAACTGAAACCGAATTTCTATGTTTTTGATATGGGACAAAACCTTTCTGGGTTTCCAACGATCAAAGTAAAAGGAAAAAGAGGGCAATCGATTCGTGTTTGGGTTGCGGAAGGATTAAATGAAGAAGGCACAATCGCACAAGGAAGATCTGGAAAACCTTATTATTACGATTACACTTTCAAAGGTGACGGAACAGAAGAATGGACACCAAAATTCAGTTTCTACGGTTATCAATATGTTCAAATTGAAAACATTAATTACAAAGAAGATAAGAATAAAGAACTTCCGACTTTAGTTGAATTAAAATCGAATTTTATTTACAATTCGGCTGGAGAAGCGGGAAGTTTTGCTTGTTCTAATGAAATTTTCAATAAAACACACGAACTGATTAACAACTCAATAAAAAGTAATTTCCAAAGCGTTTTTACCGATTGTCCGCAACGTGAAAAATTAGGCTGGTTAGAAGAAATTCAGTTGAATGGTCCAGGATTAATGTTCAATTATAATTTGCAGACTTTCCTTCCGGCAACGATGCAGAATATTTCTGACTCACAAAGAGACAACGGTTTAATTCCGACAATCGTTCCAGAATACGTGATTTTTGGAGGTGATTTTACCGATTCACCAGAATGGGGCGTAACAGGCGTGATTTTACCGTGGATGTATTACGAATATTACGGAGATGCTTCATTATTAGAGAAATATTATTCTGTAATGAAAAAATATGTCGATTATTTAAGAACCAAAGCAACAAATAATATCGTTTCGCACGGATTAGGCGATTGGTACGATTACGGAACGCATCCTGCGGGATATTCTAAAAATAGTCCGATTGCGCTTTCTGCAACTTCTCATTACTATTATGGAGCATATTTAACAGCCAAAGCGGGTAAATTATTAGGCAAAACGGAAGATTTTGAGAAATACAATGCATTGGCTTCGGAGATTAAAACAGCTTTTAACAAAGAATTTTTTAACGAAGAAACCAAACAATATGGAACTAACAGTCAGTTTAGCAATTCCGTTCCAATTTTTATGGATATTGTAGAACCGCAGTATAAAGAAGCTGTAATGCAGAATTTATTGGCGGATATCAAAGAAAAAGGAGATCGTTTAACCACTGGCGATGTTGGAAATCGCTATTTATTTCAAACTCTGGCACGAAACGGCGAAAACAAAACCATGTTCAGAATGCACAATCATTACGATGCGCCAGGTTATGGTTTTCAGATTAAATTTGGCTTGACCACTTTAACAGAACAATGGGATCCGAGAAAAGGAAATTCGTGGAATCACTTTATGCTAGGACAGATCGAAGAATGGTTTTACCAAAGTTTAGCCGGAATTATGTCAGATCCTGAAAAACCCGGATTCAAACATTTCTTCATTCAGCCGGAAGTGGTTGGCGATATGACTTTCGCGAAAGCGGACTATCAATCGGTTTACGGAAAAATTGCTTCTTCGTGGGAGAAAAAAGACGGTAAATTTATCCTGAATGTTAGAATTCCTGTGAATACAACAGCGACAATAAAACTGCCTATTTCTAAGAATTCTGAGATAAAAATTGATGATAAGAAAGTTAGAACAAGTTTTGACGAAAAGTCTCAAAAACCATTTTTAGAATTGGGTTCAGGGATTTATACAATAGAATGCAGAATATAGAACGCTGATTAAACGGATTCGCTATCGCGAAGACGCAGATTGACGCGGATTTTTTCTTTTCAAATAATAAAAAAATCCGTTTTATCAGCGTCTTTACGAAGTAAATCCGTTTCATCAGCGTACCAACACACAACAATATTAAAATGAAAAATTTAAAATACATCTTTCTAGTTTCCGTTTTCGCTTTCACATTTGCGAATGCACAAAGCACTTCTGATACCAATTTTAGAAAACCGGTTTCAGAAACTTTAAAGAAAATCGAAACTCTTTTTAAAGTAACCATTAACGATGACCGAGGTTTATTAAAAGGTAAAGAACTGGACTATGCCGATTGGAGAATTGAACCGGGAAACCTGCCACTTTCGCTGACCAATATTTTGGCGCCGTTTGAACTGATGTATTTCAAACAACCCGACGGAACCTACATCATACGCAAGTATGAAAACCATAAAGTTTCGGTAGATAAAGGAAAAGAACGCTTGTTTTATTTGGAAAACCTTTATTCGACCAAAGAAGAATGGGAGAAACGCAAAACGGAGTTAAAAGCTTGTATGATTGCATCATTTGGTTTGGATAAGGCGCCCCCAACACCGAAATCTAAACCACTTTTAACTCCAAAGAGAATTTACAAAGATTACAGTGTAGAAAATATTGCCTTAGAAATTTTGCCTGGTGTATATGCGACAGGTTCGATTTACAAACCGTATCCGTTAAATAAAAAATCGGCTGTTATTTTAACGCCAGACGGACATTTCGGAGACGGAAGATACAGAAAAGACGAGCAGTACCGTTGTGCCATGATGGCTAAAATGGGAGCAATTGTGGTCGCTTACGATTTATTTGCGTGGGGAGAATCGTTATTACAATTTCCAGAAGAAACACATAGAAACAGCATTGCATCAACAGTTCAGGTATTAACAGGAATCCGTTTCTTGGATTATTTGGCAACCGTAAAAAATGCTGACATGACAAGAGTCGGCGTTACAGGAGGTTCTGGCGGAGGTTCGCACACGATGTTTTTGGGAGCCATTGACGACAGGGTAAAAGTGACTGCTCCGGTAGTGATGGTTTCATCGCACTTTTCAGGCGGATGCCCATGCGAAAGCGGGCGTGGAATCCACTTATGCGGAAACGGAACAAACAATGCCGAAATCTCAGCAATGATGGCTCCAAAACCGCAATTGATTGTTTCTGATGGAAAAGACTGGACATTAGCAGTTCCCGAATTGGAATTTCCTTTCATTCAAAGAACCTACGAATTGTACGGCAAGAAAGATTTAGTTGAGAACGCCCATTTTGCAAAAGAAGGACACGATTTCGGAATCTCGAAACGTATGGCGTTGTATCCGTTTATGGCGAAATATTTAGATTTAGATTTGAATAAAGTGAAAAATGATAAAGGCGAAATCGACGAGTCGACTTGTGTAATTGAACCAAAAGAAAAGTTGTTTGTTTTTGGAGATAAAGGAGAAAAACTGCCAAAAAATGCGCTAAAAGACATCAACAAATTATATGAAATGTTCGGAGAAAAAAATCTGAAGGTTTACGAAGTTAAGAAATAAAAAGGTTGCCACGAATTTCACAAATTCACGAATTATTTTGCCACAGATTAAAGGATTTCCACTGATTAAAAATCTGCAAGATCTGCTAAATCTGCGTGAAAAATTTTACTCTCGCAGATTTAGCAGATTATGGAGATAAAAAAAATCCTTTTAATCTTATTAATCTGTGGCTAATAAAATTAAAGAAATTAAAATAAAAATTAAAAAAGAAATTAGTGCCAATTCGTGCAATTCGTGGCGAAAAAAATATATTTATGAAGTTAAGAACAAAAATAACAGTAATCTGTTTTGGAATTTTTTCGTTTGCATCAGCGCAAAGCGATCTGAAATTATGGTACGATAAACCAGCATCCATCTGGAACGAAGCTTTGCCATTAGGCAACGGACGTCTCGGTGCAATGGTTTTTGGCGATCCCGCAGTAGAGCGTTTACAACTGAACGAAGAAACCATTTGGGCAGGTTCTCCAAACAGCAATGCGCATTCAAAATCAATTGAGGCTTTGCCAAAAGTAAGACAGCTTATTTTTGACGGAAAATTTGATGAAGCACAAGATTTGGCCACAAAAGATATCATGTCGCAGACCAATGACGGAATGCCGTATCAAACTTTCGGTAGCGTTTATATCTCATTCGCAGGACATCAAAAATATACCGATTATTACAGAGATTTAGACATTAGTAATGCTACTGCAAAAGTAAAATACAAAGTAAACGGGGTAGAATTTACAAGAGAAATTCTGACTTCATTTTCAGATCAGGTAATTGTGGTCAGACTTTCTGCGAGTAAACCAGGACAGATTACTTGTAACGTTTTTATGAACAGTCCGATTGATAAAACGGTGGCTTCGACAGAAGGAAATCAAATCATTCTTTCAGGAGTCGGAACTAACTTTGAAGGTGTAAAAGGAAAAGTAAAATTTCAGGGAAGACTTATAGCTAAAAATAAAGGCGGAGAAATCGACGCAAGCAACGGTGTTTTAAGTATCAACAAAGCCGACGAAGTAACTTTGTACATTTCGATTGCAACCAATTTCATAAATTATAAAGATATTTCTGGAGATGAAATTGCAAAAAGCAAAGACTATTTAGCGAAAGCAGAAACAAAAGATTTTCAAACAATAAAGAAAGCCCACGTTGATTATTATCAAAAATTCTTCAACAGAGTTTCTTTGGATTTAGGTTCGAATGAATTAACTAAGAAACCGACAAATGAAAGAATTAGAGATTTCTCGAAACAATTTGACCCACAATTGGCTTCGTTGTATTTCCAGTTTGGACGTTATCTTTTAATTTCAAGTTCACAACCGGGCGGACAACCAGCGAATTTACAAGGAATTTGGAACGATATGGTGACACCGCCTTGGGACAGTAAATACACAACAAACATCAATGCGGAGATGAATTACTGGCCAGCACAAGTAACTAACTTACAGGAAATGCACGAGCCTTTTGTGCAAATGGCAAAAGAGTTAGCTGTAACAGGAGCAGAAACGGCAAAAATGTTGTACAATGCCAGCGGTTGGGTTTTACACCATAACACTGATATCTGGCGCGTAACAGCTCCAGTAGATTCTGCTGCTTCGGGAATGTGGCCGACGGGTGGCGCTTGGGTTTGTCAGGATTTATGGGAAAGATATTTATACACCGGTGATAAAAAATATTTAGAAGAAATTTATCCGATTATGAAAGGTGCTGCCGATTTCTTTTTGGATTTCATGATTGTGGATCCGAATACAGGATATTTGGTTGTAGTCCCTTCAAGTTCTCCAGAAAACACACACGCAGGCGGAACAGGAAAAGCGACAATTGCATCTGGAACGACAATGGACAATCAGTTGATTTTTGATTTGTTTACGCATGTTATGGAAGCTTCTGCTTTGGTTTCACCAGACGCTGTTTATGTGAAAAAAGTAAGTGATGCTTTGGCAAAAATGCCTCCAATGAAAGTGGGAAAACACAGTCAGTTACAAGAATGGCAGAACGATTGGGACAATCCAAAAGACAATCACAGACACGTTTCGCATTTGTACGGATTGTATCCGAGTAATCAGATTTCGCCAATAAAAACGCCTGAATTGTTTGAAGCAGCAAAACAATCACTGATTTACAGAACAGACGAATCAACAGGTTGGTCAATGGGTTGGAAAGTAAATCTTTGGGCAAGATTATTAGACGGAAATCACGCTTATAAACTGATTCAGGATCAATTGCATTTGGTAACTGCAGACCAAAGAAAAGGAGGAGGAACATATCCGAATATGTTAGATGCTCACCAGCCGTTTCAAATTGACGGGAATTTTGGCTGTACTGCCGGTTTTGCCGAAATGTTGATGCAGAGCCAAGAAGATGCGATTCAGTTATTGCCTGCTTTACCAACGGTTTGGAAAGACGGAAGCATAAAAGGTTTAGTAGCAAGAGGCGGTTTCGTAATCGATATGACATGGAAAAACAATAAAGTTTCGACTTTAAAAATATATTCGAAAATTGGAGGAAACTGTCGTTTGAAAGTAGAAAATACTTTAAGCGGTTCTTCAATTAAAAAAGCTAAAGGTAAAAATCCAAATCCTTTGTTTTATGATGTGGAAGTGAAGAAACCGATTATTTCAAGTGAAGCGAAATTGCCTAAAGTACAATTGCCAAACTACAATATTTACGATGTGAATATGAAAGCGGGGCAGACGTATACTTTTACGGGGAATTAATTTTTTGAACCATATAAGTGATATAAGAAAATATAATACTACGTAACATTTGTCATTTCGACGAAGGAGAAATCTCCGCAAGTAACTCCGCAATTTGAGTCGCCAAGCTTTGTCGAGTTTCTAACGAAGATTTCTCCTTCGTCGAAATGACAAGATTGGGTAAAAATAAAAACAGAATAAAAATGTTGACAAATTTCAAACATAAGATAATAGCTCTTTCTATCGTAATTGCATGTTTAAACAGCGGTTGCAAATCGGGTGCAAATGTTTCAAACAAAGGAAAATCAGTTGTTTTAAAAGAAAAAAACTTCAAGCATTATGTTGATTATTTCAACACGATGGAAGATGAAAACTTAAAATTTGCCATTCCGAATGATAGTGCTTGGGCTTGGATGGAAAAGAATATTCCGTTGTTTGAATGCCCACAGCAGAATTTTGAGGAGATTTATTATTATCGTTGGTGGACGGCTCGAAAGCACATCAAGAAAACACCGCTTGGTTTTGGAATTACAGAGTTTTTGGTAGATCGTTCCTACGCAGATAAATACAATTTGATTGCTTGTGCTGTGGGACATCATATCAATGAGTTTAGATGGATTCATGACCCGAAATACATTGAGCAGGATGTGAAAATCTGGTATAGAGGAAACGAAGGAAAACCGATGAATAAATTGTATAAATTCAGCAGTTGGACAGCCGATGCTTTGTACAATCGTTATTTGGTAAATAAGGATGAAAAATTCTTATTAGATCTATACCCAGACATGGTTACGGATTATGCTGTTTGGGAGAAAGACCGTCAGCGTAAGGATGGTTTGTTTTGGCAGCATGATGTAAAAGATGGAATGGAAGAATCCTTAAGTGGCGGACGAAAAGTGCAAAATGCAAGACCAACAATTAACAGTTATATGTACGGAAATGCTATAGCGATTTCTAAAATGGCTGCCATGAAAGGCGATAAAGAGGCAGAGGCAAAATTCAAAGCTAAAGCAGATGCCTTAAAACAATTAGTGGAAACGAAATTGTGGAATCCAAAAAGTGAATTTTTTGAGACTTTGACACAAAAAGATACATTGGCACAAGTTCGAGAAGCCATCGGATTTATTCCTTGGTATTTCAATCTTCCTGAAAAAGGAAAAGGTTTTGAAAAAGCTTGGGAACAAATAAAAGATGAAAAAGGATTTTCGGCTCCGTTTGGTTTGACAACGGCTGAAAGAAGAAGTCCACGTTTTAGAATTCACGGAACAGGAACCTGCGAGTGGGACGGTGCGATTTGGCCTTTTGCAAGTTCTCAGACTTTAACAGCGATGGCGAATGTTTTGAATGATTACAATCAGAATTTTGTTGGAAAACCAGATTATTTCAAACAAATGGAATTGTATGTGCAATCACAGTATTATAGAGGAAAACCTTATATTGGCGAATATTTAGACGAAACGACTGGATATTGGTTAATGGGCGACAAAGAAAGAAGTCGTTATTACAATCACTCGACTTTCAACGATTTAGTGATTACAGGTTTGGTTGGTTTGCGTCCAAGAGTTGATGAAAAAATTGAAGTGAGTCCGTTGATTCCACAGGAAAAGTGGGATTGGTTTTGTCTGGATAATGTTTTGTATCACGGCAATATTATCACTATTCTTTGGGATAAAACAGGAGAGAAATATAAAAAAGGAAAAGGTTTCAGGATTTTTAAAAATGGAAAGGAAATTGCGGTTTCTGAGAAATTGGAAAAAGTTATAGCAGATTAAATAAAGAATAAAATTTGGAGAAAACAGTACTAAATTATTCAATCAAAGGTGGTGTATTTCAGATTCTATGGAATCTTGTGTTTGTGGTATTAGGAATTTATCTTTTATCACACACAAACTTTGAAAGAATTACATTTACGTTTTCTCATCTGGCTTTACCTGTCGTTGCAGTTTTATTTATCATTGTTTATGGTATAAAAGCGGTAATGACACTTTCTAATTTTCATAAAAAAATAATATTTTCACAAGAAGGAATAGAACTCAATGAGACATTTTTTGAATGGAAAGATATTGTATTTCCAAGAACTATTGCCAAAACGGAGCATAGCGCTAAATTTAATATGCCTTATAAAGAGTTTTACCTGAGTTTTGTCTATAAGCAGAAAACGATCGAAATAAAAATAGATGATTACGATATATCTGAAAATGAAATAAAAGAACTTCTAAAAAAATATACTCCAAAATATACTCCAAGTCCTATGAATAAAAAAAAAACAGTTTATCAGCCTATACATGATTTTGACCAGATCATAACTTTAGAGTACTATTATGATCTTGAACATGAAGATTCTGAAGAAGCGATAAAAGACATCCAGAAATTAGCTGTAAAAGATCTTGAGAAAGTAAAACGTTTTTGTGAAAACAATCTCTATGCACAACCTGATAAAGTTAGGTTTGTTTATTATGCTTTGAGCGAGGATGAAGATCTTGATAAATGGGCAGATTTTCTTTCAGATGAATTTAGCAGGGTGTATCAAATGGGATTGGATAAAAATAACGTTACAGAACTTTCTTCTGTTATAAATGAGATTTTAGTTGAGACAATAGATACTTATCATGCTGATCGTGTTAGAGAAACATTGTTAAAAGGTTTGGATCATAAGAATGTAGAAACTCGCTTAAACGCTTTAGAATTCCTTGAAGATTGGATCGATGAAGCCGTTTTGAAGAATAATCCAACAATAGTATTGAAGCTCAGACAAAAGTTGAAAGACCCTGAATGGAAAATGCGTTGGAAAACAAGTAAACTGTTAGAACGAAATAAAATTGCTTTTGAAAGTTTAAGTACGCTGGATAAATTGAAAAGGTTTATTAATCCTTAAACAAAGAATTGGCTTCAGAGAAGCCTAATATTTATAGCAAAATGTACATCAAAATAATGTAAAGCTCCAACGGAGCGACACATTTTTAAAAAATATATGTAAGCCCGCTGGGGCTGAATGACCTAAAGATAATAAAATCTATAAATATATCGTCCCTATAGGACTAGACATTATTTAAAATACCATGAAAAAGTTTTTTTTACATCTTACCATAATCCTCTCACTTTTCACAATTTCGGCGAAAGCCCAAAACAGAATTGTTGTAAGCGATTTAAAATGCGAAATGCTGACCAATCCAGAAGGAATTGACGTTTTACAACCAAGATTGAGTTGGAAAATAAAAGCAGAGGTAAACGATGTAAAACAAACGGCATATCAAATTATTGCTTCTACCAGTTTAGAAAAACTAAACGCAGGAAATGGTGATTTATGGAATAGCGGAAAAGTAGAAAGCGACGCTTCAGTAAATGTAATTTATAATGGAAAAAAGCTAAAAGACCGTCAGGATATTTTCTGGAAAGTAACTGTTTTTACAAATAAAGGAGAAATTCAATCCAAAGAAAATGCACATTTCAGTATCGGGATTTTGACTTATGCGGATTGGAAATCTACGCGATGGATTGGTTATGAAAAAGCTTCTCTGGGAGACAGTATTTCGCAGTATTCTAGATTATCAGCTCGCTATCTTCGAAAAGAAATCAATCTTAAAAAGAAAGTCAAAAATGCCAAGGTTTTTATCATGGGAATGGGACTTTACGAATTATACATAAACGGAAACAAAATCGGAGATCAGGTTTTAGCGCCTGTTCCGACAGATTATACCAAGAATATAAAATACAATGTTTTTGATGTGACTTCGCAGTTGCAAGAAGGCAAAAACATGCTGGGAACGATTTTAGGAAACGGACGTTTTTTCACGATGCGTCAGGATTACAAACCATATAAAATCAAAACTTTTGGTTACCCTAAAATGGCTTTGCAATTATTTGTAGAATATACGGATGGAAGCAAAGACGTAATCAGAACCGATGATACTTGGAAAGTCACAACT
The DNA here is from genome assembly GCF_042678225.1 of Flavobacterium artemisiae. NCBI lineage: Bacteria > Pseudomonadati > Bacteroidota > Flavobacteriia > Flavobacteriales > Flavobacteriaceae > Flavobacterium > Flavobacterium artemisiae. Next base: position 236,076 of record NZ_JBHUDZ010000016.1, on the reverse strand, counting down.
GACGGACCAATTTTATCCAACAACGAATACGACGGAGAAGAATACGATGCCCGAAAAGAAATGAAAGGCTGGAATACGGTCAATTTCGATGATAAAAAATGGCTTTCGGCAGAATATGTTCAGGAACCGGGCGGATTCTACGAAGGACAAATGTCGGCAAACATGAAAATTAAACGTGAAGTAAAACCGATTTCGATCAAACAGACGCCAAAAGGAACATATATTTTAGATATGGGACAAAATATGGTGGGCTGGTTGCAATTGAAAGTAAAAGGAAATAAAGGAGAAAAAATCACGATGAAATTTGCTGAATCACTTCAGGCAGACGGTTCGTTATATATTGCCAATTTGCGTGATGCCAAAACGACTGATATTTATACGTTAAAAGGTGAAGGCGAAGAAGTTTGGGAACCTCGTTTTATTTTTCACGGATTTAGATTTGTAGAAATTTCAGGATTTACTACAAAACCAACATTAGAAAACTTTGTTGGGAAAGTAGTTTATGATGATATTCAGACCACAGGAACTTTCGATTCTTCGAATCCAATTATGAACCAGATTTTTAAGAATGCTTGGTGGGGAATTAGCGGAAATTATAAAGGAATGCCAATTGATTGCCCGCAAAGAAACGAGCGTCAGCCTTGGTTGGGAGACAGAACAACAGGCGCTTATGGCGAAAGTTTCTTGTTTGATAATCAGACTTTATATGCAAAATGGCTGGATGATATTAAAAATTCGCAGACTATAGACGGTGGAATTCCAGATGTGGCACCTGCTTTTTGGCGTTATTATGGCGACAATGTGACTTGGCCGGGAACTTATATTACGGTTGCAGATATGTTGTATCAGCAGTTTGGCGATGCAAAAGTGGTCGAAAAACAATATCCGAACATGAAAAAATGGATGGATTATATGGAAGAAAATTATCTTGTTGATGATATCATGACCAAAGATAAATACGGTGATTGGTGCGTTCCGCCAGAATCTTTAGAATTAATTCGTTCCAAAGATCCGTCTCGTTTAACGGATGGCGAATTGATTTCGAGTGCGTTTTATTATCAGCTTTTGAATATCATGAAGAAATTTGCTGTGATTGCGAATTCTCAGAATGATATTAAACATTACGACGAATTGGCTTCAAGAATCAAAAAGGCATTCAACACTAAATACCTAAACAAAGAAAAAAACAGCTACGCCAATAATACGGTTACAGCTAATTTATTGCCTTTGACTTTCGGAATGGTTCCAGACGGACTTCAAACCAAAATATTCGAAAATTTAGCACATGAAGTCGAAGTAACTAAAAACGGACACGTAAGTACAGGAGTTATCGGAACACAGTTTTTAATGCGAACGCTGACTAATTTTGGTCGTGGCGATTTGGCTTTCAAATTAGCATCCAACAAAACTTATCCAAGTTGGGGTTATATGGTCGAAAATGGAGCAACTACAATCTGGGAACTTTGGAATGGGAATACCGCAGATCCAGCTATGAATTCGCAAAACCACGTCATGCTTTTAGGAGATCTACTAATTTGGTATTACGAAAATATGGCAGGAATCAAGAGCAATCCTGAAACTCCAGGTTTCAAACAAATCATCATGAAACCTGATTTCAATGCTGGATTGACTTATGTAAATGCTTCTTATGAATCAGTTTACGGAACAATTAAAAGCGATTGGAAAAAGGATAAAAAAGGATTGGTTTGGAATATTAGCATTCCTGCAAATTCTTCAGCAAAAGTTTATCTTCCAGCTAATGATGTTTCGGCTGTTTCGATCAATAAACAGAGACTCGACAAGACATCTTATACTTATTCTACTGAAAAAAATCAGGTTGTTGTAACACTTTCGTCAGGAAATTATGCGATAAACGTTAAATAATCTGCCTTTTCAATAATTCGGGATAGTACAGGATACATTGTTAATTTTTTGGTGTTATTTTTACACTTATTAAATATTTTTACCTAAAAAAATGTTAGGTATATATTTATAGTCAAAAAATAATTCATAATTCAATTAAGAATGAAGATAACAAAATTAGCATTTGTCTTGTTTGGACTTTTCCTTTTGGGAAGTTGTAAATCGGCTTTAGAAAAAAAGACCTGGAAAGAAGGAATTTTAGTAGATCAGTTTGTTTACGATAAAGCACCTTATCCGTCTTGTCACGCGATTACAATTGTCGAAGCTACAAATGGTGATTTAGTTGCGTCTTGGTTTGGCGGAACTCACGAGAGAAATCCTGATGTTTGTATTTATGTCGCTATCAAACCAAAAGGAAGCGATACTTGGAACGAAGGCGTAAAAGTTGCCGATGGTGTCATGAAAGAAGGCCCAAGATTACCAACTTGGAATCCGGTTTTATATCAAATTCCGGGTGGCGATTTAATGTTATTTTATAAAATAGGACCAAAACCATCAGAATGGTGGGGCGTAATCAGAACTTCATCTGATGGCGGAAAAACATGGTCTGAAGCTAAAAAGATGCCAGACGGTTTCTTAGGACCAATCAAAAATAAACCGGTTTTATTAAGCAACGGAACTTTATTATGTCCGTCAAGTATTGAAGGCGATGGATGGAGACTTCGTATGGAATCTACTCCCGATTTCGGAAAAACTTGGGTAATGGGCGATACGCTTTCAAGAGGAAAACAAAAAATCAATGCGATTCAGCCAAGTATTTTATTTCATAAGGACGGAAGCATTCAAGCAATTGGAAGAACTCGAAACAGAGCGATTTTCAGCACCTTCTCAAAAGATAACGGAAAAACCTGGTCGGATGTTGAGTTAATCGGATTGCCAAATAACAACTCTGGCACGGATGCTGTAACTCTTATAGACGGCAGACATTTGTTGGTTTATAACCACGTTCTTCCTCCAGGAAAAGAAGCAAAAGGACCAAGAACACCTTTAAACGTTTCGGTTTCTAAAGACGGAATTCACTGGAATGCTGCTTTGGTTTTAGAAGATTCAAAAATCAGCCAATATTCATATCCTTCGATGATTCAAGGTTCAGACGGAATGGTGCATATTGTTTATACTTGGAGAAGAGAAAAATTGAAATACGTAAAAGTTGATCCAAGTAAACTAGTGGCACTTCCAATCAAAAATGGTGTTTGGCCAGGCGAAGAAGGAAAAGTGGTAACAGCAGTAAAAGCAGAAGAAGAGTAAAAGAAAGTTCGCCACGAATTGCACAAATTTCCACAAATTTTTAAAATATAATTCGTGAAAATTGGTGGAATTCGTGGCAAAAAATATATGAGCATGAAATCTAAAAAACATTTATTAATTGCATTCCTTGTTGTGCTATCAACAACATTCAACAGCTGTGCTACGGCTCAGTCTTCGAACAAAAAGCAAAAATATAAAGTGGCAGTTTGCGACTGGATGATTTTAAAAAGACAAAAATTAGGCGCTTTTGGTTTGGCATCTGAAATAAAAGCAGACGGAATCGAAATGGACATGGGAGGTTTAGGAAACCGACCAACTTTTGACAGCAAACTAGGCGATCCTGTTGAAAGACAAAAATTCTTGAATAAATCAAAAGAAACAGGAGTTGGAATCAGTTCGATTGCGATGTCTGGATTTTATGCACAGTCATTTGCTGCAAGAGAAATCACACCAATGATTACCGATTGTATAAAAGCGATGAAAGATATGAACGTAAAAGTGGCGTATCTTCCGTTGGGAACACAAACAGATTTAGTTAAAAATCCAGAACTGCGTCCAGAAGTAATTAAAAGACTGCAATGGGCAGGAAAAGAAGTTGGCAAAATTGGAGGTGTTATTGCGATTGAAACTTCTTTGGATGCGACAGAAGAGAAAAAACTTTTAGACGAAGTAGGCTCAAAATATATTAAAAGCTCTTTTAATTTTGCGAATGCTTTAGATAATAAAAGAGATATTTCTTCAGAATTAAAAATTTTAGGAAAGAAATATTTAGCTCAGATTCACGCTTCAAATACCGATCAATTCTGGTTAGAAAATGACCCTGCGATCGACATGCCAAAAATCAAACAAACTCTGGACGAAATGAAATGGAGTGGATGGCTTATTGTAGAGCGTTCAAGAGACGTTAATCAGGTGCATAATGTAAAAGCCAATTACGGAGCAAACGTAGCTTATTTGAAGAAGATTTTCCAGAATTAAATAGAAAAATAGAGTGATCAATATGTAATCGTTAAACTGAATTTATCACTTAAAAATCTGCCAAATCTGCTATATCTGCGAGAGTTTATTTTTCCCGCAGATCTAGCAGATTAAGCAGATTAATTTTAAACAGCATACCCAAAAACAGCATACCATGAAATATTTACAATTACTTTTTTTATGTCTTTTCGTCTCTTTCACGACAGCGCAAAATGTTACGATTGTTAGTGACGCTAGTTCGCCAAGAGCAAAATTTGGAGCAGATAAATTATCAGAAACGCTTTCTGCAAAAGGTTTCAAAGTGACTTCTGTTGACAAACTAAAAAACTCAAAAGACAAAGTAATTGTTATCGGAGAAAAAGGAACTGACTTTTGGAAACAAAATGCTAAAAGTGCTAAAATCGACGATAGCAAATTAAGTAAGAAAGAAGGTTTTCAGATTCGTACGCAAAAAAATATAATTTATATTGAAGGATCAGATGCGAGCGGAACTTTATACGGCGCATTAGAATTAGCAGACAGGATTAAAACTTCAGGTCAGCTTCCTTCAGAAATTAATATTGATGATAGCCCAGAAATGGTGCTTCGCGGTGCTTGTATCGGAATGCAGAAACCGGTTTACCTTCCAGGACGCGATGTTTACGAATATCCATATACACCGGAAACTTTTCCTTGGTTTTATGATAAAGCACTTTGGATTAAATACCTAGACATGCTGGTAGAAAACCGCATGAACTCTTTGTATTTATGGAACGGACATCCATTTGCTTCTTTAGTAAAATTGAAAGATTATCCGTTTGCTGTAGAAGTGAGCGACGAAGATTTCAAAAAGAATGAAGAAATCTATAAATTCTTAACCGTTGAAGCGAACAAAAGAGGAATCTGGGTAATCCAGATGTTTTACAACATTATTGTTTCTAAGCCTTTTGCAGAACATTATAACATTAAAACGCAAGATCGTTCAAGACCAATCACGCCTTTGTTGTCTGATTATACCAGAAAATCTATTGCGGCTTTCATTGAAAAATACCCAAATGTTGGATTAATGGTTTGTTTGGGAGAAGCAATCAATACCGTTGATGATGATGTGGAATGGTTCACCAAAACCATTATTCCGGGTGTTCGTGATGGTTTACAGGCATTAGGAAAAACAGAAGAACCGCCGATTATCTTGCGTTCTCACGATACAGACGGGCCTTTGGTTATGGAAAAATCGCTTCCATTATACAAAAACCTGTATACCGAAAGTAAATACACAGGAGAATCTTTAACGACATATACGCCGGGCGGACCTTGGGGCGAAACGCACAAACAGTTGAGCGCTTTAAAATCAATTCATATTGAGAACGTTCACATTTTGGCCAACTTAGAACCTTTTAGATACGGTTCACCAGATTTTATTCAGAAAACGGTAAAAGCGATGCACAGCGTTCACGGAGCGAATGCATTACACTTGTATCCGCAAGCTTCTTACTGGGATTGGCCATATTCTGCCGATAAAACAAAGTCAGGTGAACGTTTGTTAGAAATGGATCGCGATTGGATTTGGTACAAAGCTTGGGCAAGATATGCTTGGGACAGTAAAAGAGATAGAAACGAAGAAGTTAAATATTGGGATAATGATTTAGCGAAGAAATTCGGAACGAATCAGGAAGGAGCAAATAACATTTTAAAAGCGTACGAAGAAACAGGAGAAATTGCTCCAAAAACTTTAAGACGTTTCGGAATCACAGAAGGAAACCGTCAGACTTTATTGTTAGGAATGTTCGAAAGTCAGTTAGTAAATCCGTCAAAATGGAGAGTATATCCGGGATTCCACGAATCTTGTGGGCCTCCGGGCGAATTGCTTTTGGAATATGCTAAAAAAGAATGGAATAAAGAACCGCATTCGGGCGAACTTCCAACGCAGATCATTGCTGAAATTACAGAACACGGAAGATTAGCCGTTGAAGCCATTGACAAGGCCGAAGCAAGCGTAACAAAAGATAAAGAAGAATTTGCACGTCTTAAAAATGATATTCATGCGTACAAAGCTTTTGCCGATTTCTTCTCAGAAAAAGTCAAAGCAGCGTTGTTGGTTTTGAGATACAGTTATTCAAATGATATCGCCGATTTAGACAAAGCGATGCCTCACTTAGAAAAAAGTATCCAGTACTATGAATTATTAGTAAAACTAACTAAAGATACGTACTACTATGCCAACAGTATGCAGACAGCACAACGCCGAATCCCAATTGGAGGTGACGACGGAAACAACAAAACGTGGGCTGAATTGTTACCGCATTATGAGCGTGAATTGGCTAATTTCAAAAGAAATTTAGAAAAGCTGAAATCGTCTAAAGATGGTAAAATCGAAACCAAAGAAGGAAAACCTTGGAAAACGGCAGAAGTAACTTTCATCAACGAAAAACCAGGAACATATTTAGTTAAAACGGGAACAAAAGTTTACGGAACCGATATTTCTGAATTAACGAAAATTGCTCCAGAACTTCAAAACTTAAAAGGATTTACGTTTGTAGAAAACGAACAAAACGAAAAAGGAACACATTTGAAGTTTAGAAATACAAAAGCCGTTAAATTAGTAGTCGGTTATTTCAATTCAGATCAAAAGCGATTTTTATTGCCGCCAAGTTTAGAAACCGATGCTGCAGGAAATGCTCACGGTCAAGCCGAAGTAATTCTGGCAAGTGCTATGAATTTGAAAGAGTTACCACGTGTAAACATTCATACCTACACTTTCCAGCCAGGTGAAAACAAACTGGATTTAGGAAAAGGAAAAGTATTGATTTTAGGTTTCATCGACGCCGATCAAACTATTACACCACGTGATGTTGGATATATCGATGCAGGAGAAAAAGCGGCAATCGACTGGTTGTTTTATTAATAATAATTTGGGCGTGTCCCTTCGGGTCGGGCTTTCGGCTAAATTCCCGATTAACAAAAACTACGGCTAAAAAGCCTTGTTTTTCTAAATCGGGAGATACCGCCTCAATCCCTCACGCAATTAAACGTAACGTTAAACCTGACGGGTTTCGAAAACCCGTCAGGTTTGCTAGAAGTAAGCGTGAGTAGACCTAACAGGTTTTTAAAACCTGTTAGGTCTGATAAATATAGACCATTACAGTTCCTGCAAGGTTTTCAAAACCTTGTAGGTATCTAAATAAACGTTAAAATATAAACCTACAAGGTTTTAAAAACCTTGCAGGAATAGAAAATATGAACAGAATAGTTTTTTTTATTTTTTGTTTTTTTTCAAGTCTTTGCTCTGTTTGGAGTCAGGGCAAAGGTTCGGTTCGTAAAGAAATTTCGCTGAATTCATCTTGGGAAACCATAATGTTGGATAATCTTCCGCTGAAAGAAGAAGATTTTGTAGAAAATCCAAAAACTGATTCCAATTGGAATAAGGTAAGTGTGCCTCACAATTGGGATCAGTATTATGGCTTTAGAAGAACAAAACATGGAAATTTACATGGTACTGCCTGGTACAAAAAAACACTGAAACTCGATAAGACTGCAAAAGGAAAAAGGCTTTTTCTCTATTTTGAAGGAGTCAGTTCGTATGCAACAGTTTGGGTAAATGGCAAAAAAGTGGGCGAACACAAAGGTGGACGAACCACTTTTACGCTTGATATTACAAAAGTTGTTTCTTTAGAAAAAGAAAATATCATTTTAGTAAAAGCATCACATCCATCTTTTATAGCCGATTTGCCTTGGGTTTGCGGAGGTTGTTCTGGCGAATGGGGTTTTTCAGAAGGTTCTCAGCCAATGGGGATTTTTAGACCGGTTTCCTTAGTCGTTACAAACGATGTTAGAATCGAACCTTTTGGCGTTCATGTTTGGAATGACAAATCGGTTTCCAAACAAAAAGCGATTCTGCTTACTTCGACAGAAATCAAAAACTACGGGACTTCAGAGCGAAATTTGACTGTAGAAAATGTTCTTTTCGATGCTTCCGGAAAAAAGGTTGTTATTACAAAAAGTGACAACAAGATAAAATCAGGTGTAACAAAAGAAATAACACAGACACTTCCTGAAATTCAGAATCCGAAATTATGGTCGCCATCGAATCCGTATTTGTATAAATTGGTTACTTCGGTTTACGATAATGGAAAAAAAATCGATCAGTTAACAACGCCTTACGGTATACGTTGGGTGAGCTGGCCAGTGAGTCGTGATGGAAAAGACAATCGTTTTTTCATCAATGACGAACCTGTCTTTATAAACGGAGTTTGCGAATACGAACATCAAATTGGAAACAGCCACGCCTTTTCAGACGAACAGATTCATGCCAGAATAGAACAAATCAAAGCTGGAGGATTTAATGCTTTCCGCGAAGCACACCAGCCTCATAATTTATTGTATCAAAAAGAATTAGACGAAAACGGAATCTTATTTTGGAGCCAGTTTTCGGCGCATATTTGGTACGATACGCCTGAATTTAAAGAAAACTTCAAAACCTTATTGAGAGAGTGGGTTAAAGAACGCAGAAACAGCCCGTCGGTTGTAATGTGGGGATTACAGAATGAAAGCACAATTCCGAAAGAATTTGCAGAAGAATGCACACAGATTATCCGCGAAATGGATCCGTTATCTGCTTCGCAAAGAATTGTGACGACTTGTAATGGTGGAGAAGGAACCGATTGGAATGTCGTGCAAAACTGGTCAGGAACTTATGGCGGAGATCCGTTAAAATACCATTTAGAAATGACAACGCAGTTATTAAATGGAGAATACGGCGCCTGGCGTTCTGCCGATTTACATACCGAAGGCGAATTCGACCAAAAAGGAACTTTGAGCGAAAACCGTTTTTCACAATTAATGGAAATTAAAGTGAGAGAAGCAGAATCGGTTCGAGATAAAATTGCAGGACAATTTAACTGGCTTTTTGCTTCGCACGAAAATCCGGGACGTGTGCAAAATGGAGAAGGATTTAGAGATATTGATAAAGTCGGCCCAGTCAATTACAAAGGACTTTTTACGATTTGGGGTGAGCCTTTGGATGCGTTTTATATGTACCGAGCAAATTATGCTTCAAACAAAACCAATCCGATGGTGTATATCGTTTCGCACACTTGGCCAAGCCGTTGGGAAAAAGCAGGGATCAAAAACGGAATCGATATTTACTCGAATTGTGACGAAGTAGAATTGTTTAATGACGTGAATAAAGTTTCACTCGGAAAACTAAAGAATCCTGGAATTGGAAAGCATTTTCAGTTTAACAATGTCAATATTCAATACAATGTTTTATATGCAATTGGATATGTAAACGGAAAAGCCGTTGCCAAAGATTATATTGTTTTGAATAATCTTCCAAAAGCGCCAAATTTAGGATCTTTAATTGCTGATAAAACTGATATTTTAAAAGCTAAAAGTGGCTTAAATTATATCTATAGAATAAATTGCGGTGGTTCAGAATTTACAGATAGTAACGGAAATACGTGGTTAACCGACACTCACAAAAACGGTCAAAATACTTGGGGTTCTTTATCTTGGACAGATAATTTTGAAAAACTTCCTGATTTTTTTGCAAGCCAAAGAAGCAGTTTCGATCCCGTAAACGGAACAAAAGACCCAGTATTATTTCAGAATTTCAGATACGGAGTTGATAAACTGCGTTACGAATTTCCTGCGCCAGACGGAGAATATGAAGTAGAACTGTATTTCACAGAACCATGGTACGGAACTGGAGGTGGTTTAGACTGCAAAGGCTGGCGTTTGTTTGATGTTGCCATTAATGATAATGTAGTTTTAAAAGATTTCGATATTTGGGCAGAAGCCGCACATGATAATGCATTAAAGAAAACTTTCAAGGTCAAAAGCATTGGAGGAAAAATTAAAATTTCGTTTCCAAATGTAAAAGCCGGACAAGCGATTATTTCAGCAATTGCTATTGCGACAAAAGATATTCACGCAAGACCAGCTGACGAATCAGCAAGAAATATCCAAAATGTAAGTTTAGATGCTAAAGATTTTAAAATAGCTTCTTGGTTGGATATTAATTCGAAGCAATTCTTAAATTCAGAAGTCATTTTTACCGAATTGCCTTCAGAAGTTTTTGGTGCAGATTATTTACAGTTCGCTGATAATTCAAAAGTTTCAGGTTCATTCACAGCAAAAGAAGAATCGACTATTTATGTTTTGGTTGATGATAAAACGAAGTCATTAAAAGGGCTTTCAGATTATAAAAAGATTGAAGAAAAAGCGAAAAACAGCAACGGAATTTCGTTTGATGTTTTCACTAAAAAAGTAAAAAAAGGCGATAAAGTTTCTTTTGATAATGCTGAAACAACTTCGACAATTGCCGTTGTTCCAACCTATGATATGGGCGAAAAAGACGATTCAAGACCTGTCGTAATTATCGAAGCTGAAAAGACAAAAACAACAGGAACAGGAATTGAAAAAGGGAATTTCAAAAAAGCGGATTATATTGAATTCACAAAAAAAACAAATAACAGCATCGAGTTTGAAGTGAAACCAGGTGTTGCCGGAATTTATTTAATGCGTTTCCGTTTTATGAACCGAAATGAATCGCCGTTAAAAGTGAAATTTAAAATGGAAGATGCCTACGGAATTTTAATGCGAAACGACACAATCGAATTTTTTCCTTCACCAGAAAAATGGAAGATTTTGAATACAACATCAGGAGGTTACATCAACGCAGGAACGTATAAAATTACGCTTGAAGGCGATGATTTGAAGGGACTAATGTTAGATAACTTTGAATTTCAATAAGTTTTTGAGAGGGACAAAGGTATAAAGTAGCAAAGGTTCAAAGGTTTTCACTGTAGAGACGCACCGCAGTGTGTCTAACACACAGGATGTTTTGAAGAAGTAAAATAATCTCGCAAAGACGCAGAGTCGCGAAGAAAAATTAACCATATAAGTTATATAAGTCCATTTTAGGCAAAGCTTAAATTATCTTATATAACTTATATGGTAAAAACAAAACTTTGCGACTCTGCGACTTTGCGAGAGAAAAAATAAAAATATGTTTAAAAAAATTACACTTGCATTATTGTTTTCGATATCAATTTTTGCACAAAAACAAGCCAGAATTGTCGAAGATTTCAATAAAAACTGGAACTTCAAATTAGGAGATTTTCCAGAAGCGGTAACCGCCAACTTCAATGTTTCGGATTGGAGAACGTTGCAATTACCACACGATTGGAGTATCGAAGGCACTTTTGATAAAGATGCTAAAACCAAACAAGCACAAGGATTTTTACCTGCTGGAAAGGGCTGGTATCGCAAAGTTTTTACTGTTCCTGCGAATTGGAAGAACAAAACGGTTTCAATTGAATTTGATGGTGTTTTTAAGAATAGCGAAGTATTCATTAATGGAAAATCATTAGGAATGCGTCCGAATGGGTATATTTCTTTTGGATATGACTTAACGCAGTATTTAAACTTTGGTAAAGAAAATACTATTGCTGTAAAAGTTGATAATGATGCACAGCCCAATTCTAGATGGTACACAGGTTCTGGAATTTATAGAAATGTGAGATTGGTGGCGAGTGAAAAACTGCACGTTGGAAAGTGGGGCACTTTTGTAACTACACCAGAAGTTTCTACTGAAAAATCAAAAGTACATTTAGAAGTTACAATTGATAATGATAACGCTTCCGCGAAAGAATTTAAGTTGGTTACTTCAATTGTTAACGCAGACAATAAAGAAGTTGCAAATTTCACTTCCACAGAAAAAATCGGCGCAAAAACCTCAGAAAAAAAGGTTCATAATCTGGAAGTAAAAAATCCAAAATTATGGAATACAGAAAATCCTTATTTGTATAAAGTAATCACAAAAGTATACGAGAAATCGAAATTGGTTGACAATTACGAAACACCGCTTGGATTCCGTTATTTCAATTTCGATTCAGAAAAAGGATTTTCCTTAAATGGTGTTCCAACTAAAATTTATGGCGTTTGTCTGCATCATGATAATGGCGCTTTGGGAGCTGTAGAAAATATTCATGCGGTTAGAAGAAAACTGACTTTGATGAAAGAGATGGGAGCAAATGCTATTAGAATGTCTCATAATCCACATTCTTTAGAAATGATGCAATTGTGCGACGAAATGGGATTTATCGTTCAGGACGAAGCTTTTGATGTCTGGAAAAAGAAAAAAGTAACCAACGATTACCATAAAGATTGGGATGCGTGGCACAAACAGGATTTAGAAGATTTTATTAAAAGAGACCGCAATCATCCGTCAGTTATGATGTGGAGTATTGGAAATGAAATCAGAGAACAGTTCGATTCAACTGGAATTGCGATTACAAGAGAATTGGCTAAAATTGTAAAATCTTTAGATACGACTCGTCCCGTAACTTCAGCTTTGACCGAAAATGTAATTGAGAAAAACTTCATTTACCAATCAGGAGCCTTAGATCTTTTGGGATTCAATTACAAACATGAAGATTATAAAGATTTTCCAGCTAAATTTAAAGGGCAAAAAATATTGGCATCAGAAAGTGTTTCGGCTTTAGAAACGCGTGGACATTACGATCAATCTGATGTTATTAAAGCCTGGCCGACAAAACACGGTGCTCCATTTGATGGCAATGCAGATTGGACAGTTTCGGCTTACGATCAGGTGAAATCGTACTGGGGTGCAACGCACGAAGAAAACTGGAAAACTATTAAAAGTCAGGATTTCATGGCGGGAACTTTTATCTGGACTGGATTCGATTATATCGGAGAGCCAGATCCGTATCCGTTTCCGGCGAGAAGTTCGTATTTCGGAATTGTCGATTTAGCAGGACTTCCAAAAGATGTGTATTATATGTACCAAAGCGAATGGTCGAATAAAATGGTTCTGCATATTTTACCGCATTGGAATTGGAAAAAAGATCAGGAAATCAACGTTTGGGCATATTATAATAATGCTGATGAAGTGGAAATATTCTTAAACGGAAAATCTCTTGGGAAAAAATCAAAGCAAAATGATGATTTGCATATTTCATGGAAAGTGAAGTTTGAACCGGGAACTTTAAAAGCGATTTCTAGAAAGAATGGAAAAGTAGTTTTAGAAAAAGAAATACAGACGGCTGGTGAAGCTTCAAAAGTTGATTTAAAAGCAGATAAAACTACAATCAAAAACGATACTTACGATTTGGTTTATGTAACCGTCTCTATGTTGGATAAAGACGGAAATTTAGTTCCAAGCGCAATGGATTTAATCAATTTTGAAGTAACTGGAGGAGGAAAATTAGTTGGAGTTGATAATGGATATCAAGCCAATTTGGAGTCGTTTAAAACGAATTCTTGCAAGCTTTTTAATGGAAAATGTGTTGTGATTATTCAATCTAACGGAAAGAAAGAAAATATTCAGTTGAAAGCGACAGCAGGAAATGGAATTCCAGTTTCTTCAATTCAGATTAAAGTTGAATAATTTATATATCGCCCCGCTGGGGCTTTTAATTTATTCGTTTTTATATTAATCTCCGATGGAGCTTGCTTTAGGAAATTGGGAATTTAGGTGTTTTTTTAGCTCTGGAAGAGCTGAATATTTATAGAAAGATAATTTCTGCACAGAAAAATAGCTCTAGCGGAGCAAAATATAAATGGATATTTAACCATATAAGTTATATAAGTTCAATTAAGCTAAAACTTAAAATTACTTATATAACTTATATGGTTTTAATTTTTTGTAAACATGTTTTTTGTGAAAGAAATAATACTATTTTAGCTGAAGATTTGTCGTGTTAATTACTACAATAACTTGACAGTCTATAACTAAAATATAAGTGATTTTATGGATAAAACACTTTGGGAAAAAGCTTTAGCATTTAGTTTTGACAATCCGAACGATGAATACGGATTTTCGACAAGATTAGCATTAGAAAATCATTGGACATTATATTTCACACAAAGTGCCATATTGGAGTATAAAAAGTTCCTGTTTTTAGCCGCTACCAACAACGAAATGGTCTCACCATCTGAAATTGTAGATATTGTCTGGCATCAGCATTTAATTTTTACAAATTCCTATTCCGATTTTTGCAGTTTATTTGGAAAAAGAATCGAACATATTCCGTCTACTCATAATAAGTCTGAGTTTGAGAAATTTCAAATTGCAAAAGAGAGAACTACCACACTTTACGAACTCAATTTTGGCGCACAGCCTGCAGAGGTTTGGAATTATAATAATGAATTTGATTCTTTGCAGCTGGAGAAAAGTAAATTTGACGTTAAGAAGCTTAGAAAAAATTTCTTTAAATATACTTTAATTGCATCTATTCCTGTTTATCTGATTATTTATTCTCTTTTAATAAAAATTCAGAATCCTTATTTTATCATTGGTTATCTATTACTCTATGTGGCGGTATTTTTAGTATTGAAATATTATGTTCGAAATAAATTTAGTTCCTTATACGCTGAATTAGAATCAAATGCAATCGTAAAAAATCTTACTGCATTTGAACTCGTTTATTTCAGAGATAATAGTTTAGATGCTGTTATACATGGAGTTATGAATAAATTAATAGAGCGCAATAAAGTAAAGATTTTAGGGAATAACAGATTGGAATTAATTGACGAAAGTTTGGGCTATAATCCGTATGAAAACTGCGTTATTGAAGTCATGAAGGAGTTTGATCCAATGCCTTACAAGCAATTGTGCTGGAATGTGAGACAAAAACCTATTTTTGAACAGCTGCAAAAAGCGACTTACAGAATAAAGGACAGAATTATTGCTTCGAAACCATTTACCAATGTCATGATTGTGGCAATGATTTCTTTGGGAACACTTTTAACTATTGGTCTCAGCAGACTTTTTTCAGGCTTTTGGAGAGATAAACCAATTGTTTTTTTAGTGATTGCACTTGTACCATTGGTTTTCATTACGCTCTATTATTTAAATCAGCTGTTAAATTTAATTTTTACTGATATTATTCCTTCTTCTACTAAAGAAAAAGTATTAAGCAGAGGGGAAAGTCAGAGAGATTGGGAGTGGGATTATTTTCTCTACGGAACTGCGGTTCTTTCGACAGCATTTATTCCGCTGATTAATTACGCTTCACCATCATCATTATCATCAGGAGATTATTTTAGTTTTTCGAGTTCTGATAGTTCAAGTTCATGCGGTTCTTCCTGCGGAAGTTCTGGTAGTTCATGTGGGAGTTCTTGCGGATCATCATGCGGAAGCTCTTGCGGAGGCTGTGGTGGTGATTAATTTTTGAACCTATAAGTGATTAAAGTAATTTTAAGTTTTGGCTTAATTGAACTTATATGACTTATATGGTTTGAGTCTTTACATTCCAGGCCAATATAAAACATTGAATTTATGACCGTCAGGATCAGCGAAACAAAAAGTATAGCCGATTTCATAATTTTGAGGTTCAGAGCATATTTTTCCTCCTGCTTCTACAACTTTTTCGCGCCATTTATCTACATCTTCTCTTGTTTGAGCAGAAAGTGAAAAAATGACTTCACTTTGTGATTCCCAATTTCCAATTGCTCCGTTGGCTTCATCTTGAAGTCTTTTTTTTGTAAAGAAATTGATAATGAATTTATTATTACCGAATTTAAAGCTTACATCATCTTCTGTGCTGTGCTGGCCATTAAATTCGAATCCGAGTTTTGTATAAAAGTCACGTGTTGCTTTTAAATCTTTTGAAGCTAAATTTCCCCATATCATTTTAGTTTCCATCTTTTTATTTTTTGAAATTAATATAAAAGTAAAGTTATGAAATTGAGTGGTTTAAGATTTATGTTTTAAAACACACAAGTTATATAACATCAGTAAAAAAGAAAAACTTAAAATTTACTTATATAACTTATATGGTTTAATTTTACGATAAACTTTGCGTCTCTGCGACTTTGCGAGATTCTTTAATTATTGATACACAATGACACCAACTTTCTTCGCAGATCAATCAGACTTTAGAAAATGGTTAGAAAAAAATCATCAAGATCAAAAAGAACTTTTGGTCGGATTTTATAAAGTTACAAGCGGAAAGCCTTCTATGACTTGGCCGGAATCGGTCGATCAAGCGCTTTGTTTTGGCTGGATAGACGGTGTTCGAAGATCTATTGATGCCGAAAGCTACAGTATCCGTTTTACACCCAGAAAAACTTCCAGTATTTGGAGTGCGATCAATATTCAAAAAATGGAAGATTTGACTAAAGCGGGTTTAATGACCGATGCTGGTTTAAAAGCGTTCAGTTTTAGAACCGAAAACAAATCCAAAATTTATTCGCACGAAAAAGAACCTGTTCTGCTGGATGCTGTTTATGAAAAACAATTTAAAAGCAACAAATTGGCTTGGGACTTTTTTGAGAAACAAGCACCATCGTACAAAAAGGTTATGATTCATTGGATAATGACAGCTAAGCAGGAAAAAACACGTCTTTCAAGATTGGAAAAAACAATTATTGAAAGCGAAAAACAAAAAAGAGTTTTGTAAAAAGATTGAGATAATTTTCTTATTTTAGTTACTGATTTCTAGTGCACTATGGAAAAAGAAAATACCACAAAAATAGGAGGTGAGATTCTACTGGGTATAATTTTTGCCTTAGAATTGTACGCGTTGCCGATGCAGTTTTATTTACTGCTTAATAACCCTGGATTTTCTTTTTTTGGCGCTGCTATTCGATTTTTTAGCTTCTTCACTATTTTAACCAATACTTTAGTTGCCTTTTGCAGTGCCGTTATTTTATTTGGCGGTAATTTTAAGATTACTAAATTCTTTAATAAAACTTCGACTATTACAGCAATTACCGTTTATATACTAATTGTTGGTTTAGTATTTAATCTCGTCCTGCGTGCTATTGTTAATTTGCAGGGACTTCATTTAATTGTGAGTGAAATTTTTCACACAGTAGTTCCAGTCTTATTTTTATTCTTTTGGTTTTTTTACTCCAAAATAGAAAGAATCTCTTTTAGACTGATTCCAATCTGGCTTATTTATCCAATAATTTATGTTGTATATACTTTGCTTCATGGGATTCTGACAGACTTTTATCCGTATCCTTTTATTGACGTAACCAAATTAGGATTCTCTACCGCGATTGCAAATGGTTTATTTGTTTTAATGGCTTTTGCTATTCTTTCTTTTCTGTTAATTTCAATCACTAAAATTAGAACTAAAGTTAAAAGATTATATTTTAAGCTGCTTTAATAAATTAGAAATAAATTTTCTCCAAAACGGTTCAAAATTTGTCATTGGTCGAATTTCTATAATTCACAAACTATAATTCTATTACATTTATAGTTCAGACTATTTTTAAAGTAAACCATAATGAAAAATATTTTCCTTTCGCTTTGTCTTTTTGGTGCAGTTTCAGGCAGTATTGGCCAAGAATTTCCAAATGCTCCAAAACCTTTTGGACCACTTCCAACACAAAAACAAATTGATTGGCAGGAAATGGAATTTTATGCATTTGTGCATTTTTCATTAAACACTTTTACCAATAAAGAGTGGGGTTACGGAGACGAATCGCCAGAACTTTTTAATCCGTCGCAATTAGACGTTCGTCAATGGGCGCGTGTGGTAAAAGAGGCAGGTATGAAAGGAATTATTTTAGTAGCAAAACATCACGATGGCTTTTGTTTATGGCCGTCGGCTTATACAGAACGTTCGGTTAAAAATTCGCCTTGGGAAAACGGAAAAGGTGATTTAGTAAAAGAATTGGCTGCAGCGTGTAAAGAATACGATCTAAAATTAGGACTATACCTTTCGCCTTGGGACAGAAACCATGCACAATACGGAAAGCCTGAGTATGTTACGTATTTCAGAAATCAGCTGAAAGAATTACTGACGAATTATGGTGATGTTTTCGAAATGTGGTTTGACGGCGCAAACGGCGGTGACGGCTATTACGGAGGTGCAAACGAAACTCGAAAAATAAATACACTGACGTATTACAATTGGGATGAAACTTATAAAATGATTTACGATTTGGCACCAAAAACTCTGGTTTGGGGTGTTGGTCCGTCTGAAGCAAGATGGATTGGTAATGAAGAAGGAAGAGCAGGAAAAACCAATTGGTCATTATTGCGTCAGAAAGATGAATTGGCTGGAAAAGTACATTACACTGAATTTATGTCAGGTCATGAAGATGGGGAAAAATGGGTTCCAGGAGAAGCCGATGTTTCGATTAGACCAGGATGGTTTTATCATTCTGTTGAAGATGATAAAGTGCGTTCGCTTGACGAAATGGTCGATATTTATTATGAATCAATTGGTAGAAACGCGACTTTGTTATTGAATCTTCCTGTTGATAGACGAGGTTTAGTCCATGAAAATGATGAAGCAAGATTAAAGGAATTGGTTGCCACAATTAAAGCCGATTTCAAAACAGAATTATTGAAAGAAGCCAAAGTTCAAGCCTCAAACACAAGAGGAACTGATTCTAATTTTGGACCTCAAAATGTTATTGACGGAAATAAAAACAGCTATTGGGCAACAGACGATAAAGTAAAACAAGCTACAATTGAATTTACGTTTAAAAAACCGACAGCAATCAATAGAATTTTACTTCAGGAATATATCAAATTAGGACAGCGAGTAAAAGCTTTTTCTGTTGAAGCTAATATAAATGGTGTATGGAAAACAATTGCTAATGAAACTACCATTGGCTACAAAAGAATTTTACGGTTAGAGCGTTTTACAGCTTTGGCAATTCGAATTAATATTCTGGATGCAAAAGCTGGTTTTGTAATCCATACAATTGAAGCTTATAATGCACCGACTTTTGTAAAAGAACCACAGATTTCACGCGATAAAAATGGTTTGGTTACAATTAAAACCGAAGATGGAAATGCTGTTTATTATTCGCTTGACGGAAAAAATCCATCAGAGAAAAGTATTTTATATAAAGCTCCATTCGTTTATAATAAAGCGGTAGAAATTAAAGCTATTGCCAGAAATTCAAAAGAGAAAATCAACAGTGGCATAAAGTCCGCAAAATATGGAGTTTCTAAAGAGAAATGGAAAGTCATTTCGGTTTCGAGCGGTGACAGCAAATCGGTTGAAAGAATTATTGACGGCAATGCTGCTACAGATTGGGGTTTTGGAAATGATGAAAACAAACTGCCGCAAAGTGTTGTTATTGATATGGGAGAATTGGTCAATGTTAAAGGTTTCACCTATACGCCACAACAGGTTGGCAACAATTTAAATTTGATTTCAAATTATGAATTTTATACTAGTGTAGACAGTTTTTACTGGGACAAACAATCAGAAGGAGAATTTTCGAATATTAAACATAACCCAATTGAACAATTTAAGAGTTTTTCTGCGGTTAAAGCAAGATTTTTGAAATTTGTCGCTACGGGAGCTGTGGGAAAATCACAAAGTGTTTCGATTGCCGAAATTAATATAATAGAATAAATGCTTTTTTGATGTTTGTGAAATAACTTATAGTTGCTAATTTGTCTTTTGCCGAAGCGCAGCCGTTATTAGTCGAATTTTTGATGTTTGGAGATTTATAAAATCTACTTTTATCTTACATTAATTAATTGGACAACCGCAAATGATCAGAGAAGATATTGGTTTTAGAGAAGCAGGAAAGTTTGAAGAAACTCGTTTTGAGAAAATTCATAATGTTATTTTCGAATCTTCGGAAGAGGCGTCTTTTCTAGTTGCACAGGAAATTGCCAATTTAATTCAGAGAAAAAATGAGCTGAACGAACCTTGTGTTTTAGGTTTGGCGACAGGTTCTTCACCAATTAAAGTGTACGAAGAATTAGTAAGAATGCATAAGGAAGAAGGTTTGAGTTTTGAAAACGTTGTAACCTTCAACTTAGATGAATATTATCCGATGGATAAAAATGATATTCAGAGTTATTATCATTTTATGCACGAGCATTTATTCGATCATGTAAATATTTTACCAGAAAATATTAATATTCCAGACGGACAAGTAAGTGCCGAGGAATTACAACAATATTGTATTGATTACGAAATGAAAATCAAATCGTACGGCGGATTGGATTTTCAGCTTCTTGGAATCGGAAGGACGGGACATATTGGTTTTAACGAACCAGGATCTCACGTAAATTCTGGAACCAGAAGTATTACACTGGATCATTTAACGCGTATTGATGCTGCATCTTCGTTTTTAGGTATTGACAATGTTCCGAGAAAAGCCATTACAATGGGAATCGGAACGGTTAGAAATGCTAAAAGAATCGTTTTATTAGGATGGGGAATCAGTAAAGCGGGAATCATAAAAAAGACTATTGAAGGAGAAATTTCTTCGCGAGTGCCTGCTACATATTTACAGGAGCATAACAACACAACATTTGTTCTGGACACAGAAGCATCGTCTGAATTAACACGAGTTAAAACGCCTTGGCTGGTTAAATCGGTTATTTGGACTGACGAATTAAAATTAAAAGCAGTGGCTTGGTTAAGTGAATTAACAAAAAAACCTTTTCTAAAGCTTACTGATAAAGATTACAATGATAGCGGTATGTCAAGTCTCTTGACAGAAGAAGGTACAGCATATGATTTAAACATTAAAATGTTTAATAAAATGCAGCAAACAATCACTGGCTGGCCGGGCGGAAAACCAAACGCTGATGATACTTACAGACCGGAGCGTTCCACGCCGGAGAGGAAAAGGATTATCATTTTCAGCCCGCACCCAGATGATGACGTGATTTCTATGGGAGGTACTTTTGATCGTTTGGTAGAGCAGGGACACGATGTTCATATTGCGTATCAAACGTCTGGAAATATTGCGGTTTCGAATGAAGAAGCTTTGAAATTTGCAGAGATTTCTAAAGCCTTAAATACAGATTCTGGTAAATCTCAGGAAATAATTGATTTCCTTAAAAACAGAACTGGAAATGAAATCGATTCAATAGAAGTGAGAAAATTAAAAGGATTGATTAGAAGAAGTGAATCTTTGGGCGCAACGCGTTATTTAGGTTTGCCAGATTCTAATGTTAACTTTTTAGATCTTCCTTTTTATGAAACGGGAACAGTAAAGAAAAATAATCTTGGTGAAGCAGATATTGAAATTATGTGCGATATCATTGAGAGAATAAAACCACATCAAATTTATGCTGCTGGAGATTTAGCAGATCCGCACGGAACTCATAAAGTGTGTTTGGATAGTTTGTTTGAAGCTTTGAAACGACTAAAACACAAATCGTTTATGGATGACTGCTGGGTTTGGCTTTACAGAGGCGCTTGGCATGAGTGGGAATCGTACCAAATTGAAATGGCTGTGCCAATGAGTCCAGACCAGGTTCTTAAAAAACGACATGCAATTTTTTATCACCAGTCTCAAAAAGACGGCGTTATGTTTCAAGGTGATGACAGCAGGGAGTTTTGGGTACGAGTTGAAGATAGAAACAGATTGACTGCAGAAAAATATCACAGCTTAGGTTTAGCAGATTATTCGGCTATAGAAGCTTTTAAGCGTTATTATTTCTAATTTTTTGCAGCATAAAGATAATAGACTATTTCATGGTTTATTTGGTTAGTTACCTATAATTGAGGAAAATGCGGTCGTGGTTGGCCGCATTTTTGTTTTTATTTTTAACCGCAAAGGGCGCTAAGAATAACGCAAAGTTCGCTAAGGTTTTTACGCAAAGAACGCGGAGATTTATTTATATATAATTGAGAATAAAAAAAAATTTCGCATAGCTTTGTGCAGTTTGCTTTACGATTTAAAAACATAGCCCAATGTTTTAAGCTTGGGTACACAAAGATTGGAACACGATACGTACCCAAGGTTGAAACCTTGGGCTATGTTCTAAATAAATTGTGAAATGATTATATAAAAAGTTAGCCACAGATTAAAAAGATTTACAGAGATTTTTAAAATCCTTTTAATCTTTTTAATCGGTGGCTAAATAAACTTTTGCGAGGTTTGCTTCATTTTTTAGCGTTAACACAAAAAAGAACTTTGCGAAAATCTTTGTGCCTTTGCGGTAAAATCTTAAATAGAAGAATTTAAAATTTTCTGTTTCACTTCGTCAATATAAGATCGTCCTATTACGTATCTAAGTCCTTCAATTTCAATACTGTTTCCTTCAACGGCATCAATTTTATCGATGGCTATGGTGTATGATCTGTGAATTCTGATGAAATCTCTTTCAGGTAATAAACTTGTGAAATCTGATAAAGTGCTGTGAATGATAAATTTACCTGATGTTGTGCTTATTTTTAAATAATCCTTTAAACTTTCGATAACCAATATTTCGTTTAAGAAAATCTTTTTCATTTTCTTTTTGTCAATCTTAACGAAAATAAACGGATTTTCTTTGCTGTTTTCTACGGGTGTTTTACTGCTGTTATTCAGGCGTTTGCTGATTTTATTTACCGCTTTCATTAAACGCGGAAACTCAATTGGTTTTACCAGATAATCTAAAACGTCCAACTCGTAAGTTTCGATAGCAAACTGATCGTAAGCGCTGGTAATAATCAAGAGAGGCGGGTTGTCCAAACTTTTAATAAAATTAATACCGTCTAAAACTGGCATATTAATGTCAAGGAAAATTACATCAATCGCATTGTTTTTTAAAAAATTAAGACCTTCAATAGAATTGCTGAAAGTGTTTATTAATTCTAATTCTTCAATCTGCTCAATATAATTTTTAATAACGTTAATCGCCAATGGCTCATCATCGATAATTAAACACTTTATTTTCATTTTTATCTAGTATTATTTAGGCCGATAAGTTTTTTGTAGGTATAGTTTTGGAAAAAGCTAAAGCTGGGGCTCAGTGACTTTTATGACTAGTTTGACGACAAAAATATTCTTTTTATTTTTAAATGAAAGCTTATAGTCACTTTTATTATAGCCTAATTCCAGTCTTTTTTTAACGTTTTCGATACCTATACCACTTGCCTTGTTAAAATTATCCTTATGTACGGTAATTTCTGGTGTTGGGTTTGAAACAGTAAAATGTAAAAAATCGCCTTTTACTTTAAAATTAATGTCGATAACTACATTTCCTGTGTTTTTATTGACTCCGTGCTTAAAGGCATTTTCTATAAAAGTCAATAATAAAACGGGTGAAATTTCTTTATCATGAATATCTCCAGAAATTGACATATTAACTTCTAATCGTTCTCCGTTTCTGATACGCTCTAAATCGAGATAATTTTGAATGCACATAATTTCATTTTCCAAACTCTGCTTTTTACCTTTTGTTTCATAAAGCATATAACGCATTAGTTCAGAAAGTTTCAATACTATTTTTGGCGTTTTGTTTGATTTTTCTACAGAAAGTGAATAGATATTATTTAAGGTGTTAAAGAAAAAATGCGGCGAAATCTGCGATTTCAAAAACAATAATTCTGTTTCTAATTGCGACTTTTCTAAATCAGTTACACGTCTTTGTTCTTTTAAGAAATCTAAAGTAATTTTAATGGCGGTCACAAACGTCATTACATACAATTCACCCATCATCATATCGATTGTGTAATTGAGAGTCAGCTCGTTAATAGTCTGCGGTCCTTCGGGCCAGACGTCGTGTGTAATCAATAAATAAGTAAGATTAAATTTGAGAACAACCATTACAAATATCGCCGACAATACACTTATAATATATAGGATGTATTTTTTTCGATAAACCAAATAGGGCATCAAAACCAAAATATTCAGATAACATAAAGCCATGTGAATAGGAAAACCTAATAATGTGGTTTTTAAAGAATATACATAATCGTTAAAATAGCTTCCCCAGCGGAAGGTATTAAACAAAAAATAGGTCAGCCAAAAGTAAACGTGATAGCGTATAGGTAAGCTGTATGGTTTGTTAGAATTAAAAATCATAATGGTATTTAAAAAATGTCGTTTGTTACTTTTTTTTGATGTTTAGAGCTGTTTAAATGTCGTCCGTCTAAAAATATTTTGGTAAAAGTTTAATTTATCTAAATTTAAAGTTAAATTAATATTGTTTTGATATGAAGAAAATTACTTTACTCTCTCTGACAGTAATTTTTATTGCAAGTTGCAAAATAAACAAAGATCAACAAAGTTTTGCAATAAATTATGTAGATCCTTTTATAGGTACTGGTGGTCACGGACATACTTATCCGGGCGCAACAGTTCCGTTTGGAATGCTGCAAGTGAGTCCAGATAATGGAACCTCGGGCTGGGACTGGTGTTCTGGCTATCATTATTCTGACTCCATAGTTTCTGGATTTAGTCACTTACATTTAAGCGGAACAGGAATCGGTGATTTGGCAGATATTTTATTTATGCCGACAAACAAAAAATTAGACTTAACCGCCAAAGCCGCTTCACGCGATTTCCTTCCGTATAAATCAAAATATAGTCATGTTAACGAAAAAGCAATACCGGGTTATTACCAAGTTTTTCTTGAAGATCCTAAAATCAATGTAGAATTAACGTCTACACAAAGAACTGCGTACCATAAGTATACCTATAATAATAATGACACACAATCTGTTGTTGTCGATTTAGGTTTCGCTATTAATTGGGATAAAGCAACCAAAACAGCCATTACAATTGAAGACGAAAATACGATCAGCGGTTTCCGTTACAGTACAGGCTGGGCAAAAAATCAGAAAGTATTTTTTGTAGCGAAGTTTTCGAAACCAATTACAGAATCAATTATAACGAATGATAAAAAAGTAGTTTCAGGCAAAAGCGCTGAAGGTGAAAATACGTCATTACAATTATTCTTCGATTCTAAAGACTCTAAAGAACTAGATGTAAAAGTCGCTCTTTCTTCGGTAAGTGTTGAAAATGCAAAAGGTAATTTAGATACTGAAAAACAGGATTTTGAGACAGTAAAATCAAAAGCTTCAGCACTTTGGGACAAGGCTTTAAGTAAAATTACAATAGAAACTCCAGTAGATTCTTTAAAAACGATTTTCTACACGGCTTTATATCACGCACAAGTTGCGCCAGTAACATACAGTGATAAAAACGGACAATTTAGAACTGAAGATGATAAAATTGTAACTGCAAAAGATTATACAGCCTATTCTACATTATCACTTTGGGATACTTTTAGAGCAGAAAATCCTTTGTTAACTATTCTAGAACCAACTAAAGTTTCTGATTTGGTAAACTCGATGTTAGCGTATTACGAAACAAAAAAAATACTTCCGGTTTGGACATTATACGCAAATGAAACCAATACAATGACAGGATATCATTCAATCCCAGTTATTGCAGATGCTTATTTAAAAGGTATAAAAGGTTTTGATGCAGAAAAAGCTTTTGAAGCCATGAAAGCAACAATGATGCAGAACGAACGCGGATTAAATTTCTACAAACAATACGGTTTTATTCCGTATAATTTATTAGACGAGTCGGTTACCATTACTTTAGAATATGCTTATGACGATTGGTGTGTTGCCCAAATGGCGAAAGCACTTGGAAAACAAGCCGATTATGAGTTTTTCTCTAAACGTTCTAAAGCTTACGAATATTTATTTGATTCGAAATCTGGTTTCATGAGAGGAAAATCTCAAGACGGAAAATCTTGGAACGAACCTTTTGATCCTAAACACTCTAACCACAGAGAACATACAGATTATACAGAAGGAAACGCATGGCAGCACAGCTGGTTTGTACCTCATAATGTAGATGAGTTTATAAAACTTCACGGAGGAAATGCCATTTTTACAAAACGTCTAGAACAATTGTTTACAGAGAGTTCTGAAATTACAGGAAGCAATGTTTCGGCAGATATTTCTGGATTGATCGGACAATATGCGCACGGAAATGAGCCAAGCCATCACATTGCTTATATGTTCAACCATGCGAAACAACCTTGGAGAACACAATATTGGGTGCGTCATATTTTAGATACGCAATACAATACCACTGCAAACGGTTTGAGCGGAAACGAAGATTGCGGACAAATGTCAGCTTGGTACGTATTCAGTTCAATGGGATTATACCCAATGAATCCAGCTTCTGGAGAATACGAAATTGGAAGTCCGATTTTTGAGAAATCAACTTTAAATCTTCCAAACGGAAAAACTTTTGTGATCGAAGCAGAAAATGTTTCCAATAAAAATTTCTACATTCAATCAGCAACTTTAAACGGAAAACCCTTTAATAAAACAGCCATTTCCCATAAAGAAATGCAAAATGGAGGAATTCTTCATTTTGTAATGGGTCCTCAGCCAAACAAAAACTGGGGATTATAAAAATAAACTTTACGAACTAACCAATAATACATAATATTTAATGAACATTATCGACGTATCAATCATTTTAATCTACATCGTCCTCTCGGTCGGTATAGGAATCTGGATTTCAAGAAAAGCATCCAAAGGTCTTGATGACTATTTCTTGGGAGGAAAATCAATCAAATGGTATTTTTTAGGGTTGAGTAACGGCTCTGGAATGTTTGATGTTTCGGGAACTTCCTGGATGATTGGTGTTCTGTTTTTATATGGTGTAAAAAGTTTTATGTTTATGTGGCTTTGGCCGATATGGAATCAGATTTTTGTAATGATGTTCCTCGCAGTCTGGATCAGAAGATCGAAGGTAATGACGGGTTCTGAATGGATTTTAACTCGTTTTGGAAGTGACAAAGCTGGAAAAGCATCCCATATTATTGTAGCGATTTTTGCTATTATTTCTACAATTGGTTTTATCGCTTATTTCTTCGTTGGAATCGGAAAATTTGTAACGATTATTCTTCCGTGGGATTTGACAGTTCATATGAATGGCGGTGTTTTCTTAACTTCAGAACAAGCTTATGCTTTGTTAATCATTTTCTTAACTACCATTTACACCGTTAAAGGCGGAATGTTTTCTGTAGTTGCGACTGAGGTTGTACAATATATTATTATGATCGTGGCTGGAGTTTTAATCGCAGGTTACGCATTCTTTAATTATACAGATATTCAAATCAATTCGGTAATTACGCCAGAATGGAAAAATGTTTTCTTCGGATGGGAATTTGAAACACAATGGAGCGATAAATTCGAAACTTTCAACAAATTAATTGATACAGAAGGTTACAAAATGTTTGGCGCTTTCATTGGAATGACTTTATTCAAAGGTTTCTTTGCCAGCGTTGCAGGACCAACTCCAAGTTACGATTTACAAAGAGTTTTATCAACAAAATCAGTAAAAGAAGCAGCTTATATGAGTGGTTTCACGAACTTGATTTTATTCATTCCAAGATATTTATTGATTACAGGAATTGTCGTAATTGCTTTAGTGAATTTAGCGCCAGAATTAAACGCAAACGTAAATTTAACAGGTGCAGATTTAGAATTATTAATGCCGAAAGTGGTGAATCTTTATATCCCAGTCGGTATTAAAGGAATTTTGTTAGCAGGTTTATTAGCTGCTTTTATGTCTGGATTCTCAGCTTTCGTAAATGCAGGACCGGCTTATATTGTAAATGATATTTATAAAAAATACTTCAAACCAGTTGCTTCAAACAAACATTATATTAAAGTAAGTCAGATTTCGTCTTTCTTAGTGGTTGGTCTTGGAGTTTTCATGGGATTCTTCGCAGATTCAATCAACTCCTTAACACTTTGGATTACGAGTGCGCTGTACGGAGGTTACGTGGCGGCCAACTTCTTAAAGTGGATTTGGTGGCGTTTTAATGGCTGGGGTTATTTCTGGGGAATGGTCGGCGGCTTAATCGCAGCTTCTCTTCAATTCGTTTTAGATCAAAGTAAAGGAAGTTTAACTGCTGGAACATTCTTGCATGATCTTTCGCAAGTACCATCAATTTACTTATTCCCATTAATCTTCGGAATGTCAATTCTAGGTTGTCTTTTAGGAACTTACTTAAGCAAACCGACAGATATGGAAGTTTTAAAATCTTTCTACTCAAATGTAAGACCTTGGGGATTCTGGGGACCAGTTTACAAACAATTAAAAGCGCAAGATCAATCTTTCCAAAAAAATAATGATTTCTATTTAGATATGATGAATTGCGTAATCGGAATTGTTTGGCAGTCAAGTATGATTTTGCTTCCGATTTACTTCATTATCAGGGATTATCCAAAAGCAGTAGTGTCTTTGGTGGTTTTCTTGGTGACGACTACGGTATTGAAATTTACTTGGTTGGATAGAGTTAGGAAGATTGAAGAATAAAGAATATAGAATTAAGATTTTAGAGAAGATTATATTGATTCCATAAAAATTTAAACACATAGAAACATAGATTTTCTTTTGCTTGAAAGAGGAAATAGAAAGAAACTAGTTTCTCACACATAGCTATACGACAACGTTTGTCATCCTGAGGAACGAAGGATCATACGCGTAACTCGACAAAGATTGACGACAAAGATTGCGGAGCTACTAGTGTGATCCTTCGTTCATCAGGATGACAAAACTGACTGAAGAATCAACAACAAACAAAAAACAAAAAACAGATAATTTATAAAAAACAAATAAAATGAGTACTATTCCTTGGCAAGACAGACCCGAAAACAGTAAAGATGTAATGTGGAGATATTCTGAGAATCCAATTATCGACAGATATTCGATTCCTTCTTCAAACAGTATATTCAATAGTGCAGTTGTACCTTTTGGAGACGGATATGCTGGGGTTTTCAGATGTGATAACAAAGCGGTTCAGATGAATATTTTTGCAGGTTTCAGTAAAGATGGTATCAATTGGGACATCAATCACGATCCAATTGAGATGAAATCTGGAAATACAGAGATGATCGAATCAGCTTATAAATATGATCCTCGTGTAGTTTGGATCGAAGATCGTTACTGGATTACTTGGTGTAACGGTTACAATGGGCCAACAATTGGTATTGGTTATACTTTCGATTTTAAAGAATTTTTCCAATGCGAAAATGCCTTTTTACCATTCAATAGAAACGGGGTTTTATTCCCACAGAAAATCAACGGAAAATACGCGATGTTAAGCCGTCCAAGTGATAACGGCCACACGCCATTTGGAGATATCTGGATCAGCTACAGCCCGGATATGAAATACTGGGGAGAACACAGATTGGTGATGAAACCATCTCCATTTGAGAAAAGTGCTTGGCAGTGTACAAAAGTTGGAGCAGGACCAATCCCGATCTTAACTGACGAAGGCTGGTTGATGATTTACCACGGAGTTATTAATACCTGCAACGGTTTCCGTTATGCGATGGGTTCAGCATTATTAGAAACAGATGCTCCAGATCAAGTGAAATTCAGAACACAGCCTTATTTATTAGGACCTGCAGAAACGTATGAAATGGTTGGTGATGTACCAAACGTAGTTTTCCCTTGCGCCGCTTTACATGATATTGAAGAAGATAAATTAGCCGTTTATTACGGAGCTGCAGATACGCACGTAGCAATCGCTTTCGGAAAATTAAGTGAAGTAATTCAGTTTACAAAAGAGAATAGTTTATAATAAGAAGATGCATAGTAGAAGTAAATTATTGTCCCTTGCCGTATTTTTTGTTGGTTTGATAGGTTATTCGCAATCTGAAAAAGAGGTAACACCAAAAAGTTATATTGCGTATAAGACTTCAAAAGAAATTGTTATTGACGGCGATGAAGCAGATAAAGCTTGGGAAAAAGCATCTTGGACAACTCCTTTTGTCGACATAGAAGGTGTTGAAACTCCAAAATACAAGACTCAGGTCAAAATGCTCTGGGACGATAATTACTACTATATTCTCGCTAAAATGGAAGA
This sequence comes from Flavobacterium artemisiae, assembly GCF_042678225.1. Taxonomy (NCBI): domain Bacteria; kingdom Pseudomonadati; phylum Bacteroidota; class Flavobacteriia; order Flavobacteriales; family Flavobacteriaceae; genus Flavobacterium; species Flavobacterium artemisiae. Next base: position 206,357 of record NZ_JBHUDZ010000016.1, on the reverse strand, counting down.
GCCACACGTTTGGGCAAATCTAAAACAACGAGACACTATTATTTTTTATAATAATGATTTTGAAGTTTTTATCGATCCAGATAATGATACTCACAATTATTATGAATTAGAAATTAATGCCTTAAACACGGCTTGGGATTTATTCATTAATAAACCTTACCGCGAAAAAAATACCGTTCTAAACGATTGGAATATCGACGGATTAAAATCGGCTGTAAAAGTACACGGAACTTTGAATAATAGTTCAGATGTTGATAAAGGATGGACATTAGAAATTGCCATTCCGTGGTCGGTTTACAAAACATCTTATTTCGATAATATTGTTCCGAAGGATAAATTTTGGAGAGTCAATTTCTCTCGAGTGAATTGGCAGCATGATATTGTTGACGGAAAATATGAACGCAAAAAAGATAAAGAAGGAAAATTTCTCCCAGAATACAATTGGGTTTGGTCGCCTATGGGAGTGATAAATATGCATGAGCCCGAAAAATGGGCTTATGTGTACTTCTCTTCAAAAGAAAACGAAGATAAATTTACAATTCCACAGGAAGAAAAAGTAAAATGGGAGCTGTACACTTTATACCGCGCTCAAAAGAGATATTTTGATAAGAATAAGACTTGGGCAAAATCCCTTCAAAATATCAGTAAAAAAAATATAATTGTTGACGGAAAAGTTTTAAAACCGACATTAGAAAATCATTTATCAGGATTTAATATTGCAGTAAAAAGTCCTTTTTCAAACAAAACCTTAATAATTAAAGAAGATGGTAAAATTATTACGAACGAATAGATTGCATAAACTATTAAAAGTTTTAGTATTAGCGCTTTCGCTGAGTTTATTCTCTTGCGGACAAAAAGAAACAAAAGAAGAAAACGGAAAATTCACCTTTGGAGTTTGGACAACTGCTGACGCTAAAAAATCGGATGCAGATTATTCGAAAGAATTCAAAAAATACAAAGACGGCGGTATCGACGAAGTTTTAATCAACACGCAGACCGACCCAAAACTATTAGCAAGATTGGTTCCACTTGCCACAAAAGAAGGACTAAAAGTTCACGCTTGGATTATGGCAATGAACCGACCAAACGATTCAATCGCTTTACAGCATCCAGATTGGTATCAAGTAAGCAAAGAAGGAAAATCTTGTTTTGATAACCGCCCGTACGTAGATTATTACCAATGGCTTTGCCCAACTAAAGAAGAATCCAGAAACCACGTTTTAGGATTAGTTGAAGGTTTAGCAAAAGTAGAAGGAATCGAAAGCGTTCATTTAGATTACATTCGTTTCCCGGATATTTTCCTGCCAATCAGTTTGTTGCCAAAATACAATTTAGTTCAGGACACAGAATTACCACAATTTGATTTCTGTTATTGTGATGCCTGCGTAAGCAAATTCGAAAAAGAGCATCATAAAAATCCAAAAAAGAGCCATAACACTTCAATTGATATGGAATGGAAAAATTTCAGATTAAATGCAGTAAAAGCAGTGGTTGATGATGCTTATAAAATTGCTCACAAGCACAATAAAAAATTAACGGCAGCAGTATTTCCTTATCCAGAAATGGCAGATCACATGGTACGTCAGCGTTGGGACAAATGGAATATTGACGAAGTATATCCAATGATTTACCATAGTTTTTATGATGAAGAAATTGACTGGGTTGGTTACGCAACCAAACAAGGTGTAGCCGATTTAGAAGGAAAGGAGACGAAAGTAAACACCGGAATTTATATTCCAGGTTTAAAATCGGATGCAGAATTGAAAGAAGCGATTTTGGAAGCAAAGAAAAATGGCGCAACAGGAGTTTCATTTTTTGACGGAAATGCTTTATCAGATAGTAATTTAAAGACCATAAAAGCAGTTAAAGCAAGCTTATAAGAGATTTTTCTCGGATTAAAATTATTTACGAAGTAAATTGCAGCATTAAGAACAATAAATTCGAAATGTTGAACCAAAAAAACAAAAAACCACATGTCAAATAGAAGAGATTTTATCAAGAAAACTGCTTTAGGCACCTTAGCCGTAAGTTCTGTTTTGGGTGTAAGCGGATTTGCTGCAAATCATGAAAAGGAAAATGAAGTTGAAGAAGTAAAAGAAAAAAAACAGCAGAAACCCATTATTATTTCGACATGGAATCACGGTCTTCCTGCTAATAAAGAATCTTGGAAAAACTTAAAAGAAGGAAAACCAGCTCTAGACGCTATCGAAGCCGGAATGAAAATTCCTGAAGCCGATCCGAATGTGCGCAGCGTTGGTTACGGCGGCTATCCAGATCGTGAAGGAAAAGTAACGCTTGATGCCTGCATCATGGATCATAACAGTAATTGCGGTTCTGTTTGTTTTTTACAAGGAATTAAACACCCAATTTCTGTTGCTAAAAGAGTATTGCAAAATACGCCTCACGTTATGCTAGCGGGACAAGGCGCATTACAATTTGCTTTATCAGAAGGATTTAAAGAAGAAAATTTACTAACTCCAGAATCTGAGAAAGACTGGAAAAAATGGCTGGAAGATTCTAAATACAAACCGGTTATCAATATAGAGAACCACGATACTATAAGCATGCTAATGTTAGACCAGGAAGGTAATCTTTCTGGTGGTTGTACCACCAGTGGTGCAGCTTGGAAAATGCACGGTCGCGTCGGTGACTCCCCAATAATCGGCGCGGGTCTTTTCCTAGATAACGAAGTAGGTGCTGCAGCGGCAACTGGCTTAGGTGAAGCTGTAATTAGAACTGCTGGAAGTGCCATGGTGGTCGAATTAATGCGTCAGGGAAAATCTCCTTACGATGCATGCAAAGAAATTACAGAACGTATTTACAATAAACATAAAAACCACAAAGACATGGAATACCTGCAGGTTGGTTTCATCGCTTTGAACAAAAACGGTGAATATGCAGGTTACAGCCTAAGATCTGGTTTCAATTTTGCCGTTTCTGATGATGTAAAAGGTCACAGAATGGAAGATGCGAAATTTAAAATGTCTTGGGATAAATAAATCTTTGAGTGATTTTTTAAACACATAGAAACATAGATTTTGTTGCGTTTAAAGTCGTTTCACTCAGAATAAATAACATAGTGACGTAGAACTTTGACAAAGTTTTACCACACAGTTTTGTCATCCTGAGGGACGAAGGATCACACCAGAAACTCCACAAAGATTGGCGAGTTACTGTGAGGAATTACGAGTGTGATCCTTCGTTCCTCAGGATGACAAACAAAAAACCAAAAAACAAAGAATGAAAAAATTACTATTCCTACTAACCCTAATCACTTCAGTTTTCTCGGCTAACGCACAGAAAGTTTACACAGAAAGTGATATTCATATCATTCCGAAACCGAGTCAGACTTTTATTAAAAGTGGTGTTTTCGAATTTACAAAAGACACGAAATTTGTCGTAAACAGCGATTTTCAGAAAGATGCGGCAAATGCTTTGGCTTCAAAATTTGAAACTGCTGCAGGATGGAAACCAGAAGTAATGACGAAAGCTCCTGCAAGCAATTATATTTTACTGAAAACAGATGCGAACTTAAAAAATGAAGCATACGTTTTAGATGTAAATCCAACGAATATTGTTATTTCTGCTAAAGGAAACAACGGTTTTTTATATGGCTTAGAAAGCATTAGACAATTACTTCCAGAAGCGATTGAAAGCAAATTTGCGATTACTTCTGCAAAATGGCAGATTCCGAGTTTGACTATTACAGATGAACCACGTTTCAAATGGAGAGGTTTAATGTTGGATTTATCGCGTCATTTCTTCGATAAAAATTATATTCTGGCTACAATCGATCGTTTGGCAATGCACAAAATGAATGTTTTGCACATGCACTTAGTTGACGATCAGGGCTGGAGAATTGAAATCAAAAAATATCCAAAACTAACAGAAGTTGGTGCTTGGAGAGTAGATCAGGAAAACTTATCATGGAATGCAAGACTTCCAGTAACAGCAGATCAAAAAGGAACTTATGGCGGTTTCTTTACACAAGATGAATTAAGAGAAATTGTAAAATATGCCGCTTCAAAAGGTATCGAAGTGATTCCAGAAATCGAAATGCCGGCGCACGTTAGCAGTGCGATTGCATCTTATCCTGAATTGGCTTGTTTCGATCAGAAAATTGGAGTTCCATCAGGCGGCGTTTGGCCTTTGACTGATATTTACTGTGCAGGAAAAGAAACGACTTTTGAGTTTTTACAAAATGTAATTGATGAAGTAATTACAATATTCCCTTCAAAATACATTCATATTGGAGGTGATGAAGCAACTAAAACGAATTGGGCAAAATGTCCGCACTGCCAAAAAAGAATCAAAGACGAGCATTTAAAAGATGTTAACGAATTACAAAGCTATTTTGTAAAACGCATGGAAAAATACATCAACTCAAAAGGTAAAAAAGTAATCGGCTGGGATGAAATTTTAGAAGGCGGATTAGCTCCAGATGCGACGGTAATGAGCTGGAGAGGAATGAAAGGCGGAATTGAAGCAGCAGATCAAGGTCATGACGTAATTATGACTCCAGAATCTCCTTGTTATTTTAACTTTTACCAAGGCCCTCAAAACGAAGAACCTTTGGCTTTTGATGCTTACAATCCTTTAAGCGAAGTTTACAAATTTGATCCTGTAGTTGCTACCATGACGCCTCAGGAAGCAGCACATGTTTTAGGCGGACAAGCCAATTTATGGGCAGAACATTTAGCATTGCCAAAAGATTCTGAATACATGATTTTTCCAAGATTGGCAGCTTTATCAGAAACATTATGGAGTCCGAAAGAGAAACGCAATTGGAATGATTTTACAACGAGATTGTTTACGCTGTTAAAACGTTACGATTATATGGGAATCAATTATGCAAAAAGTGCGTATTTGGTAACCGCTTCTTCTACAGCGGATTTAGCCAATAAACAAATCAAAGTAGAATTGAAAAATGAATTTCCTAATCCAGACATTCGTTATGTTTTAGGAGATAAAAGTATCGATCACCATGCTGTAAAATACATTTCTCCAATTGAAATCAAAGAAACAACAGTTTTAAAAGCTTCTTTATTTCAAGATGAAAAACCAGTTGGAAAAACGTATACAGACACACTTGTTTTCCATAAAGGATTTGCGAAAAAAGTGAAATACTTAACGCCGTATAATTCGAATTATAAAGGAGACGCCAATACAATGGTAAACACCATTCGCGGAAGTAAAAATTTCCACGACGGACAATGGCAGGCTTGGTTGGTTAACGATATGGAATTGGTAATTGACTTAGAAAAAATAGAAAGCATTGAGCAGGTTAAACTTGGAGCTTTAGAAAGTCAGGGCGCTGGAGTTAATTTTCCAACAGAGGTTAGAGTTTTCATTTCTAATGATGGATTTAAATACTTGCAGGTTGGAAAAATTACACGTCCGTACGCTGTAAATGCAGTTCCAGAATTGAAAGATTTTAAAATTAATTTCCAAAAGCAAAATGCGCGTTTTGTAAAAGTTATTGCAAGTAACTTAAAGAAAAGTCCAAAGGGAGAAAGCTCTTGGCTGTTTGTGGATGAGATTTTAATTGATTAGCTATTAACAGATAGCTTTATAAAAGCATAATTGAAAAAAAATGAATAAGATAGTAGTAAAGCTCGGAATATTATTGATTTGCTTGATGCCGTTTTTTAATTGGGCACAAACCAAAGGATTTTCTATATCTAATGGAGAATTTCATCAAGATGGGAAAATTGTAAAAATACATTCAGGAGAAATGCACTATGAGCGTATTCCTAAAGAATATTGGAGACATAGATTGCAAATGCTTAAAGCTATGGGATTGAATACCGTGGCGACCTATGTGTTTTGGAATTATCACGAAACAGCACCAGGTGTGTGGGATTTTAAAACAGGAAATAAAGATTTAGGAGAGTTTTTACGTATTGCTAAAAGTGAAGGATTATATGTGATTCTTAGACCAGGACCGTATGCATGTGGCGAATGGGAATTTGGAGGCTATCCTTGGTGGCTGCAAAACAATCCAGATTTGGTAATTCGTACCAATAACAAAGCATTTTTGGACGCTTGCAAAACGTATCTGGAACATTTGTATGCAGTGGTAAAAGGAAACTTTGCTAATCAGGGAGGGCCAATTATTATGGTTCAGGCTGAAAATGAATTTGGGTCTTATGTTTCTCAAAGAACTGATATTAGTGCTGAAGATCATAAAGCATACAAAACTGCCATTTACAATATGCTTAAAGAAACAGGATTCCCAGAGCCTTTTTTTACTTCTGATGGTACTTGGTTGTTTGAAGGTGGTTCGGTTGAAGGTGTTTTGCCAACTGCAAATGGCGAATCAAACATAGATAATTTAAAGAAGCAGGTTGATAAATACCACAAAGGGCAAGGCCCTTACATGGTGGCAGAGTTCTATTCTGGTTGGTTGGATCATTGGGCAGAACCATTTATTAAAATTGGATCTGAGGAGATTGCAAGTCAGACCAAAAAGTACCTTGATGCAGGTGTTTCTTTCAATTATTATATGGTGCATGGCGGTACTAATTTCGGATTTACTTCTGGGGCAAATTATAATGAAGAAATGGATATTCAGCCTGATATTACAAGCTATGATTATGATGCGCCTATTAGCGAAGCAGGTTGGGCAACACCAAAATACATGGCGATACGCGACATAATGCAAAAGTATTCTAAAACAAAACTAGCATCAATTCCAGCGAAAATACCCGTTACAAAATATCCTAATCAGCTTATAAAATCCAATATGGATGTTTTAAGCTGGATAAAAAAGGAAAAGCCTGTAGTAAATGATCAGCCTTTAACATTTGAAAAATTAAATCAGGGACATGGATATGTTTTGTATCGAAAAAGATTTACGCAGCCGATTTCTGGTAAATTAAAAATTGAGGGATTGAGAGACTTTGCTACAGTTTATGTAAATGGGGTTAAAGTGGGTGAATTGAATAGAGTTTTCAAAAACTACGAGTTGGAAGTTACGATTCCTTTCAACGGTATGTTGGAAATTCTAGTTGAAAATATGGGACGTATTAATTACGGTGCCGAAATAGTTCATAATACTAAAGGAATTATTTCTCCAGTATTTTTGAATGAATTTGAAATTAGTGGTGGATGGGAAATGTATAAAATGCCGATGAATGAAGTTCCTGCTATTAAAAACGAAACGGTAAAAACTGGACGTCCTGTTTTATACGAAGCTACAGTAAACATTGATAAGCCAGCAGATACTTTTCTTGATATGACAAATTGGGGAAAAGGAATTGTATTTGTTAACGGACACAATCTTGGACGCTACTGGAAAGTAGGACCGCAACAAACGCTTTATGTGCCAGGTTGCTGGTTGAAAGCTGGTGAAAATAAGTTTGTTGTATTGGAACAGCTTAATGAAAATAACAAAACAGAATTAACTTTTACAGATCAGCCGATACTTGAAAAGTTAAATTAAGAATACCTATTAAACAAAAAACAAAAGAATAAATAAACCTAATAAATAGATTAAAGATGAAAAGAGGAATATTCATTATCGCCCTTTTATTTTCAGCTCAGATATTTGCTCAGGCGATATATGAAGATGAAAGATACGTACCAGAAACAGATCCGTTAGTATTAAAAAACCTAGACGAATGGCAAGGCAAAAAATTTGGTCTGCTAATGCACTGGGGAACTTACAGCCAGTGGGGTATTGTAGAATCTTGGTCTATTTGTCCAGAAGATTACGGCTGGTGTGAACGTAAAAAAGGAAGTAATCCATCTAATTATAATGATTATATCAAAGATTACGAAGGTTTAAGAAAAACCTTTAATCCTGTAAAATTTGATCCTGCAAAATGGGCTAAAGCGGCTAAATATGCGGGTATGAAATACATGGTTTTCACTACAAAACACCATGACGGATTTAACATGTACGATACTAAATATTCTGATTATAAAATTACGAGTAAAGATGTTCCGTTCCATACAAACCCAAAAGCAGACGTTTTAAAAGAAATTTTTAACTCTTTTAGAGGTGAAGGAATTTCTACTGGAGCTTATTTCTCTAAACCAGACTGGCATAACGAAAACTATTGGGATCCATATTTCCCTCCATTTGACAGAAACGTAAATTACGATCCGTCTTTATATCCAGAAAAATGGCAGAAATACGTTGACTTCACACACAACCAAATCTTAGAAATTTTAACGAACTACGGAAAAGTTGATATCTTATGGTTAGATGGAGGATGGGTTAGAAAAAGAGACCAAGTAAACATCAAAGAAAACTACGATGAGAAATTTACTGAAAACGAATCTAAAAACGGTTTCATCAAACACAGAGTAGTAGATCAAGATCCAAAAATGGATGAGTTGGTAATCAAAGCGCGTCAAAAACAACCAGGTTTAATTGTTGTGGATAGAGCAGTTAATGGTAAAAACCAAAACTATTTAACTCCAGAAGGACGTGTTCCTGCTAAAACATTGCCTTACCCTTGGGAATCTTGTATTCCAGCTGGTGGCGGATGGTCTTATTCTCCAGGTGCTGAATATATGACTGGAAGACAAGGTATTCACATGTTGATTGACATTGTGGCTAAAGGTGGAAACTTATTATTGAACGTTGCGCCAAGTCCAGAAGGAGAATGGGATAAAGGAGCTTACGATTTATTACAAGCTTACGGAGACTGGATGAAAGTAAACAGCACAGCGATTTACAACACCAAACCAATTGAACCTTACAAAGAAGAAAACATCTGTTTTACACAAAATAAAGCAGGAAATGTATTTGCGTTTTATTTAGCTAAAGAAGGACAAGATAAAATTCCTGCAACAGTTACAGTAAAATCTATCAGTCCTAAAAAAGGAACAAAAATTACTATGTTAGGTTCTAAAACTTCTTTAAAATGGACCAAAGAAGGAAACGGATTTAAAGTAATTATTCCAGAAAGTTTAAGAAACAATCTTCCTGCAAAAGAAGCGTGGACTTTAAAAATCGACGCCGTAAATCGATAAGAATAAAGCTTATGATTTTAAATAGAAACAATAAATTTCAAACAGCATGTATTTTTTACATGCTGTTTTTTAGCATAACCATTTTTGCGCAAGAACCTGCAGATTATGTAAATCCGTTTATTGGAACTTCCAATTATGGAGCGGCTTTTCCTGGCCCGATTGCACCACGCGGAATGGCAAGTATTAGTCCGTTTAATGTGGCTGGAGTAAAAAATACTCCGATGGAAAAAGACAGTCAATGGCTTTCGAATCCGTATGTGAATGAAAATACTTTTTTGACTGGGTTTTCTCAGGTGAATTTAAGCGGCGTTGGTTGTCCAGAATTGGGCGTTATTTTATTGATGCCAACAACTGGAAATGTAGAAATCGATCATTTAAAATACGGTTCTACTTATTCTAATGAAGTTGCAAAAGCGGCTTATTACAGCGTAAACATCGACAAGTACAAAGTAAAAGGCGAATTCACGGCTTCAAAACGAGTTGGGATTAGCAGATTCACTTTCCCGAAAGGGCAGTCTAATATTTTATTAAATCTTGGTTTAGGTTTAACAAATGAAGAAGGTGCAATGATAAAAGTAGTGTCACCCACAGAAATTGAAGGAATGCGTTCGGTTGGTTCGTTTTGTTACAACAGCCCAGAAGATGCTTACCCGGTTTATTTTGTGGCTCAATTTTCTAAACCAGCTGATAAATTCGGAGTTTGGAAAAAGCCTACGAAATATAACGGTGTTGAAGCGCAATGGATGGGTTACAACGGAAAAGCGAGAATGATGGACAATACCATTAAGACCGTTGTAGGTGATAGTATTGGAAGTTATTTTACTTATAAATTCGACAAACAAGAAACGGTTGAAGTGAAGATCGGAATTTCGTACGTAAGTATCGAAAATGCCCGTGAAAACTTAGCAAAAGAAGTGGGTAACAGATCTTTTGACGCAATTTATAAAGAAACTTACAACGAATGGAACGAAGAATTGTCTAAAATTTTGGTTGAAGGTGGTACAAAAGATGACAATACGATTTTCTATACAGCTTTGTATCATACACTAATCCATCCAAACACTTTAAATGATATTAACGGAGAATATCCAGTAATCAAAAGAAGTAAAATTGCTAAAACCAAAGATACTCGTTATACCGTATTTTCTTTATGGGATACGTATAGAAATGTACATCCGTTAATGTCTTTGGTTTATCCAAAACAGCAATCTGATATGATAAAAAGTATGTTGGATATGTTTGATGAAAACGGCTGGTTACCAAAATGGGAATTGAATTCGACTGAAACTTTTACTATGGTTGGTGATCCTGCAAGTATTGTAATTACAGATACTTACTTGAGAGGAATTCGTGATTATGATATTAATAAAGCGTATTATGCGATGTTAAAAGGAGCAGATAATACTGAAAATAATCCGCTTCGTCCGGGATTGAAAGATTATATCAAAAAAGGATATTTGACAACCGACAATAAAGGTCCCGTTTCTACGACTCAGGAATATAATATCTCAGATTATGCTATTTCGCTTATGGCCAACGAATTTGGAGACAAAGACAATGTAAAACGTTTTAAAGAACGTTCGTTATCTTATAGAAAATTATTTGATAAGAATCTGAATTTACTTCGTCCAAGAACTGCAAATGGAAATTGGTACGAACCTTTTGATCCTGCTTCTGGAGCTAATTTTGAAGAAAATGTTGGTTTTATCGAAGGAAATGCTTGGCAGTATAATTTTATGGTGCCACATGACATTAAAGGATTAATGAAATTAATGGGCGGTGAAAAACCTTTTTCAGCTCAATTGCAGAAAATCTTTGATATCAAACAATTTGATATGGCGAACGAACCAGACATCGCAAATCCATATTTATTTAATTATGTGAAAGGTGAAGAGTATAAAGCTCAGGATATGGTAAAGAAATTGGTTCACGAATATTTTAAAAATGAACCAAAAGGATTACCTGGAAATGACGATACCGGAACCATGTCGGCTTGGTTAGTATATTCGATGATGGGAATTTACCCAATTTCTCCTGGAGATCCAATTTACACCATTACAGCGCCAATGTTTCATAGAGTAACGATCAAATTAGATCCAAGATATTATAAAAAAGAAAGCATTGTAATTGAAAGACAAATCAATAATGGTGGAAAAATCAATTCGATTGAGCTAAACGGAAAATCACTTAATACTTTTTTTATTTCGCACGATGATTTTGTGAATGGAACCAAGCTTAAAGTGATTCAAAACTAAACACACACAACTATGTTACAATTAAGAATGAAAAAAACAGCCATTATTTTTGTAATGGCTGTTGGTTTCTTCAACCAGAGCCATGCCCAGCAAAAGTATCTTTACCAAGATGCCAAAGCGCCTGTTGAAGACAGAGTAAAAGACTTGTTAAGCCGTATGACACTTGAAGAAAAAGTGCGTCAGATGGATATGTATAGAGGCGATTTTTTTAAAGAAAAAGAAGATTTTGCTAAAGGTAAATCGGCTGAAAAAATCGGGAAATTAGGAATTGGAGCGATTCATGATTTGTATCCGCGTTCAGCGAAGATGATTAATGATTTGCAGACTAACGTAATCAAAGGAAACCGTTGGGGAATTCCAGCTTTAATTATGTGTGAAATGCTTCACGGATATTTAGACGAAGGAAGTACCGCTTTTCCAATGAACATCGGACTTGGGGCAACTTGGGATGTTAATGTATTGGATAAAGTGGGTAAAGTAATTGGTATGGAAGCCCGAGCTCATGGCGTTCATTTTGGTTTTGGACCAAACTTAGATTTAGGACGCGAACCAAGATGGGGAAGAGTTGCTGAAACTTTTGGAGAAGATGCTTTCTTAAACAGTGAAATTGGTTTAGCATTTATTAAAGGTTTACAAGGAGACGATTTAAAATCGGATCGTTCTATTATTGCGGAGCCAAAACACTTTGCGGTTCACGGTATTCCACAAGCGGGAGGAAATTCTTCGCCGATTTTGGTCGGAGAACGTTCGGCTCGTGAAGATCATTTGCCTTCTTTTAGAAAAGCATTTACAAAAGGCGGTGCTTTAGGAACAATGTGTGCGTATTCTGAGTTAGACGGAATTCCTTGTGCTGCAAACCATTGGTTATTGACTGATGTTTTGAGAAAAGAATGGGGTTTTAAAGGACTTGTAGTATCTGATTTAGGTGCGATTAAATACATTCAAACGACTCATAAAGTTTCTGATTCTCCAAAAGAAAGTATTAGAGAAGCGGTTTCTGCAGGAGTTGATATGCAGTTTTACGATTTTTCAAATGAGTTCTGGCAGAATACCATTATTGAATTGGTTAATGAGAAAAAATTAACTCAGGAAAATATTGATCGTGCAGCAGGAGCAGTTTTACGTTTGAAATTCTTATTAGGATTATTTGAAAATCCATTTACAGATAAAAACTTAATTAAAGAGCGTTTTCATACAAAAGAAAACCAAGCTGTTGCTTTAGAAGCGGCACAGAAATCAATGATTTTATTGAAAAATGAAAACAATATTTTACCATTAAACAAAAACCTTAAAAACATTGCAGTTATCGGACCAAACGCAAATGCTTCAAGATTGGGTGGTTATTCTCCTAAAAATAGTGTTGGTGTAACGGTTTTCGAAGGCATTCAGCAAGTGATGGGGAAAACCGCGAATGTGGTGTATGAAGAAGGTGTGCCACTGATTGTAAAAGGGCAGGCTATTCCATCTAAATATTTATTTACTTCGGACGGATCTCAAAACGGATTAAAAGGAGAATATTTTAATAACAGAAATCTTGAAGGAACTCCAGCTTTAACGCGTCTTGACAGCCAATTAGAATTTGACTGGCCTTGGGCTCCTGGAGACGGTGTAAATGTAGATGATTTTTCTATTCGTTGGACAGGTTACATTCAATCAGACAAATCATTTGACGGCTGGTTAGGTTTGAGTTCTGATGACGGAATTAGAATGTGGATTGACGATCAATTGGTTATTGACAACTGGACAAAAGGTGCTACAAGTATCGTAACAACTCCAAAAAATATTGAAGCAGGAAAGAAATACAAAGTCCGCATTGAAATGTGGGAAGGAGGCTGGGGAGCCAGAGCGCACTTGCGTTGGAACTTAGAAAAAGTAAACATGCAGCCAGCAATCGATGCCGCTAAAAAAGCAGATGTTGCGATTGTAGTTTTAGGAGAATCCAACGAATTAGTAGAAGAAAACAGAGACGTTGCTGATTTGAACTTACACGGAATACAACAAGAATTGATTGAAGCGATTCAGAAAACAGGAACTCCGGTAGTTTGTGTATTATTAAACGGACGTCCGTTATCGACAAACTGGATTGCAGATAATATTCCAGGGATTATTGAAGGATGGTTTCCAGGTGAATTTGGAGGAAGAGCCGTTGCAGATGTTTTATTCGGAGATTACAATCCGGCGGGAAGATTACCAATTACGGTTCCGAAATCAGTTGGACAGTTACCTATATATTATAATCAAAAACCTTCAGCAATTCATAAATATGTTGCAGAGAGCGAAAATCCGTTATTCAATTTTGGTTTCGGATTAAGTTATACGAAGTTTGAATATTCGAATTTGACACTTAGTTCGACTGAAATCAAAAAAGACGGCGAATTAAAAGTTAGCGTTGATGTGAAAAACGTTGGAAATTTTGATGGAGACGAAGTGGTGCAGCTTTATATTAATGACGTTTACAGCAGCGTTACAACTCCAGAAAAAACACTGAAAGGTTTCAAAAGAATTTTCATTAAAAAAGGAGAAAACAAACGTGTCGAATTTACACTTACAAAGGATGAGCTATCCCTTTGGAACAGAGAGATGAAGGAGGTTGTAGAGCCCGGAGATTTCGAAGTTATGGTCGGCGGAAATTCGGTCGATTTGATAAAAAATAAATTCAAGGTTTTGAACTAAAAATCTAAAAACGCCGAATAATATTCGGCGTTTTTGCTTTAAAAAAATGAATACAATTATAAAAGGTCGAAATCTATAAATTATATCGAGTCGAAGCCTTATAAATAAACAAGAGTTGGATTACAAATGAAAACGTTTTCTTTCAATTTTGAACCAAACATTCACCAACACCTTTTCAAAATTGTCATTTGTCGAAATTATGATTCGTTAACAAAATGTATTCTTAAGTTTAACATGTTATTAACTCTAAAAAAACAACTAATATGATTAAAGACGTACTAAAATTACTGTTGGTCATATGCCTTTTCGGATTTCAAAGTCTAGAGGCACAGACTACAGTAAAAGGAACGATAACAGATGCTGGAACGGGCAGTCCGATTCCTGGAGCAAATATTATTGTTAAGGGAACCAAAACGAGTGCATCAACAGATTTTGATGGTAAATACTCTATTAGTGTTCCAAATCAAGCAGCAGTTTTAGTTTTTACTTATGTAGGATCAGCTACAAAAGAGGTTACTGTCGGAACACAAACTACAATTAATGTAGCTTTAGGAGCAGACACACAACAATTAGGAGAAGTAGTAGTTACAGCTCTTGGTATTAAAAGAGAGAAAAAAGCAATTACGTATTCTGCACAAAACGTTTCGGTAGACGAACTTTCTGAAGCAAGATCATTAAACGTTGCCAACTCACTTTCTGGTAAAGTTGCAGGTCTTAACTTCTCTACAACTTCAAATGGTGTTGGTTCTTCTTCTAGAATTACTTTGAGAGGTAACAGATCACTTAACGGAAACAACCAGCCATTATATGTAGTAGACGGTGTGCCGATTAGTAATGGTACAACTTCTTCTAACCCTGATATTGATACAGGAGGAACTACACAGCCAGATGGTATTTCTAACATTAACCCAGAAGATATCGCTTCGATGACTGTTCTTAAAGGACCATCTGCAGCAGCACTTTACGGTTCTAGAGCATCAAATGGTGTTATCGTAATTACTACAAAATCGGGTAAAGCTGGAAAAACTTCAGTTTCGTTATCATCTAACTTTATGGCATCTTCTGCTTATAACTTGATGAATTTACAAAATGAATACGGACAAGGAACACAAGGAAACTATGTTGCAAACTCTAGCTCAAGCTGGGGAGGAAGATTAGACGGACGTCAAGTTTCTAATTGGCAGTTAGTTCGTAATCCAAATTATGCTGGACCGGCTACGCAAAGTTATACTGCACAGCCAAACAACGTAATTGATTTTTACAAAACAGGTTACAATTTAGCTAATACATTAACAGTAACTGCTGGTAATGAAAAAGCTCAAGGTTACTTCTCTTATACTAACACACGTGCTGAAGGTATTGTTGGAGGAAATGCAATGGACAGACACAATCTTAACTTAAGATTGACAAGCAAAATTACAGACAAATTATCTTTGGATGTAAAAACAAACTATATCGTTCAGGATATCGACAACTTGTTAAGAACAGGTGAGGAGTCTATCGGAACATCTGCTTATTTATTACCTCGTAGTATTGCTTATAACGATTACAAAAATTTCGAATTTTTTGATGCTGCAGGACAAAGACAAGTAAACTATTTCCTTGATGAAACTGGATCTCCGGGTGGAAACCCATTCTGGTCTGCTTTAAGAGACGATGCTCGTACAGATAAAAGAAACAGATTTATTGGTTTAGCATCTCTTAAATATCAGTTCACAAATACATTAAGTTTACAAGGTAGAGCTGGTTTAGACCAAATGACAAATAAAAACGTAAGAAACAGATATGCTACAAATGCATTTAACAGCAATATGGGTTCTTACAGCGAATCTTATGAAACTGTAAGTGAATTAAACATTGATGCTTTACTTTCTTACAATCAAAAATTCGGAGATTTTTCTATCGGACTTAATGCTGGTGCGAGTTCATTGCAACAAAGTAATTCAGCTTTAAATTCAGGTGGTGTTTTGAGTAAAAGAAATTTCTTTGCCCTAAGTAATGTTCAAACAGTTCAATCTATATCTACTGCTACAGAAAAAAGAATCAATTCTGTTTACGGATTTGGTCAAATTGGTTTCAGAAACTATTTATTCTTAGACTTAACAGCTAGAAATGACTGGTCTTCTACTTTACCACAAGATTATTTCTACCCATCTTTCGGACTTTCTGCTGTAATTTCAGATATGGTTACTTTACCAGAAGTTATTAGTTTTGCAAAAGTAAGAGCTTCTTACGCACAAGTAGGTAATGATACAGATCCTTACCAAACACAACAAAGATATTCATATATTGGTGGAAACGGCGGTATGTTATATGCACAAAGTACAAAAGCGAATCCAAACTTAAAACCAGAGATTTCTTCTTCTACAGAGTTTGGTGTAGATTTTAGATTTTTCAATAACCGTTTAGGTTTAGATGCTACTTATTTCAATACATTAACTAACAATCAAATTTTCTACATCAATACACCAGAATCTTCTACTTTTTCTAGAGCTATTGTAAATGGTGGAGATATTGAAAACAAAGGTATCGAGGTTACGCTTACAGCAACTCCAATCCAGACACAAAATTTTACTTGGGATATTACAGCAAACTATGCTTCTTATAAATCTAAAATAAAATCTATTTTAGACGGAAGAGATGAATTAGTTCTTGGTGAAGGTCGTTTAGTAAGAAGTAAAGTTGTTGCAGGTGGTGAGTATGGAGATTTATATATTAAAGGTTTCCAAAGAGATCCTTCAGGAAATATCATCGTAAACAGTGCAGGTATTCCTTTAGCAACAAACGGATTTGATGTTCGTGCTGGTAACTTTAACCCAGATTGGACTGGAGGTATCAAAAACAACTTCAAATACAAAGATTTCTCTTTAAGCTTCTTAGTTGACTTTAGAATTGGTGGTGAAGTTATTTCATACACTCAAGCTAGACAAGCTGGTTTAGGAGTTAGTGACGTTACTTTAGCAGGAAGAGAAGGCGGAATCGTTGTTCCTGGTGTTGTAGCTGTTGGAAACGGAACTTACACTCCTAATACAACAAGTATTACTGCTGAACAATACTGGACAGCAATCGGACAAAGAACTCCAATCGCAGAACCTTTTATCTATGATGCTACAAACATCAGATTAAGAGAGCTTGTATTTGGTTATTCATTACCAAAACGTATCTTAGGCGATTCAGGATTTTCAAGTATCGATTTCTCTTTAGTGGGTAGAAATTTATTCTTCTTCTTAAACGAAGCTAAGTATTTTGATCCAGAAGCGGGTGCAGGTACAGGAAACTTGCAAGGTATAGAATCTTTCAACATTCCTTCTACGAGAGAATATGGAGTTAATGTTAAATTTGGATTTTAATTAAATAAAGGATATCATGAAATATAGTTTAAAAATAAAAACATTAGGAGCTGCATTATTAGCATGTTCTATTTTGTCAAGCTGTACAGGAGATTTTGACGAAATAAACACAGATCCTAATTCATTAACAGAAGGTCAGTTAGACGCTACATTTGCAGGGCCTGCATTTGCGTCAGCATTGTACGCAGGTATTCACAACGGATCTTATTCTTCTCCAGGAGTAGATGATCAAGGTACTTGGGGTATTGCAACAGGTATTTTATCTTCAACTTTCATTCACTATTTAAATTGTGGATACGGAACAGAAAGAAATGCTTTCGTAAACGGATATGAAGGAAGAGGATGGACAAGATTTTATACTGTAGCGGTTCCTGCTTTTAACAATGCAGTAAAAGCATCCGCAGGTAATGCTGAAGCTTTGGCAGTTCTTAAAATCTGGAAAGTATTTATGTACAACCAAATGGTAGATGCTTACGGGCCAATTCCGTATACAGAAGCTGGAAATGGTAAAGAAAAAGTACCTTACGATAGTGTTGAATTTATCTACGAAGACTTTTTCAAATTGTTAGATGAAGCAAATGCAACACTTTCTTCTTCTTCTGTAACTACAGTTGCAGCTTTTCAGCCAAACGATAGAGTTTATGCTGGAAGTGTTGACAAATGGAGAGTTTTTGGAAACAGTATGAGACTTCGTTTAGCTTTAAGAATTTCTGATAAAGATCCTGCAAAAGCTAAAACTCAAGCAGAAGCTGCAGTTGCTGCAGGAGTGATGCAGACAAACGATCAAGGTGCTTTCTTTAAAGCAAGTAATATTACACCAAACAACTTAAACATGATCGTAAATAGCTGGGGTTATACTATGACCGCTTCTATGGAAAGTTTATTAGTTGGTTATAATGACCCTCGTTTAGCTAAATGGTTTGCCCCAATCGATACCGGAGTTTATAGAGGACAGCCTGTTGGAGGTTTAGAAGATCAATTTGGAACTACTAAATTCTCTGCATTTAACAATGATGTAATGGGTAACGGTGCTGCAAATAATCTTAGTGAGTCTAAAAACATCGAAATCTTTATGGCTTCTGAAAACTACTTGAGTAGAGCAGAAGGAGCTTTGAACGGATGGAACATGGGCGGAGATGCTAAAACTTTGTATGAAGCAGGGATTAGATTATCTCTTGCACAATGGGGAATTACAGATACGGCAGCGATTAATGCTTACATCGCTGGTTCTACATTACCAACTTTACCAAACGTTTTAACGGTTTATCCAACATTAGATTTACAAGATATTCCAGTAAAATTACCAGTAGCTTTTTCTACAACTGTTGCTAATCAGCGTACACAAATTGCAGTTCAAAAATACTTAGCAATTTTCCCAGAGTCTTGGGAAGCGTGGGCTGATTTAAGAAGAAGTGATGCTAAAGTAATTTACCCTGTTTTAAACACAGATAATACAGATGCTGGAGTTGGTAAATCTTTGATGAAAAGAATTATTTATGTTACAAATGAGTACTCATCAAACAAAGAAGCCGTTGATGATGGTATCGCAAAATTAGGCGGTGCAGATTCAGGTGGAACAAGACTTTGGTGGGACACAAAATAATTTATTTGGCAAGTAACGATCCACACAATCCTTACTTAAAATTCAAAAGGAGAGGCAACTCTCCTTTTGTTTTATATGGAAGTTTTATAAGTTATGAGTTATAGGATATGAATCCTAAATCATAAGTTATCTATAAAAAAAATCCGTACCAATCCGCGTCTTTACGAAGTAAATCCGTTTCATCAGCGTCTAATACAACAACAAAAGATGATTCACTCCAAATTAAAATCGTCAAACAACACAAACATTAAATAAATTAAAAAAGAATAATGGCTGTTACAAATACCACAAAAACCTCACAAACCAAACCAACCTTAATACCAATTTTAATTATTGCCAGTCTGTTTTTTATTTTCGGATTTGTAACCTGGATCAATGGCGCATTGATTCCGTTTATGAAAACGATTAACGAATTAACCTCTGCGCAGTCTTTATTAGTGGCATCGGCGTCGTATATTTCTTTTGTGGTAATGGCGCTTCCAGCATCTTATATTTTAGCCAAAGTGGGTTACAAAAAAGGGATGTCTTTAGGATTATTCATCATGGGATTCGGCGCTTTAATTTTTATTCCCGCCGCAGAAGCCAGAACCTATTGGATGTTTTTAACCGGAATCTTTATCCAAGGTGCCGGAATGACTTTATTGCAAACCGCATCCAATCCGTATATTACTATTTTAGGACCGATAGAAAGTGCTGCGAAACGAATTTCGATTATGGGAATTTGTAATAAAATTGCAGGGGCATTAGGTTCACTTATTTTTGGCTCCATTTTATTATCTGGAATTGATGAAATTCAGGAAAAATTAAGCAAGGTGAGTGTTGACGAGAAAAACACTTTACTTAATAATATGGCTGATAGCGTTGTCGTACCGTATATTTCAATGGCTGTAGTTTTATTTGTTTTGGGATTATTAATTCTAAAAGCACCGCTTCCAAATGTTGAAGCAGCGCCGATAGAAGAAGCAGAAGGAGGAAAAACAGCAAAAACAAGTATCTTTCAATTCCCGCATCTTTGGCTTGGTGTATTAACGTTATTCATGTACGTTGGAGTTGAAGTAATCGCTGGTGACACGATCATAGCGTACGGAATCGCTTTAGGATTCCCTGCTGCCGACGCTAAATTCTTTACAACATTTACTCTATTAGCAATGGTGGCCACTTATGCATTAGGCGCATTTTTGATTCCGAAATATATTACTCAGGCATTAGCTTTAAGAGTTAGTGCTGTTTTAGGAATTCTTCTTTCGTTTTGTATTGTGTTTTCTACAGGATTTACCTCTGTATTGTTTGTTGCTGGTTTAGGTATTGCAAATGCATTGGTTTGGCCTGCTGTCTGGCCGTTAACGCTTAATGGTTTAGGTAAATTTACTAAAACCGGAGCAGCATTATTAGTAATGGCGATTTCTGGAGGAGCTGTGATTCCACCTTTGTACGGAAAATTTGTTGACGGAACAAAAGCGGATTTAGTCGCTCAGGGAATTTCAGAAATTAATGCAACGGCGACAGCATCAACAAAGGGATATTGGATTTTACTTCCTTGTTATGCCTTCATTCTTTATTATGCAGTTTCTGGACATAAAGTAGGATTAAAAAGTTAGGAGTTGAAAGTTATGGGTTGCGAGTTAGGAGTGGAACTTAAGCAGTAATTGTATTTATACAAAGAAAAAAATCCGTATAACCCGCGTCTTTACAAAGTAAATCAGTTTCATCCGCGTTACAACCCTTTCGAATTAAAAAAATAATAAAAAAAATGAATATAAAATTAAAAGCAACTGCAATCATTTTCACAGCATTTTTGTTTTCAAATAATGCAGTAAACGCACAAATGAAAGCAGTAAATATCGAAAGCAGTTACATAGCCGATCCGCCTGTTACGGCTGCGAGTCACGCTTCGACTTTAGTTGAACATAAACCAAACGAGATTTTAGCTGCTTGGTTTGGCGGAAAATACGAAGGAGCAAAAGACGTTGGAATCTATATTTCTTCTTATAAAGATAAAAAATGGTCAACACCAAAAGAATTGATTCAGCCTTTAATAAAAAACGGCGACACACTGCCTTGTTGGAATCCGGTTTTGTTTAAAAGTAAAAGCGAGAATCTGTATTTGTTTTATAAAGTTGGGAAAAATCCAAGAGAATGGTTTGGAGCCATGATGGTTTCTAAAGACAATGGAACGACTTGGGGAGAAGCAAAATACCTTCCAGAAGGATTTTTAGGCCCCATTCGAAATAAACCAATTGAAGTTACGTCTGGCGAAATTCTTTGCGGAAGCAGTACAGAAAGCGTTAAAACAGACGAATGGAGAGTTCACGTAGAAGTATATACCGAAGCAACTGATTCTTGGAAAAAGATAGAGGTAGAAAATGATAATAAATTAGATGTTATCCAACCGACATTTTTGGTTCATAATGCGAATGATATTCAAATGTTATCTCGAAGCAAACACAATAGAGTTGTCGCAAGCTGGTCGGGAGACAAAGGAAAAAGCTGGATTAGAACCAATACCATAAATGTAATTAATTCAAATTCGGGTATTGATGCCTTAACCGTAAATAAAAATCTGTTTTTGTTAGTGAATAATCCATTACCAATGGGAAAAGATTGGTTTAACGGAAGAAATATTTTGGACGTTGAATATTCTCAAGATGGTTTAAACTGGAAAAAACTTTTTGATCTCGAAAAACAAGAAAAAGGAGAATTCAGCTATCCGGCAATCATTCAAACCAGCGATAAAAAAGTACACGTTTTATATACTTACGATAGAAAATATATTAAACACACCACTTTTGATTTATAATCTTTGAGTGATGGTACGCGGATTTCTACGTATTTTTTCATTCTATTTTTTTTTAAATATCTGTATTAATCCGCGTCTTTGTAAAACAAATCCGTGTCATCAGCGTCCCATTCTATAGACATTACATTATGAAATTAAAACTCTCTATTATAGCTGTTTTTTGTTACTGCACTTTCGTGAATGCACAAATGGCGCAGACTTTTTATAAGCACGATAAATATCTATCATCTGATAAAATGGAAGGTCGTTTTCCGGGTACAAAGCAAAATAATGAAGCTGCAGATTACATCAGGAAACATTTCAAAAAATACGGCTTAAAAGAATTCAATAATAGTTATTACCAGCCTTTTAAAGTTTTTATAAAAGAAGGTATTAACAAAATGAAATCAGACAGTGTTGCCACACAAAATGTTGTTGGTTTTATTGAAGGTTCTGATGAAAAACTGAAAAATGAATTCATCGTAATCGGCGCACATTACGATCATTGGGGATGGGGCGGAAAAGAATCTGGAAGCAAAAAGAAAGACACTGTTGCGATTCATAACGGAGCCGATGATAATGCATCGGGCGTTTCGGCTTTATTGTGCATTTTAGAAGAAGTTTCGAAAATGAAAATCAAACCCAAAAGAAGCATCATTTTTATTTCATTCAGTGGAGAAGAAGAAGGTTTGATAGGTTCAAAATACTTTGTCAATCACCTTCCTGTAATAAAAGAAGCCGTAAAAGTCATGCTGAACATGGATATGGTTGGAAGATTAAATGCCGAAAAACAACTCTATATGGGCGGAGCAGGAACATTTCCCAATGGAGTAGAGTTAATGAAAAAACTAGGAGAAAACTCAGGATTAAATCCCGTTGTACACGCAGGAGACGTCGGCGGATCAGATCATGTTTCGTTTTACAAAGCATCAATTGCTGCAGTAGGTTTTCATACAGGCGGACATCCGCAGTATCACACACCCGAAGACGATATTGAATTAATCAATTTTGAAGGAGGCGCTTTGGTTTCAAAATATATTTTTAATGCCTTAACAGCAATAGCCAATTACGATGAAGATTTGGTATTCATCAAACAAAATTAAATTTTATTAGAATTAAATTTCACGCAGATTTAGTTAATAATCCTTTTTGATGAGCTTAAATCTAAATAAATCTGCGGGAAACAAAAAAAGATCTATGCGATAATTAAAATCCTTTTATTGGCGTCCTTATAACAAAAATATATTGAATTAGTTATTTGTTTGTTTTGAAGAAAGGCGGTGTCTATTAAATACTATAGATGCCGTCTTTTACTTTAAAAGCCCATGCAGCCATTGCATCAATAACAGGCATTAAACCAGTTCCTGCATCGCTTAATCGATACGTTACAAATGGCGGTACAACAGGTTTAGCTTCGCGAATAACCAAACCATCCGCTTCTAACTGTTTCAAATGCTGAATCAGCATTTTTTCTGTAACAGCCGGAATAGCTCTTTTTAATTCGCTGTAACGTTTGTCTCCCGTAGATAAATGATACAAAATAATCGGTTTCCAATAGCCTCCAATTTTTTCCATAACAAAAGTTACAGGACATTTTTCTAAGGCATACTGCTTGTTTTCCTGAATCGTAGAAGTTTCTTTAATCGCTGTCATAGTTACATACTTTAGGGTAAGTACTTGTATAAAAGTAAGTACAAATATACCTTTGTCTTGTTAATAAAAAAAAAACATTTAAAGATGAAAATTATAATTTCAGGTTCATTAGGAAACATAGGAAAGCCTCTAACGGCACAATTAGTACAATCTGGTCATGATGTGACTGTAATAAGCAGTAATGCAGATAAAAAAACAGCAATCGAAAATTTGGGAGCAAAAGCAGCAATTGGTTCTGTAAGCGATGCCGATTTTCTTTCTAAAACTTTTGAAGGAGCAGATGCACTTTTTGCAATGACACCTCCAAATATGGGCGGACAAAACATTATCAAAAATACTGTGGAAGCAGGTAACGCTTTCGCGAAAGCCATCCAGAAAACCAACATACAAAGAATAGTAATGTTAAGCAGTATTGGAGCCGATTTAGAAGGCGGAAACGGTCCAATCGCAGGATTACATCAAATTGAAAAATTATATCAAAATTTAGACGCTTCTGTTACTTTCCTAAGAGCGGGTTATTTCTACATTAATTTCTTCAATGATATTCCGATGATAAAAGGAGCGGGGATTATGGGAGCTAATTTTCCAGATTCATTACAAATTCCGTTAGTGCATCCAGAAGATATTGCTTTGGCAGCTGCTGAAGAATTACAAAAAGCACAGGAAGGAAAAAACATTCGTTACATTATCAGTGATGTTAAAACGCCGTCTGAAATTGTAAAAGCATTTGGAACAGCAATTGCAAAACCAGAACTTCCGTGGGTTGAATTTACAGACGAACAATCTTTAGGAGGTATGATTCAAGCTGGCTTACCAGAAGAAATGGCTAATTTGTATGCCGAAATGGGAGCAGGTTTAAGAAGCGGAAAAATTGGTGCCGATTTCTTAAGTAATAATTTTCCTGTTGATGGAAAAATTAAATTAGAAGATTTTGCAAAAGAATTTGCTTCTAAATTTTAAATAAAAAAAAACAATCCGCTCACTAATTCAGAGCGGATTGTCAATTTAAAAAAAAACTCAAGGATTCTTACAGCGAATCAAGCTGTAAATTATTTTTAGAATACTCCGATGTAGTGGTTTCCTGGCTTGTTAACCAATTTAGCACCTTTTGTAACAGCGCCTGTAGGAATATCAATTACATAAATGTTTCCATCTTTTCCAACTGGAGTAACAGCGATGTAGAATTCATTTCCGTCAACTACAAAACCTTGGTACTGGCCAAAATTCAAATCAGTATCGTATGCAATTCCTTCTACTTTTTGAGCTGTTTTAGCATTTAAATCCAATCTTGCTACAAAACCTTGATCGTTAGCACCTTCGTAAGTATAAACTGCATAAGCGATTCCGTTTCCAGCATATCTCCAAGCATCAATATAAGAACCTTTAACACCAAGAGCAGTATCTAAACTAAACACATAAGAATTGTCATATTCATTGCTTTGGTTGATTTTTAAGATATAAGAACCTTTTTGTGTATCTCTTTGTGTAGCTTGGTAAATGTTTCCGTCATTAGCTACAAAACTGTTGAAACTTCTGTAACCGCTAGTATCACCAAAACCAACAGTTGAAGTAATTACTTTTGGATTTTGTAATGAAGGATAATCAACTACAACAGATTTAGAACCTAAACGAGTAAATGCACTTTCGTTTGCACCAGTCGCTGGATTTGTTTTACGCATCCAAGTTCCGATAATTAATTTATCTCCTGCTTTGTTTAAAGTCGGAGCATCTAAACGGAAAATATGGTGACCTAGAATTTCTTCAGCATCTGTCAAAGGAATTTCATATTGTCTGTAATCTGAAATTTCTGATTTTTGAAGATCTAAGCTTAAAACTGTCGCAGAACCTCTTGTACGTTTGTATGTTTTTCCGTCAGCTTCAGTTACAATAAGCGGAGCTGTTACGTTTACGGCAACACCTGTTTTATCACCATCAAAAAGTTTTACCCATCTTGGAGATGTTCCTGCATACTGAGATATGTTTACTGTAGTTGCAGATTTTACAAAATTCTTCGCTCCATTAACTTTATAAGTCATGAATTCGCCTCCGTTTGTACCTGTATAAGTAATATTGAAAAGCGTACTTCCGTCTACAGAAGACTGCAAACGTGCTGTTCTGTTTGATTGTACACCTTCACCATTATCAAAAACATTGATAGAAACATCGGGATTTTTAGCATCGGCTTTAGAAACAGAATAAATTCTTGTACCGCCGTTTCCGTCACCTGGATCTGTCTGCATTAACGCTCCCGCAACAGTAATCCAGCGTCCTTCAGTTACTGGGTTTACAGGATCTGCTTCTTTATTATTATCGTCACTGCTGCAGCTTGTAGTAAGTGCAAATGTGGTTAAAACCAATCCACATGCAAGTAGTTTAAAGGTACTTTTTTTCATATTTAAAGTCATTAAAAAATTAATTAATCAGTTACTAAAATTTATTGAGTGTATAATTTATCTTCAAAAAGAACGCTCTTCCTGGTTTCTGAACCGCAAAATTGTCGTAAACCTGCTGGTTAGTAATATTCTTAGCATCAAAACTGGCTATGAATTTTTTGTTCGGAAAAGTGTAGCTCAATCCCAAATCATGCGGAAATTGATTGGGAGTTCTGTCATCTTCGTTATTCAGCCAATTGGTATAAAAAGCACCAACATAACCAAAATTGTAAAACAGACTCAATTGTGAATTTTTCTGCAGTACATCTTTAAAATTGTATTGTACATTACCGTTTACAGTAAAAAATGGCTCATTCGGAAACCGTTTGTTGTAATTATCCAGCTGATTTCCGTTTTTATCATATTGATCCTTAGAACGAGAAGTAAACTGCGACATATTCATCGCGATAAACAATCTGTTTTTATGCGAATATTCTAAAGAAGCTTCATAACCAAGAGACTGTGCCTTCCCTAAATTGACAGAAGGTGCTACCTGCAGCGCTTCATTTAAACGAACACTAAATTGACGAGCGATTTTGTCCCTCGTATTTCTCCAGAAACCAGATCCGTTAAGACTAAATTTATGATCATTGATGATATAAGGACCAAATCGTAAACCAACGTTTAAGTTGTTGCTTTGTTCTGGTTTTAAAGAACTGTTGCTGCTTTGGTTTTCGCCTGGATTTCCGAAGATTTCATTTTCACTTGGAAGTCGGATCGCTTTTTCCGCAGAAAGCGAAAACAGTAACTTTGGAGTAATAAAATACGATGTCGCTAAACCATAACCGTAAAAAGTAGTATTGTTATTTTCTATATTTTCTACAATTGTAGTACCGCCATTACTTAAAACAGGTGTTATTTGCTCTGTTTTTTGATTGTAACGTTTTCCGAAAAGATTGGTTCTTAATCGAGAATTAAAAGCTTCTAATTCGTAAGCCAGCGATAAAATATTTTTTTGGAGATCTCTTTTTTGTTGAAAATCTCTTTCCAGTTGTGATTTCTTTTCGTCATAATCATCTCTATCGAAAGAATACAGCATCGTACTGAAAACAAATCTGTGGTTTTCGTTTAAAGTATAATTTAAACCCGCTCTTGTACTGAAAATTTTATTGTTAAGATGAAGAATTGTGGGTGCGCCTTGTTGTGCGCCGTTTGGAGTTAAGATAGGTTCTCCTCGAAGCCCTAAAGCTTTTTCGTTAAACCAAGTGTAATTCCATTTTACTGTATCGTTTACTACTTCGTTTCTTTGGCTGAAAACAGAATTCACTGTAAATTCCAGACCTTTTACAATAAAATCTTTTTTAGCATAATTTAAACTAAAAACCTGTGCATCAGATTCGGTAAACCTGCCTTTGTAAGGTTTAGACATCGATTGTCCGTGTTGAATTTCTTTATAATCGTCTGAAGCATTAAATCCAATTAAAAAGGAATCAGCCCAATTTACGTTGGTAAAACCAGCTTCGATTCTACCTCCGAAAGATCGATAAGCGTCTTCAAAACGTTTCGCTTTAATGAACACTTTTTGTCCGTTAGGAAGAATGTTGTAAGCAAATTTTCCCCAGATTTCGTAATCATTATCAGAATAATTATAGAAGCCTGAACCTTTTAAAGTAAAACCAGATTTATCTCTATAAGTCGTATTAAAATTGGTTTGAAAAGTATTAAATGATCCGTAAGAAATAGAAGCTGCCAAAGTATTTCTAGCACCTTTTTTCAATATTACATTAATTGCACCGCCCAATGCGTCATCGGCTAAATGCGCGGGAACAACGCCTTTGTAAACTTCGATGCGTTCTATTAATGCCGGCGGAATACTATTTAAATTAAAAGAAGAACCATAAGTAGAAATCGGAATTCCATCTATAAATATTCTGATAGCATTTCCTGTCATACCATTCAGATTATAGGTAACATTTGAGCCCAGTCCTCCGTTTTGCCTGATTCGAACACCAACAGATTGTCCTAATAATTCATTGGTTTGAATGTTTCTTTTAGCAGCTTCCTGCGTATCTATTACATTTACAGAAAATCCCTTTTCGGCAATTTCTTTTTTAACAGATTTCTTTTGAAGAACAACTTCTTTTAGAGATCTGGCGTCGTTACGCTGTAATGAAATATGAATTTCTAAAGTAGGTTTGTTTAGATGAATTTTTGTAGTTTTTGTCTGTGCTTCCATAGAAGAAGTTTCCAAAACATATTCGCCATAAGGAACACCTTTGATTTCAAAATGGCCGCTATCGTCTACGACTGCATATTTTTGAGTTCCTTTAATAGAAATCGTAGCGCCAAAAGCCAATTCGTTATGGCTGTAAGAAACTTTTCCAGAAATGGTTCCGGTTTGTGACCAGCTTGTAATAGTTATAAAAAATAGAAGTAAAAATAATCTCATGTTAGTCTGCGAATAAAAGTGCAGCAAACTTATGTGATTATTTAAATTTAATCTAAATAAAGCTATTAGAAGATTATTAGATTTACATTAGAGGTTTTAATGTTAAGAAAGGACTGTTTTTGAACCATATAAGTTATATAAGTTCATTTTAAGTTTACTTGGATTGCAGTATTTTTAACCGTAAAGAGCGCAAATAAAAACGCAAAGTTCGCAAAGTTTTATTGATAAAGCTTTGCGAACTTTGCGTTATTTAGATAGCTCTAAAATAAAAACTTAGCATTCTTTGCGGTTAAATAACCACAATTTTAAATGAACTTATATAACTTATATGGTTCAACCTTTTAAAATTTAGCCTTGAAATCTTTAATTTTAAAATTGGAAGATTTAACAACTTTCCCTTTATCCGTAATCATTAAACAACTGTATTGAGGGAATTTTTGAAGCAATATAAACCCCTCTTTCTGACCCAAAACGATAATTGAGGTACTCAATCCGTTGGCAGTTTCTGCGTTGGGACCAAAAACAGTCACGCTGCACAAACCCGTTGCAGGATATCCGGTGGACGGATTTATAATATGAGAATATCGTTTTCCGTTAAAAACAACAAATTTTTCATAACTGCCAGAAGTAGTAACCGCTTCTTGTTCTAGCGGAACCACTGCCAAAACCTTCTCTGGTTTAAACGGATTCGTAATTCCGATTTTCCAGAGAGAGCCATTCGGTTGTTTTCCCCAAGTACTCATATCACCAGAACCGTTTATAATTCCAGCGTTAATTCCCTGAGCGATCATCATGTCTCGGCATTTATCGGTTGCGTAGCCTTCGCCTAGAGCACCAAAACCAATTTTCATTCCTTTGATTTTTAGAAAAATAGTCGATTGAATACTATCAAGAATAATATTTTTATAACCCACTTTCTCTACCGATTTTTTTATGGCTTCCGCCGAAGGCATTTCAGTCATCGAGCCGTCAAATTTCCAAATACGATCCATTGCAGCAAAACTGATATCGAAACCGCCGTTTGTAATTTCAGATAATTTTAGGGCTCTTTGTGTCAATTCAAAAACTTCACGATCGACTTTTATGGGTTTTATTCCTGAATTCTGATTGACCTGAGAAACCTGCGAATCGGGTTTCCAATCGGAAATTAAATTCTCAATTCGAGAAATCTCGGCAATAACTTCTTCAATTTTCTGACTTGCCGTTGCCGAATCTTTTGCCACAATCGAAATGTCAAAACGACCGCCCATTAAAAGTGTTGTTTTCTTGCGTAAAACTTGGCAATTCGCTGAAAAGCAAAAAACAACAGTAAATAAAAATAAAAATTTATATGATTGTAATTTATTCATAAATCGAAAGTACAACTTAGCTCCAAAGGAGTAATATATATAGAAAATTAAGGTTGTCTGTTTCGCTCCGTAGGAGTGATATATTTATAGAAAATGATTCTTCCTAATTGTAAAAAGCTCCATAGGAGCGATATATTTCCAAAAATAATTAAAACCAAGATGACACGAATTCTATAGATTTCATACAAAAATCCATTTTTATCAGCGTCTTCGCGATAGCAAATCCGTATAATCCGCGTCTAAAATTATACAATTAGTATCTTAATAACAATCAGTCAAAATCTGGCCATTACGTTTGTATTCTGTAATGTTTTTAGAATTTGAAGTTAAACAAAGTTCTTCCAGAATATTTTCGACGTCGTTTTGCATTTGTAAAGAACCGCAAATCATAATCACACCGCCTTGATTTAATAAACGAATAAAAAATGCAGCATCGCGTTTAATCAAATCCATAACATAAATATGTTCCGCTTCACGCGAAAGCGCCACATGAAAATTCTCTAAATGCTCTTTCTGCATCATGATTCCGGCAAACTTCTGATAAGCCAAAAGTGTTGGTGTAACCATTCTAAAACCACTATATAAATGCAATTCAGATTTCACTTTATTTTGTTCGATCATTCCAAGGAAAGGAGCAATTCCCGTTCCGTTAGAAATAAAAGCCGCTTTTGTCGCTTTCTTCGGAAGATGAAAAGCTTTATTCTTAAGAATTCGTGCTTTTATCGTATCTCCAGGTTCTAATTTATTTAAATACCCAGAACCCAAACCAAACGGATGCAGTTTTACAACCAGCTGAATATTACCAGTATGTTTTCCAATAGAATAGAGGCGTTCGCGATTATCATTGGCAGGATAAACAGCCAATAAATCACCCGAAGTAAATTTGGTTCTGCTTCCCGCGCGTAAAGTCAGTAAAAAAGTATGCTCCGTTTCTGAAATAGGTGTTTTATCTAAAACCATCAATTTCTCTAATCCTTTTGGAACCTGATTGTAAACGGAAGGAGTAGTCGATAATAAAATCGGATTTTTAGAATTCCACAACTTAATCCATTCTACAAACTCTTCTGCCGATTTATCGTTTACGGTCTGCATGGGTAAAAAACGTTCTGCCCAAGTTTGATTTTCTAATAAAGTGTCAACTTTCTTTGCAAAACCACAAAAATCAGGATAAGCTTTCGAACCAAAACCAACTACAGAAAAATGAGTTTTGTGTTCCTGAGAATGTTTTTTAAGTATTGAAATAAATTTACTTCCGTTAGAAGGCGCGTCGCCTAAACCATGCGTAGAAGTAAAAACAATAATATGTTCGGCTTTTGGGAAAGTTTTAAAACGATTCAATTCGGCCAGAAATACTTTTTCTCCTGCTGCAATTAATTGTTTCTGAATAGCATTCGCAAAACGCAGCGAACTTCCGTTTTCAGAACCTGCCAATAAGATGTATTTACTTTCGGCAGCTTTGAATTTATTTTTAATTCGGCTTGCCCTTCTTTTTAAAGTAATAGCAAAACCAGAGTAAATAAAGAACAAAATATTAATGCATGCTAAACCTAAAATAACTGCCCAAATCGGATTAATTCTTCCGGTATGAAGATCCAGACTCAAAGCGGCTATTTGCGTTCTAAAAGGCGAAAGTTTTTCAGAAGTTACCAATCCGGTTCCTTGATTCACTTCGACTTCACGGTCTTTTAATTCAATAATAAAATATTCTTCGGGATCGTCTGTAAAAGGGAATTCAATTTTTTTAACATCACTTAGAAGCGTGTTTTTAAAGAAATTCTCTTTATTATTTTTGGCCAAATCTGCTTGAGACGTTTTTATTTCTTTTACTTTTTCGTCTTTTGGCATAAAGAAATTAAATCTTTCTAAAGACAAATAAATTCCTGTAACTGCAATCGCTAAAATCGGAATCAAAGCGATTCTTCCTAAAACAACATGGTAATATTGAGCAAAATATTCTTTGATCACTTTTGAAAAGAAATTTCGAATGCCTTGCTGTCTTTTTAAAACCAAAACAAAACCCGAAATTGCAATAAGAAATAAAAGAAAGGAAATTACACCAACAAAAAAACGCCCTGCTTCATGAAGAAACAAAGAGCGATGCAGACTGGTAATCCACTGAATAAATTCACTTTTCTTTACGGGCGTTCCTAACGCTTTTCCTGTTTTAGGATCGATGTAGGCGTTTATATCATTTCCTTCTTCATCAAGTGCTTTAAGCGTCACAAACTGATTGTAATCGACACTTAATTCGGTAATTTCTAGATAGTTTTTTTTGAGAACCGGCAGGGTTTCTCCCAAAGTCAATTTATCAAAATCGGCACTTTTGTACGGAAGTGTTTTTTCCTGTACCGCATCGTAAGACAGAATAATTCCTGTTACCGAAGCTAAAATCAAAAAAAGAGAAGAAAACAAGGCAAGGGCCAAGTGTGTGTAACGCCAAAAAGAAAGAGTCATGTAATGTATTCTATAAATGTAATCGTAATATATTTAAGTATTTACGAAATGGATGAAATTTATTTTAACACATAGATACATATATTTTAAATTTAAAAAAAGATCTTAAAAAAGAAACTTGTTTCTCTCACATAGTCTCAACTATTTTAATTTAAATAAGTGAAACGCCTTTTAAGCATTCTGAAACTATGTATCTACGTGTTTAAATAATTATATTTTAATAAGTTTTACATATTTAATGTAACCTTTTCCGTCTGATTTATCTGCTAAACCTTCTGTTGTTAACGGCACTTCAAGATCGCTTACATAATATTTCTGGTCTTCAACAGCCGACTCAAAACGTAATTTGTATCCTTTATTGATTTTAGAATTTTCAATTTCAAATGTAGTTACACTACGATCGCCTCCAGTTACAGAAGCACCTGTTTTAGCACTGATATCTTCCGCTTTTTGAGTGTGAAATTTATTCCATTCTTTCAGAGATTTGTACCATTTTTTGTCATCGCCCATTACATATAATGTTTTTTCATATTCGCCATTTGCATTGATTAGTGAAACAACGATATAAGCACCTTCTCCCATATAATTGTTCATTTGCAGCATGCATTTGTATTTGCTTGACTGCGCATTAGAATTAAAAGAAAGTAAAAAGATAAAAGCGCTTGTAAGGGTAATTTTTAATATAGATTTCATGTAATTAGATTTGTATGGATTGTTGTTTTAAATTCCAATATTTAAATTCCAAATTCCAAACACCAAATGTAAAGTTTGGAATTTGGAATTTCAAATGTTGGTTATTATTATTTCGTTATTTTAAAAACTCAACTGAGATATTATTTTTTGTAAGCACATTATTTTCTTTTGCTAAAGCATAAGCCGTTTCGTCAAACTCCGTGCTGATGTCTTTTTTCGCTCCAGCGCTCACTAAATATTTTAAGATTGAATCATCTTTAGAAGTCATTGCAGCTCTGTGCAAAGCCGTTAAACCATCTTTGTTTTTAGCATTTACATCTACTTTTAAATCAGTGATTTTTTGAAGAAGTACAACATCGTTTTTAGTGATAGCTAAATGATATAATGTGTTTCCATCTTTTTGAGCTGCTGCTAAATTCAATCCTTTATCTTGTAAAAGTTTTGCTTTTGCATCAAACGGATCTTGTTTTGGAGTTTCGCCTCTTTCTCTTCCAGCCGGACGATACGATTGTACCAAATAAACACCTAAATTATTTCCGTCTTTATCTTTTACATTTACATCAGCACCTTTAGCCAAAAGTAAACTTACCGCTTCAGGAGTTCCGTATTGAACCGCTTTTGTCAAAGCCGATTCGCCTTTTAAATTTTGAACGTTTAGATTTTTAGCTTTCGGAATAAATAATTCTAAAACCGCAGTTTCTCTAGCCGAAGCAGCAGCCATAACCGGAGTATTTCCTTCTTTATCTGCTTTGTTTACATCTACACCTTTGTCTAAGAAATATTTAATAATTTCTGTCTGATTTGGTTTTCCAGCTAAAATGTGCAATACATTTTGACCCGCTTTATTTTGAGCAGTAGGTTTCAATTTTGCTTCTTCAACCAAATACTTATAAGTTTCCAAAGTATTCGTTTCTCTACGGCTTCCTTGTGCAGCAATTAAAAGTGCTTCGTCAGTTGGTTTGATCCCTTTTTCAAGTAGTTTTTTCAAAAGGGCAATATTTCCAGATCTTGCAGCGTAGGTAAAAGCTGTATTTCCGTTAGCGTCAACATCTTTTAGAGACATTCCTTTAGTAGAAAAATATTCTGCTGCTTTTAAATCTTTGTCAGAAGCAATTGCTAAAAGCAAAAGGTTAGCACCATTATTGTACTTTTTAGTCGGATTTACACCTGCTTTAAAAAAGGCTTCATACATCGCAGGGTTTGATTGTCCGTTTGAAGCAGCGAAATCTGCAGGCGCAGTTCCGTGGCTGTCTTCAAAATTTATATCAGAACCTTTAGTAATAAGATATTGTACTAATTCGGTATTTCCTCTATAAGCAGCCCAGTGTAAATAAATACGATTATCGTGGGTTAATTTTGTGATTGAATTTCCTGGCTGATCAATTAAAAATTTGATGGTTTCTACAGGTGCATCGTTATTGATTGCTAATGTAGTAACGTCAAAAGCATTTACATTGGCTTCAGAAGGATTATTTCCTTTTGCAATTTCAGCTTTAACAGTTTCAGTATTAGGAGAAGTTTTCCAGAAAGCGGCGTCTAAAAGTGTATTTTTTTGCTGTGCACTCACAAATAGAGTAGTGGCAAATGCAAAAGAAACAAGTAGATTCTTTTTCATATTGAAATGTAATTTATGGTTGTTTAGAATAATCTATTTTTCGGAATTATTTTTCGTCTATTTAGAATAAATAAAAATAAAGCAAATGTAGAGATTAATATTTTTAAACCAACAACTATTTGCAGTAAAAAGCCATTTTTGATTGATATTTGCTCAATTTTAAGAATCACTTAAGCTCATTTTAATTTTTCTTTAATGTTATGTGGCTGCTTATTTTTAGAAAATGGATTTTATACCAAAAGTATATTTGGAGAAATGAATATCGAATGAAAATTTTTTTTTGAAGACGTTTTTTGATCTAAAATTGACGTCGTTAAATTTTAACTGTTAAAGTTGATTTAAATCATTAGTTTATTAAAATGAATTATTTTAGATTTTACTCGATTTCATGTAAGTTGTTGTTATAAAATATGTTGTAAGTATTTTTTGAACGAATTAAAAAATCTATTTAGAATCATTATTAATAATTAGACGTTTTTTTCCTCTCAAAAAAAGGTTTAAAAATCGATTAAAAAAAAAGCATTGTTGATAACTTGTTTTCTGACTCATTCCAAAATCGGTACTTTTTGGAGTTGATAACTTAACGAAGATGATATAGAAACTGCTAGTTCAATGCAAATTACAAAATGCTCGCGAGCTGTTGATAAAAATTCTGCACCTTCATTTTTTTCGAGTTTTCAAACTGTTGATAATTGAGCAGATTTTTAACAACAAAAACTAGACAAGAGAATTTATGCGACTTAAATTTGTATAAATAGAAAAACAAGCTGCCACTTCCCCAAATTCAGTATTCGGTTTTCTATCTTAAAAAAGTCACTTAAAATTCTATATATATGTCCATTTTCGATAAACGAATCAACTATAAACCTTTCGAATATCCTGAGGTTCTGCAATTTACTGAAGCCATTAACAAAGCATACTGGGTTCATACAGAGGTAGATTTTACTGCCGATACACAAGACTTTCACGCTCATTTAAACACAGCAGAAAAGACAGCAATCAAAAACAGTCTTTTGGCGATTGCACAGATTGAGGTAGCCGTAAAAAGTTTTTGGGGTAATATATATGAGCATTTTCCAAAACCAGAATTCAACGGATTGGGAACTACTTTTGCAGAATGTGAATTCAGACATTCTGAAGCGTATTCTCGTTTGTTGGAAGTTTTAGGATATAATGACGAATTTGAAAGATTATTAGACGTTCCCGTGGTTCGCAGACGTGTAGATTATCTTTCGAATGTTTTAAAAGATACCAAATCTCAGGACAATCAGAAATATATGGTTTCGCTGATTTTGTTTAGTATTTTGATTGAAAATGTTTCTTTATTTAGTCAGTTTGCCATTTTATTGTCTTTCACAAGATTCAAAGGATATATGAAAAATGTGAGCAATATTATTGCTTGGACTTCTATCGATGAGCAAATTCACGCGAATGGCGGTATTTATATCATTAATAAAATCCGTGAAGAATTTCCAGAGTATTTTAATGCTGAAACTTTAGAATTAATTAGAACTACAGTAAAAGAGTCTATTAGTGTTGAAGCCGATATTTTGGACTGGATTTTTGAAGACGGTGCAATCGAAACGATAAACAAAGAAGATTTGGTAAACTTTATGAAATTTAGAATTGACGAAAGTTTAAAACAAATCAATATCGAAACAATCTTTAATGTTTCGCCAGATGATTACAGTAAAATGACTTGGTTTGAAGAAGAAGTTTTTGCGAACAGCTTAGATGATTTCTTTGCAAAACGTCCTGTAGAATATACAAAACACGATAAGAGTATTACAGCAAACGACCTTTTTTAATACACGCCCATACAAAATATGAATACGATAGACACAAACCCAGCAGAAAATTTAGACGCACAAACAGAAGGAAAAATGTGGTGGAAAAACTCTGAAAGTGAGCAGATCTTAAACCGTGGTTACCTTTTAAAAGGTGAAACGGTAGAAGGAGCCATTGACAGAATTTGTACGGCCGCAGCAAAAAGACTTTACAAACCAGAATTGAAAGAGTCTTTTATGGAAATGATCGAAAGAGGCTGGATGAGTATCAGTTCACCGGTTTGGGCCAATATGGGAACAGAACGCGGTTTACCAATTTCTTGTTTTAATGTGCACGTTCCAGATAAGATTGAAGGAATTACACATAAATTGGGTGAAGTTATCATGCAGACTAAAATTGGCGGGGGAACTTCTGGTTATTTTGGAGAATTACGTGAGCGCGGAAGTGCGGTAACTGATAACGGAAAGAGCAGTGGAGCGGTAAGTTTCATGAAGCTTTTTGATACTGCAATGGATACGATTTCACAAGGCGGTGTACGCCGCGGGGCGTTTGCAGCTTATCTTGATGTAGATCACCCAGATATCGAAGAGTTTTTGAAAATTAAAAGTATCGGAAACCCAATTCAGAACTTGTTTACAGGGATTTGTGTACCAGATTACTGGATGCAGGAAATGATTGATGGTGATGCTGAAAAAAGACAAATTTGGGCAAAAGTTTTAGAAAGTCGTCAGCAAAAAGGATTGCCTTATATTTTCTTTAGTGATAACGTAAATAAAAACAAACCACAAGTATATAAAGATCAAAATCTTCGAATTAACGCAAGTAATTTGTGCAGCGAGATTATGCTTCCTTCAACAGCCGATGAATCTTTTATCTGCTGTCTTTCTTCTATGAATTTAGAATTGTATGAAGAATGGAAAGATACAGAAGCAGTAAAACTAGCCATCTTTTTCTTAGATGCTGTTTTACAGGAATTCATCGAAAAAACAGAGGGCAATTATTATCTTTCTGCAGCGAATAAATTTGCTAAAAGACACCGCGCACTAGGTTTAGGCGTTTTAGGATGGCATTCTTACCTGCAAAAAAATATGATTCCGTTTGAAGGAATGGAAGCGAAAATGAAGACTACAGAAATTTTCAAACATATCAGCGATAAAGCCGATAAAGCAAGTCAGGAATTGGCTAGAATTTACGGCGAACCAGAATTGTTAAAAGGTTACGGAAGACGTAATACCACAACAATGGCAATTGCTCCAACAACTTCTTCTTCTGCAATTTTAGGACAAACTTCACCAGGAATTGAACCTTTCAGCAGTAATTACTATAAAGCGGGATTGAGTAAAGGTAATTTTATGCGTAAAAATAAATACCTTAAAAAACTCCTTGAAGAAAAAGGTTTGGATAACGAAGAAGTTTGGAGAGGAATTATGCTTAATGGAGGAAGCGTACAGCATATGGAACAACTGACTCAGCAAGAAAAAGATGTTTTTAAAACTTTTAAAGAAATCAGTCAGTTAGAAATTGTACAGCAGGCAGGAATTCGTCAGAAATTTGTAGATCAGGGACAAAGTTTAAATCTTAATATTCCAGCAGAATTGGCAATTAAAGATGTAAACCGTTTAATGATCGAAGCTTGGCAGCAAGGTGTAAAAAGTTTGTACTACCAAAGAAGCCAGAGTGTTTCTAAAGAATTGGTTACAAGTCTTGTTTCTTGTAGCAGCTGTGAATCATAAAAATCATAAAGCCGAATCTAATTTAAGATTCGGCTTTTTTATTTAAAATGCGTTAAAAGGTTTCATGCCTCTGCAAGTAACTCTGCAAAGTTTTTTTGCCACAGCTCGAGCGATAGCGAACAGGCGAAGCAATTACACAAATTTTCGCGAATTAAATAAGTATGAATTGCCTCCAGCTTTAGCTGGAGGTAAAAGAAAGTAAGAAGGACTGGGCTTTAGCCAAACTTTGAATTTGGCTAAAGCCTTTTACAACTTAAACCAAAAACCTCCAGCTAAAGCTGGAGGCAATTCATATTAAAATAATGATTTGATTAAATTTGTGAATTGCTTCGCCTGTTCGCTATCGCTCGAGCCATGGCTAAAAAAACTTAGAATCTCAGCGACTTAGAAGCTAAAAAAAAAACTTAAACCTTAGACTTCAATCGGCTCAAAGTTTCCTGAGAAATATTAATATAAGAAGCCACAATTTTATTCGGAAGTCGTTTCACAATCGCTGGATTTATTTTCAAAAGCTGATTGTATCTTTCCAAAGCATCCATAGTTGTAAAAGACATCAAACGATTGGCATTGTTGACATAAGCTTTCTCAAGATAATTACTGTAAAACTCACGCCATTGCGGAATAATTTTCATTAAATGATTAAAATCTTCATGTGAGATAGTCAGCAATTCTGATTTTTCAATGACTTGAACATTTTCTACAGAAGGCATTTTAGTAATAAAACTAACCAGAGCTGTTGCAAATTGATTTTCAAAAGCAATATATCTTGTAACATCTTTTCCTTCTTCATTAATAAAAAAGATTCGAAGACAGCCTTTTGCAACAAAAAAAGTTTCATGACTAATTTGTCCTTGGGCTAATAAAATCTCATTTTTATCCTTTTTGCTTAATTTGAAATAGGAGAGAATGGTTTCTAAATCTTCATCAGAAACATCAATGCTTTTTCGAATGGAATTGCCAAGCTGTTCGTATATCATTTATTTGTAATCTCTAACGAATTTGCGGTAATAGATAATATCTTCAATAGATAAAACTATCAAATTGTGTTCATGTGCAAAGCTAACGATTTTATCCAATTTTGCCATGCTGCCATCTTCGTTCATTAATTCGCAAAGAACAGCTTCGGGCTGTAAACCAGCCAATTTCATTAAATCAACACTTCCTTCTGTGTGGCCGTTTCTTCCTAAAACGCCATTGTCATTCGCTCTAAGCGGAAAAATATGTCCAGGCCGAGCTAAATCACTTGGTTTTGCATTGGGCGCTGCAGCTGTTTTAATAGTGGTAATTCGATCTTGGGCTGAAACTCCAGTTGTGACTCCGTTTTTGGCTTCAATGGTGATGGTAAATGGAGTCTGAAAACTACTCGTATTTTCTTTTACCATATACGGAAGATTTAGCGAATCAGCTTTATCATTGGTTAAACAAAGACATACAATCCCGCTGCATTCGCGAATCATTAAAGCCATATTCTGAACATTTATATGTTGGGCAGAAAAGATAAGATCGCCTTCATTTTCTCGATTTTCATCATCGGTTACCAGAACTCCTTTACCGTTTTTAAGTTCTTCTAATGCATTTTCAACACGTTCTTTACTGGTTAGTCCAAATTGCACTAACGGACTTATTTCTGTACTTATCATTTTGATATATTTTAAACTTATTTGGAATAGACGAAACAGCAAATCTAAATTTGTTTGAAATGAAAAAGTTTGATATAAGTCAATAAATGCTAATGTGCTTTTTTTAATGTTATTCTAATTTAGTTGCCATAAAATAGTAATTTAGTGCCCGAATTTATAATCCAAAATCAATAAATACCAACCAGTAAATGGAGAATATTACCGTAATTATAATGCTGCTTTTTGGCGTTGCATTTCTTAGTCTTGTTAGTAAAAGATATAATTTCCCAATTCCGATTGTTCTTGTTTTATGTGGTGTTGTAATTAGTGTTGTTCCCGGACTTCCTGTAATTGCTTTGAGTCCCGAAATAGTATTCATTATATTTTTACCGCCGCTTTTGTACCACGCAGCGTGGCATACCAGCTGGTCAGATTTTAAACAGACCATTCGTCCGATTACTTTAGCGGCCGTTGGTTTGGTTTTCTTTACAACAGGATTGGTCGCTGTTGTCGCACATTGGCTTATTGATGATATTTCTTGGCCGTTAGCTTTTTTACTTGGCGCTATTGTTTCACCGCCCGATGCGGTTTCTGCCACAGCGATTACAAAAGGTTTAGGGCTTAATCCAAGATTAATTGCTATTCTAGAAGGGGAAAGTTTGGTAAATGATGCAAGCGGACTTGTTGCTTATAAATACGCTCTTACAGCCATTACAGCCGGAAATTTTGTTTTATGGCAGGCAGGATTAAATTTTGTTCTAATGTCGGTTCTCGGTATCGCTATAGGTCTGGCAGTTGGTTACATCATGTATTACATTCATAAAAGATTTGTTTGCGATGATATTATTGAGGTAACACTTACTTTATTAACGCCATTTGCTTCTTATTTACTTGCAGAGCATTTTGAAGGTTCTGGAGTTTTGGCTGTAGTAGCCACAGGACTTTTCTTAGCAGCAAGATCGGGAACTATTTTTTCTCATGAAAGCCGAATTATGACC
The DNA here is from genome assembly GCF_042678225.1 of Flavobacterium artemisiae. NCBI lineage: Bacteria > Pseudomonadati > Bacteroidota > Flavobacteriia > Flavobacteriales > Flavobacteriaceae > Flavobacterium > Flavobacterium artemisiae. Next base: position 165,992 of record NZ_JBHUDZ010000016.1, on the reverse strand, counting down.
AATACGATTTGGGATGTCTTAAATAATATTCTGAACGGATTGATTTTTATTTTAATCGGACTTCAATTAAGACAAATCATAGAAGGGATTAGTAATTACTCTGGAAATTCATTATTTATCTGGGGAGCTGTAATAAGTGTTGTGGTTATTTTGGTACGTTTTTTATGGGTTGTCCCAGCTACGATTATTCCAAGAATGCTTAGTAAAAAGATTCGCGAAAAGGAAGAATTCGATTATCGTAATATGATCATTTTTGGATGGTCTGGAATGCGCGGTGTAGTTTCTATGGCTGCCGCTTTGGCACTTCCGTTAATGCTGAACAAAACAGAAGAATTTCCGCTTCGTAATTTAATTATTTATCTTGTTTTCTGCGTGATTCTTTCCACTTTAGTGATTCAGGGACTTACGCTTCCGTGGCTTATAAAGAAGCTGAAAATTGAACGTTATTCCATTTTAGCAGAAGAATATGATATTCGAAATAAGATCGTTTCTCAAACAATTGCTCATATCGAGGATAATTTTTCTTTATTAGATGATGAGTTACTGCACAATATTAAAAGCAAATATGAAGTAAAGTTTAACCGACTTCAAAAAACGGAACTTCCTGCTAACTTTTTTGGAAATGGAAAAGTATTAGGCGGACAGATTTTTAATGAGTTTACCAAAATTCAAATTGATTTGCTAAATGTCGAAAGAGCCAAATTAGAATCAATGCATAAATTTGATTCGGTAAACGAAGAAATCTTCCGTAAAATTGAAAAAGAATTGGATTTGGAAGAAACACGTTTGTGGATGGAAATGTATGAAGAATAAATTTTTTAATACCAATTTATAAATGCCAAATTCCAAAATAAAGCTTTGTCAAAATTTTAAACTTTGACAAAGCTTTTTTCTTTTTAGATGTTTTAGCTCGGAATCTTCACGTCGCTTAAAGCTAAATTGGCGCTGGCTTGCGCAACAATTTTAGAAGTATTTTTATTGATAATCTCAGCTTTGATGTTGATGATCGTTTTACCTAATTTTTCCACTTTTGTTTTTGCAATAACGGTATGTCCTTCAAACGCAGGATTAAAATAATCAATATATAAGTTAATGGTTGGATAGAATTTCTCCAAACCTAAAACCATAAAATTAACGCCGATACAGTCGTCAATAATTCCAGCTGTAACACCTCCGTGAAGCATCCCGACTGGATTTGTCATTTCTTTTCTGATTTCAAATTCAAATTCGACGGCTTTTTCTTCAACCGAAATTACTTTCCCGTTCAGCCAATGTGCAAAAGGAGAAGGACTTCCTGTGAAATGTTTTCCAATAAAACTTTGAAGAAATTGTAATCTTGTATTTTCCATTTTTAATTGAATTTAAGAAGCGAGTTTAAGTGAATTTTTAATTGGATTAATCAGTTTGTAAGCTGTTTTTGGGAAAAATCGGCTCAAGAAATATACTACTTTGGTATCTCCTACACGTACAGTATATTTATTTTTGTGAATGCTGTCGATCAAAGCTTTTACGAGCGTTTCTGGACTTATTGTTTTAGCGTCAATTCCTTTTGCCATTTCGGTTGCAACCAAGGGCGGAAGTAACTCAAATACTTTTACAGAAGTTTTCGCGATTTCTAAATGATTTCGAAGTGAAGCGGTGTAGAAACGCAAAGCTGCTTTTGTAGCCGAATAAGTAGGAGCGAGGTTTGACGGAACATAACTTAAAATGGAAGTCGTATTGATGATCGCACTTTCGCTTCGGTTTTGCAGCATATTTAGAAATAAATTATTCAATCTTACAATTGCCAGATAATTGATATTCATTTCGTAAGCTGCCATATCCGTTATTTTATCGTTTGGTTTAGCCAAATTATTAGTCGGATTAGAAACGCCGGCATTATTATATAAAATGTCAATGCCACCCAAAGATTCTATCTGATTATAAAGTTTTTGAGCATCTTCTGGATTAGAAACGTCGTTTTGAATTGCAGTAATTTGTGGATATAATTTCTTTGCTAAATCTAGTTTTTCCTGATTTCTACCTGTGATAATTACTTTCGCACCTTCGTTTAAAAATTGTTTAGCAGATTCTAAACCTATTCCTGACGCACCGCCAGTGATCAATATTGTTTTTCCTTTTAAGTTCATTTTGTGTGATTTTAAAGTCTATAGTTTGTTTTGTTTAATAGTATTAAGTAAATTTGCTTGCATTTTGCAAGTACAAAGATATTAATTACTTGCAAAAAGCAAGTGGTTTTTAAAATTATTTTATGGCAGGTTCAAAAAAAAGATCGTTGTGCCCAATAAGCACATCGTTAGAAATATGGGGAGATAAGTGGTCGTTGTTGATTATCAGGGATTTGATGTTTCAAAAACAATGTACATATGGCGATTTTTTAAAATCACCAGAAAAGATTGCGACAAACATTCTGACAAGCAGACTTTTGACTTTAGAAGAAAATGATATCATCGTAAAACTGGAACATCCAGAAAGTAAAGCAAAAGTTTTATACCAATTAACAGAAAAAGGAATAGAATTGTTTCCGGTATTAATCGAGGTAAGTTTATGGGCAGAGAAATATTATGAAATTCCCGAAGACAGAAAATTAGTTCTTGAAAAAGCAAAGAAGAATAAGGCTGCTTTTATTGAAAAAGGAATAAAAAAGATGAAGGAAGAGTTGTAAATCTGAATTGTTTTTTGCCACGAATTTCACAAATTTTCACAAATTTTATCTGTATTAAACTAAAAAACAATTTGTGAAAATTTGTGAAATTTGCGGTTAAAAAATTTAAAATCTAAATTCTAAAATCTATATTCTAAAATCTACACTCTAAAATCTAAAATTCTTAAATAACCCCCATTTTCTGCATTAAAAAAGTAGCACTTTTATTTTTACAAATTCCATTTCTTAGTTTGTAATCAAAATGTAAATCGTTGTTTTGGATTTCGACTTCGAAACATTGATTGATTAAAACATCTGGATATTCATTCGTAGTTAAGCAGACTTCGATGTCATGCGTTGCGATTGCACCGATAGCTTTTTTAGCAATTACCTTTTTGACGACCTCAATTGTTCCATTTCTTTTATCATCGGAATTTGTGCCTCTTAAAATCTCATCTAATAAAACAAAAGCAGGCTGATTTTCAAGAGCTTCCATGATCTGTTTTAAACGTTTTATTTCAGCAAAAAAGTACGATTCGCTATCCGATAAAGAATCAGATAATCGCATTGAAACTAAAACTGGAAGTGGATGTAGCTTAGCTTCTGTAGCACAAACAACTGAACCGATTCCACCAAGTACCATATTGATTCCCAAGCTTCTTAAAAAGGTGCTTTTTCCCGACATGTTAGAACCAGTCAAAATCACGAAAGACTGTGGGTAAAATTGCGTGTCATTTCCGATTCTTGTCGCGGGATTTAGCAATGGGTGACTTAGATTTTTAAACTCAATTTTATAATCAGAATTGATTTCAGGGAAAACAAAATCCTCGTTGTTATAAGCCAAGTTGGCAAGACTATCCAGTGTTTCTATTTCACCAATGATATCCATCCAATTAGATATTTCAGAAGCATAATTTTCTTTCCATTTCAAAAGTGCTCTTAGAACATGCAGATTAAATAAAAACGTTCCGTTAAATAGTGTCGCGGTAACAAAATTATTTATCGTATCCATTCTGGAAAACAGTTCAGAAAGTTGCTTTAAGTGTTGACTTGCTTTAATACTTTTGAAAGTAAGATGGTGCTGTAATTCTACTAATTTTTTGGATTGAAAAGTTTCATTTTCTATTTTTTCAATTAATAAGCCATAATGTTTAATAATCTTATCGATATTATCTGCCTTGGCAATTTCTGATTGAATTCTTTTTACTGCTCTTCCTAAAACTATTAAATTGGCAATAAAAATATAAGTAACATACGAAAGAATAATCGCTTTTGAAGTAATAAAATATGCAGCTACAAATCCGAAAAATAAAACTGGAAGTATAATTGAAAGTGAAACTAAAACTTTAGATAAAGGATCATTTTTAAAAGATATCCAGTTCTTTATAGCTTCATAAGAAGATTTTGAATCATCACTTAAAATGGATAAAGCTTGAAATTCTTGTCTCCAGTTTAATTTATTTTTTAATTCCTTAATGGCTTCCTGATTTTCTAAAATTGAAGTTTCGGGAAGTGTTTGTAATAATGTTTCTGCTAATGTTTTTTTACCAATAAAAGAGGCAGTTCTATTTAAGTTTTGAAATAAAGAATGTTCTCCAAAAATATCTAAATCGTAAGCATAGGGGTGATGAAAATCGATGAATTCAACTCCATTTTCAAACGGAGTTTTTTCCCTTTTTAAGAAAGTGATTTCGTTTTTGTTAATCTTTAGAAGCGTTTCTGCAAAGAGTCTTTGAAAAGATATTTTGGAATGAATTCTCATTAAAATAATAAAACCAACAAAGGACAGTACAGCAAGAATAATAAAAAGTATTTCGCTTGTTTTGATGTAGTAAAACATGAAAAACAGAAATAGAGAAATACTTAATAACCTCAAAAGGCTTATGCTGTTGTATTTTTTGTTGGTTTTTTGATATAGTTCTGAATACTCTGTAACGTTGTCTAAATATGCTTTCATTGTAATTATTTGCTGAAAGACAAATATAGCTTTTAAGTCACAAAATCATCAAAAATTAATTTTAATCTTCGTGCATTACCAAAACCGGAATCGGAACTTCTTTTGATATTTTTTTTGTAAAACTAGAATCAAATAATCCTTCAAAGAAAGATCTTTTGTGCGTGATTGTGGTCAAAATATCAATGTCTTTGTACAAAATAAAATCCAGTATTGTTTCTTTTACATCGTCACTTGGAAGAACTAAGAATTCGACATTTTCGTTGGTAAACTCTTTTTCCCATTCTTTAATAGTCGTATCTGCCACATCAGAATTAGAAGTTTTCACGTAAAGGCTTCTCACTTTTGCATCTGTTTTTTTAGCAATTTTCAGCACTTTTTTTAATTCCTTTTTGTCTTTTTCACGATAACGTGTTGTAAAACCAATCGTTTTTACTTTTTTGAATTTAGCTTCTTCAGGAATACATAAAACAGGAACATCAACTCCTGAAATAACAGAACTTGTATTAGAACCTGTAAAGAATTTTGTCCAGTCAGAAGCGCCGGTTGTTCCCATTATAACAAAATCTATTTGATCTTCTTCGACGGCATTCTTAAGGTTATAAATTAGATCGCCGTCCATTAAACGGTGTTTGATCACAATATCTTCTAATTTTCGTTCCATTGCGATGGTTCTCAGTTTCGGAATTTCATCTTTGAACATTTCGAATTTAGCTAGTTCGATAGAACTGTATATGGAAGCATAATTCTCTGGAAAGAATTGGCTGTCGTAAACGGGAATCTCAAATGTATGAAGCAAGATCAATTCGGCTTTTACAATTTTAGCAAATTCTAAAGCGTGGACAAATGCATTTGTAGCAGCATCAGAGAAATCGGTAGGGAATAATATCTTTTTCATAGTTATTAAGATTAAGGTTTGTCTCTCAAATTTACTCATTCTGCAAGGAAATCAACCTGATAATTATCAGTTATTTAACACTTAATAATTTGTTAATCTTCTTTGCTTTTATGATTTCTGATGCTAATTTTAAGAGATGCTTCCCTTTTAAGAAATTCTGTCTTTTTTTATACCTTTGCAACATGATAAATCAAGATTCTATAGTTGCTTTGGCTACGCCTTCGGGAGCTGGAGCTATCGCCATAATTCGTATTTCAGGAGCCGAGGCCATTATAATTGGAAATTCGGTTTTTAAATCTCTTAAAAACAAAGATTTAACGAAACAGAAAACACATACTCTGCATTTAGGGCATATTGTTGACGGAAATAAAACGCTGGATGAAGTTTTAGTTTCAGTTTTTAAAGGTCCGAATTCGTATACAGGCGAAAATACGATCGAAATTTCTTGCCACGGATCAACTTATATTCAGCAGCAGATTATTCAGTTATTGCTTCGAAATGGCTGTCGAATGGCCGATGCGGGAGAATTTACACTTCGAGCTTTCTTAAACGGAAAATTAGATTTATCGCAGGCAGAAGCTGTTGCCGACTTGATTTCGTCTGATAATGAAGCTTCGCACCAAATTGCCATGCAGCAAATGCGCGGTGGATTTAGTAATGAAATTGCTAAACTTCGTGAAGAACTTTTAAATTTTGCTTCTTTAATTGAATTAGAATTAGATTTTGCAGAAGAAGATGTTGAGTTTGCCGACCGCACACAATTTCATGAGTTATTAAACAGAATCGAATTCGTTTTAAAACGTTTAATTGATTCATTCGCAGTTGGAAATGTAATTAAAAACGGTATTCCAGTTGCGATTGTAGGCGAACCAAATGTTGGAAAATCGACTTTGCTGAATGCACTTTTGAACGAAGAACGCGCAATTGTATCTGATATCGCTGGAACAACACGTGATACAATTGAAGATGAATTGGTTATTGGCGGAATTGGTTTTCGTTTTATTGATACTGCAGGAATTCGTGATACAAAAGATGTTGTAGAAAGCATCGGAATCAAAAAAACTTTCGAAAAAATAGAACAGGCGCAAGTTGTAATTTACTTATTTGATGGTTTGAAATTCCAAGTTTCAAGTTCGGAATTCGTTAATGAAATTGAACAAATCAAGAATAAATACCCATTAAAGCCTTTGCTGATTGTCGTTAATAAAAAAGATATTTTATCTCCAGATGAAGTATTAAATATTACGAACAAGCTTGAAAATCTTAATGCAAAACTGTTATTGATTTCTGCAAAAGAAAAAATAGGAGTTGAGGATTTAAAAAATGAATTATTGTCTTTTGTAAATACTGGTGCACTTCGAAATAACGAAACAATTGTAACGAATACAAGGCATTATGATTCGTTACTAAAAGCTTTAGATGAAATTCAAAAAGTAAAATTCGGATTAGAATCGGGTCTTTCAAGCGACCTTATGGCGCTTGATATTCGGGAAGCTTTGTATCAGTTCGGGTTGATTACGGGGCAAGTTTCTAATGACGAGTTGCTGGGGAATATTTTTGCAAACTTTTGTATCGGAAAATAAAAGACGCAAATAAAAACAAAGGAAAAATAATAAAAGAGCTAAAATGTAGGTAATTAATATTTTAGCTCTTTTTTATTGCGATGATTTTTGTAATATTTGGGTGTTTTTTTACATCAATAAGCATATTACCTTCATTGTTTCCGCCATACTTACGCTGCTTTACAGCTGACGGCAGGAACTGATATTTTTACTATCTCTAAAATGCTTGGCCATAAGAGTGTTAAGACAACACAGATATATGCGAAAGTAATTGATCAGAAGAAAAGGGCGCAGCAGGTAGGATTTCTTTAGAATAAAGATTTTTCAACACTCCAATGCCTTGGAATGACAATAAAATTAATAAAAAACGGATCATAGTAAGTCCTATTGATCCGTTCTAAAATAAACTAAATTGATTTATGAATTACCATACAGGTTTGATTCACCTCCGTCAATTGCAATCGTCTGACCATTCACATATTGGCATTCATCGCTAAGTAGAAAGGCTACAAGGTTCCCTACATTTTCAGGTTTACCTAATTGTCTTGTTGGGTTTCTTTGCGCGTATTCTGTTTCAGCAGCTTTTGGATCAGCTGGATTTACCTGTTTAAAAGCTTCTGCCACCATTGGAGTCAGGATAGCGCCTGGTGCGATTGCATTGGTGTATATTCCGTCTTTACCGTATTCTATTGCCGCATTTTTGGTCATACCAGAAACGGCGTGTTTGCTTGCCACATAAGGCATCTGATTAACAACACCTCTGATTCCGCCAACAGAGGCAACGTTTACGATTTTTCCTCCGCCTTGTTTCTGCATTACTGGAATCACATATTTTAAACCGTAATAAACCCCCATAAGATTGATGTCAATTACTTTTTTGAATATATTGACATCATAGTCAACTATTGACGCTTGTTTTCCCTCGATACCGGCATTATTGTACAATCCATCGACGCGTCCAAACTCCTCGACTGTTTTGTCTACATAATTTTTGACTGCCTGTTCATCAGAAACGTCAGCAACGATGGTTATAATTTTAGCATTCGGCGCAACTGAATTGATTTCTGCTTTTGCTTTTTCTAGTGCTTCTGAGTTGTAATCTACAATAGAAAGATTGGCTCCTTTAAGTGCAACGGCTTTACTTGCTGCCAGTCCGAGCCCCATAGCGGCTCCTGTAATTATAATTGTTTTGTCATTGAAAGTACTCATAATATATAATATTAAATTATTAGTGAAAAAATATTCATTTAAAATGTAAAAAAATTAGCTCATGCCTCTCCATACCATATCAAAGGAGTCATCAATCACCTTCTGATTTAACTCAAACAGTTTTTGGATAATGCCTGTTGCGCAGGATCGCACTGCACCATCAAAAAAGCTGATCAGTATAATGGCATCTACTTCTTTTATAATTCCTTCATGCTGGCCCTTTGCCAGAAGTTCGTACAATGGTCTATTCTGTTTCTCGTATTCTGCCAGCTGTTTATCGAAATTTAGCTGTATGTAGCCTGACTGCTGGTACTGATCTATAAATATGGTTTCATCATAGTTATTGAGCCTGTAGTTAAGCATATTGATATAAATCTGTTTAAGAGATTGTCTTATAGGGGAATTGATGTCAAAGTTAGAATACATGGCATGTGCCATTCGATCTTCTACTGCCGCATAAGCCAGCTGTACTACTTCTTCTTTGTTTTTGAAATAAATGTACAGTGTGCCGGCAGCAATTCCGGCTGTTTTGCTTATTCCAGCAATGTTTACGCTTGCAAGTCCTTGTCTGCCGGTAAGCGTATATACGGATTGCAAAATTTTCGCTCTTTTATCAGGATCTAATGGTCTCATACCGTAAATTTAAATGAAAAAATATTCATTTAAAAAAAAATAAATAAATTATAACTTTTCTTTAAGGAATTAACTGCTCATGATTAGTACTGCAATTTTAAAACTTTAAAAATGAATGCTTTGGAGTAATTTTCACTGGCGGGTTTTAATAATACAATCGGAAGTCGGATAAGAGCAGAAGCCGAAATCCAAGAATATGTAGTCTGATCCTCACTTCGAAATCACTGATTGCTTTGATCTACTCCTAAGGCTGTAAGTTTTAAAGTATCTGACAGACAGACACCGACTCTACAGCTTCTTCTTTGTTTTTTGCTAAAAGCCTGAGAAGATTTTATTTCCCAGGCTGTTTTTTTTGCATTTGATTTTTAATATTATTTCATCAGGCTGATGTTCGTCATGCCGCCGTCCGAAAGAATTTCGGTGCCCACAATAAAAGACGATTCATCCGAAGCTAAAAAAACTGCTGCATTTCCAATATCAGACGGAACGCCTTGTCGGCCTGCAGGTGTAATATCTATCCACATTTGTTTTACCTGTTTCAAGTGTTCCTGAGGAACTAGTTTCTCAAAAACAGGAGTATCAATAGAACCAGGAGAAAGTGCATTTACGCGAATTTTTCTTGACAGAAGATCCAGCGATAATCCCTTTGCTAATGAAATTATAGCGGCTTTTGCTGCAGAATAAACTGCCATTCCAGGCGCAGCCCGATGTGCGGCACTAGATCCGATAAGTATAACAGAAGCACCGTCATTAAGGTAGGGCAGCGATTTTTGTACTGTAAAATAGGCACTTTTTAAATTCAAATCCATGTATTTGTTGTAACTTTCTTCAGTAACTTCCGAGATCGTCCCCATTGGAACCCCATCTACTATTCCTCCGGCATTGACGACAACAACATCAATTTTGCCAAACTTATCAAAGGTTTTCTGAAATATATTTTCCAGATTATCATTATTTGTAACATCCCCGGGAATGCCAATAAAATTATTTCCTAATGAAGCAACAGCGTTATGTAAGGTTTCAGAATTTCTTCCTGTGATGGTTCCTAGAGCGCCTTCTTTGCTAAATGCTTCTGCAATACCATATCCGATACCGCTGTTTCCGCCTGTTATAACAGTGATTTTATTTTGTAATCTGTTCATTTGTTTAATGTATAAATGGTTGTATAAAATTATAAACCGTAGATTCCTCCTGAAACTGAAATTTTCTCACCATTAATCCATCCAGAATCTTCAGAAGCCAGAAATACAGCTGCTTTAGCAATATCTTCGGGCTGACCTGTTCGTCCAAGTGGAGTAGTGGCAACAAATTTTGTTTCGGCAGCACTGCCAATGAAACCTGCACTTCGAGAACCTTCCGTCTCAACTACGCCAGGTAAAATGGAATTGATGCGAATATTTCTACCGCTGAATTCTTTGGATAATGAGATGGTAATGGCATCAAGCGCCGCTTTAGTTGCTGAATAAACAGATCCTGTTGGTAATGGCGTTTTTGATGCTTCGGAGCTCACATTGATAATATTTCCTCCATTTCTAAATAATTGTAAAGCAGCCTGAATAGTCAATAAAGAGCCCAACACATTAATGTTAAACTGCTGATGAAAAGATTCTTCAGATAACTCTTCGATTGGTGCATATTGATATATTCCAGCATTGTTAACTAAAATATCCAAAGTGCCGAATGCTTTTTTGGTTTCTTCAAATAATGCAGCAACCTCTGAGGCTTTTGATACATCTCCTTGTACCAGAATGGCTGTTCCTCCATTATCTTGTATCGATTTCAATACTTTTTCGGCACCAGTTTTATCTGATGCATAATTGACTACGACTTTTGCTCCTTCCAAAGCAAAATGTTGTGCAATAGATGCTCCAATTCCTTTTGAAGCTCCTGTAACTATTGCAACTTTGTTTTTTAATTTGTTCATGACTTCATGTATGATGTTAATCCAGCAAATGTATATCGGTTTGATTAATTTTAGTAACTTTGTAACTAAAAGTAACTGTAACCTTGAATTAACGTTGTAACCTTAAAGTAACAAAGTAACCTATGGAAGAATGTAATATGCTTGAAAAAGAACAGCACAAGAAAGAGATGATGGCTGTTCAGGATTCTATGGATGTATTGAATGGAAAATGGAAAATTGCCGTGATATCATCAATCTGTTTTTATAATAAAAGAAGATTTTCAGATATTTTGAATGATGTTGCCGGGATTTCGAACAAAATGCTGAGTAAGGAATTAAAAGAACTTGAAATAAATAAATTAGTGAAAAGGACGATTCTAGATACGTATCCAGTTACGATTCAATACGAACTTACTTCGCACGGCAAAACACTTCAAACTATAATTCAGAATTTGACGCAATGGGGACTTGATCACAGGAAAAAGATTGCAGAAGATTGATGTGCATGCTAGTTCTTATGCTATAGGCTTTTCAAATTGATCTCGGACATATGATGATTCAAACATCTTTTTTCTTCAAACTGATCGTAAGGAGGAATAAAAAATACATGAAAATTTAATGGGAATGGATCTGAGTCCGAATTTAAAAGAAATAATTAATTAAATTTTATTTTCTGGCTTCGGTGCGGCAATTCCGCCACAATATTTGGATTATGAATGGGTCGGGTCAGCTTCAGTTCCTTATTAATGCAGTGCGGCCGTATTTTTTACTGTATGTATTAAGGAATGCTTTTTGAATATTTTGCAGCAATTGTTTTGCTATATTTGAAATGTGACATATATGAAACGGAAGTTTCGCCATAGCTGATGGCATAATGTAAATCTGGTAGTATTATGAAATTTAATCTTTTTTCTGCTCTTTCATTTTTGTGGATGGCGGGCTGTCTCGGACAGGAGGTTTATTCCGATAAGACATTTAAAGAAATAGCCCTGGTCAACGGGATAGAATTTGTAGACCCAAAATATGACCAGCCGAAATTCAGCTGCGGCTTTCTTTTAAAATACAATAATGAAATTTTTGCCGTCACGGCAAAACATATTCTCAAGGTCGTTAAGCCGGAAAGCATGAATACCTTGGCACTGGAAGGGTGTATTAAAAACTGGATATTATACCCCTTAAACAATAAGTCGGAAATTGTAATGTGCGATAGATTATTAAATGAAGACAAGTCTGAGCTACTGGATGCCAAGTCCAGTTATGACAATGACTGGCTGGTTTTTTCAATAAGGGAGAATTCTTCCCGTATAGTGCCTTTGGAAATAAGGAGTACACCTTTAGCTAAGGGAGAAAAATTATATGTTGCGGGCTGGACCAGGACGATGGAAAGCGGTTCCCAAAGAGTGTATGAATTCGAATATTACAAAACAGTTTCAAACCGTATTTTACTAAAAGATATCCTTGTGCCGGAGAAATTCGGGGGACTCAGCGGGGCTCCATTAGTGGATGAGAACGGACTGCTCGTCGGGATTGTCTCGAACGCGACGGCTGATCCGGATTCAAATAAGAAATTTTTCTCTCCATGTTCAGTAACAAATCTAGCTGCTTTTCTGGAAAATAGAAGTCATGGCAGACAATAGGCCCGCAGTATACCGGCTGTTAATTACTGCATCCCGCATTTACTAATTATAAATTTACAATACTACCCCATAAAAATTAAAACAGCCTTAAGGCTGTTTTTTTATTTTATGATATTCTTTTTGTTTAAGTGTTTTGCCGGTTGGTTTTAGATGAAGTTAATTTTATTTAGGCCATGCTTGTCCCTACTTCAGATATATAGAGCATATGCGGCAGAACCGGCAGTAAAGGAAGATGTCATTTCTTTGTCAGTAATCGCTTTTTCGATAGAAACAGCATAGTGCCGGATTTGCTGCTTACTGTGAATTCTATTTTTTTATTTTTGCTCAGCACTAATCCGTATCTGTAATCAAAAAATAGTTATAATTCAAAAGGCTCTTCCTTAAAAATATCTTCTACAATTCTCAGAGAAGCAGCTTCGCAAAAATCCAAGCCTGAATAATCTGGATTAAACCCCCCAATGTAAGGTACAGCCATAATGTAGATATATTCATTATAAGATCCGTATTGGTCAATGATCTGAAAGTTGTCATTAATTGCGATTCCGGAAACCTGTAGGGAATAGCTTCCATCCGAATTTTTTTCGACCAGGGTACTTCCGTTTTCCAAAATTGTTTCTGCCGCCTCATTTGATTTAAATTTTAAAGATGCGGGACTTACAGCTTTCTGGGATAGCAATGTTTTAAATGGGAAATCTTCATAAGATAAATGCGGCTGTCCAACACAATCTACAAAAGTAGTGTAATATTCAGCTTTCCTGTTTTGATTTTCATCGAGGTACTTATAAATTATTCCGCCGCCATGCTGGGGTTCAACAGCACTATCCTGGTTTACCGCCGTAATATCCAATACACCCGCATGATGCAGGGCCAGGAGCTCGCTGCAGGATTTTTGCGGTACAAAAGCAATCACAATAGAAATAAGAGGCATAAGTACTTTTTGCAGACGCTGCATATCTTCGGCAGAAAGGTATTTAGCCGGATGGTTCATCGCAAAGCTTAAAACTGCCAGCATTTCTTTCCAGTAAATGGATTCCTGTCTTTTTATGGATTTTTCTGCCTGAATATATTCGGCCTTCAACAGCTGGAAAGGTTCCAAGCGTTCTCTGAGTTCCATCATTTCCTCCACAAATTCCTCAATGGAAAGATCTTTGATGCGGTCATAAAAATCCGGATCTTTTGTACGGAAGATTTCAGTGAAATTTCTTTTAAAAACAAAATCAAGCGAAAGAAACCCGCTGTTTTCTTTACGATGCTCGTCTATCTCTTCCCTGGTAAGCAGAGAATCGTGTGATAAATGAGAATCTTCCAGATGGAATCGGACAGAAGGCAGCATACCGCTTCTGGAATGTATGACCATTTTAAAGTCTGGGCAGTCAGCCGCTTTTTCAAAGCTCATTTTTCCATCATCGTCCTTTATAAATCTACCGTTGCAGCGGGCCAAGGTTCTTATGGCATCAATGGCGGTAAGAGAGGATCCTCGTATAGCGACGGCATGATTTAATTTTGATCTCAGTTTTGAAGGCGGATATGGAGAATCAAAATACCCTTTTACCTTTCCTTCATATTTTTCAGGCCAGTTATGTCCCGTACAAATTATGGCATAATCAAATTCTGTTTTATCATTCCCTGTTACGACACAAACTTTCTGGTCTTCTTTTTTGTAAATTACATCGGTTACATTTGTGTCATAAAGAATAGTGGTCGTGATTCCTTTTACCGCAGCAATCTGCTGCAGAAGATCGAACTGTGAAGAAAGGTAATGGCCGAACAGAATTCTGGGCAGTACTTTGTATTCATTAAAATTGCTCGAATTGATATTAAACCTTTCCAATAATTCGGCTGGGGCAGTTTTGATCCATTCTTCTATAGAATTGACAATGAAGGGTATCTCATTATCAGATACATTTGTTACATGCTCATCATTGGCGCCTTCACCGCTGTAAGGCATTCCGGCACCCAGCATGCTCTTTTTTTCATAGATGGTCACATCAAGGTCAGTACTCCCATATTCAACAAGTCTTTTATAAAGAAACAGTCCGCTTGGACCGCCTCCTAAAATTGCTATCTTTTTTATATTTCGCTGCATCTGTAATTTTTAAACGAAAAGTACTGTAGGTTACTACAAGATCCCTTACAAAATTTTGTGATTTCTGTCTAAAATTTTACTGTCAGGGCCAGCAATTATTTTTGCTTTGGATAAATCCAAGTCATCCAGCGAGCTTGGTCCCTCTGCGGATGATTTTTTTACAACACTCAATGTTCCTTTCAGCTCCATTACTACAGCCTTCACGTCATCCAGCTTATCAATTCCTGTAGATCGTACGGCAGCATAAATTTCTTCTTTTGTGATGGTTTCAAGTGCCATTGATTTCTCTATGAATCTATTATCATAAAAAACAATGCGCGGTTCTGTATTAATGATTTTTTCCACTTGTGTGGAAGATCTTGCCAGCCATGCAAAAATATACTGAAGCAGAATAATAAGCAGAAGAACCACCGAGCCTTCCGCAATCGGTATTGTGGCGAGCATAATATCGGAAAGGGTAGAACCAAGGGCGATGGAAACGATAAAGTCGAAAGCATTTAGTTTGGCAAGTGTTCTTTTACCTGAGATGCGTACAAAAAGAAAAAGTGTAGTAAATGCCGTAACAGTTGTAATGGCACACCTTATAATCCCCAGCCAGTCTTGAAAAAAGATATCATTCATAATTTCTATCAATTTTGTTAAGCACTTAGAGCGCTATTATCAAATTTACGAAACCATGATAAAAAAATAGTTGCTTAATTTTCAGGGAATTTTATAAAAATGACCTGCTTGTGAATGGGGTATAGATTAATTCCGCACCAATACGGTTGCAGAGATGAATAATTCAAAAAGCCTGCAGTTTGGGCTGCAGGCTTTTCTGTTTTGATTTTTTAGTTTTATCAATTAGATTTCTTGATAACATATAGTCCGCCGCCCAAAAGAATTACCGCGGCTCCCAGATATAGGAAACCCTGCATTTGGCCGGATTCGTTTGAAGCGTCAATTTTAAGGCCTAAAAAGTTAATTTCCTTGGTGCTGTCCGCCACTTTGTTTAATCCAACGTAACCGGCCGCCAGGCTGATCAATATAAGTACAATGCCTATTATTTTAGATGAATTCATAATTTTAAATTTAATGTTTCTTAAATATAAGAAAAATTATCCAGATTTGGAAATTCGGTGATTCTATCAGATGTCTTCTCTTTGTATGCGGCGCAGTGTTTTGAAGTTTACTGGCTTTGCAGCTTTAGACAGCAGATTTTAAATTATCGCCATCTTTAAAATGCAGTCTTCTAAAAACCAAACCAGACAAAATGGTTAATGATCCTACAACCAAAAAGGTGTATCGGAATGCATTATGAATTTCGTTGTGAATGAGCTTGACATCTCCCTGAAAAAATTTAAGGACTAATAATCCCAAAGCAATTCCGAAACCAATTGCAAGCTGCTGATTTACGGAAACCAGTGAATTGCCGCTGCTTGTATGATAAACTCTCAAGTCGGCTATAGAAATAGAATTCATCGATGTAAACTGTATAGAGTTAAAGAAACCTAAAACTGCAATAATGGGAATGTACCAATAAATGGAAGTATGAATTGAAGGAATGGCCAATGCGCAGATCAATATTCCAATGATGAAAGTATTGACCATTAAAGTTTTTCGATATCCGAAAGAATTTAAAATTTTAATTACAAAGGATTTTCCAAATATTGCTGTGAGTGCCATTGGCGCTACAATCCATCCAGATGTGACTGCCGACTGACGGTAGGCAATCTGTATCATCATGGGTAGCAGTAAAGGGATGGAACTGTAACCCAATCGGGTTGCCAGATTGCCGATCATGCCCACACGGAAAGTGCGGACCTGGAAAAGATTTAATGGAAAAAGAGGATTGTTATCTGTTGCGGCATGACGGTAATACCAGTACAACATTAGAAATCCAGACATTAGAATAAGCAAAACTGGTGTAACGCGTACAGTATTTCCAAATAATTCCAAGGAAACAGACAAAAGCAGGGATGCGGCCGCGAAAATCAGGAAGCCTTTAAGATCAAAATCGATTATAGGAGATCTGTAGTCCGGCATGTATTTTAGGCTTAAGATAATGCCGACGATGCCAAAAGGAATATTTATAAGAAAGATCCAGTGCCAGGACAGATAATCGACCATATAGCCTCCAACCAAGGGTCCCAAAACCGGACCGATTAAAGCCGGGATAATGGCAAAATTCATTGCCTTCAATAATTCGTTTTTTGGGAATGTTCTAATCAAGGCAAGTTTGCCCACTGGAGTCATTAAACTTCCGCCGACGCCCTGGATGACCCTGGCAAATATCAGATGATTCAGGCTTTGTGAGAGTGCGCATAATAAAGATCCGATGCTGAATAGCATCAGGGCAAGAATAAACACTTTTCTTGTGCCAAACTTGTCCGATAGAAAACCGCTGACGGGCATGAAGAGTGCCAACGTTAATACATAGCTGATAATGGCATTTTGCATTTCGAGCGGCGACTCCTGTAAATCTCTGGCAATGGCTGTTATAGATGTATTTAAAATAGTTGAATCCAGCATCTGCATAAAAATGGAAGTAGCCAGAAGAACGGGTAATGCTTTTTTAATTGTTTCGATTGGTTGCATGTCGGCAGCTGCGTTGATGAGTTAGTAGCAGAAAGGGTATCAGGTCCGGTTTCTCGGCAAAGGTTTTGAGCAGTGCCTTAATGGATTTTCTTATTGATGAAATCATTTAAAATGTTCTGGGTGGAGCGCTCCACGTCGCCCGCAATAAGATCCGGTGATTTCAGCAGGTAGTCGTCCACAAATGCAAATGCGGCCTTTTCGGTCTCGTTAAACCTTTCAGCGGTATCCTGCTGCAGGGATAAATTGTAGCGGAACTCGAGAAAGGCTTTGAGTTCAGATTCAAATTGTTCTATAAGATCATTCATGGCGGTAAGTTTGAAAATTTTCTGCAGTTTGTGCTTTAAACGGCTCACTGCAAGTTACGTATAATTCAAATGATGCGGTTACAGTCTGCGGGAGTTTTATTTACAGGATTTTAATACTATGGTATTTCTTATGGCAGCGGACAGGAAACTGTGGGGTCTATAAATTTTTTGAGTTAATTTTCTGTTTTATCAGAACCTTTTCTGCCGTAAATCAAATGTAACTTAGAGTGAGAAAGTCTTCCTTTCTGAAAATATCAAAAAACAAAACAATGAAAGTAACAACTACAACTACAGCCATAGACGAAAATATAGAAACTACAAATGGGAAAACTGTGCATTTTATGGAAGATGTCCTTGCAGGATTAAACCGGTCTCCAAAACATTTAGAGTCCAAATACTTTTATGATCAGCTTGGAGATCGTCTTTTTCAACAGATCATGGCTATGCCGGAATATTATCTGACCCGCTGTGAGATGGATATCTTTGAGAATAAGACTGCCGAGATAGCGCAAGGGATAAGAAGCGCGGATACGCCTTTCGACTTAATTGAGCTCGGAGCTGGGGATGCTTCCAAATCTGTGCATCTGCTACAATATTTACAAGAACAGGGTACTGATTTCCGGTACATGCCCATTGACATTTCGGGAAATATTCTTTCGGAGCTGAAGCAGAAGCTCATTAGGGATCTTCCTGATTTGAATGTCGAATGCCTGGAAGGCGAATACTTTGACATGCTTTACAAAGCTTCACAGCTTTCCTCACGCCGTAAGGTAATCCTGTTTCTGGGCAGTAATATAGGAAATATGGAATTGGAAGACGCTTATCGTTTTTGCTTTGAGCTCCGCAAGAATCTCAACAAGGGGGATGTGGTCATGATTGGATTTGACCTGAAAAAAGAGCCCAATACTATTCTGAATGCCTATAATGATCCCAAAGGTGTTACGGCTTCTTTTAATTTAAATCTGCTGGAGCGTATTAACCGAGAACTAGATGCTGATTTTGTTGTAGATCAGTTTGAACATTATGAAACCTATGACCCGCTGAGCGGTGCCTGCCGCAGTTATCTGATAAGTCTAAAAGAACAGCAGGCTACTGTTGGTAATCAAGTATTTCATTTTTCGGAAAATGAACCTGTTTACATGGAAGTATCCCAGAAATTCTCGTTGGAGGATTCCCGAAAGATGGCTTCCCAATCTGGATTTGAACCGCACAAAAGCATTATGGACAGCAGAGGATGGTTTTTAGATGCATTCTGGACAGCGGTATAGTGAAAGATAGAATCAAACAGGATTTTTAACAGTGATTAAAAAATAAAACATGGAAACAGCAGTAAAAAACGATGCACAGCTACTGCTGGCGCAGTATAAAAAAATACGTAAACATTCCGAAAGCATTTGCAGTCCTTTGCAGACAGAGGATTATGTGGTGCAGCCCGTTGCAGATGTAAGTCCTCCTAAATGGCATCTGGGACACACGACCTGGTTTTTTGAAACCTTTGTGCTGATGCCTCATTTTAAAGAATATAAGGAATTTAACCCATTGTATAACTTTGTATTTAACAGCTATTATGAAACTGTAGGGGCAAGGGTAGTCCGTACAGACCGCGGTAATTTAAGCCGTCC
Source organism: Flavobacterium artemisiae (assembly GCF_042678225.1). Taxonomy (NCBI): domain Bacteria; kingdom Pseudomonadati; phylum Bacteroidota; class Flavobacteriia; order Flavobacteriales; family Flavobacteriaceae; genus Flavobacterium; species Flavobacterium artemisiae. Next base: position 146,962 of record NZ_JBHUDZ010000016.1, on the reverse strand, counting down.
TTCAGTTTTGGATATTTATGCTTACCGCAGGTATGTGGATGAGCAGATGGAAAACTTTTTAGCCGAAGCTGTGCTTTCCGATAAATTGTTTGGCATTTTAGAACTAGGATTGAACCACGAACAACAGCATCAAGAGCTGCTCTTGACCGATATCAAATACATATTGGGACACAATCCGCTTTTTCCTGTCTACAGTGAAAAAGAAATTGAGGCTAATTGGGATGTGAAAAAAGATTCTGGATTTATCGCTTTGCCGGAAGGAATTTATGAGATTGGGTTCAATGGCAAAGGCTTCAGTTTTGATAACGAATCTGGCCTTCATAAAAAATATCTGGAAGCTTTTGAGATCGCTTCCTCTCTGGTTACCAATGCCGAATACCTTGAATTTATGAAGGATGGCGGTTACGACGATTTCAGGCACTGGCATTCGGAAGGATGGGACTGGGTAAAGCAACAACAGGTAAAATCTCCTTTGTACTGGCATTTCATGGATGGGAAATGGCAGTACTATAAACTGTCCGGATTTCAGGATATTGAATGGTCTGAGGCAGTTTGCCATGTCAATTTTTATGAAGCATCCGCTTTTGCTTCTTGGAAAGCAATGCGTCTGCCTTTGGAAGAAGAATGGGAAGCGGCCAGCAGTCTTTTCAACTGGGGCCGAAGATGGGAGTGGACCGGCAGTGCATATCTGCCTTATCCAAGGTACAGTAAGGCACCGGGAGCTATTGGGGAATACAATGGAAAGTTTATGGTGAATCAGATGGTACTGAGAGGCAGTTCAATTGCAACTCCAGAAGGACACAGCCGTCCGAGTTACCGTAATTTCTTCCATCCCAGACACCAGTGGCAGTTTTCCGGTATCCGCCTGGTGAAATAAAACGGGATCTTTGAGTCGCCGACAGGGCAAAGAAGCCCGCGGCGACAGTGTATCTATCAGGTATTTTTTTTATTTCATAACATTAATCTTTGTGGTATGAATTTTTTTTGCTGGGGAAAGCAGGATTCGAATCTAAGGCTGGAAAACAGCACATTGCCTGCACTTTTAATTTTTAAAACTCAAGTGCTATGATTCTGCCACAAAACTTAAAGTGGTGAAAGAAGTATAAAATTTGGCTTAACCTTTTGCGACAAGATTGAAGGCAGCTCAAAGCAGAGATGGCTATGAAGAACAATCTTTAATTTTTTTATTTTGACACTTCAAATGTTAATAATATGTTTCGTTTAGAAGGCGGTTTATTAATATAAAGGTAACCTAATCGACCTACCCAAGGATTTAATTTTACAGACATATAAGAAGAACTCAATACTTTGTATATGTCATTTTTTAAAGAACACGAACATTATTCAAAAAAAATCAGAAAAAGTACTTCCGTAAGTATTTTTCATTTGATTAATCCTGCAAACATAATGTCTCATGTATAAAAAGTTTACAGACGAAGAACTTGTCGAATTGTTAAAATCGGGCAAGGATAAAGCTTTTGATGAACTTTATTTTAGATACCGAGACGTACTTGTTCGATTTGTTTATTTGAGAATGAAATCAATCGCTATCTCAGAAGAAATTGTTCAAGAGGTTTTTACTTCAATCTGGGAAAGACGTAAAACTATTGTAATTCAGAAGAGTTTTGCGGCTTATATCTACACATCAGTGCGTTATATGACTTTAGATTATATTAAAGCGCACGAAGTTACCGATCAGTATATTCAGGAAGTTTTAGACAAAAATGCGGTGGCTTATACAAGTCATAACGCCACAGAAGATGCACTTTATTATGATGAACTGCAAAAAGCTGTAGATAAGGCAGCGTTGTTACTTCCTAAAAAATCAAAAGAAGTTTTTATTCTCAGCCGTGTAAAACATTACACCAATAAAGAAATTGCCGAAGAATTAAATGTTTCTATTGATACGGTTAAATATCATATTACTTATGCGCTGAAATTTATGCGCACCTATTTAGGTGAATTTAATTAAAAGTAAAATTCAGATTAAGAACTCCATTTTTTCTTAACAGAAGCGTAACCTTTTGCGCCTACCTAAAAATGCAATTCCCAAGACATACTATTAAAGACATAAAGAAATTATAATGCCTGAAAATTCAAATAAAGAAAACAACGAAATCAAAAATTTTTTAGAAGGAAAGTATTCTCCGAAAGGACAAGAAATGTGGAATAAATGGTACGATCGTACTGATGATTTTTTTGATAATATGGAATTGATTCAATCCGATCGTTCTAAACTGAAAAAAGAATTAAGAGAAATCAAGAATACTAAAGTTATTGTTCTTCAATATAAAAACTGGGCTGTTGCGGCATCTCTAATTTTCTTGATCGGACTATCATTGTTTTTTTATCAATCGTCAAATTCTGTTGAAAACAAACAATTAGCAGTAAAATTAGGACAGCATGCTCAAATAAAATTAAGCGACGGAACACAAATCTGGCTCAACGCAGGAAGTGTGTTGAAATATCCTACAGCATTTAAAGGAGATACAAGAGAAGTGTATTTAAGCGGCGAAGCTTTTTTTGATGTAGCAAAAGATAAAAAGCATCCTTTCATCATTCACACCAATAAAATGGATACCAAAGTTCTTGGAACCAGTTTTAATGTTCAGGCTTATCCAGATCAAACCATGCAGGAAGTTTCGGTTATGACGGGCAGAGTAAACGTGAAATCGACTGTAACAGAGGAGAATGTTTACGTAACTCCGGGACAAAAAGTGATTTTTAAATCGCATGACAACAAACTCAAGGCTTTTAAGGATGTTCCGGTAAACACGATTTCACTCTGGCGAAAAAATATTATGGTTTTTGAAGAAACACCTTTATCTGAAGTTGTTGCCACCATAAATCGCAATTATAATGTCGCAATTGAAGTCAAAAACAAAGATTTAAATGCGTTAAAAATAAGCGCTTATTTTAAAGAACTTCCTGCCGATCAGGTAATTGGGTTGGTCTGTAAGATTATTAATGCCGATTATAAATTAGATTCTGGAATCTACAAAATAGAGTAATCCTTTATTGTATCACAAAAAACTACGTAGCAAACTAATAAACAAAAACAATCACAGCTAAATCTAAAAATTATGAATGAAAAACAAAAGCGGTATGCCCACAAGTCTCAGACCATAAAGACACTAGGAATGAAATTATTCCTCTTTATGACTTTGTTTTTTGCGACGCTTACAATGAACGCCGAAAATGTTGACATTAACAAAAGAGTGACTTTAAAAGTCGAAAATGAAAGTATAAAAAATATTTTTCAGAAAATTGAAAATCAGGTTGATGTGCATTTTATGTACGAAAGCAGCCAGATAAATACCAATCAGAAATTAAGTTTAAAATTAAGCAATGTAACGCTAGAACAGGCGTTGGATAAAATCTGTGGTATAGCATTACGATATGAAATTGTGAGTAATAATATCGTGATCAAGAAAAATCAAAAATCAGGAGATCAAAATAAAATTATTATTTCGGGAACTGTTTTTGGTGGAGATGATAATATGCCGCTTCCAGGTGTTGGAATTAAAGACAAAGGTTCTAATGCAACTGCGGCAACAGATTTTGACGGAACATTCAAAATGGAAATCAACGCTTCAGAAGCTACGCTTATTTTTTCTTATGTGGGTTATGTAACACAAGAAGTAAAAGTAACAAGCTCACAAACTATTACTGTAAAATTAGCTGCTGATGTAAAACAGCTTCAAGAAGTTGTGGTAATGGGTTACGGAAGTGTAAAAAAGAATGAAGTTTTAGGTGCTGTAGGCTCTGTTTCTATGAAAGAAACTTCGAGCAGAACGTATAACAATGCTGCTGAATTATTACAGGGAACTGTTGCAGGAGTTACTGTTATCAACGATGGTGGTGATCCAACTGCTTCTCCGACAATTAATATTCGCGGAATTGGATCTTTGAATGCTGAAACGCCATTAATAGTTCTGGACGGAATTATCTACAGCGGCTCTTTAAATACTTTGAATCCAAATGATATTGCCTCAATCAGTGTTCTAAAAGACGCGGCTTCGGCAGCAATTTATGGGGCAAGAGCATCCGGAGGTGTAATTTTAATTACTTCTAAAAAAGGAATTTCTGATAAAATTAATGTAAACGTAAATTATCAGGGAGGTTTTCAAAATGTAGCAAAAAAACTAGAGGTTTTAAATGCTGCAGAATATGCAGATGCTATGAATCTTGCAAGAGATAATGCAGGTCTGCCAAGAATTCCCGCGTTCGATCCTGCATTTGAACCAACGGCAAGAACAACAAAAACAAACTGGATGGACGAAATTTTCCGTACAGGAGAAATTCAGGATTTATCTCTTTCTGTAAACGGAAAAACAGAAAAATCAAATTTCTTTCTTTCAGGAAGTTATAGAAAAAACGAAGGAATTTTGTTGAATACTTATGGAGAACGATATACTGTAAGAGCTAATTCATCTTTTAAATTGGCTGATAATTTTACTATTGGAGAAAATTTATCATACTCGTTAACAAATGGTCAAACTGCCAATACTTCTAGTTCGTACACAGGAGCAATTCAGGCTGCGATTTTGTATCCCCCAAATGCTACTATTTACAGAGAAGATGGTTCTGGACAGTTTGGTGGAGTTCCTGAAAAATATATTGGTTCTTATGGAGATGTTATCAATCCAGTGGCGTATTTAAAAAGATTGGATAATAAAAATCCAATTTCTACGATTTTGATCAATCCATATGCAGAATGGGAAGTTATTCCGGGATTAAAACTGAAAACAAACTGGGGGTATACCAGAATTCAGGATAATGCAACAGATTTTACTGTAAAAGTTACAGAGCCGGGAAAAATATTTGATTTTAATAGATTGACTCTGAAAAATATAACGACAACCGATTTATTGAGTGAGCAAACTGTTTCTTATGAGAAATCTTTTGGAAAACACAATCTGAAAGCTTTGGCAGGATATACGTATCAGGAAACAAAAAGAGATTTTTATACTGTTGAAGGAACTGGTTTTGACAATGAAGATGCATCACAGCGTTATTTATTGAATGCAAAATTGATTCAGCAGACCGCTGCAGGAAGATCAGATGAAATTATTTCTTCTTATGTGGGAAGAATCAACTACGATTTCAATCAAAAATATTTATTATCAGGAATTGTTCGCCGCGACGGAACTTCAAAATTATTGGAAGATAACCGCTGGAAAGTATATCCTTCATTTTCTGCAGGTTGGTTAATTTCTGAAGAAAGTTTTATGAAAGGTATTGAACCAATCATCAGCAATTTGAAACTTCGCGCAAGCTGGGGACAAATCGGAAACTTAGGAAATCTTGGGCCTTACCAATTTAGTGTGCCTTTAGTGCAAACTCAAGCCTTAATCGGCTCTGTGCCTTCAATTAATTACGGCTATGCGGAAAGCGAATTGTCAAATCCTAATTTGAAATGGGAAAGTTCTGAACAGACTAACGTTGGTTTAGATTTTACAATGTTGAATAACAGTTTAATAGGATCTGTTGATGCTTATGTGAAAAAAAATAAAGACATGTTGGTTCGTGATCAATTGCCAGGTGTTTCTGGAACACCGCAGGGAAGAATCGTTAACTCTGGAGATGTTGAAAACAAAGGTATTGAGGTAAGTTTAACATACCAAAAAACACGTGGAGAATTTAAATTTGATGTAACAGCAAACGCAGGATTCTTAAGTAATAAAATTGTTTCGATTAAAGACGATTTGAGTTCACTTGAGCCTCTTGGTTTAAGCAGGGTCCGCAGTCTGCCTTTAGCAAATATTTACCAAGTTGGAAGTCCGGTTGGCGCTTTCTACGGATATCAAACAGACGGATTATTTCAAAGTGATGCCGAAGCAAAAGCATATGTAAATAAAGATGGAGTGGCATATCAGCCAAATGCAGTTGCAGGTGATATTCGATTTAAAGATGAAAACGGTGATGGCGTTATCAATAACAGCGACCGTGTAATTTTAGGAAGTCCTTTTCCAAAAACAACTTATAGTTTGAACGCTAATTTTAAGTACAAAGGATTTGATATGAATATTTTCTTTACTGGAGCAGCGGGAAATAGTGTTTTTAATGCTGTAAAACATACAGGTTTAAATGCTTCTTTTCCAGGATATAATTTATTAGCAGAATCTAAAGATGCCTGGTCGCCGACAAATACAAATACAGATGTTCCAGTTCTTTCATCTACAGATAATAATAACAATTTTGGACGCATCTCTAATCTATTTATTGAAGACGCTTCTTTCTTAAGATTGAAAAACGTTTCAATTGGTTATACGGTAAAAGAAAGCTGGTTAAACGGAAAAGCGAAACTAAGATTCTTTATTTCTGGACAAAACTTATTTACAATCACAAAATATTCTGGAATGGATCCTGAAGTTGGTCTTAGAAATTTCGGAATGGATTTAGGACGTTACCCGCTTTCTCGTATTTATATGACAGGTGTTAACGCAACTTTTTAAAAAATAAAAAACAATTGAAATGAAAAAAATAAGTCTTTTATTATTGAGTTTTGCGCTTTTGGCTGGTTTTACAGCTTGCGAAAGCGAACTTGATGTGATTCCGCAAGGAGCTCCGTCAAGCGGAAATTTCTGGAAAACTCCAGCAGATGCACAAGCAGGAGTAAATGCAATCTACGCTTTGTATTCTGATGATAATATGTATGGTCGTGGTTTTTTCTGGCTGAATAATGCCAGTGACGATATCGGAACAAAACCAAGACAAAATGCAGAACGTATCAAAAATTTTATTGTTGATGGTGCAGAATCAGATACAAAAGATATCTGGAGAATTCATTACGAAATCATGAAACGCTGCAACGACGTAATTCGTAATATTCCAAATATACCTTTAGACGAAAGCACAAAAAACGGAATGTTGGGCGAAGCTTATTTTAATCACGCTGTAATGCATTTAGAATTGGCTTATCATTATGGAGACGACCGTGCTGGAATTCCAATTCAGGATAGAGCAGATTTTACAAATGTATATGTGCCGCGTGCCAAAAATGTGGCAGAAAATTATGCTTACATTGCTGCTGATTTAATCAAAGCTGCCGATTTATTGCCTTATTTCGATCAGCTTACACCGGACAATTACGGACGTGCTCATAAAACTGCAGCTTGGGCATATTTGGTTCGTACTTATTTGTATGCAAAAGATTGGGACAATGCTATTAAATATGCCAACATGATCGTAGCAAGCGGAAAGCACAAATTGCTTGATAATTTTGAAGATGTATTTACGATTAAAAATAACTGGTCTTCAGAATATATTTGGTCGGTAACTTCAAGTGCAGAAAATACTTCTTTAGGATCAATTTTTCCTGGAGTTTGTTTAGAAGATAAAGGCTGGGGAGTTTATAATGGCTGGGGAAATTTTTATCCAACAAAAGAATTATTTGATACTTATGCGGCAAACGATAAAAGACGCAGTGCTACGATTTTACAAAAAGGAGACAAATTTGTTTATTTTGGAGAACAAGTAACCTTTAATGAAGGAAATCATATTGTAAGTTCAAGCAACAGAACAGGTTATCAGTTTAAAAAATATATGGAGCCGTTTAGTTATCCAAAAACGGGAGCAGGTGCTGTAGATATTCGTTATGTAAATGCAAACGGAGATAAACCTTCAACAGCTTTAAATGTACCGCTTTTACGATATGCAGATGTGATTTTGATGTTAGCGGAAGCGAAATTAATGAAAGGGCAGAACGCAGATACAGAGATCAATATGATTCGTCACCGAGCTGGTCTTACAGATCTTGCAGGAGCAACAATGGTTGATTTAAAAAGGGAAAGACGTTGTGAGTTGGCTGGGGAGTGGACAGACCGCCACTTTGATTTAGTACGCTGGGGAGATGCCAAAGAAGCCTATGCAAAACCATTACACCATTATGATGGAAGTGTAATTTATCCTGCTCGTAATTTTAATCCTGCAATTCACCATGTATGGCCGATACCTCCAGATGAAATCGCAGTTAGTAAAGGTGCCTTGACTCAAAACCAAGGCTGGTAATCAATAATTTCATTGTGTTTTTTTAGTTTTTTTACGTTGCAGTCTTTGTGAAGGAGACTGCAGCTGTAAAAAATTAAGGAAACCTTTTTTTTTGTTTCAATATATCAAAAAGTAACCTACTGCTTTTTGCTGTTTAATTTATTTTCAATGAAAAAAATAATCACCCTTTTTTGCCTTCAATTTTTCCTATTTGTTCAAGCTCAGGAATACAGTTCTTCAAACATACATTCACATAATGATTACGATAGTAAATTACCTTTTTATGGTGCTTATTCTAATGAAAGCGGTGTTATTGAAGCCGATGTTTTTTTAGTAAATAACGAATTGTTTGTGGCGCATACTTCTAAAGAAATTGCGTTGCACAATACATTAAAAACCATGTATTTGGAACCGCTTTCTTCTAAATTGAAAGCTTTAGGAGGAAAAGCATATCCAAGCGGAAAACCTTTAATTTTAATGATTGATATTAAGTCGGATGCAGATTCAACATTAAAAGCAATTGTGCAGCAGTTAAAAACTTTTCCTGACATTATTTCGAATAAAAACATAAAGGTGGTCATTTCTGGAAATAGGCCTTTGCAGTCGCTTTGGAAAGAGTATCCAGATTTTATTTATTTTGACGGAAGATTGAATGAAAATTACACTCCAGACCAATTAGCCAGAGTGGAAATGATTAGTGAAGATCTTCATGAAATTACAGTTTGGAATGGGAAAGGAGTTTTGACGCAGCCGGATACTGAAAAAATTCAGGCCATTATTAAAAAAGTCCATGATCAGAATAAGAAAATAAGATTTTGGGCAACACAAGATAATGTAAATACGTACATGATTTTGATGAATTTAAAAGTTGATTTTATCGGAACCGATAAAGTGGCTGAATTGACTCAATTCATCAATAATTTAAAAAACACATTTTATCAGAATACAGAATTTCATCAGGTCTATGTTCCTAAAAATGTTTTTAAAAACAAACGTCCTAAAAATGTCATTCTCTTGATTGGAGACGGAATGGGATTAACACAAATCTATTCTGGATATACTGCAAATAAAGGACAATTGAATTTATTTAATATTCCTACTCAGGGATTTTCTATCACAAAATCTTTTGATAGTTATATTACAGATTCGGCGGCAGGAGGATCTGCAATGGCAACAGGACATAAAACCAATAACCGTTTTATAAGTGTAGATGAAAAAGGAAAACCACTTACATCGCTTACAGAACAATTAGCCAAGAAAAACTATAAAACAGCCATTATTTCGGCGGGAGATATTACAGATGCGACTCCAGCGGCTTTTTATGCGCATCAGTCTGAAAGAAGTCTAAGCGAGCCTATTGCAAATGATTTTCTTTCGAGTCCGTCAGATATTTTGATTGGAGGAGGACAGAAGTCATTTATATCTAGAAAAGACGGCAGGGATTTGTCAAAAATATTAAAGGAAAAAGGGTACACTTTCTCGGATAAATTCTCAAGTTTAGATACCATCAAAAATAACAGATTTGTGGTTTTAGAAGATGCAGCAGTTGTTTCTATGAAAAAAGGAAGAGGTGATTTCTTAACAAAATCTTTAGCGAAAGCAACAAATATTTTTTCTACAACTAAAAATCCATTTTTTATTATGGCTGAAGGTGCCCAGATCGATTACGGAGGGCACCAGACAAATGTAGAATATGTAGTTCGTGAAATGCTTGATTTTGATAAATTAGTAGGGCAGGCAATGGAGTTTGTAGATAATAATCGTGAAACATTATTAATTGTTACAGCAGATCATGAAACAGGCGGATTATCTTTAATTGATGGAAGTATAGAAAAAGGATACGTTCATGGAAGTTTCAGTACAAATGATCATACTTCTGTTCCGGTGCCAGTTTTTGCATATGGTCCAGGTTCTGAAAAATTCACCGGAATTTATCAGAATGCAGCGATTTATGATAAGATAATGGAGCTTATTGTTGGAAAATAATTCTTATCAATGATTTTTTTAACACCGCAATTGTACGTTATAATTGCGGTTTTTTTTATGATGTTATTTCAATTTTTTGTTTCACTACATCCTTTTTTTATGATGATTTTAGCGGAAGGGGCCGTCGACAGAAGTGGGAAGTTGATTTAATTGGAAAAATTAGTTTGTTAGTTTTAAAACATCGACTGTCCAGTAATTAATACTTTGTCTATTTTTTTTGTTGCCATTACCCATTTTAAACCTAAAATATTAAATGACAGTAAAATAGTAGTTTGATTTTTTATAAAACTAATTTAACATAAAGATAAATTAACTTCTTAGGTATTTTTTGTCTGTTGTTTTTCATTTGCTTTTTTATCACTTATGGAAAAAGATCTTTTGAAAATGACAGACGATGAACTTCAAAAATTAATTTTTGAAGGAAACGATGCTGCGTTTTCAATTATTTTTAACCGCTATTGGAAAAAGCTTTATGCTTATGCTTTTAAGATTTATAAAGACGAAGCGATTTGCGAAGACATAGTTCAGGAAATCTTTATAAGTCTTTGGAAAAACGCTTCAAGTACCGTAATCTTAAACCTTGAAGCTTATCTTTTTAGGGCTGTAAAATATAAAATTGCCAATCAGATTCGAAACCTGAAATTTGATCAGCAGCATATTGAAGTTTTGGAAACCATTCCAGATCCCGGCTTTTCTGTAAATGACTTAGAATATGTTGATTTTGAGAAAAATATCAACGAGCAGATTAATAAATTAACGCCCAAATGCCGAGAAGTCTTTCTCTTAAGCCGAATGGATCATTTTACGAATGCTGAAATTGCTTCAAAATTAAACCTGTCAATTCATACCGTAGAAAAACATATCAGCAATGCCCTGAAGCAACTTCGCTTAAATTCGGCATCCTATAATTACCTTCTTTTTTACTGGGCAGCTTTCTTTTATGTTAACTAAAAAACACTGGTTTTAAGAAAACGTTAAGCCTGTATTTTCGACTACTTGTTCGATTCAAAAAATGTGACTTGTATATAAAAGCACATAATTTTGAAAAAAGAACACTTTTTGCTTCTGGCAAAAAAATACGAAGAAGGTAACTGCACACCCGAAGAAAAAATAGCTGTCGAAGCATTTTTTGATAAGATGCAGGATCAAACATTAGATATAGAAAATCAATTATCTGATGAAAAAGGCAATGTAATTCTAGATAAGATATTTTCAGAATTACAAGTTAAACCAAAAAAATACTCCATCCGTAAAGTCTTAAAAGTTGCTGCCGTTTTAGTGACTGGACTAACCATTGCATTTACTGCCGCCAAGTTTGCTTTCAAACCTAACGAAATTACCCAAGTTACTGCTAAAGGAGAAAAGAAAGAGATTTTCCTTGAAGACGGTAGTGTCGTTGTACTAAACTCCAACAGCAGTGTAACCTATCCAGAAGAATTTGAATCGACAAGAAATATAAAACTTGTGGGTCAGGCTTATTTTAAAGTTTTCAGAGATGTCAAACGACCTTTTATTGTACAAACTCACGATGTAAAAGTGAGGGTTTTAGGAACTTCATTCGACATCAATTCGTATAACCATCACGATACTAAAGTAAGTGTTATTACCGGAAAAGTTGAAGTGACTTCGCCAAACGGCAAAAAAGTACAGATTACCAAAAACCAGCAAGCCGATTTGATTAAGAATTCGGATTTACAGATTTCTACAGAAAACAGCGATGATAAAATCGCTTGGATCAGCAATACCATTATTCTTAAAAACACTAAGCTTTCTGAAACGGTTAAAATCATAGAAAACTGGTACAATGTAGATATTACTATCGAAGATCAGGAATTGAATGATCTTACGATTTCAGGAAAGTTTAAGGATGAAAAATTAGAGAACGTATTAGAAAGTATCGCCTATTTAAAACAGCTGAATATAAGTTACACCACTAAAAACCAAATCACTATAAGAAAACAGAAAAAATAAAAAACGCAAAAAAAACAAACAAACCCGCCTCCGGTGCAACGGAAACGGGCTTTTAAAACAGACTAAAAATACAATTTATAGCCTAATAGTAATGAACACGAAACTACAATTTTTTTTCAATAAGTATATCAAGATGAAAAATCTTTACTTAATGATTTTATTAATTTTTTCCTTTAACGGATTTGCCTTAGGACAATCTGCTAAAGACGTACAAATAAGCCTGAATTTAAAGGATGCTACGATCACTGAGTTTTTTAAAGCAGTAGAACAGAAAACGACTTTTACCTTTGTTTTTGATGAAAAAATAACGGGAACTTCACAACGCATTTCGATTTATGCTGATAAAGAAAGTCTCGACGGCGTGCTGTCAAAAATTGCAGCTAAAACAGGATTATCATTTAAAAAACTCAACAATACGATTGCCGTTACACACAATCTTCGCGCACAAATGAATGTTCGCGGAAAAGTATTGGACGAAACCGGTATGCCGATGCCGGGAGTTACGATTCTGGAAAAAGGCACCAAAACATCGACTATGACCGATATGGAAGGAAATTTCAGCTTTGCTGTAGGTTCTTCGGCTGTTTTGGTTATTTCGTATATGGGATATGTTTCTCAGGAAGTTGCTGCAACTGCTAATCCAATTAACATAACATTAAAACCAAGTACAAGTGAATTGAATGAAGTTGTAGTTACGGCGCTGGGAATTAAAAGAGAAGAAAAACGTTTAGGATTTTCGCAGCAAACGATTAAATCTGAAAATTTATCGCAGGGAAGACCTAATAACTGGTCGTCTGGATTGAAAGGTAAAGTAGCAGGATTAAGCATTACTTCAACAGGTTCTGGACCTTTAAATTCGCAGCAGATTACCCTTAGAGGAAACAGATCATTAAGTCCGAAAGGAAATTACGCCCTTATTGTAGTAGACGGAGTTCCGGTAAATGCCGAAATGACAACATCTGGTTCCACAAGCGCTTATATGGGAGAAGACTCTCCAATTGATTACGGAAACGGAATTTCTGATCTTAATTTAGATGATATCGATGCCGTTACAGTACTTAAAGGTGCAGGTGCAACTGCGCTTTACGGAAGCCGTGCTGCAAACGGAGCCTTGATTATTACGACAAAATCAGGAAAGAAAAATAAAGGTTTAGGAATTTCTTTCAACACTGGAGCGACTTTCGATGTCATCCAAAGATGGCCGGATTACCAATACAAATACGGACAAGGAACTGGAAATTCTCCAGGTGCAGATGGCAGCCAATATTATTCTTATGGAAATTCTGCTGACGGAACTTCAACAAGCGGTACCAGCAGTGCTTGGGGACCCGCTTTTACAGGACAAAATTTTTATCAGTACGATCCGGCTTTGCAAGGACAATCGGCACAAAGACTTCCGTGGCAGTCTTACAGAGATAATCGTAAAGATTTCTGGAGAACGGGTGTAACTTTAAATAATAATGTTTCTATTCAGGGTGGTGACAGCAAAGGATCGATGCGTCTTTCGTTAGGAAATCAAAAGAATGAATGGATCATGCCGAATACTGGTTTTGACAGAGTTACAGCTGCTGTGAACGCCAATTACCAGGTTTCGGATAAAATTAAATTGGGAACAACGGTAAATTACAATACCAGAAATAGTGATAACCTTCCTTCTACAGGATACAACAATGGTTCGATTGCTTATTTTATGATTTTCCAACAGCCCAATATTGATTTGGATTGGTACCGTCCGATTTGGGAGAAAGGAAAAGAGCAGATTGCACAGTTACATCCGTTTAGCTCTTTTATTGATAATCCGTATTTAATTGCTTATGAAGCTACGAATACTTTAGACAGCGATCAGATTGTTGGGAATATTTTTGCCAATATTACTTTGTCTCCAAACTTGGAATTGATGTTACGTTCTTCGATGAATACGTACAATCAGACCAGAGAGCAAAAAAGACCTTACAGTATCAACAGATATGCTAAAGGTTTTTATGAAAGACAAGATGTTTTCAAACAAGAAATTAACTCGGACTTTTTGCTTTCTTATAAAAAAGATTTCGGAAATAAATTCGCTCTTTCAGCTTCAGCTGGAGGAAACGCGATGAGCTATAAATACAGAAGAACAGAAGCTGAAGTTACAGGTTTAGTGGTTCCTGGTGTTTACAAACTTTCAAATGGTTCAAGTGCACCAATTTTGACTTTGGGTGATGCTTACAAAAAAATGAACAGTTTATATGGTTTGGTTTCGATGTCGTACGCAGACATGCTTTTTGTAGATATTACAGGAAGAAATGACTGGACAAGTACACTTCCGGTAGAAAACAATTCCTTCTTTTATCCGTCGGTTAATACCAGTGCGGTTATTTCTGAAATGTTTTCACTTCCAAAATCAATTGATTACCTGAAATACAGACTTTCTTTTGCTCAGGTTGGAAATGATACTGAACCTTATAAAACGCAGAAATATTACGGACAAAGTGCTTTTCCTAGTTCTGCACAGACCTTAACGGTTTTATATAATGACCATTTTAAACCTGAAATCACTACTAGTTTTGAAACAGGTTTTGAAATCAGAATGCTTAAAAATCGACTTACAGCTGACGCAACAGTTTACGAAAGTGTGACGAAAAATCAAATTATCGATATTCCGATGGATTTTTCAACGGGTTACAGCGGTGCCGTTTTAAACGGAGGGAAAGTAAAAAACCGAGGTATTGAACTTACGCTTGGTGGAAAAATTATTGATGGTGAAAATTTCAAATGGAATTCAACTGTAAACTGGTCACGTAACTGGAATAAAGTAATGGAATTACCAGAAGGAATTGACGGGCAACAAATCATTGGAACTGGAGGAACAGCATCAATTATAGCAAAAGTGGGTGGTACTACAAGTGCTATTTATGGTTTCGGATTTGTGAGATCTCCTGATGGACAAATCGTGTACGATAATGCAGGCCTTCCGGCATATCCTGAAGAAATTCAATATATCGGCGATGCTAGTCCGAAATGGAAAGCGGGTTTTACCAATAGTTTCTCAATTGGAAATTTTACCATGAATGTAACTATTGACGGTCAGTACGGCGGTATTATTTATTCGCAGACACATCACAAACTTTCTGAGCAGGGGAAATTAAATTCTAATGAAATGGGCAGGGCAGACGGCTTTATCATAGGAGACGGTGTCGTTCAAAATGCAGACGGAACGTATTCTCCAAATACCAAAAAAGTGGCCACTGCTGACTGGTATGTTCGTTATTACCGAAGAGCCAATATAGAATCAAACTCATTCGACGCTTCTTATGGAAAACTTCGTGAAGTCAGCCTGCAATACAATATGCCGAAAAGATGGTTGAAAAACACAGGATTGCAATCGCTGCAGCTTTCAATTTTCGGAAGAGATTTAGCAACCGTATCCGATTTTCCAATTTATGATCCAGAAACAGCAGCATTAAACGGAGATACAATTTTACCAGGTATAGAAATGGGACAGATGCCATCTCCCGCAACTTATGGTTTCAATTTAAGTTTGACTTTATAATAAGACAATGAAAAAGATAAAAATTACAGCACTAATCCTTTTACTTACAGGAATCAGTATTTCGTGTTCAAATGGTTTTGAAGAACTAAACGAGAATCCTAATTTGATTACCGAAATAAGCCCTGGAACATTATTAAACCCAATTATTTACGGAATCGCTTCACAAAACGCAACACAGAGTGTAGATGTGACCTTCAATTTAATGCAGGTTTCGCTTCCTTTTCCAAGTATCACAGGAGGACTTCATCGTTACGATGTAAGTAATAACATTGGTAACTCGGCGTGGAATAACTATTACAAATGGCTTTCTAATATTAGAGAAATGCGTATAGCTTCTGTAAAAGCCGGAGATACTAATTATGAAGCCATATCCTTAACCCTTAATGCTTTGGTGTACGCTAATCTTACTGATCTTTTTGGTCCCGTTCCTATGACTGAGGCCGTGCGCGGTGAAGATGGTATTTTATATCCAAAATACGATAAACAAGAGTTTATTTATGAAACACTATTGGCTGATTTAGAGAGAGCTAATACGCTTTATGATACCAGTAAACCAATGATTTATATTGAGGATATTTTGTTTCAAAATAATGTTTTGAAATGGAAAAAGTTTACCAATTCCTTAAAAATGAGATTGCTTTTAAGAGTTTCAAACAGAACAGAAATGGGAGCTTTCCAAAAACTGGCTTATATGTCTGATCATCCGGAAATTTATCCTGTTTTTGCCAATACAGCAGAAGGCACAATTTTGAAAGTAACAGGCGTTTCTCCCAATGTTTCTCCGTGGGGAAGACCGCAGGATTTTAATCTGAACATCAAAATGGCTTCTTTCTTTATTGATAATTTAAATACACTTGAAGATCCGAGAAGAGCGATAATTGCAACAGGCGCAACTGCTTTAGTAACCAATGCACCAATTGGATTTAAAGGAATTACAAGCGGTTACGCTGGTGCAGATTCTCAGTTTAAATACAATGCATCTACACTTTTAAATGTACAGGCACAAAACCCAATGCAGATTTATATTCTAACGTATGCGGAAGTTGAGTTTATTAAAGCAGAATTAGCACAGAGAGGTCTTATTGCAGATGCAGCAGGACATTATGAAAAAGGTGTGAGATCGGCTATAGAACATGTAAAAGCGGTTACTCCGACTACTTATTTTGCTAAACCAGAAGCGCAGTACGATGGAACATTAGAAAGAATCATGCTGCAAAAATACTACGCCTTGTATTTTACAGATTATCAGCAATGGTTTGAATACCGCAGAACAGGATTTCCAGTACTGCCAACAACAACGGCAATGCTGAATGACGGAATTATGCCGTCAAGATTCACTTATCCAGATAACCAGCAGATTAAAAATAATGAAAATTATTTGGAAGCAGTTGAAATGGTTGGCGGTGATAATATCAATACTAAAGTTTGGTGGGATAAATAAAAATTGAAAAATGAAAAAAACATTTATATATAGCGCAGTATTGTTTTGTGGTGTTTTGACAGCGCAGACAACTGTAAAAGGAATCGTTTATGAAGATTTAAATCAGAACGGTAAAAAAGAAAAAAAAGAAAAAGGAATTGCAAACGTTGCTGTTACTAATGGACGTGAAGTGGTTTTGACAGACAAAAAAGGAAACTATGAACTTCCGTTAAAAGAAGACGCTATTATTGCTGTAATCAAACCTTCGGCTTATAAAATTCAGGTAAATAAAGATAATCTGCCTCAATTTTTCTACAACCACAAACCGGCAGGTTCTCCAAAAGGTAAGTTTGAAGGGGTTGCGCCAACAGGAAAACTCCCAGAATCAGTAGATTTTGGATTGATTCCGCAAAAAGAAACGGCAGATTTTACGGCATTGATTTTCGGAGATCCGCAGCCTTATAATCTGGAAGAAGTAGATTTTTTTGCAAGAGGAATTGTGGCTGAAGTAGAAGGAATTAAAAACATTCCGTTTGGATTAAGTATGGGAGATTTGGTTGGAAATGATTTGAGCCTATTCAATCCGTACATTCAGGCCGTTAAAAAAGTCGGAATTCCGTGGTACAATCTTTTAGGAAATCACGATTTAAATTTTGATGCAAAAGCAGATAATTTAGCCGATGAAACGTATGAAGCGCATTTTGGTCCGGCCAATTATGCTTTCAATTACGGAAAAGTCCATTTTATTATTGTAGATGATGTTTTGTATCCAGACCCAAGAGATCATGAAGGCTATTGGGGAGGTTTTACAGAAGAACAGATGCAGTTTATAGAAAACGATCTTAAAACAGTTCCAAAAGACAATTTAATTGTAATGGCATTCCATATTCCAATAAGCGAGCCAGATCCTAAAGACGATTCTTTTAGAGATGAAGACCGAAAAAAGTTATTCGAATTATTGAAAGATTTCCCAAATACACTTTCGCTTTCTGCTCATACGCACATGCAGAGACAGGATTTTTTAGATAAAAAAGACGGATGGTTACAAGATAATCCGCATCATCATTATAACATCGGAACAACTTCGGGCGACTGGTATTCTGGAAAACTGGATGAAAAAGGAATTCCAATTTCGGTTATGAGAGACGGAACGCCAAAAGGGTATGCATTTATTCATTTTAATGGAAATAAATATACAGTTGATTATAAAGTAGCGGGAAAACCAGACAATTATCAAATGAAAGTTTTCGCTCCAAAAGTCGTGGCAAAAGCCAAACGTACCAAATCAGGTGTGTTTGCTAATTTCTTTATGGGAAGCAAAAAAGACAAAGTAATGTACCGAGTTGATCAGGGAGAATGGAAAGAAATGGAATATGTTGAAGTACAAGATCCATCGTACGTAGAATTGGTTTACGAATGGGAATTATCAGAAGTATTAATGCCGGGAAAACGCTCATCCGATCCAGAAAAAAGTACGCACGTTTGGAGAGGAAATATTCCGTCTGATTTGCCTATTGGCGAACATGCAATCGAAATCAAAGCAACCGATATGTTTGGTAAAACGCACACAGCGAATACCACTTACAGAATTGATAAAGTAAAATAATCGATTTAGAAAGATGTTAAAAATCAAAAAGAGTATCTGCGTTTTAGTAGCGGTTTCAGCGATATATTCGTGCGGAAGTCAAAAAGCAATAACTTCAAAAATTGAAGTGCAAGGACATCGTGGCGACCGCGGTAATTTTCCAGAGAATTCGATTCCGGCTTTTCTCAGTGCTGTAAAAAAAGGCGTTGATGTTTTGGAACTTGATGTTGTTATTTCTAAAGATCAAAAAGTTGTAGTTTCTCACGAGCCTTTTATGTCTTCGTTATATATGTCGGATTCTGAAGGGAAACCAATTTCAAAAGAAAAAGAAAAGAGTTTTAATCTCTACGAAATGACGTATGACAGCATCAGAAAATTTGACAGCGGTTCTAGAGGAAATGCTAATTTTCCGCAGCAGCAAAAACAAAAAACATACAAACCTTTGTTATCTGAGGTTATTACTAATGTCGAAGCTTATATTGCCAAAAACAATCTAAAACCAGTTAGATACAATATCGA
Source organism: Flavobacterium artemisiae (assembly GCF_042678225.1). Classification (NCBI taxonomy): domain Bacteria; kingdom Pseudomonadati; phylum Bacteroidota; class Flavobacteriia; order Flavobacteriales; family Flavobacteriaceae; genus Flavobacterium; species Flavobacterium artemisiae. The sequence continues at coordinate 127,960 of NZ_JBHUDZ010000016.1, read as the reverse complement.
AATCAAATCTGAAAAAGCAGAATATGGCAAAACACAGCCAAATCCTGAAGTTTTTACAGAAATGGTAATGCAAATCATTAAAGAAAAAGGTATTGAGCAAAAGATCAATATTCAATCTTTTGATCCGACTGTTTTAAATGTGATGCATAATAAATTTCCAAAAGTAAAAATGGCTTATCTGGTTGGAGAAGGCTCGATTTCTAAAAACCTTTCACTGCTTGATTTTAAACCTGAAATCTATAGTCCGCATTATAAACTGCTCAACAAAAATGCTGTAGATTCTTTAAGATTTTTAAAGATGAAAATTATTCCTTGGACTGTTAACGATGATAAAGCTATCGACAATATGATACAGCTTCAGGTTGACGGAATTATTACTGATTATCCGGAAAGGGTATTGAAAAAAGCAGTTTTGTAAGCGTTATTTTTTTGAATAATAATTTAACTATATACTATTTGATAATGAATGGGATAAATTCCAGAGAGCACAGGGTTCTGGCAGTAGCTTTTGATAAATTTGAAGCAATGTCATCAGCATTTCCGTATTTACTAGAGGAACCTCAAGAGGCAGATATCCGAGAGGGAATGGAATCACTTGAGAGGTTGTATGAAAAATATAACATGCTGTACAGTGAACTCGAAAGATGTATAAGAGAATATGAAGTGAAGAAAAAAAAGGTTCGGGCAGCAGTAAATAAAGGAAACCGAAAACTGCTTTGCGAACTGCAGAAAAATCCAATTCCTTTAATTATCTAATATTGTCTTTATTCAAAAAAAAATAAAACTCGAAAGCCTCCAAGTATATACTCTTGGAGGCTTTTTTACTGTCAGAAATCTTGACCATTTTCTTAAATGATATTGGATATAGAAGGATATGTTAGCAATAGATTATTTTTTAGTTAATTGCTTGGTTTGTAATAAAACAAAGAAAAAATAATGATTTAAATTTCCGAAGTTAGTATTTTGTTAATTTAGATTTAACCATCAAAATATAGAACGTGCAAAACCATCTTATACCTTCAGAAATCTCTTGGCTTTCTTTTAATAACTGTATTCTGGACGAAGCCGCAGACATCAATAATGCTGTATATGACCGAATCAAATTTCTAGCTATTCATTCTTCTAACCTTGACGAGTTTTTCAGGGTTAAAATAAATAAACTGCAGAAAAAGAAAACGAAGAAAAACAGCGATCTTTTAGAAGATGTATTAAGAGAGGTAAATCTGCAGCAAAATAGATTTGGAAAAATATGGAGCTATTCAATCCTCACCGAATTAGCTTTAAATGATATACTATATTATGAGTATCAGGAACTGCTGCCAGAACATTTAACAGAGATTGAATATTATTTTAAAAGCATTATCCTTTCATACATTCAGGTAGTGTATATCACACTTAGCCAGCCAAAAACTTATTTTTTGAATAATCGCGCGCTGTATTTTTTGGTAAAACTAAAAGACAGCAAAGGCAATTATAATTTTGCGTATTTAAATATTCCTTCTGATAAATTGGATCGTTTTAAGCAGTTACAAAGTGTTGAAAACAGGCATTATATTATTTCAATTGATACCATAATTAGAAAATGTCTGTCACTGATATTTCCAGCCGATAAAATTATTTCATGTAATGCTATAAAATTAAATCGAGACGAAAATTATCTAATTGAAGATGAAAACTCTGGTGATTTGATAGCTAAAATTGAAGAAAAAATAGAAGAACGCAAACGAGGTTCTGCCACAAGATTTCTGTACGATTCGAATATGGATGCAGATTCATTTTCGATATGCAAAAAAGCCTTTAAACTTTATAAGAGTGAAATGATAAAAGGCGGCAGCCATCACAATTTTTTTGATTTATTCAAATTTCCGAATCCTGTTAAACCAAAACTTCAGGGAAGCTCTTATCCAAATCTGCCGCATCTGCCTTTTGAAAACATAACATCAATTTTTGATGTTATAAAAAAGCAAAATCAGTTGCTTCATTTTCCTTATCAATCGTATTATTATGTGCTTCAGTTTTTTAATCAGGCGGCAATTAATAAAAATGTTACCGAAATTAAAATTACCCTGTACCGTATTTCTTCTCAATCCTTAATAGCAAATGCTTTAATCAGCGCGGCTAAAAATGGCAAAAAAGTAACTGTTTTTGTTGAGGTAAAAGCACGTTTTGATGAACATAATAATTTGTTCTGGTCTAAAGAAATGAAAAAAGCTGGTATTAAAATTATTCAAAGCCTTCCTAATTTAAAAGTGCACGCCAAAGCCGCAATGGTTACCATGAAAGACAAATACGGCAATAAAAAGAATTATGGTTATTTGTCAACAGGAAATTTTAATGAAAGTACAGCAAATATCTATTCAGATTTTGGTTTTTTTACAGCAGAAACGGCATATACTGATGACTTGAAAAAGATTTTCGCATTTTTAAAGACCAAGAAAAAAGGAGCAGAGCCAAAACATATTTTAGCTGCTGGTTTTAATATGAAAGAAAAACTACTGGAACTAATAGACAATGAAATAAAAAATAAAAAAGCAGATAAACCAGCATCAGTGTTTTTAAAAGTAAACGGACTCGATGAAAAGGATATTATTGATAAACTTATTGAAGCAGATAAGGCAGGTGTTGAGGTTACATTAATAGTGCGCGGTATATGCACACTTTTACCTGGAGTTAAAAAAATATCACAGAATATAAAAATTTATCGCATTGTAGATATGTTTTTAGAGCATTCCAGAATCTATAAATTTGCCAATAACGGACAGGAAAAAATCTATTTATCTTCTGCCGATATGTTAAGTCGTAATTTAAACAGGAGGATAGAAGTGGCTTTTCCTTTGTATGATGAAAAACATATTAAAGAGATAAATAAGATCATTGAGCTACAATTAGAAGATAATACTAAAAGAAGAATTATAAACAGTCAAGGTAATAATGAATTGGAAATGGAAGATAATGAAACGCCAAGACGGGCACAGACAGAAATTTACAATTGGATAGCGGAAGCCAATAGTACATCCTAAAATAATTTGAAAAGTCTGAATTTTATATTCAGATTTTTTTTTGAAGTTACTTATACCGTAAGAGATATCCGACGGATCAGGTTAATTTTGCATTCTGTTAATAATCAAGCTCATTAAAGAGATTGTGGAGCTGTTTGATCTATTTTTCTTTAAGATTCATTCAAACAAGTATAATGTTATTTTAAATTCATTTTAGATGAGAAAAAAATGACATTGTATATTTTTGAGATACTGAATTAAACAGCAAAATCAATTAAAAATAACCTGATAACGTCTTCATAAATGAAAACAATCCAGTTTCGAACAGATGATCTCACTCAATATACAGTAAATGTTGATCAAATAACGTGTATGTTTACAGCAGAAGAGTCTAAAGGCACTTGGATATATTTGAGCTGCGGTACAAGGTTAAAAACAATGCTTACTCTTGATATTATTCGCGAGATGATTGACGAACAAAAATGATATTAAGAGACTGTATTTTAAATAAAAAAAGCGATTGCCTATAAACTAGGTTTTAATTTTAAAATCATCTTTCGCTTCTTAAACGGATTCTAAAATTATATCTTTTTTCAAAGTTTATGTTTTAGTAACCATTTAATAAAAAAGCCTAAAAAAAATACTTGTCTGGATAAGCTGTTTTACTGCTAAAATATTCAATGTTAAGTTTTTATTACCAGCTTTATTGTGATAAAATATTTACATATGTTTGTTAAAAGTAATTAAAACATAAGCTGTAAAAATGAGTATTTTAAATTTCCTAAAGCCAAAAAAAGACAAAAGATTAGTTTCTGAAAATGATTTTAATGCAAATTTAGTGAAGCATTACAGACTTGCTACAGAAGCTTTGGTGAGTCTACGCGATGCTGCAGTTGAAGAAGAAGATAAGCTGCAAATTGATTATTTTTTTTATTCGGATTCACTTCTAAAAGCTGAAGCATTGGAAAAGGAAATGCAAAATATGGGGTATATAGTGAATTATGGAATAGCACCTCACGACAAAAATATTTTTGTAATTTCTGGAAGAACAACAGAGATCCGAATGATGCATGAATCTTTAAGCAAGTGGATTACAGGTATGTGTGAAATAGGATATATGCATGACTGTATTTTTGACAGCTGGGGAATTGTTTCTGAAGTGAAATAAAAGATTTTATACTAAGAATAATCTATTTAAATTAAATATAAAACTACAAGCCCGGACAGACTGCCGGGCTTTTATGCTTTTTAAGAATAGATTTATTTAGCGAGATTTTTTTTGTACATCAGAATTCATTTTACGGATACTTTTGTACATAACGCTCTGTACCGACTTTCTCTTCTTTTCGTACCCTTTTATACAGGTTTCCAGCTCAGAAACAAGGTTTTTGAACTGGCTGTAGTTACCTGTTAACTCTTTGATCCCTTCACGTGTTTTGGTTTCTTCTTCAATGGTGATCCTATCATTAAATTCTGAAGACAGTTCTTCAAACCTACGAAAGGTTTCCAGTAGATTCTTATGCTCTCTTGCATCAATTCCCTGCACTTTACTTGTGTTTTTTTTATATTTTAAGACGATTCGTTTTTAGCTCGTTATCTTCAATGCCATATTTTCTTAATGACCATTGGTTCTGATATTATACTGAGATTCTGTTTTTGAAGAGTTTGTGTTGTGATGGCTTTCATCATGCGTCCATTTCCAGATATAGAATTCAAGGCTTGATGCAGCAACACTTCATTTGTATTTCCTAAAGGGAAGACTTCTAATTTCTGAAATTCATTTAATACAACATTTGGCTGTAAACCTGCAGCATAGTTGCCCTCTCCATTAGCATTAAATAGTTTGTAAATTGCGGGGTATAAAACCCATTTTGCCTGTGCACCAACAATCCTGTCATCTTCAACCGCAAAGCTGGCAACGTCCTTACCCACAGTTTTCTCACCAATGGTTATCACTTCCATAAATGGCTTTAGATTGTTAATTATTATTTCAGAAGCCGATGCAGTATGGCTGCCACACAAAACATAAACCCTTTGGGTTTGCGGATGGGCAGCCCTAAGTGCTTCAAAACTTACTTGGGATTCATTCATCTCCAAAGACTCTTTGAAGGTTTGGTTCACTTCCCCTCCGTTAGAATTTCCCTTAAATCGTATGAACGGGTTACTGGATTGTATATTGGGAGCTAAAAGTACGCTGAGTGCCGCAGCAGAAGAAACATCGCCGCCGCCATTATACCTTAAATCCACAACAATTTCATTAACAGACTGATTTTTGAATGTCTGGAATTCTTTTAGAAGTGACTTTGAAAGACCAGCATTAAAATGGGGAATTTCAATATAGCCCACTATATGATTCTGGTAGGGAATAACCTGACTGAAGACAGGCTGTGAAAAAGTGAAACCCTGACTAATATTAATCTGTTTTGGGGCTGTAAACCCTGATTTTTCAGAATAAGAAACTACCTGTAACTTAACCTCTTTAGCAGTTAACAAATTTTGATAAAGGCTGTTATAATTTCCCTGACTTAAAGCCGTGCCGCCGATGGCATTTATTAACTGTCCACGCTCAAGACCATTTCTCTCTGCCGGTGAATTCGAAAGTGCGTACATGACTACGCCATATACTTGTCCTTCATATTCAATAAAAGAAAGGTCAAAGCCAAACGAATTCTGAAGACTTTGAGGAAATGTTTCTGGTGAGGAAGTGTGGATCGCATACGAAAAACGATCATTCTTATTTACTAAAGTTGCAAAATACTCCTTTGGCGGCAACGATAAATTGCCTTTGCCAGGCATACTTTCGTTCCAATAATAATAGCGTTTCATTTGAGTGTAAATCCAATCGTTTACATACTCATTTGTACCTTCTTCATAGGTTAAAGGAATATCATCGTCGGTTTGGCATGCAAACAGGATACTTGCAAACAGGAGAATTAAAATTGACTTCTTCATCCTTAATTTTGGGTTTAATTTTATTTGAAGATCAATTAATTACAGGTAATCGGCAATATCGATATCTCCTTTTACGACTACTTTTCCGTTTTCTTGTTTTTCCTGCAGCACAATCATATTGACACCATAGGTTTGAATGATTTGTACTTGTAAGGGGCTTGTGCCAATATAAGGTTCTGTAGTGCCCGGTTTGTAAAGCTCTAAAAATACGGGTGCTGTACTGCTGAAAAAATTGTAAGTTTTAAATTCAGAAAAATCATCTTTACCAATGTTTTCAAATGTAGCAAGTACCACTCCGTTTTCTCTTTTTAGTATTCCTTTTACACTTTCCAATTTTGTACCTGAAAATTCACCTATATTGGCAAATAGAAACTTAAAGCCCACTTTTCCTACATTTATAGAAGGTTTTATGGCATAGACTTCGAGAAAAATATCGGGTAGATTAAAGAAATTAAAATTCTCGTAATCCGCACTATTATTGTAAGTAATTTCGTAAGATGCAATTTGCTGACCTGTTTTGTGGTTGTAAATAGTTAAGGGATTTTTTTCTCCTTTGTCCAGCACAAAATTGAGGGTTGTTTCGATATTTTGGCTGTAGAAACTTTTATCCTTAATGATTACTGGTTTACCATCTAATCTAATTTCTATTTCATCGGGAGTAGAAAAACCTTTTACATTTACCTTTGCAGGCTTTTGTACCACGTCAAATTCATTGGTAAGTTCGCTGTCGCAGGATGTTGCAACTACTAACAAGGCGATTATTAAAGCTCTTGCTCTTTTCATATATATTGTGTTATATTTTTATTTCTTTCAAGATGTGTTAGTTTTCCGAAGCTAAACCAGCAGTACCAGAATTTTTTTGAAGCGCTCAGCTTCGCTGTTTTCAGAGCAATATTATTTTTTGATCATTTTCAATTTTTCTACCGCTGTTCCATCTGATATATGGATAATATAAGTTCCCGAAGCTAAATCCGATACTTCTATCTGGTCTTTATAGGCTGTAGCCAATACTTCTTGACCTGCCATGTTATAGGCCTTAACAAAAGTAGTATTTGGGTCGAAAGCAGGATTTAGTTGTAACTGTAAAGTTGAAATTACAGGGTTTTGAACTAGTATGGTAACAATTTTAGGGGCGGTTACATCATCAATTCCTAATACCGCTGAAGCGAAAATCTGCATCTCATCAATTTGGAACGTACCAGATGAATTGGTATCATTAAACGGAACACCAATGTTTGCTGCAGGGTTATTTGCAACAGTATTGTTCTGCCAGAATCCGATATAGATTTTCTTTCCTGCATATTGAGAAAGGTCTGCCGTTGCTTGAGCGAATAATGCGTTGCTTGCAGCGATATAATCTGCGTTGGTAATTTTAAGCATCTTAGGAAGAACGGCAGGATTGCTATTGTAAGCTGCTATAATATCGGCACGCAGTGCTTTAAAATCGGCTAAATCAGGAATAGGTTTTGTAGGAGTGCTTACATAAACAAAAATACTTCTGTCCGTATTATTAGCGGTAGAAGTAGTATTGTATGTAATTACTCTTCCTATCATAGCGGCCAAAACAATTTCTCCTGACGCTGTTGTTAAATCTATTTCAGGAGAAATAACCCAGTCTTCTATATCGTTGTTATAATCGGCCTTAAAATTGGCAGGACCTCCAACAACATTCGGTATAAAGCGGCTATATCTTAAAACGTTATCCGGCGATACTTCCTCATACATATTTGGAGTTGCGGCTTTACGAACAACTTGTTTCCCTATGTCCCAAGTATTATTGTTATTGTTTCCGTCAAAGAATCTCCATCCGGCTCTTTCCTCTGGGGTGTCAAAGGTGTTTTCCCATACTATAAATTGAGCGTTGCTAAGGCTAAATACTAATAAAGCAGTAAAGAGTAATAATTTTTTCATAATTGTAAAATATAAAGAAAACAGGCGGTATTTTTCATCCGCCCGTTTTCAGGTTAATTTAAATCGGTAAATTAAAATGAATAATTTGTCCAAGTTCCTTGGAAATCTCCACAGTTTCTTGGAGAAACAGTCCATGATCCTTCATTAAAGAATGGCTGTGTCATCCCCCAAGCAGTTGCAGGGTTAGATGTAGAAGTTGCTGTTACACCAGAAATAGCAAGCGCTGCTGTAGTGCTTCCTATTTTTGAAGCTGTAGCATACGTAAATCCGTGTGCACTCACATTAGTGAAGTTAAGATCAGCTGAATTCACAGGAGCACCACCCACTGTTTCGTTCAAGATACCTACTGGATAACCTGTAACTACTGCATCATTAAGCGTCAATTTTCCACTTCTTCTTACGTGGATAGCATTTTCATACGAAGCACCATTTGCACCATTTTTTGCACCTACAATAGTCAAATTATTAATTACTGGATGTGTAAAAGGTGTAGCTGCTGATCCAGCTGCATTGTTATCTAACTCAATTCCGTTAGAATCAGGGCTAGTACCGCTCAAACTGTGAGTAGAGTTGTAATTTGCTAATGCCAATGCGCAGGTTATAGTACCAGTATAACCATTGTCAAAATCAAAATTGTCATCATCTGCTGCATAAGACACTAAATTGGTTGCATTTACTGTACCACCGAACCATTCGAATGAATCATCTTTACCGAAAGATACTTGAACGTGGTCTATTGTAGTACCAGATCCAACTCCTCCCATTGTTAATCCGTTGATTTCGTTACCATTTCCAGTAATAGGATCTGTAGGCAATACTCTTCCTGCAAACTCGATACGCACATAAGTTAATGACCCTGAGTTATCAGCATTATTAGCAGAAGTAGTAGAACCATAGTAATATTGAGAAGGATTAGATTGATCTGTAAGCCCTTCGATTACATTAGAATCTGTTTCTGTATTTACCTGAGCTTTTCCTAAAAGGATAACCCCTCCGAAATCTCCAGGACTAGCTGTAGTTTCATCATCACAATCCAAAAGATTATAGCTTGTAAATACTATAGGAGCAGTAGCAGTTCCGTTTGCATTTAATTTACCACCTTTTTGCACTACCAATACTCCAGTAGCTGCAGTACCGTTAGGTGCACTTCCTTTGATGAAAGTTCCTGCCTCAATAGTAAGAGTTACACCGTCTGGTACATTTACTATACCATTAATTTCCCAGATTTTGTCTGCAGTCCAAGTTGTAGAAGCAGTGATGTTTCCAGAAACTGATTGCACAGGTTTAGAGCACGCAGCTGAATATTCAGCAGAAGCTCTTTTCATACCAAACGAATCCGCAGCTGATCCTGCTTCATTGTCACTACAGGCTGTAAGCGATAGTGCTACAAGAGCCACAAAAAATAAATTTTTCATAATATTAATTGTTTAGAATTATTAATCCGGTTGATTTGTTTTTAATCCGGATCGTTGTACTGTTTAAAGGATACCCGCCTCTGTATCCTCGTTACTTGGCTGTGCTTTTTCACTTTGCATTGCCAGAGGCAAGACTCTGCAAAGCGTCTCTTCCTACTTCCCTTACCAGCGTGAGCGATTCTGGAAAGGTTCCGTTTTTTCTACTGTAATCTTGGGACTACCGATGGTGCACTCACCAATAAACTTTTAGATTACAGCCCATCTGGGTGCGGACAAACCTATACAATGGCGCATTATACTAATTATGAACTTCATTGTTTTTCTCTTTTCTTACTGGCTTATAAACAAAATAAATGCTGTGTTTGTATTTCATCTGAAGCTTGCTTCAAGTGTAATAAGGTCAAATTCGATTTTCTAGAAACTATAAGTCATATTTAAACTCAAAGTTGCTCCTCTGTATGCCTTGAACATTAGTTCGTCTGTATTTTTATCGTATTTTTTTGATGTTCCAGCTGATAATATATATCGATCTCTCGGCGCCAGATTATTTCCCTCAGTATCTTCCCATTTTGGATTGACGGTCATATAGCTCAAATAATTGTTATAAGTTTCGATTGGTGTATTAAACAGGTTTTTCACATTAAATTTTACCTGAAAGTTTTTATCTTTAAGGAAACGATAACTCAATTGTGCATCTGTAGTGCTGTATGGACGCTGAATTTCTTCATCCATATAATTATGACCCACCGTAATATATTGGTCACCTTTGGCATTCTGAACAATATTGACTCCAAAGCGTTCTCCGTCATAAGCAAATCCCACATTGTATGCCCAAGGTGTCTGCCCGTACAAAGGTCTGTTGGCTTTATAAGTTGGGGCATCTTCTTGTCCGTAATTCCCAAATCGGTCAATGTATCCAGTAACTTTGGTATCGTTAAAAGTAAAGTTGGCACTCACAAAAAACCGATCCAAAAAAGGGTTTTGTCCCATAAAACCAAAACTTTTTCGTATTTCTGCTTCAAAACCAGTTAAAACGGCCTGTTTGGAATTCACCACATATAACTCTAGACTTCCTTCAGGAGATCGATAACCAAGACGTTCGATAGGGTTTATAAATTTCTTATGGTAAACTCCAAAAGAGAGTATTTCGCCAAGTCCCGGAAACCATTCCCACTTAAAATCGTAATTATTCACGATAGTAGATAGCACACCGCTCGCATTAATTATTCTTGCCGAAGCAATAGGGTCATAAAAGGGGATAGCGGTGCGTTCCTGAAACGATGGTCTAATCACGGAACGGCTATATGCCAATCTCATATTCATGTTAGAAGTGGGACTATAAGTAAAATTTGCCGAAGGCAAAAACTCCCACAATTTGTCGTCTAACTGCTTCTCATCAAAGCCATCTTCTACAGGATTCTCCCTTTGAGTTTGCAGCAGTTCGTATTTATAATATTCGGCTCTTGCTCCCCATACCAGCCTCCATTGGGTGCCCATACGCTGATCAAACATTAGGAAAGGGGCGTGCTGGCTAACTTTACCATGGTATTTTCCGCCATAAAAACTCTTTACAGACCAGCCTACTTGTCCTGGCTCATAATGGGTGCCGTCGAGCAGTTCGGCTAATGAATAAAACTGTAAAATATTTCTTTCGCTGGCAGGAATGTTGGGACGGTTTTCATCTACTATCAAGCTCGCAGCAGTTTGTTGGTTCGTATTGTCTCTCACAGCACCAAAATATCCAGCTTTAATCGTGTTTTTAAAATACTCTTTATTGAGTTGGAAAGTAATATTTGCTCCGAAATTATAATCCTCTGAATCGTTATCAATATTTTGTCTGACAATTGGTGTACTTGGATTATAGATCCTGTAAAATGCATACATTTCGTTCCCAGACAGTCCGTAATATTTAATATTAGATGTGAAGTCTTTCATATCATATTCAACCGCTGTACGTGCTGCAAACCAATTTAAATCTGTCGTATTTCCCAGTTTATGATTTCCTTCCAATTTATTCTGTAACAATTGCTGATAGATAGGGTAGTTGTATTGGGTGGTTCTCGGTAAAGCGATCGATTCTAGACTCGTCCCTTCAGGCAATACTCCGTTATAGAAATAATAGTACGAATCATCCGAAGCGAAGTCGCTCTGTTCATTCCAACCCGTGATCTGTGTAAGGCTGATATCGGCTGTATGGGTATAGGAATTACGGAAAGAAAACCTGTTTTTTCCCAACTGCAGTCCAAAATTCAGCATTCCTGCTACTGTCGAACTTGTTGTATAACTAGCTCCTTGGTTTTTGTAATTAAAAAAACGTGTTGGCATAGTATCGTCTGTTCGAATGGCATTATACATCCAGTTCGAACGCGCAGTATGGTCTATATCTAAAATGGTTTGTTCGTATCTAGAACTTAATGCTCCGGCAAAACCCCATTTATTATTATTTTTTAACTCAAATTTTTTACCAAAAGCCAATTGAAAACTCGATCCAGGATCACCTGTAGTTTTGTATGTAGTAAAATTATCATTAGTAAAACGTTTGGACTGCTCAAAGAAATTCTCGGTATTAAAATCGGACGGTTGCAGTCCTTGCGGAAAATTTCTTGTGCCATCATCATATCCGAAATAATCGTTTTTGCCATTTTGTCGAGTAAGGAATGGCTGAAAAGTAGCAATACTATTATAAGATGATCCCCAATTGAAAGAGAAAAAATCTTTATTCGGAATATCTTTTGTTTTAATTTCTATATAACCGCCGGCAAAACTCGCATTCATATCAGGTGTAGCCGTTTTGCTTACCACCACGCTTTCTACCATTGCTGTTGGAATTATATCAAAAGAGAAATTGTTATTGAAATCCGTACTCGGCAATATTATTCCGTCCATCACCGCCGTATTCCATCTTTCCCCCAGAGAGCGTACCACTACAAATTTGTCGGCTATTGTCGTTACTCCTGTAATACGTTTTAGTGAAGCTGCCACATCATTATCAGGTGTTTTTGCTATTTGCTCGGCAGAAATACCATCACTCATTTGAGCCGCTTTTTGCTGCTGCTTAAACAATCCATCTGTAGAGGCGGCTGTCTTTTTGTAAGTACTGGTTACAACTACTTCACTTAAAGATTGATCAGAGTTGTCTTTTAAAACAATATTCAAAGGCGTTGTGTTATTTTCGGTTACGACCAGATTGGTGATTCGTTGTGTTTGAAACGAAATATACCTTGCTTCCAGGGTGTATGTACCAGGTTGTAATGAAAATGAATAAGTACCATCATTACCAGATATAGTTGTTAGGTTTACTGGTCCTGTTATTTGCAGGGTTGCGCCGGGAAGCAGTACGCCTTGAACGTCTGTAACAGTTCCTTTAATGCTTCCCGGCTGGAGCTTTTTTACAGGGACAGCCTTTTTGATAATAATATAAGAACTCCCGCTTTTTTTTAAAGTGAAGTTTGTTGATGATAAAGTGGCTTGTAAAATTTGTTCCCAGGTTTGATTTTTTGCTTTGTACGCAGGGATATTTACTTCTTTTACCACATTCAAATCAAAAAGGATATTTATTTTGCTTTCTTGTGTCATTTTTGTAAGTCGCTTGTCTAATGTTTCAGCAGGAAACTCTTTATTTAGGGTTTGTGACTGTAAAGTGCTGATTGTAAAAAATTGTAGTAGTAGTATGACCACTATTAGGTGACGTTTGTACATTGGTTTTTGTTGATTTTTGCTAGTTTTATGTTTTTTGTTTTCGAAATTTTAATAGATAATTAATTTGCCTGATTGGCTGAGGTCATACTTAATGTTATACAATACGCTAATGCCTTGCATAACTTCTTTCAGACTAACATCGCTGGGGAAAGAGCAGCTGAGTAATTTTCCGTCGAGTTTATTGTTTTTAATTTCAACCGTTACATTGAAATACTGTTTTAGTCGTAATTTGAGTTCTTTAGCATTTGCTCCATTCATAACTAATCGGTTTTCCATCCAAGATGCCGCATCTTCCCAGCTGACTTGACTTTTTACAGTACTTCCCGTTGTCTTGTTAACCGTTATTTGTTTATTTTTAGTAAATACGCCTAACAAATTGCCCTGATGTTTCACCTGCACTTTTCCATCTCGTACCGATACCGACGTTTCGTCTAATTCTTTATAGGCTTTGATGTTGAATGAAGTTCCTAATACGGTCGTTTGTAAACCTGTACTATGAATGATGAATGGTTTTTCAGGGTTTTTAGCAATTTCAAAAAAAGCTTCTCCTTCTTCCAGCCAGAATTCGCGTATTTTGGTATTAAATTCTGTTTTTATTATAGCTACCTTAGTATTGCTGTTTAGACGTATGGTAGAACCATCAATTAATGTTATTTCCAGATGCTCGCCTTTTTTGGATTCAAAATAGATTTTGTTGTCAGCATACTGTTGTGAACTTATATTCTCAGTAGTTTCTTTGGAAGTATAAAAGTAAGTTCCGATACCTGCAAACAGAATTACCGCTGCCGCAACTGCATATTTGATAAACGAGCTTAAACGGATTACTTTTTGTTTTGCAATTGGTTTTGGTGTTTCCTGTTCAAAACCAAACTCGGCGGTCAATCGTTGCCAAATAACGTTACAGCCTTCTTTAACTTCCGTTTCGGTGGCATTATATGTTGTGGCTTCTGAATCGGCATTCCAATTTTCTATTATTTCTTTTTCTTTTTCAGTTGCCTGTCCATTTACATAGCGCTCGAATAATTGGGCCAGCCAGTTTATTGTATTTTGTTTGTCATTGAAGAACTTCCTATTACTTTTATCCATATTGAAATTTTTTAAGCACTGCTAATTTTGCCTCTATAAGATAATCGTATTTGAAAGCCCCTTTTTCTTTCGGAATTTTATTACTAATTCATTAAGGATGCGTTACGCAAGTGTTAATTGCGCAAAGGCAAAGGCCTTACATAAGTATCTGTTATTTTGTAATTGTTCAGTTTTTAGGTAATTTGTATGAGAAGAAAAGGTTAAGAACATTTTTTTGACAAACAACGGATGTTTTTTGTTGATTTTGATTCTTACATTTGAGTTATAATGTCGTGACCTTTACAGCGATTTTTTACCATATTATGAAACTATCAGACAGACAACTCTTGGAATTGATTGCAGAAAAGGATGAAAAATCTTTTAACGAGTTTTACAAAAGGTATTCGTCATTATTGTATAAATGGGCTCTTAACCGTATTGGTAATGCAGACATTACTAACGATATTGCTCAGGATTTCTGGTCGACTTTATGGCTCAACCCACAAAAGATTAAAACAAATAATGAGGGATCTGCTAAAAATTTCATGCTTCATTTTTATACTTTTAGGATATTAGATTATCTAAGAGCGAACAAAAAGCAAAAAGAGAAAACAGTTGCAGGAGAAGAACAGTTGAATGCCCTCGAAAATTCATTGTCTTATACTCATATTTTAGAGGATATACAGGAGCAGGAAATATATGCTCTTATTGATGAGGTACTAATTGATTTACCCGAGCTGACCCGACAGGTATTTGAATACAGATGGAGGAAACAATATTCAATTCAAGAAACATCCAAAAAATTGAATTTGGACGAAAAAGGAGTCTATAATCGAACTTTTGTAGCTCTTACAGCCATTCGAAATAAAGTTAATTATATGCTCGAAGACGAAGATGGGATTGATAGTCCTAAAACGCTTTTAGGACTGGCAGTTTTGTTGAATTTATTTTAGTTTTGTTGATTTTTCATATTTTTCCTTTTGCATTGATTACCTATTAATTTAGATCTTTTTTTTCAGGTTAAATTCAAGGCTTTTATTTTTTCAAGGATAATGTCTGCACGCTGCTCAAGCGTAAGATCGCCTGGTATTCTTAAAATGGGAAAGTTTAACGACGATAACCAGTTTTCATGAGACTGAAGGGTTCTATTTGCAATACCTGTATTTTGATCATAATCGGCAGACCATTTGATGAAGTCTTCAAATTGTTTTATTCGTTCAGGATTGTTATAGATTATATCTCCAAATCGCTCAAATTCTCTTTTTTTTCAGCCTTTCTATTCTAATATCTGCGGGTATCCATAAAAAAATTACCAAGTCAAAGGAAGGAAAAACATCTTCACCCCATTGAAAAATAGAGCCGCCTAATATCCAGCTTTTTGAATTATCAAGATCTGCTTTAATTTTTGAATTCCTTTGCTGGGGATCATTTCTTTCGATAAAAGGAATTTCGGTCAGCTTCCAAAAATAATCGTCGCTGTCAAAATAGTCAACGTTTAATCTTTTCGCTATTTCCTTGCCGGTAGTGGTAACACCGCTTGCCGAAGCGCCAAATATTAGAATCTTCATTTTAGGAAAGTTAACGTTTAGTAATATCCATTAAATTAGAGTAAATACTCCAAATAATAGGATAAATAGTAATTGAAAATTAGGGAAATTGTACTTTAAATATTTTTTTAAAATGGATATCCGATCTCCCAAATATGACCAAACGGATCTTTTAATTTACCGATTCTCCAATCTTCTTCAGTTGTCATGGGACAAATTTCTGCAGCACCAAATTTTAATGCATTTTTAAAGATTTTGTCAGCATTTTTTGTTTCTAAAATTATTCTAATGGGTGCACCGAATTCATGGCTAGAAGTTCCATCACAATTTTCTTCATCACTGAGATAAAATACAGCGCCCTCAATTGTCAATACTGAAGAAATTTTGTTGTCTGCAAGTGAAAATCTTTTTGATTCTACAGCTCCAAAAGCATTCGTATAAAACTCAACTGCTTTTATTCCATGGTTTACCGTAAGAAAAGGCTTGATGTTAGTTGTTGGTTGTATCATTTTAAATAGAAATTACGATTCTTTATGATTTATCGACTGCTAAATTAAATAATTGAATATTAAAAACTTAGGTATTAATAGAAAAATAGAGTTAAACTATTCTGCAAAAATAACTTATCTCATTAAAACAGCTTTTTTAAGAATTTCTGCTTTATTAAAAATTTGCGCAGAGGGTATTTTTTACCAGTGCAGTTTAATTCCTTTCAAGAAATATCATTCGATATAAAAATAATGCAGCCTTGCAATAAATGGTGCCGTTTTCTTTCGTCTCGAAATTTTCAGGCTGTCTTTATGGTTTTTTATTAAGAAAATTTTCTTACATTTATAGTGCTGGATACGTCAGGAGCGGTATTCCATGTATACAGCACAAAAGCTTATATTACCCCCCGGTATAATTTTTTGCGGATTTTTAAATTTTTTATCTAACTGCATAATTTTTAAGCGATGTTACAGCAGCATAATTCACGTAAAATTATTTATCTGGCAGAGGATGATGAAGATGACAAAATTTTATTTCTGGAAGCTCTAAAGGAACTCCATCCTGAAATTGCCGTGGAAGTCTCCAAAGACGGACAGGAACTTTTAAATAATCTTCGTAAAACTCAAAGCGGCAATCCCGATATCATCTTCATGGACATCAATATGCCTTGTAAAAATGGTTTTGAATGCCTGAAGGAAATCAAAAGGGAAAGGTATTTTAGTGGCATAAAAATAATTATGTTTTCCACCAGCAGCAGCAGCCTTCATATCGAGCTGTCCCGCAGATTGGGGGCTGACCATTATGCTGTGAAGCCTGGCTCTTTCCAAGAGCTCAGAGAATTGCTCAGAGAGATAATGACAATAGACTGGAGCACAGAACCAAAAGATAAAAATCAATTTGTGATCGCCAGCAGAAAAATAAACAGCATATAAAAAAAGCCCTGCAGCAACAGCATCCGCAGTAATTTCTGCAGCTGTTCTTCAGCAGAAGCCTGTAAATAACGGCACTCTGGCCCGTATGATCCCGATTGAACTATTATCCTATTATTTTTTCCTTGTGGTGCTGTGTGAGCCATTTTTCCATTTTATGGAGCAGCTCGATTTCACTGAAACTGCCCGATGGATCGGACAGACCGTTTATAGTCCTTTCGTAATTGAATCGATTCGGTTCAAACAGGCAGGTGAATTTGGGGTGTTCATGATGCGAGACCATCCATTGGTCCTGTTCTGTTCTTCTAATTTTAAACTTTTTCATTCTGGTTAATGATGCTGGATGCAGATATTTATGATAAAATTAATAGCAAAGTTACCATTGTGATCTATGCATGGCAATACCTGATTTGATGGATATTTGGAGTCTTTCTTTCTTTCTTTCTTTCTTTCTTTTTTGGACTGTCTTTAAAATTTATTTTAGCCTGTGGTGTCAACGTTAAGTAGGGTAGGGCATATATTAAATGGATAGATTATTAAAAAAGTTAGTTAGCGTTTTTTCTCCTAATTTTTTAGATTGTTTTTATTGTTGTTAGTTTTTTTTAATATGATTTTGACTGGCGATTGAAAGGCAGGTTCGAGGGGAGGGGTTTATTTGAATTAATATATTGAGTAATGTTGAATTTCAAATGATTCGGTAAGATGCTGGAAAATATTATATATTAGCTGTAAAAAATCAGAAAAGCAGCTGAAAGAAATAAAGATCTTAAAAGTATGATCAATCAAATATGACTGCATGAAAACTGATAGAAATAAATAAATTTTAAATAAATATCATTATACAACGATAATGCTTCAAAGAGAAACTGATCTAAGAGAAATAAAGAGAATTTTAAATGAGAAGGACAGCGATGGAGTTTTCGGTAAGGTATACGGCTTTGCTGGAACTTATTGCAGAGATGAAGAGATTTTACTGCTGTTATGTGAGATTTTTGAGTCTGACTGGCATACAAGACATGAGGATATGGCCAGAAGTTTTCAGGATGCTTCTAATCCAGTGACAGCAGAATCCCTTTTTAGGGTGGCATTGACAGAATTTGAATATATGAATTGGAACGATAACTATCCTCTTCAAAGAAAATGCACTTGGGCGCTTGCTGACATCGGCACACCGGAGGCTAAAGATTTTTTGGAACAAATAAAAGAAACAGCTAATGAAACAATAGCTGAATTTGCTGCAAAAAGATTAAGAGAGTGGGATGCTGAATTCAGAAGAAAAGGACAGATGTTAAGTTCCGATGAGCGGTATGGTTTTAACATAACACTTGAAAAATATTCCGACCGTTTGAAAGCTTTACCGGACGGCGAGCAGAAATTGATTGGGAATTTACTGGATAATAGAAGACTCGAACACAGCAGACAGACTTTTGAACTTGTCGAAGTAATTGAGCAGTATGTTTTATTGTATCAGTCACACGAAAGAGAGACGGCAGACGAGGCAGTTAAAAACCAGAAATTTAACTATCCTGCTAATGAAAGTTCAGTAGTAAATCCGCTTAAACTCAGCTTTCTTTCGATGATGTATGGTGGCAGTTGGACAGCAGAAAAAGAGGGGCAGAGAATGCTTGCCATCTGGATTGAGAAAGAAGCTTTTGTGGAGATTTTAAATACTGCTACGGAAGTCGCTGCAGGGGAATACCAGAAAGAAATCCTGAATCAAAAAGTAAAGCTTGAATGGCGTCCAGACCGTGATGCTGCGGGTAGTGAGACGCAGAGCAAAACCGCGGTGTTTCATTTAGATAACGATGCTTTTGAGAAACTTATAAATGATAAAATAGAATGTATAATGGATGTTACAGACTTTGTCCTGGAGCAGAACGTGCATATCATTAATGGTGATTTGGATAAGCTGTTAATACCAAAGGAAAGAATACTTCCTGTTTAAGATTTATTAACCGAAATTTATACTTCCTTAAATAAACTGTCACTAAGCGAGGAAACGCTGCCTGATAGTATAACAACAAGACAATTAATGGATCATATTGATAATACATACAGAATTGAAAATGCTAAGAAATCACTATTAGGTGTGTCAATAGGAGATGCGTTTGGTGATAGTTTTTTTGGTGACTTAGACCAGATTTCAGAATGTATTCATTTAAGACAGATTCCTGAAACTAAATGGGAATTTACTGATGATACAGTGATGTCTATTGCAGTTTTTGAGGAATTAGAAAGGAATGGCGATATAGATCAGGAAAACTTAATAAAACAGTTTTGCATAAATCACGATTTAGATGCAAATAGAGGTTATGGTGCAACTTTAAGACGGCTATTAAGAGAAGTTCAAAACGGTGAGAATTGGCATGAAGTATCAAAAAGAGCATTTGAAGGGCAGGGTTCAATGGGGAATGGAGCAGCAATGAGAGTTTGTCCAATTGGTGCTTTCCATTTTGACAATTTTCAAAAAGTGAAAGAATTAGCCATAAAATCAGCTGAAATTACGCATTCAAATATTGAAGCAATTACAGGTGCTGTTGCCGTTGCAATTGGTACTGCATTGACAGCTCAGATGAAATTTGACAAGAAGATGTTAACACCAGCTGATTTTATAGATAAAATTTTAAACGAATTACCAGACAGTGATACAAAGGCAAAAATATCAAAATCTAAAAGTGTACCTTACAATTATAATATAGAAACTGTAAAAAGTATTTTAGGTAACGGTATAAATATGACTGCGCAGGATACTGTGCCTTTTGCACTTTGGTGTACTTCATATAATTTACAAAACTTTGAAGAAGGACTTTGGAAAGCGGTATCTATTTTAGGTGACAGAGATACCATTTGTGCAATGGTAGGTGGCATGTCTATAATGTCTTCAGATGGCTTAAACATTCCTTATTCTTGGGCAGATTCGGTAGAAAGTTTTGATAAAAGTATCTTTAGAGGAAATAAATAATTGGAATAACAGTCATTCAAAACCAACAAGACAGGAGATGCCGGAGAAGTATGGTTTATTTTAAAAGAATATTATTTGATAATTAGTTAATTATTATTGTTTGTTTCTTTTGCTGTAAGTTGTTTTCTAAGGAGTTAGACCTGCGTTTAGGCTATTCTGTAAATTTATTTAAAACATTTTTATGGCTTACTACCAGCATTTATACACAAGCAATTCGCTGTTCTTTGGAGATAATTTAAAGTTTTTTTTGCGATGCTTAAATCAATTGAATTATGATCTTTCTGATTTATTATAATTTATTGGCCCTCAATAATATTACTTTCGATATGATCCAATGCTTTATTGAATATTGCAATTGAATTGCTTAAATTATGTAATGCAACGTGGTCGGTTTCTTGAATACATTTCATTAAGTTTCGAATATTCCATTTTGAATTACAATTAATTACAATTAGGCTTATATCCTGTACCGTTTTAATATTTTGCCAGTTTTCAAAGAATAAAACAATAACAATGTCGTTCTTATAAAAAACGATATGGTATGGGATTATTTGATTTTATGATAGTGGAAATCGCTATGGATTTGGGAACAGCAAATACGCTGATAATTTATGATGGAAAAATAGCTGTGGACAGCCCTTCGATTGTAGCGAGGGATATCAGAAACGGAAAAATTATTGCTGTTGGTAAAGAAGCTGGCTTGATGCAGGGTAAAACACATGAAAATATCAAGACAATACGTCCCCTTAAAGATGGTGTTATTGCTGATTTTGATGCTTCAGAAAAAATGATCAGCTGGTTTATCAAAAACATTCCTGAAATAAAGAAAAGCCTCTTTACTCCGGCACTTAGAATGGTAGTATGTATTCCAAGCGGTATAACAGAAGTTGAAATGAGAGCTGTAAAGGAGTCTTGCGAGAGAGTAAACGGGAAAGAAGTGTTTCTAATTCATGAACCAATGGCAGCCGCCATCGGCATGGGTTTAGATGTAATGCAGCCTAAGGGAAATTTAGTTGTCGATATCGGCGGGGGGACAACCGAGATTGCTGTAATTGCCCTTGGTGGAATCATATGCGATAAATCTATAAAAATTGCAGGAGATGTCTTTACTGGGGACATATTATATTACATGCGAACACATCATAATCTCTATATCGGTGAAACTACCGCAGAACAGATAAAAATAAATATAGGGGCAGCAATTGAAGTACTTGAAGATACTCCTGATGATATGATGGTGAGGGGAAGAGACCTGCTTACAGGTAAACCTAAAGAAGTACAGGTAACATCTAGAGAGATTGCCAGGGCTATAGACAAATCAGTCCTTCGAATCGAAGATGCCATTATGGTTACTCTCTCGGTAACTCCTCCAGAATTGGCCGCCGATATTTATAACACAGGATTATATCTTGCCGGCGGAGGAGCGATGCTTCGCGGTCTTGATAAAAGAATTTCTCAAAAGACAGATCTGCCAGTCTATATTGCCGAAGATCCCCTAAGAGCTGTGGTAAAGGGTACTGGTACAGTTTTAAAAAACATAACTAAATACAAGAGTGTACTCATAAAATAAGCTGGTATTGTGGTGGCTCAATTCTGATTCTTTATAAATTTGGATATAGTAAGGGCTGTTAATCAATCAGCCATGTATTTCATCGGCTTTTGTACAGATTTAATGTTAGGCGACGATACCTTACAATAAGCTGTTTATTGAATGCAGGGAAGCTGCAGTACATTAGCGTTCAGGGGCTGTTCTGTTTTTCTTTCAAGTTTCTCATTATAAGTAGTAATGTAGATTTCCATCGAACCAGTGCCTACTGTAAGGGCTAATATATGCCCGCCGAAGGCATTGAAATCTTTATCAGTAGCCACACCATGTATGTGAAGTGAAGGACTGCCTTCTTTCCAAGCCAGAGAGCCGGTAAGGCTCCCCATTTCAACCTTATAAAACGATTTTGGGTTAAATTTCTTTTTTTCGAAGTCATAAAAGCCAAACACAGCCTCCTGCGCAAAACCGATGCCAGTAAAATAAGCAGCCGAAATCTTTTCTTCTTTGGCAAGACCTTCAAGAAGATTCAGTACATTGTCACCTTCCCGAAGCACCATCAGGTATCCCTGAGGTGTTTTGGTATAGCGGCATTTATCAGAGTCTTTCTTCTGGGCCTGTACTGAGCCAACAGCCAGCAGCAACAATATACAGATGATTTTATAGATGGATCGTTTCATAGAGTAAAGGTTTTACTAGTTAAAGGAGCAGCAATCTGGAATAACTTGCTGAAGTTTAGATTTTTTCTATTTTCATAAAGATACTGCATTTACAGACGGCAGATGGAAAAAGGTTAAAAAAAGATATTTCGGCAGTTTTATTACATTTTTATAAGACCTGCTCTTTAAAATGCATTATCACGACAATTGAACTGCCAGTACTTTAAAATCGTAACTTTTTGATTCCATTTTTAAATTAACATTACAGTACAGGTTTCAATTATAATACTCTGATATTTTAATAATTGTGCTTTTTTTCTTTTCTAAAATTTCTATGCCTTCAGAGATTAAATTATCTTCTGGATCATCATCTTCAAACTCCAAAAAGAATGATGAATTACTAGTATTATTTCTTTTAAATTGGCCGTCAATAAGTTTTTTACAATAATTATCAAATTTAAATTTACATGCTATCTCATTGATTTTTCGTATTAAAGAAGTGTCTAATTCCTTATTTGGGTAAATGTCAGTTTTAATTTCTACTGAACTGATAAAATGGTTGCATCCGCCTTTAAATACAGTAAGAGTATCACCATCATATATTAATTTTGCTTTGTTAATTTCTGCATCCCAAACATAGTTTTTGATTTCAAGTTCATCCAGCCATTCTTCCGTTACTTTTTTGTAATTGTTATCAAATACACAATCAGGATTATTTTCTATTTCAGTATTAGCTGTTTTAGCAACCGTATCGGATTTACTTTTTTTAATTATGCTATTTTCTTTGTTCGTTTTTTTCTCTGAACAAGAGATAGTTAGAATTAATATAAAAACAGAGAAGAATGTTTTTTTCATAAAATTATTTTTGGCTTGGGTTTAAGGTTAAAGATGTCCAAATTATTTATCCTAAATTAGGCTGGCAGGTTTGACGAGTACCGATGTTTTTTCTTCTCAAAAATAGTTTTTTTTATTTCATAAATCTTCAAGCAGTTTGAATTTACTAGTTCTTGGTGTTTTGATCAAATATATTTTCTTAACTCCCTGTTTTAAACTTTATAAGAAATAGATATAATTGCTAAAAGTGAGTACACACACAGCATCGCGATTTATGCTCATAGCATCAAAGCCATTTGTTTTTCTGCCCATTGACTCATTTGGTTGATGAAAGGAATTAATTCGATACCAGTTTCAGATAAAGAATATTCAACTCGAGGCGGAACTTCTAGATATACTTTTCTAAAAATTAGTCCATCAGCTTCCAATTCTTTCAAGGTTTGGGTCAGCATTTTCGGCGTAATTCCTTCAATTGTTCTTTTTAGTTCTCCATAGCGCAAAATATCATCCTTCAACGACCATAAAATTCGGCCTTTATATTTGCCACCGATTCTCTGAAATGCGTAATCTACTGGACAATATGCCTTTACATTAATTTTTTTTGCCATTTTTATTATTTTTAAAACATTGCTAATCAATATTAGTATGCTTTTGGTATATAGGATACTTTATTGTACGTACTTGTAGTAAAGATATTATATTGTTTCCTTTGTTTGAGAATTACTTAAATATTTTCTAACCGAATTGAAGCGCTTCAATCTATAATATTGGATGAATGAAATGAAGCATTCATTTAAAGCGATCCATGCAAGAGCTGATCACTGTGCATAGTAATTTATTGCTTATTAAATAAAAATTAGAAGTTTTGAACTATTAAAAACAACATTAGATAAAGAGTATCTTAAACAATTATAATTTATGAAAAATAGGATTGCAATTTACGGTGCTTACGGACATACGGGAAAATTTATTGTGGCCGAACTTTACAGACAGGGATATAAAAATCTGCTTCTTTCTGGAAGAGATTTAGAGAAACTACTGGTTTTAAATAACGTTTTCCCTGATTTAGAGGTTAAAGCTGCAGACATTCATGAACCTGCATCATTAGACAATGCTTTTAGCGGGGCTGCAATTATTATAAATTGTGCCGGACCTTATTTGGATACCGCTGCGCCAATAGTTAAATCTGCGTTACGAACAGGAAGCCATTATATAGATTTAGCAGCAGAACAAAAAGCAGTACTGGATATTTTTGAGGAATTTTCAGAACAAGCAGAAGATAAAAATATTTTAGTAATTCCGGCAGCCGCTTTTTATGGAGGATTAGCCGATTTGCTGGCAGCTGTAATAACAGATGATTGGGATTATACAGACGAAATCGATGTTTACATAGGCTTGGATTCATGGCATCCCACAAAAGGAACAAGATTAACAGGAGATCGAAATCATTACAAAAGACTGACTTTTAAAGATAACCGTCTACAGGAACTTGAACAGACTCTTTCAAAAGAATGGGATTTTAAAATCCCGATTGGACGTAAGGAAGTTGTGAGTCTTCCGCTCTCAGAAATAATTACTATTTCGCGCCATTTGAATGTAAATACAATCAATACCTATTTGAGCCGCAACTCTTTGGACGATCTTAGAAACGACAGTACCCCAGAACCAAAACCTGTTGATGAAAAGAACAGATCATCTCAGCGATTTTGTGTTGAAGTAGTGGCGCGCAAAGATGATATAGAAAGAAAAATTGCAGCTCAAGGTCAGGATATTTATGCAGTGACCGCACCCTTAGTAGTGGAAGCAGTAAATAGAATCTTGTCTAGGAAATCTAAAAGAAAAGGCGTCGCGACATTAGCAGAAGCATTTACAGCTGGTGATTTTTTAAAATCCCTACAGGAAGATGATATAATTATTAGCCTTTAAAATAAGGAAAAATAAAGCGAAGTAATACTAGTATTTTTTTTTGATATAGTCGAACCTTAGAAATCCAATTTTTTACTGAATTTACTTTCCACACTTATGTGCCATTATTTATTAAAAACATGTTGTTCTTTCTGGAAATCGATTCTATAATTTCGCGGACTTATTCCCCTTTTCAGCTTAAAGAATTTGTTTAGATGGCTTTCATCTGTAAAACCCAATTCGCCGGCAATTTCGTTCATACGGAGGTCGCTGTATTTTAAACGGTGTTCTACAAGAGATGCCTTGTAATTGTTAATGTAGGATTGCAGGGTTTCGCCATTATGCTGTTTAAAATATTTACCTAGATAATTTTCAGAAATTCCAAATACACGGCAGATCTTCTCGGTGCGTATTGCGGCAGGTTCATAAATATTACGATGGATGTAATTCAGGATTTCTATGATTCGCTCCTCTGTTATGCTTTCTATTTTATGAGGAAGATATTTGGCAATATTACGTGCTACAATAACAATAAGGGTATTGATGAGCTGTAATGTTATTTCCTGCTGATGTATATCATTGTTCACTGCTTCGCGTATGAGAGCTTCCACTACAGGACGAATGATTGTTTTGTCGCTTTGGTTTTTTAAGATGCATCCTGGTTTATGGTTTGCATTGTGCAGGATATATTCAAGCCGGCGGATTATATCTCCTGAAAATCCGTTTTTGCTGAGGTAAATGTTACTGAAGCGTAAAAAGAAAAAAGTAGAAGTTTCTTCAATAGAGAATTTACTGCAGTCTTGCGGTGTGAGTAAAAACATGTGATTTTCTTTATAACTGAAGCTATGCTGGTTCAGACAATGTTGACCGCTTCCAGACAAGACAAAGACCAGCTCAAAGAAGTTCTTTTTTCCCTTTGTATCGGGAAAAACATCCATAGTTTCAAAATGAATACTGTAGGGCTCATACAGAAGATTGGTTCGTATCATAATTCTAATCACTTTCTCAGCAAATTTATACTATAAGAAAGCAAATTAATACTATAAATACAGCTTTTTCTGGTATAATTTTGTCATTCAAGTTTCCGGTATCAGGAAATAATGGATTTAAAAATATAACAAATTAGACATTATGAAAACACGTAAAAGCAGTATTATAGCTGTAACAGCCAGTTTGTTTTTTTTCGGCAGTTATGCCCAAGGCACTTCGGCTATTTTAAAAAGTGATTTAGGAATCACAAAAGAGCAGAGTACAGAAAAGGTCCATAATCCTCTGGAAGTGGTAGCCCAATTTGATGATATACGCCCCGGGAATGTGGCAGTGAGCCAAGAGGGAAGAGTATTTGCGACGATTCATCCGCTTGGAGATCCTAAGGAACAGCTGGTGGAAATTATAAAGGGAAGAGCTGTTCCTTATCCTTCTGCAGACTTGCAGAAAAATGGAAAGCCAGCGAGCTCGAAAACTTTCGATACACCGCTTGGCATAGTTGTAGACAAGAAAAACAAACTTTGGATGATTGATATGGGGTTGCAGTTAGGCAGAACAAGGCTGTACGATTTTGATCTGAAGAAGAATAAGATAACAACGACAATAGAGTTTGACCAAAAAATAGCACCCAAAGGAAGCTTTATTCAAGACCTGGCTGTTGATGAATCACGAGGATGGGTATATCTAGCCGACATCTCCAATCCCGGAATAATTGCACTTGATCTTACAACCAAAAAAGCAAGGCGTTTCAGCGGTGATCATGCCTTGCAGTTAGAAGATGTGGATATGGTTATCAATGGAAAAGTGATCAACTTTGGCGGAAAACCAGCTAGGGTAGGGATTAATCCCATTACATTATCCAATGATAGGGAAACTATTTTCTTTGGTGCCATGAATGGTACAAAATGGTATCAGGTTCCAGCGAAATTATTCAGAGAAGGTGCAGATGATAAAACTATCGGCAAAGCAATTGTAAAATTTGGAGACAAGCCTCTCAGCGACGGCGTGGCAACAGATCAGAATGGCAGTCACTATATTACAAATCTCACAGGTTTTGGCATCAGTAAACTGGATGCCTCGGGCAGTCTGCAGGATTTTATTAGCGACCCAAAATTAAACTGGCCGGATAATCTAGCCCTTTCAAAAGACGGCTATTTGTATATTTCGGTTAACCAGCTCTATACTACTCCTGCTTTTACAGGCAGCTCAGACACTGGCAGACCTCCTTTTTTTATCTATCGCATTAAATTGTAATAAACCAATCCTCTTTGGATAATCTAGACATCCAATAAAACTGCCCCGATTTCAGATCGGGGCTTTAGTATTTGCAATGTTCATTATAATGTAAAAAGTTAATGTGTTAAAAATGCGATATTTAGTTTAGGTTTTTATTTGGAAAAGTTTTAGCTTTATTAGAATTTACTAAATTTTGAAGACAGTTTAAAAACGCTTTAATAAATCAAAAGAAGAGTTTCTTTTGATTTATAATAATAATTTTTGAATGATTCTTGAGCACTTAAAACAGTAAATGTGTTCAGCAGATTTCATGCATGGGCAGAAGTACTGATGTTTTATAGAGGCTTTATTAGATGTTACAACATGCTGCATCAGGTACTATTTTTTTATTAAAATTTATTCAAAATTCATGAATATACAACAGTTGGACTATATCATCGCAGTTGATAAATACCGTCACTTTTTAAAAGCTGCAGACGCATGCTGTGTGACACAGGCAACTTTGAGCGGAATGATTAAAAAGCTGGAAGAGGAACTAGGAGCAGTTTTATTTGACAGAAGCCGCCAGCCCGTAGTTCCTACAGAAACAGGCGTTAAAATAATTGATCAGGCAAAAATAGCACTTCGAGAACTTAACAGGATTAAAGAAATTATAGAACAGGAAAGCGGACAGATTAAAGGTGAAATAAAAATTGGCATTATACCATCACTTGCGCCGTATCTGCTGCCTCTTTTTATACACAGATTTACCGATACTTATCAAGATGTAAAACTGGTTATAAATGAGATGACAACCGAAAAAATCACAGAGAAACTAAAAAATAGAGATATCGATGTCGGTATTCTGGCACTCCCTGTGGAGGATAAAGACCTTGTTGCAGAGACACTCTTCTATGAAGAATTTTTTCATTACGGAGCGTTAAACGGAAATTCTGGAAAAAAAAAGAAATTCATTATGCCCAAAGATATTGATATTAACAGGCTTCTGCTCTTGGAAGAAGGACATTGCCTGAGGGATCAGGTTTTAAATCTGTGCGAGCTGCGGATTAAAAGTCCTACTGATCTAAGAATTGAATACCAGTCTGGAAGTATAGAGACCTTACGTCAGATGGCTGACTTAAATTTAGGTTCCACAATACTGCCAGAACTGTCACTTTTGAATCTTAATGAAAAGCAAGCAGATAAGCTCAGCAGTTTTGCAGCTCCTTCTCCGGTAAGGGAAATCGGTCTTGTACGTTCTAGTCATTTTATTAAAAGTAATATTATTGAAGCATTAAAAGAATCGATAACCGCTTCTTTGCCTGAAAGTATTCTCAGAAAGAAAAATGTCTGTGTTTTACCTAACAAACAATAATTGGTTATTGGATGCGATTAAGTTTTTTGCGTCAGCTGCATTTAATTTATTTTTTAAATACTGTTAGATTTTATCTATATGATGTTAGAAAATATCAGTTTGCTTCGATAACATAGAGCACTGTACATTTGTCAGGAATGCTTCTGATCAGTGATTTATAAAAACTTAAATGTTTGAGTCACTTTAATATTTTGGAAGCTTTAGATTGTTGTTAAATTATAAATTATCAAAAAACTTAAAAATGGAAAACGAAAAAAATGACATTAGTAAGTGCCCATTTCACAATGGTGTTAAAGAGCAGTCGGCAGCTGCAGGCGAGGGGACAAAAAATCAAGATTGGTGGCCCAATCAATTAAGAATTAATATACTCAGACAGCATTCTTCGTTGTCGAATCCGATGAACAAAGGGTTTAATTATGCTGAAGCTTTTAAAAGCCTTGATTTAAAGGAAGTAAAAAAGGATCTCCATGAATTAATGACAGATTCACAAGACTGGTGGCCGGCAGATTTTGGACATTACGGCGGGCTTTTTATACGTATGGCCTGGCACAGCGCAGGAACTTATCGTGTAGGAGACGGCCGAGGAGGTGCAGGTGCTGGACAGCAGCGTTTCGCACCTTTAAACAGCTGGCCTGATAATGTGAGTCTAGACAAAGCAAGAAGACTGCTTTGGCCTATAAAACAAAAATATGGAAATAAGATTTCTTGGGCCGATCTTATTATACTAACAGGTAACGTTGCTTTAGAGTCCATGGGTTTTAAAACATTCGGTTTTGCCGGAGGGCGTGAAGATGTTTGGGAACCTGAACAAGATGTTTACTGGGGATCAGAAAAAGTGTGGCTTGGAGGAGATGATCGTTACGCACATGGCTCGGAAGGTGTAGCGAAACACAGTGTACTGGTATCTGATGATGATCCAGATGGTGGAATTCACAGCCGTAATCTTGAGAAACCTCTCGCAGCAGTGCAGATGGGATTAATATACGTTAATCCGGAAGGACCCGATGGTAATCCTGATCCGATTGCTGCAGCTAAAGATATTCGTGATACGTTTGGACGTATGGCAATGAATGATGAAGAAACAGTTGCTCTTATAGCCGGAGGACATACTTTTGGGAAAACTCACGGAGCCTCTACATCTGACCATGTTGAAAACGAGCCGGAAGCAGCAGATCTTGAAATGCAGGGTTTTGGGTGGAAAAATAATTTTGGTTCTGGTAAAGGTGCTGATACGATCACCAGCGGATTAGAAGTTACTTGGACTAAAACACCTACTCAATGGAGCAATAATTTCTTTGAAAACCTTTTTGGATTTGAATGGGAGCTTACAAAAAGTCCTGGTGGAGCACATCAGTGGGTGGCAAAAAACGCCGAGGCCATCATTCCAGACGCTTTTGACAATGAAAAAAAACATCTGCCGACGATGCTTACCACAGATTTGTCCCTTAGACTGGATCCTGAGTTTGAGAAGATATCACGTCGTTTTTTTGAAAACCCAGATGAGTTTGCCGATGCATTTGCAAGAGCATGGTTTAAACTTACCCATCGTGATATGGGACCGAGAGTCTTGTACCTTGGCGAGGAAGTCCCAGATGAGGTTTTATTATGGCAGGATCCATTACCAGCTGTAGAACATACACCGATAGGAGATAGCGATGTTGCATTGCTGAAATCAAAAATAGAATTATCTGGTTTAAGTATTTCGGAGCTTGTAAGAACTGCGTGGGCTTCAGCATCAACTTTTAGAGGGTCTGATAAACGTGGAGGAGCTAACGGAGCCAGAATAAGACTGGCGCCGCAGAAAGACTGGGAGGTTAATAATCCTGCAGAACTGAATAAAGTGCTGGCTGTGCTGGAAAATATTCAAAATGAGTTTAATGCTTCACAGTCTGATAATAAAAAAGTTTCACTTGCTGATTTAATCGTTTTAGGAGGTGCAGTAGGAATTGAAAAGGCCACTAGACAAGCCGGCATTTCAGTGGAAGTTCCTTTCATTCCCGGCAGAACTGATGCACAGCAAGAGATGACAGATATTGAATCATTCGGATATCTTGAACCTATTGCAGACGGCTTCCGTAATTATAAAAAAGGCAATTATTCGGTTTCGACTGAGGCTCTACTTATAGACAAGGCACAGCTGCTAACACTTACCGCTCCAGAGTTAACAGTGCTTATAGGAGGTTTGAGAGTTTTAGGCAGTAATTTTGATGGTTCAGACACAGGAGTTTTTACAGATCGTCCTGGTGTTTTTACTAATGATTTTTTTGTAAATCTATTAGATATGCGTACCCAATGGAAAGCTGCTTCACCAGATAAAGAACTTTATCACGGTTTAGACCGCAGTTCAGGCGAGAAAAAATGGACAGCTTCTCGTGCTGATTTAGTTTTTGGTTCAAATTCTGAACTTAGAGCTGTGGCTGAAGTGTATGCTGTCAGCGATTCACTTGAGAAATTTACAGCTGATTTTGTTGCTGCATGGAATAAAGTGATGAATCTTGACCGTTTTGATGTAAAATAATATTTTAATTAGCTGTTTGGAGCTGAATTAAGATTTTTAAATGAATATAATTTGACAAAAACAGTCTCTATTAGAGGCTGTTTTTTTTGTTTAATTCACTTTATTTTCTCTCTCCGATTTATATAAGCTTCAATATCACGAATGTGATTTTTTGGTACTGACTTTCCAAAGCTCAAAAATCAATCATGTTATCTGCTGCAATCATAATTTTATCTTTTTTGAATTATATAATTAAAAATACATTAGAAGCAATTTTTATAAAATAAAACTCAATTTTTACAAAATAGCTATTGATAACGAGATAGTTATAGTGCTTATTTTGTAAAACGCCTTTGAAATTTTGTAAGAATTAATGAGCGCTAAAAAATAATTTTGAAATAGTTAATTATTAAAAGACATTATTATGAAAACTACAGAAACTAAAAAATCAAGCACAAAAACTCCTGCAAAACAATCAGCATCTAAAACAGCTGCTTCAAAAACATCTACTGCAACACAATCAAAAGGAAGAACAGTAAAAGCTAAATCTGATGCTGCGGAAGGTTTAAGAGATTTATTTATTGACTCTTTAAAAGATATTTATTGGGCTGAGAAAGCCTTAACTAAAGCACTTCCAAAAATGGCTAAAAATGCCACTTCAGAAAATCTTATTACAGCAATCAACGATCATTTGACAGTAACAGAAAGTCAAGTTGAAAGATTAGAAAGAGTCTTTGAAATCTTGGGAGAAAAAGCAGCTGCAAAAAAATGTGATGCAATGGAAGGTTTGATCAAAGAAGGAGAAAGTATTATGGAAGAAACGCAGCAAGGCCCTGTACGTGATGCTGGAATTATCGCTGCTTCTCAAAAAATTGAACATTATGAGATTGCCTCTTACGGTACGCTTGCCGCATTCGCTTTAACTTTAGAAGAAGATGATGCTGCAGCTTTATTACAGCAAACTTTAGAAGAAGAGAAAGAAGCAGATACCCTTTTAACAGAGGCGGCTTACAATACTATTAATTTTGATGCTTCGGAAGAAGATTCAGAAAAATAATTTTTATAAGTAAAACTTCAAGAGCCTGTAGTCCAAATAATTTTAGATTACGGGCTCTTTCTAAACTTTAAAAAATGAAAAAGATACAAGAACAAGAGTTGTCGACAATATTAGGTTTCGAAATGCATTCTAACAATGATGAAAATGATCATGGAGAAACAGAAAGAGATCAGTCGCAAAAGCCTAATACGGGTGATTGGGGAGACGAAAGAGAATGGGATGAAACCGACAGCGAGGAAAACGGCGGTAATGACAACAGCGGAGGAGCAGGGAGCACAGGAAGTGCCTCTACAAATAGTTAAGAAAAGAGCGGAAATTATATTCCGCTCTTTTTTTATTTCAGGCTTTTGGAATTTCCTGTGCATCTACTAAAACAGAATCCATAAATTTTCCCGTAATTATAGTGCCCTCTTCATCTTCCCATTGGGTAATAACATTCTCTATAAGTTCAGGTTCAAGGCCAATCACTTTCATAACTGGTCCGCCAAACTCCTGTCTAACTTCTTGCCCTTTTTTAAATTTCGTCTTCATATTAATTATGATTTTATATCATAAAATTCATGAAAATGTTTAAACTTAGCTTATATCATATTATGGAGAGTTTATATGATTTAAACATTTAATTAATGGTAATCATATAATAATAAGAGGTTTTGTAGTATAAATAAATTTCTTTTTTCCAACAGTAAAAAAGCCAGAAGGTAGTTTTTGGCTTTAATATCAATGGCTGTTTCAATTATTTTTTATTTGCATCATTATATTGTTCATCACTAACAGGCTCAAGCCAAGTTACCTGGACATCATCTTTAAAATTAGTGATGGCAATATGAACCATTTTGGTCGCTGCACCAGCTCCATGCCAATGTTCTGTGTTTTCAGGAATATTTACAACATCCCCTTTTTTTATTATTACGGCAGGTTTACCTTTTTCTTGATAAAGTCCCTGACCTTCAATCACAATTAAAACCTGACCTTTTGGATGCGTGTGCCAATTTGTCCTAGCACCAGCTTCAAATGTAACGCTGCCTGCTGAAAATTCGTTATTTTTATCTTTACCAACTAATGGTTTTAAAAAGGCATTGCCTGTAAACCAATCATTTGGAAGTGCGTCTCCCTTTGGAAATATTTCGGTTGTATTCATAGTATTTATGTTAGAATTGCATGCAGTTAAAATTACTGCGGAAAAGAGTATTATGATTATTTTTTTCATTTTATTTCAGTTTTTGCTATTGCATCAGTTTAGACCATTTTTATAGTTTTTGCCGGAATGCCTCCAACAATAGCATTATCAGGAACATCTTTTACAACAGCAGCGCCTGCAGCGACAATAGCATTTTCTCCAATGGTAACACCTGAGAGAATTGTGGCATTTGCTCCAATCCATGCATTTTTTTTAATGTGTACAAGACCAGGCACAAGTGATTGTCTGTTTTCTGGCTCTAAAGGATGAGCCTCAGAAATCAGATTTACATTTGGTGCAATCAAAACATTATCGTCAATAATAATTCCTCCTAGATCCAAAATCGTGCAGTTGAAATTAATAAAAACATTTTTTCCAAATTTTATGTTTTTGCCATAGTTAATAGCAATAGGCGTAAATATCGTTGTACTTTCGTGAATAGGAGCGCCCGTAATCTGACTTAGAATTGATCTGATTTCAAGAGGATCGCTTGAATTATTCATTTTAAGAAGCAGCTCTTTGGTTACATAAGCCGCTTCTCGAAGACGATGCGCCTCAGGATCTTGTGGCGTTATGATTTCACCTTTTAAAAGTCTGCTAAAAACGTCTTCAGTATTTTTGTCTGAATCCATCTATCAGGAGTTTATTTTAAGTTATTTTGAAAAAACGCAGTCAACTTTTCAAACGGAATTTTATCCAGTCTATCGTACAAATCCACATGGACTGAATTTGGTACAATCATTAATTCTTTTGGTTCTGCTGCTGCTTTGAAAGCGTCTTCACTAAAATATCTTGAATGTGCATTTTCACCCGCAATCATCAGTATAGGTCTTGGGCTGATTTCTTTGATATAAGAAAGAATTGGCATATTCATGAATGAAATGGGCATAGTAGCTGTCCACGATGCATTAGAATTGATGGAACGAACATGGAATCCTCGCGGTGTTTTGTAATAATCAAAATATTCCTTTACGAATTGTTGTTCGCTACCAGTAATTTTTTCAGGCAGGTTGTTTGCAGAAGATGCAAAATTACCGCTCTCTGCATCTTTCCAGCGCTGTAATCCCAGTTGTTCCAGATTTTTTGTACGCTGTTCTGAAGTAACGACATCATTATAACCTTTAGACATTACTCGGGTCATGTCGTACATACTTGTTGTTGCAATGGCTTTGATACGTTTGTCGACTGCGGCTGCATTCAGAGCAAAACCTGCAAATCCACAGATGCCGATAATTCCGATTTTTTCTCGATCTATATTTTTTTGTAAACCTAAAAAATCGACCGCAGCGCTAAAATCTTCGGTATTGATATCTGGTGAAGCTACATTACGAGGTTCGCCGCTGCTTTCGCCTGTATAAGAAGGATCAAAAGCCAATGCTGCAAAGCCGCGTTCCGCCATTTGATTGGCATATAAACCAGAAGATTGTTCTTTTACGGCTCCAAAAGGACCGCTGATCGCTAGTGCAGCAAGTAATTTTTGGTCTGTATTTTTTGGAAGATAAAGATCTCCCGAAAGTACAATACCATAACGGTTCTTAAAATGTACTTTTTGGCGTGTTACTTTATTACTTAACTGAAAAGTATAATGTTCTTCTGTTGTATTCATTTTCTTTTTATTTTGAATTGATTCTTTGTTTTGTGCCACTGCTTGTCCGATAACGAAAAAGGACAAGACCACTAATGCTGTTATTTTCATCTAATTGATACGTTTTAATTACAGCTACAAAATTAAAACGACACCATTGGGTGTCGTTAAAGAATATCAAACCAAAAATTAAGAATTTCAAACCTCAGTTTCCCTGAACGATTTCGGATTGGTATTGGTATGTTTTTTAAAGAAGTTGTTAAAGTAAGTCGGATATTCAAAACCGAGAGCATACGCAATTTCGGCAATATTCCAGTCGGTATGCTGTAATAATGCTTTTGCTTCTGTGGTTATTCTTTCCGTTATATGCGATGTAGTCGATCTGCCGGTAATTTCTTTAACTGCACGGTTTAAATAATTAACGTGAATGTTTAAGTTTTCGGCATAATCTTTTGCGGTTGACATCGTTAAAGGATTGTCAGCGCTTTCTATAGGAAATTGTCTTTCTAAAAGTTCCAGAAATACCGAAGCAATTCTGGCTGTTCCATTTTTGGGTTCATTGTGATTTTCAGAAGGCTGCAGTTTGAGCGATTCGTGAATAATAAGCTGAATATAACTGCGAATAAGTTCATCTTTATAAGCATAATCACTTTTTTGTTCCTCGATCATTTTTTGAAAAAGAGTGTTGAGAAACAATCTTTGTTCTTCAGAAATATGGAGAACAGGTGTTCCTCCAATTTTAAAAAAAGGTGATTGATGAAGGCTTTCAGATCGATCAGACTGCTTTAAGAATTCCTCAGAAAACAAAATAGTGTAACCGGTATATTGCGTCGAAATGGTTTCCCAAGAGTAGGGTATATGCGGATTCCCGAAAAATAATATGGTCCCGTGCTGATCAAAACTTTTGTCTGCATAATGAATTTTACTATGTCCGGTAGTCAGACATATTTTAAAGAAATCCTTTCTGCTGTAAATGCGGGTGGCATGGCTGTCATCTTCTATCTGAAAGGCTTTGAAACCTTTTAGTTTAAGTTCATTATTAAACTCAGAAACACTTCGAACTGTTTTTTCTTTCATAATGCAAAGTTAATGAAATCAAACCTATTGAAGTGTTTAGTGGTCGAATTAATCACGAGCTCTATGATAAGTTATCTCCGTAACGATAGCGCGGATTTGTAATCCGTGCCCGCAAAGTGATTTCGTCAATTATACTCTCTTCAGTCTAAGAAAGAATGATTAGGTGTTATTGAATTTATTTTGAAATGCTAAACTTTTGCGTGTACGCAACTTTGCGGGCACGGATTGCAAATCCGCGCGATCGGATAGATAGAAAATGACATTAAAAAATCCCACTTCGTTTGAAATGGGATTTTTTAATGACCTCCAAAGAGCAATTTCCAAATCACTTTGCGAATGATTGAAAGTTTTTACGAATGCTTAGAAAAACTATTTTAATCATCCTTACTTACTGGTTTTTGCTGTTCTTTCATCATCTCTGCATTTAAGCTGTCAGAAAGAAGATTGCTCATGCCGACTTTTAATTTATTGCTAAAGCCTGATACTACTTTATCCTTATTGTCCATTAAAGCATTGTATCCGTCTTTAGCCACATCTGCTGGATCGGCCAATGAATCCTTGTCCTGAATAGCTTTACTTTCATTCATATCAGCTTTGTTGAAAAAGTCTGTATTAGTTGGACCAGGCAGTAGTGCCGTTACTGTGATGTTTGTGTCTTCCAATTCAGAACGAAGAGCTTCAGAAAAAGAAAGAATAAAGGCTTTTGTTCCGTGATATACCGACTGCCAAGGTCCTGGAGTTTTACTCGCTATTGAAGCAAGGTTGAGAATTTTGCCTTCATTGCGAAGCAGCATTTTACGAAGGAAATGTTTAGTAAGTATAATGGCAGCATTAATATTGAGATGCACTATGTCTAATTCCCGATTAAGGTCAGTATCTTTAAAAAGTCCATAGAGACCTTGTCCAGCATTATTGACTAATACATTTACTTCAATTCTGCTTTCTTCTAACTCTTGACATAAAGCAAAAACTTCATCTTTTATAAAAAGATCTCTTGCAAACGTAATTACCTTAATCCCATATTGTTTGAGTTCATAAGCTGTTGCATCCAGCTCAGCCTGACTTCTGGCAACGATGATCAGATTATATCCGTCCTTGGCAAACAGCTTTGCAAGCTCGAATCCAATTCCTTCTGTAGCACCCGTAATAAGTGCATATTGATGATGATTTTCCATAACCCATTTAAATTTAAATTAAGTAGTCAATTTAAAAAAGTCATCGTGCTGATTTTTATATAATTATGGTTAATGATTGCAGCATTTAAATTACAAGTTCTTATGATCGGCCTGTAATTTTACTTATAAACAAGCTAAGTTTCTCATTTCTTTTTTTTAGAGTTATGAAAACAAAAATGAAAGTTTGTATAACAGTCTTTTCTGTCTATTTCTTCAGATAACCAATTGTTCGCGGTTGGAATTTGACAAATCCTTAATGAAATCATATAACTTAATGATTTTTAAAGGTTTTACTTTCAATCTTCTTTCCATAAGAGATCACATTTTAATTTCCTGCTAATGAAAACAAGTAATACGCAACCCGTCACCCTTAATATTAATGGCACATCCTATTCGCTGAGTTTGGAGCCTTGGGTTTCACTGCTGGATGTTCTAAGAGAGCATTTAGCTTTAACAGGTACCAAAAAAGGCTGTGACCACGGACAGTGCGGTGCCTGTACCGTTTTGGCCGACGGAAAAAGAATCTTAAGCTGCCTGACTTTGGGCGTTATGAAAGACGGTGCACAAATCACAACCATCGAAGGACTTTCGGATGGTCAAAATCTGCATCCCCTTCAAAAAGCCTTTATCGAACATGATGCTTTTCAGTGCGGTTATTGTACGCCCGGACAGATCTGCAGCGCTGTGGGATTGCTGCAGGAAAACAAAGCTCAGAGCAGGGAAGAAGTACAAGAACTAATGTCTGGCAACCTCTGCCGATGCGGTGCAAACAGAGGTATTATAGATGCTGTTATGGCGGTGAAGGAAGGAGGTTATCATGAATAATTTCTCTTATATAAAGGTTAATGATATTTCTGATGCCGTAAATGAGCTTAATGGTGACATCAGAAATAAAATTGTAGCAGGAGGAACAAATCTAAATGACCTGCTAAAATATTTTATTACTAAGGCAGATAAATTGGTTGATATCAATCCTGTAAAAGATTGTAATTCAATTATCCGTCTTGACAATGGAGGAATCCGTCTAGGGGCACTTCACACCAATGCCGATACAGCTTACGACCCGATTATTGAAGAGCGATACCCTTTGCTTTCAAAAGCAATTTTAGCGGGTGCTTCACCGCAGATCAGAAATATGGCAACCAATGGTGGCAATCTCATGCAGCGAACCCGCTGTTATTATTTTTATGATATCAACACGCCCTGCAACAAACGCGATCCTGGTTCGGGATGTGCTGCAATTAATGGATACAACCGAATCCATGCCATTTTAGGGCAGAGCGATAACTGTATTGCAGTATTTCCTTCGGATATGTGTGTGGCACTTACGGCTTTAGAAGCCATCGTGAATATCAGCGGTCCTGATGGGGAAAGAGTACTTCCATTTGCCGATTTTCACAGGCTTCCGGGTGATACACCTAATAGAGATAATAATCTGGTACATGGAGAAGTCATTACCAGTATCGATCTTCCCGTTAAAGGATTTGAAAAATACTATTCGTACTTAAAATTAAGAGATAGGAGTTCGTACTCTTTTGCACTGGTCTCAGTTGCAACAGGGCTCGATATAATTGAAGGTGTTATAAAAGAAGCACGAATTGCTTTAGGCGGAGTCGCACATAAACCATGGCGTGTTCCCGAAGCAGAAGATTTTTTGAAAGGAAAAGAACCAAGCCGTGAAAATTTTGCAGCTTCCGCCGAGCTTATTTTAGAAGGTGCAAAGGGCTATGAACATAACTCTTTTAAGATCGAACTGGCAAAAAGAGCAATCGTCAGAAATTGTATGATGGCGCTAAATCCCAAGTCACAGAGACCTGGCGCGAAACCATCATTGTAGCAAATTTAAAATTGAAGGAAATGACAAAAACACCAGCAATAGGAAAACCAATCAGCCGTTTGGAAGGTGCTTTGAAAGTGACAGGACAGGCGAAATATGCAGGAGAATATCAGGCGCCGGATCTGCTATACGGTTATGTGGTAAACAGCACGATTACGAAAGGAAAAATTGCAGTTATTGATACTGCTGATGCGAAAAAGATGGCTGGTGTCGTCGAAATATTTACGCATGAAAACAGACCTTCAACTGCCTGGTTTGATATTCAGTATGCCGACATGGATGCACCGCCCGGAACAGTTTTTAAGCCCTTGAAAGATAATGAAATAAAATACAACGGACAGCCGATTGCCTTAGTTGTGGCTGAGACATTTGAAATGGCAAGATATGCGGCCATGAAAATTAAGCTGGCATACAAAGAAGAGCAATTTGAAACCGATCTAGAATCAAACCTTGATAAAGAGCGTGATCCCAAAAAAGGTATCGCCTCGATGCTGAAACCGCCCCCGCCAAAACCTAAAGGAGATTTTGAGCAAGCGTATCGTAATTCGTATGTACAGAGTTCGGGTGAATTTAAGCACGGAACAGAACATCATAATCCGATGGAAATGTTTGCTTCAACAGTAATTTATGAAGGGAAAAACAAATTGAAAATTTACGATAAAACGCAGGGAACCATTAATTCGCAGTTTTACGTTGCCAATGTTTTTGGGCTGAAAATGAAAAATGTTCAGGTCATTTCGCCTTTTGTAGGTGGTGCATTTGGTTCTGGTCTGAGACCTCAATATCAGTTATTTATGGCTGTCATGGCTTCGCTTGCTTTAAAACGAAACGTAAGGGTAACTTTAGATCGTGCTCAGATGTTTACTTTCGGGCACAGACCGCCAACTATTCAATACACTAAGTTTGGTGCCGATGAGACTGGAAAAGTAAATGCAATATATCATAAAGCATCAGCAGAGACCTCTCAGTTTGAAGACTATGTAGAAATGGTGGTCAATTGGTCTAATATGCTTTATCCTGCAGAAAATACCTTACTGGAAAGCAAGCTCGTTCCGCTGGATGTGTATTCTCCCTTGGATATGCGTGCTCCGGGTGGCAGCACCGGTATTCATGCCATTGAAGTTACAATGGATGAACTGGCCTGTAAATTAAACATAGATCCGCTTGAATTTAGGCTAATCAATTATTCTGATATTGATAAAAGTTCTGATAAAGAATTTTCAAGTAAAGAATTAAAAGAATGCTACCGTCAGGGAGCGGAAAAATTTGGATGGTCAAACCGAAATCCACAGCCAAGAACCATGAAACGCGGCAATAAACTTGTCGGTTATGGAATGGCAACGGGAATTTGGGATGCAAACCGGCTTCTAGCGCGTGTTGAAGCCAAAGTCACAATTGACGGCAGGGTAGAATTAAAAAGTGCAGTTACCGATATTGGTACAGGAACATTGACTGTTATGAGCCAGATTGCCGCCGATGAATTGGGAATGGACTTAGACAATATTATATTTTCCTACGCTGACAGCAGTATGCCTTTTGCACCGATTCAGGGTGGTTCTTTTACAACAGCTACAGTTGGAGCAGCTGTTAAAACGGCATGCAGGGCATTAAATAAGAAAATATTTAAAAAAGCTGCTGCACTTAAGGATTCATTTGTAAGCAAGGCAGCATTCGAAGATATTATTTTCAGCAATGGATTTCTGTTTTTAAAAGGCAGTCCTGACAATAGAATCAGCATTATTGAAATTTTAGAAAAATCGTCAATAAAGGAATTAAAAACGACCAATATGGCAATGCCCAATCCGCTTACCGATGGGAAAAAGACCAAAGCAGTACATAGTGCCGTTTTTGTTGAAGTTGAAGTGGATGAAGAACTGGGAATCATAGAAGTTACAAGGGCTGTTACTAGTGTGGCGGCAGGAAAAATTATTAATCCCAAAACAGCCGAAAGCCAGATTTTGGGAGGCATGATCTGGGGAATCAGCAAAGCGCTCCATGAAGAAACTATTACCGACCATCGTTTTGGAAAATATATGAATCCCAATCTGGCTGAATATCATATTCCGGTTCATGCCGACATTCATGACTTGAATGTCATTTTTGTGGATGAAAAAGATAAAATGGTTAATGATCTCGGGATAAAAGGTGTCGGTGAAATAGGTATTGTCGGAATGCCTCCTGCTATTACAAATGCCGTATACAATGCAACGGGAAAAAGAATCAATGAACTGCCGATTCATTTTGACAGACTGTTATAAAAACCGCCATTGCAGCATTTGATCAAAAATAAAGAAATGAAAGAAGAAAGAAACAGGGGCTTATCGTCCGTGTCTCTTTAAGCAAAAGAAATTAATCTTTCGAAATTGAAATAATCTGAACACTTGTGGGTAAATAAGCTATATTTGGATAGAAGAACTCCGAAAAAAATGCGGCTTACAGAAAATTAAACACTATGACATTAATGAAGAATGATTTAAATTTTTTTCCAGGTGAAGGAGAAGTGAGCCACATGACCCGTACGGTTGACTGGAAGAATACCGCCTTGGGACCTGTGGAAGAATGGGAGACCAGCCTGCGAAATACAGTGCGGTTGGTTTTAGCTGCAAGATTGCCTATGATGTTATGGTGGGGAAATGAACACATTCAGTTCTGTAATGATTCCTGCGCTTCTTTATTTGGCCGCATTGAACAAGTTCCGACAGTGGGACAAAGCGCCGATGATGTATGGAGTTCTACATCGCATTTAAGTGCACCAATTGTAAAAAAAGTAATGGAATCTCAAGAAGCTGTTTACTTTGAAGATCAACTCATCAGCGGACGTAACATTTCAGAAGAGCTTTACTGCACATCTTCGTACAGTCCTGTCTTTGGCGACAGCGGCGAAGTGCAGGGAGTGCTGGCGGTATTTTCGGAAACCACTGAGAAAGTACTTTCAAGACAAAAACTTTCCGCTTCAGAAAAAAGATTTGAGGGACTTGTGAAGGAAGCAGAGGTGGGTATAATTGTAATGGAAGGTGAAGAAAATAAAATTGTGATTGTAAATGATGCCTATCTCAGACTCATAAACAGGAATTTCGACGAACTTATAAACAAACCGCTTTTTGAGGTAATTCCTGAAACCGACCCTTATTTTAAATCCATTATTGATCAGGTACGTACCAGCAGACAACCGCAGTATCTGAATGAATATCCTTATTATACGTTTAATCCGAATGGCGAGACGACAGCCGGTTTTTTAAATCTGGTTTATCAGCCGCATAAGGGAGGAGAAGCGAATGCTGACGGTGTGATGGTGCTTTGCAGCGACGTTACTGAATTGGTGCTTTCTCAGGGTAAATTAAAACACAGCGAACAGCAGGTGCGTTCACTGGTGCAGAGTGCCCCTTTTCCAATTGGAGTATATGAAGGATCAGAAATGCGCATAACACTTGCTAACCAAGCTATTATTGATGTTTGGGATAAAGGAAGCGATATTGTCGGAAAGACCTATTTTGATGTGCTTCCGGAGCTTGAGGAACAGGAAATTTATCCAAAGCTTCTTGCAGTTTTCAACGAAGGAAAGCCGTATCATGCAAGAAACCAGCGAGTTGATTTACATGTTCAGGGAGTTCTGAAACCCTTTTATTTTAATTATAGTTTTACTCCATTGTTCAATGAAACTGGCGATGTATATGGTGTTATGAATACCGCTGCAGACGTTACAGATCTGAATCTGGCTAAAATAAAAGTGGAGCAGACACAGAAAAATTTTAGGAATCTGATACTGCAGGCACCTGTGTCAATGTGCCTTTTGCTCGGACCTGAACACAGAGTAGAAGTAGCCAATGAATCCATGATTAACCTCTGGGGCAAAGAGGAGGAGGAAGTCATGAACAAACCAATTTTCGAGGCGCTTCCCGATGCCAAAGCTCAGGGTCTGGAAGAGCTTTTAGATCATGTATATGCAACAGGGGAGACCTTTACTGCGAGTGAAATGCCAGTGCACTTAATACGTTTCGGCAATGCGGAAACCACCTACCAGAATTTTATTTATGAACCGTACCGAGATGTAAACGGTAATGTTTTAGGGGTGATCGCCATTTCTAATAATGTGACACAGCAAGTTTTGGCAATGAGGAAGATAGAGGAAATTGTAAAAGAAAGAACCGAACAGCTCGAGGCTGCCAATGAAAATTTAGTAAGATCTAATAATGAACTGGCTCAGTTTGCCTACATAGCTTCCCATGATTTGCAGGAACCTCTTCGTAAAATCAGTATTTTTTCGCAGATGCTGGATGCAAAGATAGGATCGTCGCTTGACGAGAAATCGCAGTCGCAGCTAAAGAAAATAAACCAGTCATCAGGCAGAATGCAGGCACTTATAAGCGATGTATTGGCTTATTCGCAGTTAAATAAAGAGGGAGGGAAATTTGTGCAGACTGATCTTAATGTGATTGTGCAGGGGATTCTTTCGGATGTGGAAATGCTTATTGAGCAGAAAAACGCAGTTATAAAGATTAATGATCTTCCTTCTGTTCCCGGTCAGCCGCTTCAGTTATCACAGCTTTTTAGCAACCTGATCGGTAATTCACTCAAATTTCAGCGTGAAGGCACTGAACCTAGTATAGCTATAGAAGCTTTCAATACTGAGGATTCTGAGAAAAAACAGCTTGGACTTGATGAAAATAGAAATTTCATTAAAATAAAGGTTTCCGATAATGGTGTTGGCTTTAAAGAAGAATCTGCCGATAAAATCTTCGGTCTTTTTCAGAGGCTTCACAGTAAATCAGAATTTGAAGGAACCGGAATCGGACTTTCCATCTGTTCACAGATTGTAAAAAATCATCATGGAATTATAAATGCATATGGCAGTTCGGAGAATGGAGCTCAATTTAATATTTATCTGCCGCTGTCCCAATCTTTAAATTAAGTAGTTTACTTTTAAATTTAAGAATGGTTTAGCCAGTATATCAATTCATAATATCCGTTCCTTGGGCAACAAGACGAAATAACGGTTCGTATTTTCGTAACTGCA
The DNA here is from genome assembly GCF_042678225.1 of Flavobacterium artemisiae. Classification (NCBI taxonomy): domain Bacteria; kingdom Pseudomonadati; phylum Bacteroidota; class Flavobacteriia; order Flavobacteriales; family Flavobacteriaceae; genus Flavobacterium; species Flavobacterium artemisiae. Next base: position 84,052 of record NZ_JBHUDZ010000016.1, on the reverse strand, counting down.
GGCCAAGGTCGTGATGTATCGGTGCCGGACCAACACTTCCCTGAAGACAATATAATTTCTGCTGGTGGATAAACATGAACTGAAGCATACGTACTTTCTTTTGATTAACGGCAAAGTCTATAACTTCTTCTATTTCGGCCATTACACCAGGAATTCCGTCAATAGTTACTTTTTCAGAACGAATGAGCACACTTTGCGGTGCTATAAAATCATAGACTGATTCTTTGGTAAGAAGCATGTTTCGTTCTGATTCTGCCAATTGATAAATCATCAGCAGTATTTTTTCATCGCCTTTTCCTGCGTAACTGGTAAACTGCTGAATTGTATCAGGATGCTCAGCTTCTTCTGCGGTCCAGCTTTTTGGAACGGGAATTTTAACTACTGACTCCTCCGCCTTGGGATGTCCTTTTGTAGAGTAATTAATAGTATGACCGTCGGTTAATTCCTGATGCGGGCGATCATGATAAGCAAAAGACAAAATACCTTTGTCTGTTGTCCCGATAGTACCTGATCGAATTTTTTTATGGATTTTGTCCAGCAGATCTTCTGCATATTTTTCCCTTTCAATTGGATTTTTCAGTTGCTGCGTTATCATCGAATCAAGATGCTTTGTCAGCTGGAGAAAATATTGTTCGCTAAATTCTTCTTTGAGAAAAAGTTCTATATTTCGCTGAGATCGGCCATGGTATAAGTCTATATTTTTTTGAACGGACAAAACATCATCATGAAGGCCGGGAAACTCAGAAGAAATTTTTTTTAAAGCTGACTGCTGCCCTTTTAAATAAGCATAGGTTTCAACTGCAAGTGCTGTTTTTTGGGAATACTCCCCAATTTGAGCAAAACAATGCACTGCGAGAAAACAAAAGATAAATAAAAGCAGGGTTTTCATTTGAAGATCGTTTAGGTAACTTATTAATTTGAAAGAAATTTCTTTTTGTTTTATTGGCTAAAATAAAAGCATATTTAACGCAGAAGTTATATAATACACTTATTGTTTTATAGAATTCACATATCGATTTGTTTCCAGATCAATCTTTTTAAGTATAAACGTTTGAATACTATAATCTTATCGTTTTATTCTATAAACAAATCACAAAGCAGCTTTTTACATTTGAGATAACTAGATTACAGCAATCAACTTTAAATCAATACGATGAAAAAAATATTCTGCACGATGCTTCTGGGGCTTCTCAGTTTCGCCGCACACTCTCAAAAAGGAATCCCACCCAAAGAAAACACTATTAAAACAACCATAACAAATTTTCCGGGACATCTGGAATATTCGAGCAAATTAGCTTCGAGCCTGAAACCTCTGGCAGGCTGGACTGTAACGCCGGCTGCAACCGGACTCGGAAAACCTAGAATGTTGTATCTAGGAAAAAAAGGCCAGCTTTATGTAACCCGTCGTGACGCAGGTGATGTATTGATGCTGACTGATCCAGATAAGGACGGAAAATTCCAAAATATGATTAGGGTGGCTGATTTCCCGGGCGTGCACGGCATTACGGCAAAAGATAATTTCATGTATTTATGCAATAATAATAAAGTACTGCGCTATCCTTTAAATGAAGACGGCACTTTGGGAAAAATTGCTGATACACTTATTAAAGATCTGCCTAGCGGTGGACAGCATGCCAATAGAACAATGGATTTTGGACCTGATGGAAAGCTCTACATTTCTGTGGGCAGTGTATGCAATGACTGCAAAGAAAGCGACAAGGAAACTGCCGCTATGCTGCAGGTAGATTCGCAGACCTGGAAAAGAACCCTGTATGCGTCTGGACTGCGAAATACTATAGGTTTTGATTGGCATCCGGTAACCAAAGAGATGTGGGGTGTCGATAATGGTGGAGATACCAAAGGCGATGATTGGCCGCCGGAAGAACTTAACCATATTGTAATGAATGGCAACTATGGTTTTCCGTTTGCATACGGTAAAAAAGAAGTAGATAAAAGCAGGGAAGACCCTGTTGGTAATACTAAAGAAGGATGGACACAAAAAACTATGGCTTCTGTAATGGAATTTCCTGCCCATAGTGCACCCATCGCTTTTGCGTTTTTTGAAAACGGTCCCAATAAAGGGGATGCGCTGGTATGCTGGCACGGATCCTGGAACAGACAGAACCCGTCAGGATATAAAGTTGAAAAAATCAAGTTTGACAAAAAGGGAAATCCAACAGGATCAGAGGACTTTTTAAGCGGTTTTCTAATTGGAAATGAACGATTTGGAAGACCTGCAGGAGTGGCAGTTGGAAATGATGCTGTTTACATTTCAGATGATGCCAGCGGCGTTATTTACATCCTTAAACAAAAATAATTATGAAAAATATACTTATAGCAATGCTGCTGGTTCAGGCTATTTGGGCGCAGCAACCGACAAAACGCATAGAATTTGAAGCACCTGAATCGTATCCTGAAGGTGTTGCCTTTGATAAGGCTGCAAACGTATTTTATGTTTCTTCAGCACGTCTGGGAACAGTGGGAAAAGTAACTAAGGATGGGAAATATACCGCACTTTACAGTGATTCGTCATTAAAATCTACTTACGGACTTAAAGTGCATCCAGACGGAAAAAAACTGTATATATGTGCAGGGGATGCCAATTACAGTAAGTACAGTACTTCGGATACTAAAAAGAAAATGGCTAGGCTTCTTATTATTGATATTAAGACCGGAAAGAAAACTGCCGATATCGATCTTGCACTGCTGGTTCCTGGCGATCACTTTCCCAACGACATTGCTTTTGATGACAAAGGAAACGCTTATGTTACAGACAGCTACGCCGATGTAATTTATAAAGTAGATACTTCTGGAAAAGCGTCTGTTTTCAGCAAAAGCCAGTTGTTGCACTCAGCAGGCGTGGGACCAAACGGCATCGTGTATCATCCACAGGGCTTTTTGCTGATCGCCAACAACGGATCGGGGGCACTTATTAAAATCGATATGAATGCGCCAGAAAAGGGAGCAAAAGTAAAAATTGACCAGTTTTTTCCCGGAGCAGACGGAATGCTGTTAAATGACAATGCAACTGTTACACTTGTTCAGAATGGAGGCGTAAATAAAATATTCAGGCTAAAATCAACTGATAACTGGAACACAGCGACCGTTGCTGAAACCACTTCCATCGAAGACCGCTTTGCCTTTCCTTCAACAGCAGCTGTATCAGGAAGCGAGACTTGGATTATGAATGCCAATTTCAGCGAACTTACGGAGGGCAATAATGTGCCTTCCAAAAAATTCTCGCTGCAGCAGGCAGTATTTAATCCTGTAAAAAGATAGGGAACCGGCGGGAGAGTTTGGACAGTTGATCCAAATATTTAGTTAATTACTTACCTCCAGGCACCGGCCGGCTGCCGAAGAACTCCTTAGTTTTTATTAAGGAGTTTTTTTTAAGTTTTTACAGCGGAATCAAATGTAAACCACGAATTATTTAATCAAATTAAAAATCAATTTTATGACCAATTACATTCCCTACAGCGATAATATCGAAGTGCAGCAGTCTGATGAGCAGCAGATCAATAATAAGATCGTAGAATCTATGGCACGGGTAAACCGTCTTATGTACGAAAAGCACCGTCATGCAATCCGCGATGCGCATGCAAAGAGTCACGGCATTTTAAAAGGAGAGCTTCAGATTTATGATAACCTGCCGGAGCATATTGCCCAAGGGCTTTTTAAATCACCGAGATCCTATCCTGTCATAGTGCGGTTTTCTACAGCACAAGGATCGATAATGCCTGATAAAATGTCTGTATTCCGAGGAATGGCGATTAAAGTAATTGGTGTTGAAGGAGAAAAATTACTGCCAGAATTGTCCGATGCGGTTACGCAGGATTTTCTACTGGTAAATTATCCTATCATTCCGACGGGAACCATTAAAGAATATTTGGCTGCGCAGGAGAATATTGAGAAAATGGCCGATAGCGGCGAATTATTGCAACAGATAGGCCAGAAGGCAGCTGTTGGTGTCCAGAAAGTACTTGCCGCGGTGGGTCTTGCCGACGATACCAATCAACTCAGTGCTCCGGGTCCGCATATCTTGGGAGATACCTATTTCAGTATGGCAGCACTCCGTTATGGCGATTATGTAGCCAAAATTAATGTAAAGCCTCTTTCAGAAAATGTTAAAGCTCTAGCCGGACAGAAAATTGATGACCAGATCATTGATAATGATGAGCATGCATTTCTAACGGAAATCATAGCTTCGTTTTTTCAGTCGGGTACAGCAGAATATGAAATGGGGGCACAACTGTGCACAGATTTAGACAGCATGCCTATTGAGGACGGATCGGTTCAGTGGCCAGAGGAAAAAAGTCCCTATCAGCCGGTGGCCAAACTTGTATTTCATCCACAGGAAACATTCAGTGCTGCAAGAAGAGTGTATGCTGATGATGTGCTGAGTTTCAATCCTTTTCACTGCCTTCCAGAACACCGCCCTTTGGGAAACATTATGAGAGTGCGCAGGCTTGCGTATGAAAGATCCAGCAGTTACAGGCACCACATGAATGCGCAGGAAAGGGGAGAGCCTCAGAGCATTGATGAACTTCCAGAATAAGTTATTGCATTTTTTCAGTTATAAATTCATTTAAAATATCTTGGGTTGGTCGTTCGAGATCACCTGCAATGAGATCAGGTGAGTTCAGGACATATTTATCGGTAAAGTCAAAAGCGGCTTTTTCAGTTTCGTTAATTCTAGCTGCAGTATTCTGCTTGTCCGAAGCATTATAGGTAAATTCAATAAAAGCTCTGAGTTCCGATTTAAAATCTTGTAGATCGTTCATTTGTAAATTAATTTTAATGTTATAAAATCAGTTGTCTGTTTTGGAAAGAAACTTTCTATATTCAATAGCTTATAAAGATTATAAAAGCTCTGGCGTTTTGCTGTAAATGAAATCCTGAAGCAGCTTGTCAATTATGGGGTCAACAGGTGAAGATGTGGCATTTTTGCCGTAAAATCTGATCCTGTTTTCCATCATAAAATCACTGAGCCGCTTCAGCGCATCTGTAAAATCTGTAAGTGCTGACTCCCAGCAGATACGCTCGGGCGATGAGATGTCTTCAATACTAAGGATGTATTTGGGCTCATCCTGAACATTGTCCGTTCGGATTATCAGTTCAAAATCATTATCCTGGTCTCGGCAGGATCCGGTTAAAAAATATGACTGCATTATTTTTGCTTTTAATATTAGGCATTAGACAGAAAGTATGCTTAAAAGTACTTTAAATTGTTAAGTGATTGTTACATAAGACCTTGATGAAATTTATAAAATTTTGATGCATGCCCAAGGATTAATAGATAAACCGCGATGGTGATTTTTTAATTTTTTTTAATAAAACTGAATTTTTAATTTGGACTTTTCTGCTTATTCCAGTAGTTGTAGTATTTATTTTAAATAAATTACGTACTTTTATAAACTAGTAACCGCCTCCACGGATATAATTCGATTGTTTATCGATTTACATGGGTTTATTTTTTATAGACGTCTGCAATCCTTAGATTTTTGTCTTCTGTTAATGCACTAAAAGAATAAGCCATGAGTAGAATCAACAGCCATCAAAAGTTTGTATTTGTAGCAGATGATGATGAAGATGACAGACTCCTGTTTCTCGATGCAGTAACCGACTTGGATATGCCCATTGCGGTAAAACTCGCTGAAGACGGGCAACAGCTGCTCGATGAACTTAATACCGCCCTGATACAGCTTCCAGAAATTATATTCCTTGACATCAATATGCCGGGAAAAAACGGTTTTGACTGTCTGAAAGAAATACGTACAGCCCAAAAAAACTTTCATGATGTAAGAGTAGTAATGCTCTCCACGAGCAGCAGTCCGCTCAATATAGATCTTTCCTATCAGCTCGGTGCCGATTTTTATGCCATAAAGCCAGGCAGTTTTGAAGACCTGAAAAATCTGCTTCGAAAAATTTTTGAAATAGATTGGATCAACTTTAAAAAGGATGAGAAAAAATTTCTGCTGGCTTAAGGGCTGCTTTACGGTTTATGCTGCTAAATAATGAACAGGTAGTAACAACCATAGGACTGTAAATAAGTCAGATCGGGTTGGCACTGTAATTTTAACACGGTCATTTTCCGGCTAAATAAACAAAATTTTAAATTTGAACTGCAAATAGCGGATTTTTAATTAACCGATCTTTTGTAATGCAATAGGTTTGAGGCCTGCCCGCGTACAAATTTAATACGGGAATTTCATGCGTTTTTAGTTTCTGGGTATTATTGCTACCTTAGCGTTTCAGGAAGAACCACACAAAAACAGAACGCACTGCAAATACCATGGGACCGGAAAACTTTATCACGCTTTCGCAACTTAATTATCAGATCCATGCGGCTCTGAGCGAACGTTTTAAGGGACGCACATACTGGGTAGTTGCAGACGTGACCAGTCACACCTACAAGGCAGATAAAAAAATCCATTACTTTGAGCTGGTAGAGAAAGGAGAAAAAAACAGCGCCATTACAGCCAAAATTATGGGCAAGGCGTGGGGAGAGGGAGCGGTGCATCTTTCGGATTTTGAAAAGAAAACCGGTCAGACCTTTACCAATAATCTGCATGTTCTGGTCCAGGTCAGCATCGACTACCATGCACTGTACGGACTTTCTGTAAACGTGTTAGATATAGATGTTAATTTTACGCTTGGGATACTCGAACAGCAGCGCAATGCGACCCTTAAAAGACTGGAGTCAGAAAATGATTTTATCTCTAAAACAGCCGATGGCTATTCAACATTAAACAGCCGTCTCAAACTTCCGCTTGTCATCCAAAAAGTAGCGGTTTTGTCTGCGAGCAATTCAGCAGGTAATGAGGATTTCCGCCATACGCTCCAGCACAATGATTTTGGCTATGATTTTCAGATTGATGATTATTACACCATAGTGCAGGGAGACAATAATGCCAAGCTGTTTTTAAACAAACTCATAGAAGTTTTTAATACAGGAATCCCTTATGATGCTGTAGTGATTACAAGAGGGGGCGGAGCGCAGTCTGATTTTCTGATTTTTGACAATTACAATATCGGACGCGCCGTAGCTAAATTTCCCATTCCGATAATAACAGGCATCGGACACCAGAAAAATGTCAGCATAACAGACCTGATGGCTCATACCAATACAAAAACACCAACCAAAGCGGCAGAATTTATCATCGCTCATAACCGCAGTTTTGAGATGGGACTGCTCTCGTTGCAGCAGCATATTGTGATTAGGTCACAGCAGCTTTTCTTAGGCCATTTCAAAGTGCTGGAAGAGCTGAAGAGAAACATTAGTCGAAATACAGCGGAGTTTCTGGCTCAACGCAAAGACAGACTTCTCTTTATTAATCAGAGACTTACCTCAGAGGCAAAAGACATCTTGCATGAACACCAAAAGAAACTTTTTCTGAAATCCCAGATGACAGCCCAGATATCACAGCATTTGCTGCGCCGAAAGAGAAAGGATATCGAATATTTGCAGGGAAGTCTAAAGCAGTTTACGGCGGGATATCTTCGAAGCAGAGCCTTGCAATTGGAACATATGAACAAAAGTGTACAAATCATGTCCCCTCAGAACATTCTTAAGAAGGGATATGCCATTATAAAATCTAATGGTAAGATTACCAGCAGTACCGAAAATATAAAAGTAGGAGAAGATATAGAAGTGATCCTTCATGATGCCGTCCTAAAAAGCACCGTTAGAGAAAAAATACAATATGATGGAAGAGAAACTGACTTATGAAGCCGCATGGACTGAATTGACAGCCATTTCAAAGGAAATAGAAAACGAAACGATTTCAGTGGATGATCTTGCCGAGAAAGTCAAAAGGGCATCTGAGCTGATTGCCTTCTGTCAGGGAAGGCTTAGAGCTACTGAGACAGAAGTCGGCAGAATTATTGACGGAATGGAAAACCAGCAGCTTTAAAAAGGATAAGGAATTTAAAATAAAAAAGAGCCTTAGGCTCTTTTTATACTTCGAAAGTATTCTTGCTGTTTGAAGATACGCTTTCCGTACTTCCAGAATCATCTCTTCCTGCGCTGTTACGCTGCTCATCCCATTTTCCGGTGTTGGAGTCTGCATCTTTATTCTCGCTTTTTTCAGGCGGATTCTGATGCAGTGCTTTCATTGCAGCGTGGTAAGGGCATTTCTGTATATCATCATTATAGGTGTGATCTGTATTTTCCATGACTTTTTTTCTTTAAATTAATAATCCTAAATGTACGCTGGTAGCACGGTATTTATTTACAGCCAGACAGTCGATTATTATTTAATTTTCATTTCAGTCATGCTTTCAGAAAGATTTTTTTCCCAAGTTGAGAATATATGTTATACTTCCTGCCATCCGTCCGTCTTTTGGTTCTCAGAGAACTTTTGGTTTTCTCGGTCGGTCTTTAGGTCGGTCTGCTGTTCATCGGCAAAAGGATCTGGAGCATTTTTTAGTTCTTCGTGAAGATTTAAAAGCTCAGCGGGAGAAACGCTTTGCTCTTCGGGGGTAGCAGCGGATAGAAAACGGAAGGAAAAATCAATGGGTTTTTCTTTTCCCATTTCAAAAAAATGTACGATATAGCGATTTTTCTCTTTATCTACTTGAACTATTTTTCCCTTATTCCACACGGGATGGTTGACCAAATCCCCTTCTTGGAATGCTGTATCTTCACTGTTTTGTGAAGCAGCCACAGTGGACTGTGCTGCCTGAAGGATTTCAGGGGACAGTTTTCCTTTACGTACATAAAATTCCTCCTTGATTTCAAAGAGAAACCTTGACGGGTATTTGTTTAGTCCGGTGGTGAAATTAAAGCCTTCTGAGTCTGTCATGTAAAATCTTTTCTCAGCGCGGGTAACTGCAACGTACATCAGCCTTCTTTCTTCCTCGATGGCGCGTTTTCTTCTTTCCTTTATTGAAAGCGCACTAGGCAGCACCCCTTCGGTAAAACCGCAGAGAAATACATAAGGGAACTCAAGGCCTTTCGAAATGTGGATAGTCATCAGGCGCACCTTGTTCTGGTTTTCATTGTCTTTATCAAGATCGGTATAAAGTGCTATTTCCTGAAGATATTCTACGATATTGATCGGACCGTTGTTTTCTTTTTCCAGCAGCATCATGGAGCTTACAAGCTCTTTGATATTTTCCAATCTGTCCTCGTCACCGTCTTTACGGTAAAGCTCCGAAAGACCGCTTTTGTCCAGTATGATTTTGACTAGGTCCGAAATCGAGTTGTTTTCTGAGTCTATTCTGAGTTCTGAAATCAGATTTAGAAAATCAGAAGCTCCTTTTTTATTTAACTCCTTATCTTCGATATTGTTCTCTAACGCCTGTAGCAACGAAAGGTTCTGTTCTCCTGCTAGAAAGCTGAGCCTTTCCAAAAACTTTTTGCCCAATCCCCTTGAAGGATGGTTGAACATCCGCAGAAAGGAGAAATTATCACCTTGCACAATAAGTCTTAAAAAAGAAAGCACGTCTTTGATTTCCCTGCGTTCAAAGAAACGGATTCCGCCAAAGACAGCATAAGGAATGTTTTCCTTAATAAGCGCCTGCTCAATATTTCTGGAAAGATGATTAGAGCGGTATAATATGGTGATGTCAGAATAAGATGCGTTCTCTGTTTTCAAGATTTCTTTAATCTCAGAAGCTACCCAGAGTGTTTCCTCAAAATCATTTTTTCCGTGGAAATGCACCACTTCGACACCTTCAGGATTATCGGTCACCATATCCTTGTCAACCCTTATCTTATTGTTTTTAATAATATGATTGCCGACTTTCAGAATGTTGGGAGTAGAACGGTAATTCTGGTTCATGAAAATGGTCTGCGCATCTGGAAACATCTGGTCAAATTCTACTAGATACTCGGGTTTTGCCCCTCGCCATTCATAGATGGTTTGGTCGGGATCGCCCACAAGAAAGAGGTTCTGGTGCACGCGAGCGAGCATTTCCACCAGATGGAACTGGCTGTCGGAGCTGTCCTGCGCCTCATCTACCTGTATGTAATGCAACAATTCCTGCCACTTAGCAAGCACATCGGGACTGCTGTCGAGAATAAATGCCGTGAAATGGATCAGGTCATCGAAATCAAGGGCGTAGTTGCGTTTCTGTTTGTCGAGGTATTTCTGATAGACCTGGCTTGAAAGCGAGTCCTTTTCATCAGGAGTGAAACTTTTATTTTCAATCATGTAACCCAGATAGTCCGAAGTGCTTTTTTGTTTGGATATAAAACGAAGCACCTGTTTGAAGGTCAGATTTTTGGAATTGATGTCCAGTTCAGTGAATACGTCCCTTAAAATGGTTTTCTGATCTTCGGCATCCAGTATGATAAAATTCTTTGGATAGTGGATTTTGTTTATTTCCTCACGTAGAAAGCGTACGCAGAACCCGTGGTAGGTCGTGATGAAACTCACATCATAAAGGTCGCCGATCAGCGCCTTGACCCTTTTTTTCATTTCCTGCGCCGCCTTATTGGTAAAGGTCACGCATAGGATATTAGAGGAGCTGACCCCTAGACGATCCACGATGTAAGCAAAACGGGAGGTAAGGGCTTTTGTTTTTCCCGAACCTGCACCTGCGATAACGCGCACGTAGCCTTCAGTGGTTTTGACAGCCTGAAGCTGGCTGGGATTAAGATTTTCTAGGATGGGATCGTTCATTTTGAAACGGAGATATTTCGGGCCTGTGTTTGTTTTACTTTATACAGACAGGCCAAAGAGCCTGTGGTGCAAATTTATGCAATTAATTGAAAAGGAAAGTTAAAGGACGGATTCAAAAAAAAATCCTGAAAAGAATTTATTAATTGTTCAATTAAAAAAACTCTTTTCAGGATTTTCCTCATATGGCTTTTTTTCAGCCGTGTATGTAGTAAATAATTTGACAACTGTTAATAGTCATCATCGTCGTCCTCAACAGCTTTTTCCTCATCAAGGGTTCTTCTGTCTGCATCGGGATCACGCTCGTCAGGTCTAGGGTTATGATGTTCTGACTCATCACTGTGAATACCCGTTATATCATTTTCATGCTGGTTAACAGCAGGATCTTTTTTTTCCATCAGTTCGGAATTGATAGAATCATCTGCTACGTGATAAGTACGCCCATCGAAGCCGTAATTATCATAATTTTCTCTTGCCATAATACTGAAATTTTAATGTTTTATAGATCTTAAAATGTTTTTAAGATACTGTTTTAATTTCTTACCCGCTTTTGTCAAACTTTAAACTTTATCCGTTGTTTTCAAGATGTTCCATAAAGTCTTCCACGCTGGTGCCGGCCGCCCGAACGGCATTTTTTAGTACTTCCTCCGGTACATTGAGCTTCTCGGACCAGTACTGGATTTCCTGCGGCTCAGAGATATCGATATACTGATTCTCTGCGTCTGAAATGTTCATGCTGTCTTCCATGATTTTTAATTTTAGTGTTTATCCAAAATTACAATCATGACCTGCAGAACTGTTATATTATACGAAGTGATTTTTACAGGATTGCTATGATTTAGAGAGTGTTACGAAAATCTTGTAAAGTTTATGAAGTTATTTTTTTAACACACTCATGAATTTAACCAAACGAATATTTAAGAATTTTATCTGTTTACCCTCAACCTAATTTTCCTCAATCATATCTATAGTTTTTGGGTGCAGGCTCACTAGTTGTAAAACAATGGCAGAGACCACTACAACTACCAGTAGCACAAAAACATGTCTCATTCCGCCATTATCTGCTGCCTTTCCTAAAAACTCGGTGATCACAGCTCCGGCCGAAATGCCTACAAAATTCATAATTCCGTATCCGGTAGCTCTGTAGCGAGGCGCAACAAACTGGCAAAGAATCGGCATATTGTTCGTGTCGTATATTCCGAATCCAAGGCCAAAAAGGATTGCTCCAAAAACAATGGCTGCTATGTCACAACAGTAGCCAAATAAAAATAATGCCGGAATGGTAAGAAACAACCCAAGAGCGCTGGTGTAAATTCTTCCTTTAAGATGTTTCATCACCCATCTGTCTGAAATAGCACCGCCAATTAAAACGCCAAAAAAAGATGACATTGAAATGGTTACCGTTGCAATTGGTCCCGCCAGAGACATATCTAAATGTAAAGTTTCGGTAAATAAGGTAGGTAACCAGTTTTTGGCCGCCCAGCCTGGTAAACTTGGTGAAGCGAAATAAAAGAGTAAAACCCAAAACGAAATATTACCGAATAAGATGCCCAATCCTTTTAACATCTGTTTGAATTTATAGCTGACAGATGACTTTTTTGAAGGATCAAAAAAGTAGGCTTTCTTTTCTTGTAAAAAAAATAGGAGTACTATACTATAAACTACACCCAGTAAACCTACAGAGTGAAAGCTGAAATGCCAGGAAAAATGCTTAGAAATAGTGGCTCCAAAACCCCCAAGTGCCTGTCCTAAATAAATTCCGGTAGTATGAATCGCAATTGCAAAGGAGCGTGTTTTTTCCTGATGGTAATCTGCAATTAAGGATAATGCCGCCGGAATATAAAAAGCTTCACTAAAACCCATAATGCCACGCAAAATATAAATCTGATTGAAAGTAGAGGCATAGCCCATCGCCATAGTAACCCCGGACCAAATAAAAAGACTTCCTATGATTATCCTTTTTCGGTTAAATCGATCTGCTATAATTCCGGAAACAGGGCTCATTAGTGCATATATCCAAAGGAAAATAGCCATTAGAAGACCAAAATTTTCAGCTTTAGCCAATTCAGGAATGTCATCCATCATCGCTGATTTCATGGTTGAAAGCATTTGCCTATCTAAATAATTCAATAAAGCTACGAACCACAACAAGCCAACAACAATCCAAGGATAGGATTTTTTTTCATTCAATTTTGCAATCATTCTCTTTTTTCAAAATAAAGGCCGAATATACGAATTCAAACGCAACACGAAAGAATTGTTTTTGTCTGCCGTATAAATTTGTTAAGATGTATTATAACATCCTTACGTAGTTAAACAACACAAAAAAAAAATAGAGGTATCAGCTTCAATTCATATCGAAACGATGTATCTCTAAATAAAAAAGAAGAAACGATCCATATTTGGACTGTTTCTTCTTTTTGTGTGATGCTAACCTGAGTTCGAATTGTATTTAGAAATAGGTTAGACTCTTATTTAAAATTGATATTATAACTATCTTAATCTTCCAACAAAGATTAAACTTCCTCCAAGGGCTTCAGAAACGGCTTCAAATTCAGCAGCTCCTTTTTGCTTTAAAAGACTGAATTTACCATCAGGAGCAGTAATGTTTCCGTAATACTCTGCACCATCAATTGTTCCTACACTGTAAACAGTACCGTATTTTTCAAAAGAAGTAAAAGGTTCTACTTTTAAGGTTTTTAAATCCACAAGTGCAAATTTTGTTGGAGCATTGTACCAGTCAGCTGGTTTTGCCGGCGGTGTAAAAGTATTATCCAAATATTGAGCTAGAGCTTTATCTCCGTGAACATAAGCTACCACATTTACTGAATGCGCATTTAGAGCTGCTTTTAAATCTACAGAAAAATTAGAATCAAATGTCCCGTTAGGATTTACTTTTAACAATACACCTGGTGGTGGATTACCCGTTACAGTGCTGTAATCTATTGAAAGTGCTGTTTCACGTGCAGGTCGGTAATACAAACTTCCGTCATTACCTTTAGCAAGCGTATAGTATCCCATTGACATACGAGTATCATTTACGTAAGAAACCACTTTTGATGCGATATCAAAAACAGCAATCTGAGCATACTGAGGGAATTTATTAAAATCTGTTGGAGTAGCTCCTACTGGCAGAATAATTTTTTTTGCAGAAGTAACATAACTAGAATATGTTGCTGTTTTAACAGCAGCATCGTTGCTTAATGGAAGCGGAGTCACAGCAATAGTTTCTGTTATAGACATTGTTGTTGGATTAAATTTGATAATTTTTCCATCATTTAAAGCGAAAAAATAAGCTTCTGTCTCAGATACGAAAGCAGGAGGCCCGAAAGTACCGCTTACACCAGTTCCTGCAAGACTTACAGCGTCTGAAGCAGAAATTTTCATGTCGTTGCTTACATTGTATTTCGTTAAAGTTGAAGCGGTTCCATTCCATACATAAGGATGTTCTCCATAAGAATATATTGTAGCTCCAGGACCAATCTGTGTCATTGTTTTATAATCAAGAGTGGAAGGAAATTTATCATATGCTCCTAAATAAAATATTCTTCCTGATGGTGTATTTACACGAACTGCAGCAATAACTGCAGGATTATCTCCCTGACCTTCGTTATCTGTTTTGTTATCATCTGAACTACATGATGTTAATGCAAATACAGAACACATTATAGCTAATGCCGCATTTTTTATAAAAAATCGATTTGTTTTCATACTATGGTTTATAATTAATTAAAATTGAGTTACTAATTTGATATTAAATGATCTTCCTGGTTTTTGCACACCAAAAAAGTCATAGTTTTTTTCATTGCTTAAATTTTGTATTTCTCCTGTGATGGCGTATTTAACACCTTTTAGGCTGTTATGATAGGTGGTTCCGAAGTCAAAAGTCTGCTGGCTTGGAATAACAAATTGATTGACAGAAGCACTTTCCCAGCTTGTAAAAAACTCATATACATATCTTGCGTCAAGAAAAAGAGATAATTTATCTGATTTGCCAATTAAGTTGAAGAATGAATAACTAGCGCCTCCGTTAGCAAAAAAGTAAGGCAGGTTAGGAACTCTGTCTCCTCTATAAGCAGCAAATATTCCTTCGTTTGAGTCATTATAAAAGTGCTGGTATGTACTGTTTGCGTGAAATGAAAGTCGGTCATTTTTAGAAGTCCAGCTTCCCGCTACTTCAATTCCTTTAGACGTGGCAGCAAATACGTTCTGATAGCTATTAGTCCGATCCAGTGCTGGAACGAATAAGATTTGATTGTCTATTTTTCTTAAAAAGAGATTCGTCTGAACCTGCCAAGTGCTCTTTTCATTATTTTCTTTTGACTTAAAGAAAAGTTCAAAATTGAGGTTATGACTGCGTTCTGGTTTTAAGTTTAAATAACCTTGTACAAATTGACCGTCACCGAATAACTCGTCTGTCTGCGGAAGACGTGTAGCATACTCATACGTTAATCTCGTCGCAAATTGTTCATTAAATTTAAAGCGGAATCCATCTCCAAAACCAAAATAATTAACGCTTCTGTTTTCTTTTATCACTGAATTATTAGAAGGAATTTTTTCTTCCGAATTGATTTTCTGCAAATAATTTTTAACAAAAAAAAGATTTTCTAATTTTTGATTAAATGCATTTATTTTAAAGTCTGCGCCATTTACCCATGTAAACAAATCTCTTACAGCAGCCGCGGAATCGTAACCTGTAATAAGTCTGTCATCTCCAGTTTGTTTTGAATAGGTGGGTGCAGAAGTAAAACTTAACGCATATCGTTCATTGATTTTCCAAGAAGCTTTTAAGCGTGAAAAAACATCATTATTCCAAGTGTAAGTATCACTTGGACCATTAGAATCTGAAATCTCCCCGCTCGAATTTTCTGCAGAGTCTTCGATACGCTCACCATACCAATTGTAAACGTAATCAGATACATCTTTAAATTGACGTTCTCTGTAATTATATCCCGAAATAAAATCTAAATTGAAATTTTCTCCGAAGTTATTACGATAGGTAAGAACAGTTCCAGCTGCTTTTCGATACGTCATAACTTCTCCGTATGGAACTCCAACCATTAATTGATTGTGCTGAATTTCTTTTGTGTAATCGGTATAAAATCCTTCAATGCTCAACTCTTTTGCCCAGATTCTGTCTTTTACTCCAGTAATTAACTGCAATCCATAGCCTTTGTACGCATCGTGAAATCGAGGCACCGTTACTTTTTTGATCTTGCCCTCATTATCTGGAACATCAACATTTACTTTATAGTTGTTTTGTGAAGTATCGTAAAATCCGTTTCCTTTTATAAAAAATCCAGTTTTTTTATTGTATTCACTAAGTATTAATGACGTTCTATAAGTTCCAAAAGATCCTGCCTGAGCAGAAAAAGAGCCACTGAAACCAGATTTTATTTTTGGAGTAATTAAATTGACAGCACCTCCAAGTGCATCTGCTCCAAACTCGATAGGAACGACTCCTTTATACACTTCAACACGATCAACCAAATTTACCGGCACCGTTGCAATTCCGAAAGTATAACCATGATATTCTAAAGGAATTCCCTCTAAGAAAAATCGGATTTGATTTCCTGCCAATCCATTCATCGAAAAATTGGTTCGGGAGCCTAAACCACCGTTACGTCTAACATTAATACCCTGCGTTTGAGCAAGGACTTCACCTAAATCTGCGGTCTTAAACTTGGCTTCCTTCATTTCTATTACAGAAACGGCTTCTGCTGTTTCCTCTTTTTTTCTTTTTTCAGAGATGCCTTTTACTACAACATCATTTAATTTCTCGGCATCTTTTGATGTTTTATCCACTTTTTCTAAAGTTATAGTAACCGAAGTATTTTGAGAATTTTCTAAAACAATTGTTTGTTTCTTAGAAATATGTCTGTCTAAACTCGCTTCTATTGTATAACTTCCTTTTGCCAGATTCTCTATTTGATATAAGCCGCCAGCGTTTGTCTGCACATTGATTGATGTACCTAAAAGCTGAATGTTAACGCCGCCTAGCGGGTTTCCGTGTTCATCATTTATTTTACCGGTGATTGTGTTTTGTGCCATTAAAAATGTCGACGAGAAAATAAAGAGCAATACTATTTTGAGCTTCATGAAATATACTTGGAATTATATATTATTCTTATTTAGAATGAATAAAGATTCAAAAGTATGAAATTATCTATTAATAATATCTAAATAATAACTAAAAATATTTACTTTTTAATTTAAAGCTTCGATAACTTTTGATTTCTGCTTCTTTTTTCTTAGGAAATCTATTAGAATCTGAACCGAAAATGTCAAAATAATATACATTCCAATAAGCGCCAGTACAGTAGTTATTCCATTTTCTCTAAAACCGAAGATACCTTTGCCCCAAGAAATCAATATCCATTGTGTCATATACATGGTAGTCAGGTTCTTGCTGCAATATTTTAAAAGTTTAATGAATTTATTTTCTTTGACATTTACCGATATTTTATAAATAAGCCAAAGGAAGATTAAAGTCCATCCTGCGAAATAAATAACACCGCCCGGTCCCATATGGTAAAAACCATTGTAATTATAATCTCCGTAAATAAAAACAAGAGGCGCGCCAAGCACAACAGACACGATACCGCAGTACAGCATATTTTTAAACAATTGCGGTCTGTTGAAATTTAGTTCCTGATACCATTTGCCAAAAAACATTCCGATGATAATAAAAGACATCCATGGAAAAACAGGAAAATAAACGTAAGCTGGAAAATCTGTACTGAAAAGAAGATCCATAACATAATTAATTACAGGATAATCAATATGGAAACCGCTTACTTCTCTGGAAACTAATGCAACTAATAGTCCTATGGCTAAGATTCCATATTTATTGGTAACATATTTTCTAATAAAACCAATGAACAGCAAAGACATTCCTGCTAACTGAAGTATATCGCCCAATAACATTAAATACAAATATTGCTGCTCAATTGGTCCGTGCCAGCCGTATCGTTGTATAAAATTATCGGGTGCAAAGCCAAAAATTACCGGAAAAATGAACTTTAAAAAATTCATTAATAATGCAGCGCCTAAAAGCAGAAAACCGCGTGTTATGGAACTTTTAAGGCTTTGATGACGAGAGGTCATAAAGGTTAATCCCATGCAGATTAGAAAAATAGAAGTTCCTCTGCCTAAAAAGACAATAAAAACTCCAATAGCACTTTCCGACTGCGATTTGACATCTGCAAACGTCAGCAGTGTATGTATGATTATCATTCCTATAACACTCATTCCTTTTATAAGATCCAGTGCTGCAATTCTTTTACTTTGCTGTTCCATGGTTTTGTTTTATTTTTAGGTTTATATATAACCTGTTTGTTAGTTAGATACGCGTTGTGTGAAATTATTTTAACACATAGAAACATAGTTTAGTTAAACTTAAAAAAGGCGTTTCACTAGTTTAAAAGCACATAGTTTTATCTATGTGTGGAAACATGTTTCTTCCATACTCTTTTTCGACGCAATACCAATAGCTATCAAAACTATGTCTCTATGTGTTAAAATTTGTGTGCTTTAATTCACTCAACAGGTTAGTTAGATATTTAAATTTACCCGACAACTGTTTTCGCAGCCGCAAATGATTTTTCGTTTTCGTTGATATCCCTGTTTATAGCAGGATAATCGACTTTACCGTTAACAGTCAGAGGCACTTGATCGAAATAATAGTTTTTTATAGAACTGGCATGTAATCCCAATTTTTGTTTTATTACCTGAGTTATTGCTTCGCGTTGTAAAGAAGGATCCTGATGTATAACACCTATATATTTATCCTGAACGCTTATGCAGATAAAAGTTTGTCCGCCTAATTCATTTTTTAGTAAAACTTCAACTTCATCTAAGTTTAAGCGGACACCAAATAATTTCATGATGCGTTTAATGCGTCCTTTAATATGGTAATAGCCCAATTCATCTTTTTCTGCTAGATCGCCGGTATAAAGTTTATCGGTATAATCATAATCCTGCAAATCAAAAATGTTATTGGCATAACCTCCGGAAACATTTGGACCGTAGTAAATAAGTTCTCCTGTATTTTCATCAATTTCAAACCTTCCATTTTTTACAGGAAATCCTATTGATGTTCCTTTCGACTCAAAATCGTTTGGCGGTAAATACGCCATTCTGCCGCTGGCTTCAGTTTGTCCGTATTGAGCAAAAAACTTTTTATCGTAAAGCTGCGTATAATTTGAAATCACGTTTGCCAGTTCCTGATTCAGCATTCCTCCCGTATGGGTGAAATAACGTACAGAAGGAGTATCTTTTTTGAAGAAACCAAAACGATGCAGCAACTCATAAAAATAAGGAACACCACTCAGCGTAGAGTAGCCATATTCGGCAAGATCAGACCAGAATTCTTTTTGAAGTACATCTCTTTCGGTACACACAATTGTTTTTGCTTTGATACAGTTTGTTGTAAAAATCGAAAACCCGTACACAAAATTAATAGGTACATTTAACGGAACAACATCGTGTTCCGTTATTGGCATGTACTCCATAATAGATAAAGCATTTTGTACCAGATTTTCATCTGAAATCTTAACAAATTTTGGTGACCCGGTGGTTCCTGATGTGCTCATTAAGAGCTTAACATCGCCATGAATAGGATAGAGGCGGATTTCCTTTCTTTTGAAAAGGGAAATGTCTTTAGATGTCTGCTTTAAATCATAATCTTCCACAGTCGTTCTAGACGGATCAAAGATATAAGCAGGTCTGTATTCGTTTTCCAAGTTTTGTTTAAAGTCAGGATGTAAACCCGCATTCAGCAGCGCCACTGTGTATTTTTTTTGATAAAAATTCAAAAACGTTTCAATTGCCGGCAGCTGATTGTCATTATAAATGAAAACAATGGCACGCAGATCTTCAATATCTAAAGATTCATGTATATCGTTAAACGTTTTAACAACCTTGGTGTTTGCATCTATAAAATTTAATTTTTTATTTTTTTGAATTAAATCATAAAGTCCCATACTTTTTTCTTTTGAATTATTGGATTTCTACACCGTTTTTCTTCAGTATTGCTTTTATTTTATCGATGTTTCCCATTTCCAGAATATCTTCCATAGAAATTGAAACATTATAAAAACGTTCCAGTTCCTCAACTAAAAGCAAATGGCTCATTGAATCCCATTCTACAATACCCTGATATTCTAAATCAGGTGTAATTGATTCTACTGGTATTTCAAATGCAGTTGCAAATACTTGATGTAATTCTTGTGTTGTGCTCATGATAATCTTATTTTAATTTGTTTATGTTATTTATTTTTAACGTATTGGGTTTAATTATTTAAACACATAGAAATATTGATTTTTGTTTTATAAAAAGGATAATTAAAAGAAACAGTTTCTCACACATAGTCCCGATAGCTATCGGGATGAATTAAGTAAAAGTGAAACGCCTTTTCTCAAGTCAAAAAAACTATGTTTCTATGTGTTAAAAATCTATACTATCTATTTTTAAACCTTAGCTAACTTCCATTTTCCCGTTCTGAATATGGTGATACAGCCAAAAGCCAGTACAAGCTCTGAAAGTAATATCGCGGCAAAAATGCCTTTTGGGCCAAAACTCAATACTACTCCAAAGACATACGAAAGCGGTATTTGTATCACGTAAAACATTAGGATGTAAAGCAGGGTTACAATCATAACTTTTCCGGCGGCATTAAGCGCTCTGGAAATAACCATTGTGTAGCCTAACAATACATAGGCAATAGAAATAATGTGAATGTAAGTGGTGCTGTTATCGATCACTTCGGGTACATCAGAAAAAATCCTGACTACGGGATCTGCCATAAATATCCAACCAATTGAAACCGAAATCAAAAAGCACATATTAATCATACCTGCTCTCCAAACTGATTTTTCGGCTCTTTCTGGCTGTTGGGCACCTAGATTTTGTCCGGTTAAAATTCCTGCGGCGTTTCCGATTCCCCAGGCAGGCGTCGTCACTATCGATGCAACGCGCTGTGCTATGATATAGCCTGCGAGAGCATTGCCTCCAAAATGAGAAACAATTTTGATCATAAACAGCCAGCTCGATGCAGGAATTAAATACTGCAGCATGCCTCCAAAAGTAAGTCTCAATACTTTTTGGAAAGTTTCGCGATGAAATCCCAATTGTTCTTTTCCAATTTGAATAATGGTTGTTCCTTTAATCAAATGAAAAGCCTGATAGCAGACTCCAATAAAACGGGCGACAGCTGTGGCAATACCAACTCCTAACAGCCCGCATGCGGGTATTGGTCCCCATCCAAAAATAAGTATGGGACACAAGATTATGTTTAACGCATTCGACAGCCATAAGGTACGCATGGCCATAGAAGCGTTACCAGAACCTCGAAGAATTCCGTTTAACGCAATACGGATAATAATAAACCCACAGCTGGCAAACATTACTTTTGCATACAAACTGCCTTGTTGTATAATAGCTGAAGAAAGTCCTACTAGTCCTAGTATTTCATTACTCCATATAAAACATATCAGACTTATTAAAATACCGCAGACAACGCTTATGTTTATTACCTGTCCCGCTGTGGTACTTGCGTCCTTAAAATTCTGCTCGCCAACGCGTCTTGCAATTAAAGTCGAAGCCGCAATGCTTAAACCAATTGAAACCGAATACGAAAAGCTGATAACAGATTCTGTAGCACCCACAATCGAAACGGCTGCCGCGCCAAGTTTACTCACAAAAAACAAACTGGCACAAACAAAAACAGATTCCATTACCAGCTCTAAAACCATTGGAACCGCAAGCAATACAATTGCCCGATTGATACTGCCTGAAGTAAATTTTTTCTCTCGTCCTAATACCGCGGTAACAAACAAATCAGTATAGGATTGGAGTCGTAATACAACTACTTTCATGATTGGTGTTGTATTGTTTCGTTACTAATTTCTGTAAATTCTCCCATCTCGTACTGCCTGATTACATAAAGCGGATTAGGAAGTTTGCTTCCTTTTTTAGGCACAGCAAAACCAGTTTGCTCAGCATATCCATTATTTAGCAGTTTCAAACTATTGATATAAAAACGCTTAAACTCTGGCTCAAAAAGATTGTATTTTTCAAATCGATCTGTTAAGTGCGGATTTGCCTGCTGATATTCCTCAATCGAACTTATTACGGTTTTCCAAAAAAGATGTTCGTCATAATCCATATGTGAGTGCAGAATATCAGATAGATACCTGAAAAAAGCATCAAAAACACCTATCAAAATAAATAAAGGAGTATTCTCTTTATTGGATGACTGAATAAGACCGTCTTTAAGATCAGCTGGTAATTTTGATTTGGCTTCTTCTGTCAAAACAATATCATCAACGAAATCTTTTATGATAATACGCTGCGGTATTCCATTTTTCATGACCAAAATAATGTTCTCGCCATGAGGAGTTACACACAAGGAATGCTGATAATAAATATGAAGCAAAGGTTTTAAATAAGTTTCTAAATATTGCTCAAGCCAGTTTTGGATGCTTAGCCCAGAGACATTTATAAGTTCCTGCAGAAACGGACGGTCGTTGTCATCGATATATAATAAAGAGGCCATCGTCATTAGGTTTTCTTCAGGTTTGCGATATTTCTCTGCACTTTCTCTCCATAGTGCACCCAGCATTTCGCGATAATGATACGGACTGTCAGCTATTGCATTGTACTGCGGATGACGATAAGAAACCGTAGCAACTTCACCTAATAGAACCACTTCTTTTTCCTCAAAATAAGGATCTTTATCAAGCATCTCTTTTACCCATTTTGTAACTCTTGGCGCAATATCCATTTGTTTTGGAGAGAGTCCGCGGATGTTTCCTGTACTCAAAATAGAGATTGCCGTTTTTACATAATGTTTGGAAGGATGACTTAGATTGAAGAAAGTTCTAATGCTTTGCTGAGGCGAATATACATCGTCGCTTTTGCCTAAAATCACTAAATATTGATTCGCCAAATCCTGATGAAACTGCAATAAAATTTTATTGTTCAACTGCCACGGATGTACGGGAATAAAAACGTAATCTTCAACGACAAGTTTCATATTACGAAGCTTTTCCTGAAACCTTTTATAGACTTCAAGACCTAATTCTTCCGCATAAAAATCACTAAAATTAATAGTTTCCAAAGCGTTAAATGAGGCTCTTTTTTTATGTGCAGCAAGCCAGTACAAATCCGTATTCTTATTGGCTTCGGGAGCATAATTGTGATACTCGCTGTTGTTGAAACCAACACGTCCTTTATTCGCAATTACCCACGGATGACCTTCCATTTGATGTTCGATAGTCTGATAATCGGCTTGTGTTAAAGCAGCAGCACTCAACTTTTCACGGTTGTGCAAATGGGCATCAGCATATAATGTATTGAGAAGTTCTTCGGTATATTTTGCCAATGTAAAAGAATCTATGCCAAAGGTTTTTTGTAATTCCATAAAAAAACAAAGAACATCTTTAGCGGAAGCTGCTGCACCGTTTTCCCATCTCTGAATACTTTCTTTTTCGATATGCCAATATTCCAAAAGTCTTGGGTAAGCCGAAAAAGTATAATAAACGTCTGCCAGATCGGTTGTCAGTTTAAAATGCGTAAGACCGTCTTTTGTGCTGCTTATAATCGTAGGTTTGGCCACATCTTCATGCATTAATTCGGCTAAACTTTTGGCCAGCAAATTAAGATTTACCTTTTCCCAAACGGGAGCGGTAAAAACTTGTAAGTGTGGTATTGTTTCTATATTCATTTTAAATGTGTATTAAATACTAATTTCCTCCGCTTTTTCCGCAGTAATGCCCGAAAGGTCAAAATCCTGAAAAGCAATTCTCTTTTCTAATTTATATACTTCACGTTTCGCTACTTCATTAATGATATAAGAATTGCGGTAAGCACCCATTCCCAAATCAGATGAAATGTAGCTGTGTGTATGAATTTCTGCGTTTTGCACAAAAATTTCACTGCCATTATTATCGATTGTGTAGTTTCTTTTTACATCATAACTGCCTGTAGAAGTTCTGCTGATGCGATGCTGAATATCTTTAAGAAATTGAGGTTCCTGATAGTGATATCCGGTCCCTAAAATCACATAGTCGGCTTTCTCAGTAAACTTTTTGTGCTGTTCGACCTGTTCCAGATGCAATTCGTAATTGTTGTGAATTCCAGAAGTTATATCATCCAATTGAATATTGGGTCTGATTTTTACACCAATGTTGTCATTGTCTACGCTGAGTGCATACAGATGATCATAAATTTCATTCAGTAAATCAAAGTTGACTCCTTTGAATTGTGATTTCTGACGATCCAGCATAACTTTTCGATCTGAAGACGACATTTGATGAAAATAATCGATGTAATCTGGTGATGTATGTTCTAAAATTAGTTTTGAATATTCCATCGCAAAAAAGCGATCGGGACGTGAATACCAATTCAGTTTTAAGTTTTTAGGTCTGTTTTGAAGCAGATCGAAAAAGACTTCGGCAGCACTTTGTCCAGAACCAATTACAGTTACGGTATCCTGCTCTAATATTTCTTCTTTTCTAAAAAGATAGCTTGACGTATGACAAACTTTTTCCATCTCTTTTAAATCGACAAAATCAGGAAGAATAGGCACAGTACCCGTTCCTAATACTAATTTTTCGCAATAGTAAATTTTAGTCAGATCCTGATCTTTATGAAAAACATGCAATTCATAAAGTCCGTCTTTATAATAAATTTCTCTTACGCTGGATGAAAAACGGCAGTTTTGAAGCTGTTTAATAACCCATTGACAGTATAAATTGTACTCTTTACGCAGTACAAAGAAATTTTCGCGGATAAAGAATTTATACAAACGATCTGTCTTTTTAAGGAAATTTAAAAAACTAAATTTGCTTGTAGGATCAGCCATAGAAACACAATCACATAAA
Organism: Flavobacterium artemisiae; assembly: GCF_042678225.1. Lineage (NCBI taxonomy): Bacteria > Pseudomonadati > Bacteroidota > Flavobacteriia > Flavobacteriales > Flavobacteriaceae > Flavobacterium > Flavobacterium artemisiae. Next base: position 59,540 of record NZ_JBHUDZ010000016.1, on the reverse strand, counting down.
AATGGAGTCTGCAGCGTAACATGGTCAAAAAGCAGACCCGGATGCCAGTTGAATTGCTCTCTTTGATCAAAGAAAAGTGATGAAACGTCATCGACTGGTTCTAACAAAGCGGCCAAACCTAAATTGAAAGGTCCGATACCAATGCCTATTAATGAATATACTTTACGATCTTCCATATTATTGGTTTATAAGATTATGTTCTGCTTCTGAGTTTATGTTAATGTCTTTATTCTGAGGGAATTTCTCCCAATACCATTCGCGGTAGCAGAAATTAAGATTGGATGTTTTGTGTGGCATTTCGATGACCTTATCGATTTTAAAACCATGAAAAGCCTTGTTCATCATCGAAGCTCTGGAATCAACAGAACCTTCGCCAACCATTCTGCCCACTTCAGATTGAGCAAATACATAATCAATCATACATTGTGTTGATGGTGAGACAAATTTCTGTTTAGGGTCTGTCGGCGCAATAAATTGATGCGTTCCATAATCCGTTGGCAAAACATCATAATAGTCTCCCAGTACATCACGAGTTGGCCAATAAACTTCAATATTAAAAGTCGGTTCTCCGTTGGCCATTCCAATGTAGCTGTACAAACCGTCACTTGGAAGCAGCGTTCTGTAATACGTTTCTAGTTCACGAAGCGGCCAGTCCATTTTCCAGTTGGCTTTGGCGTGATCGCGATGAAACCATTCATGCAGCATTTCTAAGTCATTTTCCAAATCAAGCGGACGCAGACTAATCGTTACGTTTTCTTTAGGGAAATAACGGTTGTAAACCAGTTCTTTTCCTTTTGGATTTATTAATTGTTCTGAAAAAAAGCGTTTGTGTAAAACATTCGGAAAATTGATACGTGTAACGCCGGCCGGATTACCGCCACAGTCAATATCATTAAGTGCCGTAAGTAAATTGCCTTTCACTTTCCAATGTCTGCTTTCGAGAATAAATGTTACCAGACCGCTTTCGTCTTCTTTTTGTAAATCCTCTAGTTTGTCATACAGAATATTTAAGAGATTTTTTTCCTCTGCAAGTCCGCTGGTACCAAAAGTATTTACTACTGCCAAAATATTTCCTACCCAGAAATAGTGAAGTAATAAATTATACAAACGATCGTCTGGAATAAACATTTTTCCATTTTCAGCTAAACCTGGTACAATCTCATTTAGCTGCTCTTCAAAAGATTTTCTAAATAAAAAACTTTGATTATCGCGGAAAAACAGTTTTTCAGGCAGGAATGCAGCGCCCAATTGTACTAGCGTATTTTGCTGATGCCACTCGCAGAACATTCCCTGCTCATTAAACATTTTTACTACGCCGTCAACAATAATATTGATGTATTTTTTGAACCAAATCTCACTGGTTTTTTCCAGAGATAATCCCGTTTGTTCAGCAGCTTTTTGAATGATGTTGTGCATTCTCGAAGGATCTCCCAAAATACTGTCCTGACATAAAGAAGCCAATAAACAAACATTATTTTGTTTTTCGTCTGCAGCAACTTTAAACGGATTGTAACGTACACTGGTAGAAAAACTATCCAGTACATTTCCATTATAAGATACAGATATAAAACCCGGATCAACGATCAATTTAATTTCTGGATACGATTTCCTTACCTTATCTCCCCAGGCAGTCTGCATTAAGCGCGATACTTCATAACCTCTATAAAGTTCATGATAATGATTAATGCGTTCTGCTCCGGTAATTTTTACATGAAGTGAAAACTTATACATATAATCACTTTCTTTATTATATACTGTTCTTACCGATGAAGTTGCAGTAAATTCTTTTCCAAATTCACCTAAATCGATAAGCAGATTTTCTTTTACCAGCGTATCAAATGTGGTTTGAGATTTAAAATGAGAAGCTTCCCACGGATGAACCGGAATTACTTTCCATTCCGAATATTTTTCCAGTAAATCAGCTGTTTTTTTATCTCCGTGACTCGCTTCTAATATTGTTTTTTTTGCAAAATCAGAAGGCAGTATATCGTCTACAGATTTTTCGGTAACCAAATCAGGATGTACTAAAAAATAATACAATTGAAATTGTCCGCCGGTTTCAGGAGCATATTTTAAAACTTCTGCTTCTGTAAAACCTTCACGTCCTTTGGTAAGCGGATGAAGTAAATGTCCTGCAGGAAATAATTGTTCCGCTTCAATAAACGTCATTTCCGGTTTATTAAATTGCTGACCCGAAGTTTGAAAATGCTCTAAAAACTGCGCTATTTTTTCGGTACTCAGCTGCATTCTCTTTTTTACGTTTTTAGAATCTGCCAGCGGATACTGTTGTCTTACCTGATTGGTAATCAATTCTAAAAGACGTTCTGCATCAATTTCTTTGATAGTTTCAGTTGTTAGATCACGTTCCATTACCGGAAAATCATACAGATGTCTAAAGGTTTCAGATCTGTAGCGAATCGGCGCATAGACTTCCACTTTATCAACTGGAAAATCCAGTTTTAAATGAAGTTTATGATTGTACTTTGACATATAAGATTTTAACACAGGATCATATTTTGGAACCCCTTCATAAAAACTGCTGATGCCTAGTTCACGCACACAGCAGTTAAGTAAAATTGTAAACGTAATATCGACTGCTTCCTGAGCAATCTCTTTAGGAGAAGATGTATTCATTTCCGTGTTTTTTTATAATTGAAAGCATGTTATTAATGTGCGCGATAGTGGTCAATGGGTTCAAAATGGTGAACTTTAGGTAAAAAATGCCATTTACTTTTGTGCTTGCCACTAGGACTTCACCATTAAAAAACATTTTCTTTTTGATGTGTAAGTTCATTTTGCAAGTATCTCCCGGCCAGCCGTCAAGTTTATATCTAAAAACCAAAACACTTAAATCAGAATCAGTTAAGAGTTCAAAATCTTTGTCGTTTTCTAATATTGCAGCGGTTTGTTGGGTAGTTTCAATAATGGTATCGGTGTACTGACCTAATTTAGTTCTGCCCATATAACGTAGTGTACACCATAGCTTTAAAGCGTCAAAACGGCGTGTACTTTGTACCAGAGATTTGTTAATCTGCGCCGGTAATTCATCATAATCCTGTTCTTTAGGATTTAAATAATCGGCATGGTGTTTTATAATGTGAAGATGTTGTTTGTTTCTCACCATAAAGGCACTGCTGCAAATAGGCTGAAAAAATGATTTATGATAATCAATTGTGACAGAATCAGCTTGTTCGATGCCGTTTAGCAGATGTTTGTATTTATCTGTCAACAATAATCCACAGCCGTAAGCAGCGTCAACATGCATCCATAATTCATGTTCTTTTGCCAGAACTGCAATTTCAGATAATGGATCGATATTACCGAAATCGGTTGTACCAGCTGTAGCCACAATAGCAATCGGAATGTTTCCTTTTTCCTTTTCTTCAATAATAGCCTGTTTCAGTTTTTCAGCATCCATTCGGTAACGGCTGTCTGTAACAACCTGAATAATAGACTGCTCGCCAAGCCCCAAAATAGAAGCATTTTTTTGATTACTGAAATGTGATTTCTCTGAAACAAAAATTCGGAACTTGCTTGCTTCTGGAGGACAGCCATTTAATTTGATATTCCAGTTCAGGTATGTCAACGCAAAATAATCTCTTGCTAATAGCAATCCCATTAAGTTACTCTGTGAACCGCCGCCAGTAAAAATACCATCGCAATCGACGTTATATCCAATCTGTTCACCTGTCCAGGCAATCAGTTTTCTTTCTATAAATGTTCCTCCGGCACTTTGATCATACGTATCCTGAGACGAATTAATTGCACTTATCAAGACATCGGCTGCCAAAGCGGGAATTACAACAGGGCAGTTTAAATGGGCTATATATTCTGGTAAATGATAGGCAGTGGCATGATTTACATAAATTTCATCTATCTCATCCCAAAGACTTTCATAATCCGTAAGTGGCTGATCTAGGTTAACAGCTTCTACTTTACTTTTAATTTCCTCAGGTTTAATACCGCTGAACGGGATTTTAGTGTTTTCAAGAAAACCAGATACACGTTTTTGTACCAAGGCTATTGCGTTTGTATATTCCGCTTCGGAGTTTTCATGAAAAATATCCTGATAAAAATCGTCGGTAACGCTTTTCACAAGGACTTCCTGCTCATTGTCTAATAGGTTTTGCATATTGATTAGTTTTAGAATTGAGGTTATTTAAAATAAGTTACTTTGTTAGAAATCGGGGTTCTCTTTTTTCTTGACGGCTCAAGATCTTCAGGATAATAGCCAACATAAATTAAACCGAGAGATTGTTCGTTTTCGGCCAGACCAAATTGCTTTACGTAATCAACGGCACCAGCAGATGTACTCCAATAACTGCCAATATTATGAGCAGTGCAGGTGAGTGCCATGTTTTGAACGGCAGATGAAACGGCAGCAACTTCTTCCCATTCGGGCAGGTTAATTTTGGTATTGCGAACCATTACAACGCCAATAACACAGGCCGAATTAAGTGGATATTCTTTTAGCAGATTGTACTTTTCAAAAGCTTCTTCGGGAGAAAACTTTTCAAAATAAAAGTCTTTGTAATAATCCGCCAGATAAGATCCCAGCTTCTCTAAATAATGATCTTTAAAAACAATAAACCGCCATGGCTCAGTCATTTTATGCGTAGGTGCATAAATCGCGTTGATCAAAATTTCATTTAATAAATCATCCGATATGTTTAGCTTTATAAATTCATCAGCATAAACACTCCGCCTCGTCCGAATGATTTTTGAAATATTTTGTCTATCTGTAAAATCGGATGCCTTGATTTTACTGGGTTTAGTGCTAATATTCATATTTTTTTAATAAATTTTTTAAGAAAATTCTTTTTTAAACTTTAAAAATCGATACATTTGTAAGTAGATTTTATTTAGAATGAATAAAAACAGTAGGAGCAAATGTAGAGATTAATCTTTATAAAAAAAATAAAACAGAAAAAAAATTATACGAAATTCTCTACATTATTAAAATGTTATGGAATGATGTTTTATTTGTATATAGGTTATTCTTAGTAGTTTGTGTTTTTTGTTTGTCCCAATTTTTGTTAACTATTAAATAAACTAAAAAAAATGAAATCAGAATCGTTAATTGAAGATGAAACACTGGTAAAAGAAAACTATGCCTCAAAAATTCCTACAAGCCCGCTGATAGTGGACATTACGCCTCAGGAAAGAAACATTTTGTCGCACGTAGGCACGCTGTTGGAGCAGGCATTCAAAAGTTATGAAAACCCAGATTATATAGCAGCTCTGCATCTCCATTCTTTTCAGCTTCTTCCCGAAAGAATTGCGAGAATCTTAAGCCGTTTTGGAACAGATTTTTCGGCAGAACAGTACGGAGCTATTATTTTCAGAGGTCTTCTGGAAGTAGATCAGGATCATCTTGGACCGACTCCAGCTAATTGGCAGAGTGCTGATTATTCAAAACTCAATAAATACGGCTTTATTTGTTCGTTGCTGCATGGTGCAGTTCCTTCTAAACCTGTCCAGTATTATGCGCAGCGAAAAGGTGGCGGCATTCTTCATGCGGTTATTCCGGATGAAAAAATGGCCGTAACGCAGACGGGATCAGGGTCAAAGACAAATTTATATGTTCATACTGAAGATGCGTTTTTGCTGCATCAGGCTGATTTTTTAAGTTTTCTTTATCTGCGAAATGAAGAGCGAGTGCCTTCTACGCTTTACTCTGTACGTTCACACGGCAAGGTTAATAAGATAATGGAAAAACTTTTTGATCCTATTTATCAATGTCCTAAGGATGCCAATTATCAGGAAGAAATTAATGAAGGTCCGCTGGCTTCGGTTTTATATGGAAATAAAAAACTGCCTTTTATTAGATTTGATGCCGCAGAGCAGATATTTAATGAAAATGCCGGACAGACTCCAGAAGCTCTTTACAATTTAACGGAATTCTGGAACGAGGCAAAAGAGTTAATAAACAGTGATTATATCCCGGATTCAGGAGATGTTATATTTGTCAACAATCATTTATGTGCACACGGAAGAAGTGCTTTTACAGCAGGGCAGAGGGAGGAAAATGGAAAGATTGTTCCATGCGAAAGACGTCAGATGCTGAGAATGATGAGTAAAACGAGTTTAATTCATATAAGATCAATGACGCACACCGATGATCCGTATTTTGTTATGGAAGAACATTTGGGAAAAGTTTTCGATCAGGATTAATTCATGAGCAATATATTAAAGAGAGATGTCAAACTGTATTTGATGTCTCTTTTTTATTTATGTAAACTTATTTTCTTTTTAGAATACTTCATTTTTTTAAAAGCGGGCTTTGTGATTAGGTTGAAAAAGTTTTTTTTTATTTCTTTTTATAATTAATCTAAATAAAAGGATAAATTTGAATAATATAGTTATGGAAGTAATTAAATTCAAACTTCTTAAATACCTGTTTTAATCATTAAAATTAAGTGCTCTTTAGAAAAAATGAATAAAAAATTAAAAGAAAAAATTGGATGGCTCCATCTTTGGCTGGGTCTAAGTTCTGGTCTTGTTGTTTTTATAGTGGCTTTAACGGGAAGTCTGATGGTTTTTGAAAAAGAAATTGACCAATTTATAAATCCCGAATTCTACAACGTAACATCAATTGGAACTTCCAAAAAAAGTTTAGATTATTGTATAAATGTTCTGGAAAAAGAATATTCAATAAAGAAAATAAGCAGGATAAGCACCTGGAATGATCCAAGCCGTACGATTGTTATAACTGGAAAAAATAAAGATAAAGAATCTCAAATTTTCTCGATGGATCCGTATACAGGAAAAGTTCTGGGCACCATTTTATATAGGGATAGATTTTTTTCAATTGTATTGTCGCTGCACAGAGAATTATTATTGGGGGACATAGGGAAAATAATTACAGGAGTTTCCTGTTTAATTTTCGTTTTCTTATTGTTTTCAGGTCTTATTTTATGGTGGCCTAAAAAAATAAAAAATCTTAAGCAGCGATTGAGCGTTAAATGGAGCGCTTCTTTTCGAAGAATCAATTGGGATTTTCATTCCACTTTTGGTTTCTACAGTCTTACATTCTTATTAATTATTTCACTGACTGGTTTAGTATGGTCTTTTGACTGGTTTGAAAAAACATTGTATTTTATGGCGGATGGAGCTGTAAAAAAGGTGTCATTAAAGGTAGAAAATCCCACCAAGATTGATCCAGAGCTGGATCACAATAATTTTTATCAGACTATCTACAATAAAACAGACAGTATCTTTTCTTATAAAGGAAATATTCAAATCAGGATTCCATCTGATACTATTAACAGTATACAGGTTTTAAAAGAACATTTAGACATCAGAATTCCAGATCAGTCCAGTGCAGTATATTTTGACAAGTATACGGGTGAGAATATTGAAATAAGACCTTATGCATCTTTTAGCAGAGGGGATAAAGTAAAACGTCTTGTTTATCCTATTCACACAGGAAGTGTTTTTGGATATCCAACTAAAATAATTGCTTTTCTTGTCACGCTTTTTGCTTTAACGCTCCCAATAACCGGATTGATTATATGGCTGGGTAGAAAGAAAAAGAAAAAGCAGTAAGGCTCTTATTTATATAAATAAATATATTTTGATTAAAACATTATAAAATAAGAAGAGCTTATTTGTGTATCAAGAAGAAGATTCTATATTATAAGCATAAAAAAAAACTACTCTGTAAGTAACAGAGTAGTTTTTTTATAAGAGAAAGAGAGATGTTCTCTATCTATTTTATCTTCCGCTTGAAGCAGTTATTTTTCCTATTTGAAGTCTGAAATCAGGTCTTCTAGCATTGAAAATGTCTACAAAAGTTTCTTTATTTTCTCCATGCGAATAAACATTAGCAAAAATATTATTGCCGTACCAGTTTTCTAAGTCAGAATTATCACTTTTGTTTTCTGTAAATATGTTACCGCTGCATTGGTTAAAGAACATTTCTTCGAATTTAATCTTTTTAAGATTTGCGCCGTTGATTTCAGTTTGACTGTCTAACAACACAGCAGGATTAAATCCAGAAACTACGCTTCTTTTTAATTCTAATGAAGTATTATCTGCAACATAAACAGCTTCTTTAATCAAGCCTTTTTCAATATCAGCTTTAATGTTTTCGCTGTCGTTAAGCATAGTAATGTTTGTAGCTGAAACCAAAGTTGATTTTTTAGTAAAATCAGTTTCGCTTTTCTTTTCATATGCTTTTACCTCAATACATCTAGAGCCATCTTTATTACTTGATAAATAAGAAGATCTTACTGCTAAAGAGTTATATAAACGACATTGAATACCTTGAGTAAATTTAAAATCATCATTAATTGATTTGTATGAAACCAATTGAGAAGCATTAACATCTCCGCCATAAAAAGCAAATGAATCACCTCCAGAATAACTTACCATGATGTTTTCTAAAATGGTTTTGTTACCTACACCTGCAACAGTTAAACCGTTAAAAGTTTCAGCTCCTTTTACTTTTTTACCAGCAAATTCAATTCTCACAAACTTTAATATTCCTGAGTTTCCAGCTGCATTATCACCGCCGTATACAGTAAGAGCAGGATCAAGATCCATGTTGTAAGAACCAACACTTCCAAATCTGTTGATAGGAGCATTTCCAAGAATTACTAGACCACCCCAGTCGCCAGCTTTTTTCAAGCTTCGGTTTGAAGTAAATACAATAGGGTCTGTTTCTTGTCCTTGCGCCATGATTTGTGCGCCTTTTGTAATTACAAGTGTTCCTTTTGTTTCGGCATCTCCAATAATTACTGTACCAGGTTCAATAGTCAGAACAGCATTATTAGTTACATACACATTTCCCTGCAGGATATATACATTCCTTTTTAGCAGTTTAGTGTTTTCAGTAATGTTACCAGCTAAAATTTGATTAGCATCTCTCGCCTCAGCTTTGTGAGGTTTGAATTCAGTCCAGTTATCCAGCCAGTTAGTGTAGCCGATAATTCCTTTTTCTTGTTGTGCATTTACGCCGGCAGCTGTCAGCAATAAGCAGATCATTAGAGTAATTTTTTTCATAGACTTGGGGCTATTTGGTATTATACATTATGCATTTTCGAAAGTAAACGTTATTCAAAACAGCTGTTTTTGATCATAACGAAAGACTGTGGGAATTTATTATAACAAAAGTTAAAAAAAATATCAAGTCAGTTTTCCTAAGTGCTTTTTACAAAAATAGATAAAAAGGTTATAGTTTGTATGGTATTTACTCATATTTAACATTTGTATAAAGAAAATTTTATACCAATGTTGAATTATAGAGCTTCAATTCTAATCGAATCTTTGCTTCTGAGTATCTCAGAATACTATTCTATAGCAAAGGATGCGTTAATAATTAGAAAGTTTCTGTAGATTTTTTTTATAGGAAATATTTGATGTAATCTTGTGTTTTAAAAGAAATCTTTTATGATCGCGGCTTAGACAAATTTCGATCGTACATAATAATAGTTCCTGCTACGGCAACATTTAAACTTTTTTCGGATTTGAATTTTACTAAATGATGACACTTTTCCATCACTTTTTTAGATAATCCATGATCTTCTGCACCAAGAATATAAACACATCGTCTTGGATGTTCGAAGGTTTCTAAGTCAGCAGCTTTATCATTTAGTTCAACACCAACTAATCTTGCTCCTTTAGGAAGATTTTCAAAAAAAGCTTCAAAAGTGTCGTAGTGAAAATAAGGAATTGCTTTTACCGCATCATGGGTATCACAGGCTTGTTTGGCGTATCGATTGCCAATCGTAAAGATAAAAGTGGCACCTAAATTTTGAGCTGAACGCCATAAAACACCTAAGTTTTCGGGCGTTTTACCATTTTGTATGCCTATTCCAAAATATTCGTTTATAAAGTTATCATTCATAACGGCAAAAATACAAACTGTAAACACATAAATCAATTTTTATTGATGTGAAAGAGATTCTAGTGCTTTGATTTTTGTTACAAATATGGTTGTAACTTTTCTTCCGTCATAGAAATTCATTCTAAAGTCAATAAGTCTTAAATTTTTGAAAGCTTAAGTTAGTTTTAAATATGATAATTTGAAAAAAAAGAGTTTATACCCGTAAGTATAAACTCTTTTCATTTATAAGTTTGAAAACAAGTTCTAATTTGTACCTGCTGCATTTTTATCAACCAAAAACAATAATTCACCAGAAACAGGCTTAATTAATTGCATCGGATAAATTTCTGGATTGTATTCTCCATTTAAAACTTCGTTTAGTGCATGCGCTTTTTTCTCGCCAAATGCAATAACCACAATTTTTTCTGCTTTGTTTATAAGCGGTGCAGTAAGTGTAATGCGGTGCATTTTTTGTGGTTCAAGGTAATAAGCGTCAACCCACTTGGTTTGTTCGTGTAATACGGCTTGTCCAGGAAATAGAGAAGCGGTGTGTCCGTCGTCGCCCATTCCTAATAAGATAAGGTCAAATTTACCTTCTTCACCTAATACTTTTTTTATTGACGCTTCGTATGTTACAGCATAATCTTCTGGTGTAACGCCGTCTTTATACATTTCGAATATATTTTCTTTAGGAATCGCAACATGGCTTAATAAAGTCGAATAAGACATTTTTGCATTACTAAGATCGTCGTTTAGCGGCACCCAGCGTTCGTCTCCCCAAAAGATATAAACTTTGCTCCAATCTATTTTGTTTTTATAATCGTCTGAAGCCAGCAATTTATAAATTCCTGCCGGAGAAGAACCTCCAGTAAGAACAGCTGTAAATTTACCTTTTGCAGTAATTGCTTTTTGTGCTTCATTTATAAAAAGATCAGCTGCAACAGTATTAATTTCTTCTGTATTATTGTGAATCTGTATCATCTAAAAGTTCTTCTTTTGTTTGTGTATTCGGAATCCATTTGTGTCCTTGTCGCGCCAATAATTCATCGGCTTCTTCTGGTCCCCAGCTTCCTGCTTTGTAATTAGGGAAATTAGTTGGAGCAGTAGTTTTCCATACTTGTTGAATGGTATCAATTGCATCCCAAGCTTCTTCTACCTGATCCCAACGCATAAATAGGGTAGGATCTCCTAAAAGAGCGTCTGCTATAAGGGTTTCATAAGCTTCTGGCGACATTGTAGAGCAGGCAAAATAATCAAAGATCATTTCCGCAGGTCTTAATGAAAGCGAGAGTCCTGGCTTTTTGGTCATAAACTGAAGCTTAATATCCATAGCAGGCTGAATATTAATAATCAATCTGTTTGGTGTCATTCCTTCTTTTCCATACGAAAATGAAGAATGCGGTACTGGTTTAAACTGAATAATAATTGAAGATTGTTTTTCTTCCATTCTTTTTCCTGTACGAAGGTAAAATGGAATTCCCTGCCATCTCCAGTTATCCAAATAAATCTTCATTGCAACGTAAGTTTCCGTATTAGAATCTGGTGCAATGCCTTTATCTTGGCGATATCCAGGAACTGGTTTTCCTTTGATGGTTCCGACATCGTATTGACCTCTTACAATATAATGATCTACTTCCTCTGGTTTAATACGACGAATCGATTTTAAAACATCTGCTTTTCGGTTTCTAATATCGTCTGCTTGTAATGATGCTGGAGCCTCCATTGCTGTCATACACAAGATTTGAAGCAGGTGATTCTGAATCATATCTTTTAAAGCGCCAACACCTTCGTAAAAACCGCCGCGTTCTTCAACACCTACTTCTTCGGCAACTGTAATTTGAACGAAATCAATAAAATTACGGCTCCATAAAGGTTCAAACATAGAGTTTCCAAAACGGAAAGCTAAAATGTTCTGAACGGTTTCTTTACCTAAATAATGATCGATTCTGTAAATCTGCTCTTCTTTGAAAGTCTGCGAAAGCATTGCATTCAATTCAATTGCTGAAGTTTTATCGTATCCAAAAGGTTTTTCGATTATAATTCGGTCTTGTTTTGGATTGGCCGCAAGACCTATTTTTTTTATATTACTTGAAATAGTTGAAATAAAAGAAGGCGTAATAGAAAGGTAGAAAAGACGATTAGCACGTTCGCCATAACTTTGGTCAAGGCTGTCAATCTTTTCATTTAAACTCAAATACGATTCTTCCTTATCGATATCAAGGCTGTGATAACTAATATGTGTTAGAAATTTTTCAGTTTCAGCATCCGAAAGTCCTTTTTTTCTTGAAAATTCGTTTAGATTTTCTAAAACATAACTGCGAAAATCTTCATCACTTTTTTCTGCTCTTCCAAGGGCAATAATCTGAAACTTTTCAGACATACGTCCGTCAAGGTAAAGATTTTGAAATGCGGGAAAGAGTTTTCTCTTTGCCAAATCTCCTGTTCCTCCAAAAATAACAATGATTGTTGGGTTTTTAAGTTTATTTTTAGTCATTGTATGTAGTTGTGTTGCTTTAAGTTATTCAGACCATTGCGTGTGGAAAACACCTTCTTTGTCAGTACGCTCGTAAGTGTGTGCACCAAAATAATCGCGCTGTGCCTGAATTAAATTTGTTGGAAGGCTTGCAGATCGGTAAGCATCAAAATACGCTAATGAGTTCATAAGTCCTGCAGCAGGCAATCCTTTTTGAACAGCAAATTGAACTACATTTCTCATTCCGTTTTGGTTATCTGTAAGTTTTGAAGCGATTCCAGCATCCAAAAGTAAGTTTGGTAAATCTGCTCTGTTTACAAATGCTTTTCTGAAATCTTCTAATATTGTAGCACGAATAATACAGCCGCCTCGCCAAATTTTAGCAACAGTTTCTAGATTTAATCCGTAATTGTATTCTTTAGAAGCCGTGTAAAGCTGTGCTAATCCTTGAGCATAAGTTACAACAATAGAGAAGTATAAAGCCGATTTTATTGCTGCAATTGCTTCGGTCGTATTTGTATCTGTTGTAGAAGCTTCCCAAACAAGCTCTTTGGCAGCTTCAATTCTTTCCGGTTTTGTCTTAGACATATCGCGCATAAAAACGGCTGCATCGATAGTTGGAATCGGAACTTGTAAGTCCATAGCATTTTGCGAAGTCCATTTTCCTGTTCCTTTAGATTTTGCCCAATCCGAAATTTTATTAATTAATAAACTTCCGTCTTCGTCTTTTTGTTTTAGAATATTTCCTGTAATTTCAATCAAATAAGATCTCAAATCATCGGTTTGGTTCCATTCTTCAAAAGTTTTCTGAATTGTCGTGTCATCCAGATTGTAACCTCTTTTCATAAGATCGTAAACCTCAGAAATCAACTGCATAATTCCGTACTCAATTCCGTTGTGCACCATTTTTACATAGTTACCAGCAGAACCATTTCCAAGATATTCCACACAAGGTTCTCCGTCAACTTTTGCAGCAATAGCTTCAAAAATAGGGCGAAGTCTTTCGTATGCTTTTTGATCACCTCCAGGCATCATGGCTGGACCGCGTCTAGCGCCTTTTTCGCCGCCAGAAATTCCCATTCCGAAAAAGTGAATTCCTTTCTCAGAAAGTTCCAAAAATCTTCTGTCTGTATCGGTAAAAAATGTATTACCACCGTCGATTATAATATCTCCTTTTTCTAAATGAGGAAGTAAACTTGCTATTGCGCTGTCTACAGGTTTTCCCGCAGGAACCAGCAGCATAATTGCTCTCGGAGTTTGTAAAAGAGATGCAAAATGTTTTACATCTGTCGTAGCTTCAATAGTATGTTCAGAATCAGCTTCCTGCTGTAGAGAGTTAACTTTTTCGGTATCTAAGTCTAAACCTGCAGCCGCGAAGTTATGGCTTGCAATATTTAAAAGTAAGTTTCGGCCCATTACGCCAAGTCCTACAATTCCAAAATCAAATTTGCTCATAGTTTTCAATTAACTAAATTATTAGAAGAATGTTTTCCAGAAAAAAGTAAGAAAAAAATCAGTAATTCTTTTTCATTCAGTTCTTTGCAGGAAAACAAGTTTGTTTTAATCTTACTTTTTAAGATTGACTCCGCTAAGTTAGAGAAAAATGATGAAAAATTAAGGGTAAAATCGTCCACTTTTGGGGTATTTTGTGATACTTTTTTAAGTATAAAAAATACACTTATTATCTTGTGTGTTGATGAATTTTAAAAGAATCTTTGAGTTTTGGTACTTTAGAAATGATAGAAGTATCTGTGTGAACAAATTTATGGTGATTAAATTAGATTATATATATTTAAATTTTGTAAAAGGTTAGATTTGATCTCAACATTTGTTTAAACAAAAGACTTTATTATGAGAATAAAAACATTGATTTTTTTAATGTTGATTATATGCTCGTGCAGCACAAACAATAAAACATTTAACGATAATGGAAAAATTTATTATAAAGAAGTTCTGGCCATTAAATTTATGGGAACAATTACAACTCAGCCATATGCCGTGATAGAAAAGTCTTTTTGGGCTTTTACCGATGAGCATGTATATCTAAAAATTAGAAATAACGGTTTTATTAATGACGTAAAAGATTTAAAAAATAATAGTTTTGATAAATTCAATGAATTAAATTATGCTTTTATTGTAAGAAACAAAAAATCTGTTGATACTTTGTACAGCGATAATACACTGAAAAGTTGGATTTATAAAAAGAATAAAAAAGAATATTACTATTACGATGAAGAAGGGAAAATTGCTGAAAATTTAAGAAATACATATTCGTTTTTTAATGATTGCTGGTAGTGAACAAGAACAAAACAATCCATATATGCGAGAAATGAAACACCTCATATTTATATTAGCGACTTTGATTTTTACAAGTTGTGTGACAAAAAATCACTCTTCTGATCAAACAGTTGCAGCCATTAAACAACAAGATCTGAAAAATAAAACGATTAGAAATTATAGAATTTTGGAAGGAATGTATAAAGATTCTTATTTTCCCAGACAATCAGTTGATAAGGTAAAAGCCGTGTTATTAGAGTTTTGTTTTAATATTGAAAAAAGCAAACCTAAAAGTCTTGAGCAATTATATGAATTGTCTCATGACGCTACTGGAAAAATTAATAATCTGCAAGATGAGTTCTATCGAAACGGTAGTGAAATAGAAACAGCTGCAAGAGAAGTAATCGCAATTGATTTTGAATTTATTTCAAAAGCATATGGTTTTAAAGCTGATACAGAAGAATTAACTTCAAATAGAGATTGTAGAGTTTTGCAAACGTTTCTACTTTAAATATGTTTTTTTTATAATGGCTTATTATGTCATAATACTATTTAAAATTTTATTTTTTATCTCTGTAGTGTTGTTGTAAAACATTTATTTTTAGGTCTTTATGCAAACTTTAACACTCCAACATGGGAATTATGTAAAATTTCTATATATTTTTGCAGCATAAAAGTTATATAATTATAACATAATAAATAATGATGTCCCAATCTACTTTTATTAAACTTTAATTTTTATTTGCGAATGAGAATACTTTTAGTTGCCTTGCTAATTTCATTAAGTTCGTTTACAAACTTCCGTACAACAGACAGAGATGAAATTTTAAATGAATCTGATTTACTAAGACTTACTGATCACGTTAACGAGGTCAAATCTGTTTGCCGTACAGGTAAATACAGTAATAAAATTGCCTTTTTTGTAGATATGAAAATCAAATCAGGAAAGAATCGTTTTTTTGTCTACGACCTGCAAAATGATAAAATTCTTGACCAAGGTCTTGTTGCAAATGGCAGTGGTTCTGAAACTGGTGTTAGGGGAGATTTAAAATTTAGCAATACTCCAAATTCAAACTGTACTTCATTAGGTAAATATTCTATAGAAAAACCATACAAAGGAATATTTGGAAAAGCATTTCGATTAAGCGGTCTAGATGAAACGAATAGCAATGCGCTTTCAAGAGCAATTGTACTACATCACTATTCGGCTGTTCCTTATGATGAACAAGATTATTACATTGCAAACAGCCACGGATGTCCTATGGTTAATGAAATATTCTTTAAAAGACTTGAAAAAATTATAGAGAGTTCGAATTCTAAAATTATGATGTACGTGTATTATTAAAATACGAATTCAATCCAAACAAAAAAATGCGCAAAGGTCTGTTCGAACTTGCGCATTTTTTTTGGAGTAGATTTACAGTTAACTATAAACTCAATCTGTTACCTTGATCTTTTCTTTCAAAAGTGTTAGAAAATTCACTGTCAATATATTTAGGCTCTTCGCCCCAGCAAAGCAGTTCTTCGCTTGTTGATTGATAATAACGTTCAACATGTTTGCGCTCGTAATTTTCCATGTACAATGGTGAATCTTCAGAAATGCGTACTTGCCCTGTGTGGTTTTCGTTGTAAATTCTCATGGCTATAATGTTTTAAAGTTTTATATCTTTTTTATTTTTGAGCATTGCCGCACAATTCTCTCTTTCATTGAATCCAAAATTAGAAAGACACTACATTAAAACATTTATATAATTATAATCAATAGTTGTTTAATTGCCAGTTCGTTATATTTCTTAATAGTGATATTTTTATAATTTTTAAAGATTGATCATATAATTCTAATCGTTCTTAGTTTGCTAATTTTAAATAAACATTTAAAACTTACTATTATGAACACAAATAATCAAACTCCGAGAAATACAAATAAGGGTGCGGACCATCGTACAGATACCAGAAAACATCAATATCAAGATCATGATGAAGTCTTAACAAATGATGAAAACTATGATGTTGATACTAAAAAGTTTAAAGGAAAAGAACCCGACTTTGATGATAAATTGAATAACGAAGAAAAAAAATAAATTAAAAGCGTCTCTAAGTAGAGACGCTTTTTGGTTTATATTATTTTGATTTTAAAGCATTACATCATTTTTCCTTCTTTGGCATATTCTTTTTTAATGCCTTGAATAAGATGATCCAGTTTTATACTTTCGTTTTCGTCTTCAAGAGTTCGCAAACAAGCGTATTGTATAATATTTACAATATTGGCGCCTGTTATATCGTATTTTTTTGAGAGTTCATTTAAGTTGACATCTTCTGCAATTTGGATTCCTTTTGGAAGATTATTTTTCCACAATTGCAGGCGTTCGCCGTATGAGGGAACTTCAAATTCAATAATCGATTGAAATCTTCTGGTAAAAGCCGTATCGATATTAGTTTTAAAATTGGAAGCCAAAATAACCAATCCAGGATGATTTTCAATACGCTGCAGTAAATACGAAACTTCTTGATTGGCATATTTGTCGTGCGCATCTCTTACGTTGGTTCTTTTTCCGAAAACGGCATCGGCTTCATCAAAAAACAAAATCCAGTCTTTGTCCGTGGCTTTGTCAAATAAGGAAGAGAGATTCTTTTCGGTTTCTCCAATGTATTTCGAAATCACCATGGACAAATCAATTCTATAAACATCTCTTTTAGTATACTTTCCTAATAAAGAAGCTGTAAGTGTTTTCCCCGTTCCCGGTGCTCCATAAAACATCACTCTAAAACCGGGTTTTATCTTAGATTTCATATTCCATTCATGAAGCAGAATATCATTAAACTTGAGCCACGTTTCTATTTCTTTTATCTGATTTAAAGTGGAAGTATTGAGAACCAAATCTTCCCAATCTAATTGCGTTTCAATTAATTGAGCTGGGAAAATACTGCTGAGTTGTGGTTTTAAAATTTTTCCTGTAATGAATTTTTCGATGTATTCGTCTTCCAGAATCAGGAGACCGCTTAGTTTTGGTTCGCCGTTTGGAACAGATTCTATTTTAATAATTCCCTTTTGATATAAAAAAGAATCATTATGAAGAAAATTATAAAATAAAACTCTTTTATCAAGATCACTGCCTCCAATTAAAAACTGAGCCGTTTCGCCAGTGGGCAAAATGCCACGATGATTTTTGGTTTTGATGCCTCCAAATTCTGGTAATTCACCGCCATTCGGAAGATATTCAGCAATAATCGAACTCAAAAAATCAGGCTTTATATGTGGTGCAAAAGCTAGTGCTAAAAGTAAAAGATCAATTTCGCTTAGATTATTTTCTATAATAAATTCGTTCATAAAACCATTTGCATCAACTTGATCCAAAACAGGTTTTTCTATCGGATTATCAGCTTGAAAAAGAATATCAAGCTGATACACGAATTGGTTTTTAAGATAAGTGAAGACATTTTCCATTTTATTTAAAGTAAAGGTGCTATTGAAAAGAAGTCGATTTTAGATTGCTTATAGTTTCTCATTCTGTTCATTACGGCATTTCCGTTATGAGAACCATCGGCATTTGTATTTCCTTCTATTGTTTCGATAATGTCGCCGTTAACCGCCGTTACAATTCCCGTATGAAACCAATCGTTGGTCGTTTTTTGAATCAGAAAGATATCGCCAGGTTTGATTATTGAAGGATTGGTTCTTGCTGTCTGATAACGAGTTAATAATTTTTTCTGAAGTCCAGTCACGCCAACAGTATCACAACTGTAGGTGAGAGGCATTAAAGTTTTAAAATTTTTTCCCTGTATAGAAGCGGCCTGATCTATAATTGCCTGTACAAATCCCATGCACCAAAACCAATCGGTTCCCTCGTGTCCGTCCATATAACTGCGAACCCAAGGGCCGGTGTTGCTTTGATTGTGAATGACTAGTTCGTAGGGATGATTTTTAAGATGGTTTTGAGCCGTATTTACAATTAATTCTCTTAAATTATTTCCAGAAACGGGACTTTCAAATGCTTTTTTAAGCGGAGAAGAAAGTGTACTAAACAGCTTTTGATCGACAATTCCGTTTTGAGAAATATTATGAAATTTTTGAAAATTAATGACCGCTTTTTCAGTTGCAGGACCAAAATCACCGTCGATGCCCGTTGCCGTTCCTGTATTCGGATTTTGCATCGCGAATAAATTTAACCAGGACTGAATTTTTTCGACATCCTTTTTGTTATTTGCTCCATTTCGTTGCTGTGTATTTTTAATAATCAATTCTTTTTGGTAAAATGTTTTTTGCATGACTAAAGTTTTTAAATGTTATAAAAATTAGCTTGGAATATTTTTTAGAACTTAAAATTTGACAGGCGTAGAAGAGAGGTAAGGAGGTTTCTATTTCTAAAGCGTTTTTAAATATATTATGAGTGTATTTTTGACATTCATATCGATACTATCATCGATATAAGAAATTACAGAAAGCCGATATTCATTTTTATAAGTCCAAGAATAGGATTTATAATTTTGATAAGGCTGATTAAAAGGATCGCTGTTTTTTTCTAAAGACGGTGCTTCATTAAACAAAGCTGTAAAATGAGCCACAATTTTATCTAGTGTATGGAGAAAAACTTTGGAGTATTTTTGAATTTTATTATTTACCAGCATATCGCTGAATTCCTGATAATTTTCGCTTCCTTCTTTTTTCCAATAAAAATCGGGATAGCTTATAAAATAAAGACTTATCTGTGTTACTTTACTGGTACTTTCGATAAAGTTGTAATAAACAGTAATTTCTTCCATTTCACCAACTTCATAGAAATAACTCAAAAAAGGATTATTATATAAATTTTCCTCAGTCGGTGTGCCTTCTTTTTGGCGAACATCATTTATAGTATCTCCAATTTTAATTCCTCTAAAGAAAATATCATTAGTTTTGATAATTTCATTGAATAATTCGTTGTCAGCCATTTTTTTTAGATTTGAATTAATAGTTCTTTCGCCTTAGCGGTATAAGGATTTTCTGTTTTGATTAATCGTTCTAAAAGTTCAATTCCTTTTTGCTTGGTTTCGTATTTAGAAATATAAATACCGCCCAAGTAATAAATTGCTTTTAGATTGCTGCTGTCATTTTTTAAAACAAACTTAAAGTCAGAAACTGCCTCTTTTTCTCTTTTACTTCCTAATAAAACAACCGCTTTGTTGACTCTCACAGCATTATTTTTTGGATTTTGCTGTAATGCTTCATTCCAATATGCTATTGCTTGTTCCAGATTGTTCAAGGTCATGCTTATTGTTCCGGCAAGTTCCAATGCGTTTTCCCAACTATTGTGGAACTCTAAACTGGTTTCTATTGCTTTTTGAGCCAGATTAAAATTTTTGTTTTTAAAATGAATGTAAGCGGTATAATACCAAACTTCGTGTTCTAAGTCTTCCTGAAGGCTTGCCAATTGTAGTATATCCAGAGCTTCCTGATAAAACTCTTTTCGGATGTAATTTTTTGCCAGCTGAATTTTGAACGATACATCAATACTAATCTGCACAATTACTTTAGAAAGGGTTTCTATTGCTTTATCAATCTGATTAGTAAATTCATACAAAGCAATCAGACTTTTCCACGCCATGATGTCGTCTTTTCTGAGACTGATTTTATAATAGTTCTCGGCCTCGTCATATCTATTTTGATACACTAAGCTGTGGCCAAGATTTAAGGCATAAGTTGGATTTTGAGATTGGTTGTACGCTTGTAAAAAAGAATTTTCAGCTTCCTTGAATTTTTCTTCCTGAAGATATAAAAGTCCTAAATTATTAAGCGTTACCGCATTGTTGGAGTCTATTGTAAGTACTTCAAAATAACTGTTTTTTGCTTTTTCAAAATCATTATTTAAAAAATGTTTTACTCCTTTGTTATTGATTTCTTTAGTATCTGCAGTCATAATTTTATTTTTTTAATTAATCAAAAAGATCGTCTTTAATATCTGAGGCTAAACTTTTGGCGGTATCTATCACATCGATTTCTGGATAGATCACCTCTAAATCATCAAATGAAATATCAAATGGTTCGCCTTCTTGATAATGAATAGGGAAGACAAGACCGAATTGAATATCTGGTCCCCAGCTGAAAGAAGCCAGATTGTATCTCCAGGTTTCGGATATTGAGAACCATCCAATTCCTAGACTGGCGCGGGCGAAGGCATTAATATCAAAAACAAATTTTGGATTTACTGTGATATGACCTTCAGCATCTAACGCCAATCCAGTTTGCGGACTCCAGTTCACGTCTACAGAAGCGCCTGCTTCTCCTTCAAGTCCTAAAGTTCCCGCCAGTTCGATGCCGCCGGAAAGACTTGCAATACCTACACTTAAGCCCAAACCTAAATCGCCGTGTAATGTTAATCCAGCATCGGCAGGAATAGCAAATTCTCCGTGACCGTTTATTGTCGTTTCTTCTTCGTGTTCTGGGTTATAGGTGATTTCGGCAGACAAGTTTCTTAATTGTCCAGGTCCAAATCCTGCCGTAAAATCCAAACCGCCGCCTATCTGAGCCACTAATCCTAAACTTCTTGGCCCAAGTGGAATGGCAAACAGTGGAATTTCAATTGTCGGCACCGTAAATAAATTGCGGTCAATCTGTTTTCTAGGGAAAACATCGTAAGTATCTGTAGCAAGTCGGGCAGTAACCTCCATTTCACCATTTGGTAAAAATTTAACGCCTGCCGTTGCTGCCAGCCAAGGAGTAAGCTGCAACGTAAGTGTACCGCCGCCATAAACCCTCATTGTATCGTCTGGTTCTCCCGAAGGCTGACCGTCTTCTCCGATCGTTCTGTTTGTAGCACCTACGGTAACCGAACCGCTTAACATTCCTCTTGAATAATCTGCCGATCCTGCTAATGTTAATGCGCCATTATCGTAAGTTACAGTCAATGATGAATTTATTCCCGGAATATTGGGTTGTGCAGTACCAGAAACACGAACATTATAGCCTTCGTCTCCATTTTGTTTTGAAATGGTTGCTGAAACACTTCCGCCTCTGATACCTGGAATATCATTTCGCAATTGAAATTCACCGCCAATTGAAAAACCGTCATTGTTGTATGTCGCCTGCATATTCCCGCGTTGAATTCCCGGAATATCAAGTTCTGCATCTCCTGTGGCTGTAAAGGTGTTTTCGCTGTAAGTAGCGTTAATAGTGGCTCTTTTTACACCTCTTACTTTTCCTTCCGGAATACCTATTGTACCGCCAATCGTAAAAATATCATTGGCATACGTTACTTCAATTGAGGCTGGATCAAATAATGAAGAATCAAAATTAAAACCGCCTGCTAATGCAAAACCGCTTTCTGTGGTAACGCTTCCGCGTAAAAAACCGTCGCCGACATTTTGGATTTTAAAGTTCATTTCTCCTGTTAATCCAAATCCGGCTGTACCAGCAAAAACTTCCAATGAAGTATTGGTAACTTCAAAAGGAGCAGGGAAGCTGAAGTCACTTTTTTTGAATAGTTTACGAATTCTGGCGCCAGTTTCATCAATTACAACTTCGATATTGGCATTCCTGATTAATGGAACTGAAGGCGCAATCGAACCCGTAGCGCTTAATCCAATATCATCATCAAGCGTAGCCTGATTAAGCGTAATTGGACTCATGTGCTTGAATTCGAGTGCGTGCAGACAGGCTTGCAAAACGGAACTTGGCTCAATATAACCGCCATATGAAACTCCTGCCATAGGTCGTATAGTAAAGGCAAGATTGGTTTTTTCTCTAATCATTCCCGTAGATCCTGGAAAAGCGGTACAGATAACAGATCCCGTTCCTCCAAAATTTCCTTCTCCAGATGTTGAGTTGTAAATAATGGTATTAACAAATAAACCAGCACCGCCTCTTTTACCTAAACGAAGGTTTAAACCATCTTTACGGCCTGCAGTTTTAGACTGCTCATCCCATGGAATTTTTATAGGAAGACCTCCTGTCAAACCAGTATAAAAGATCAATTCATCAGGACTTCCTCTTAGCCCAGCTGCATCTACTTCAGCTTCAGTTAAAAATTTTAAGCCTGCCAAATGTGCTCCAGCTTGTATTTGCGGTAAGTCCCAGTTTACGTTAGGTTCTCCATTTATATCGATAGAACTATCGGCCACAACACCATTTTCTACTACAATATCGTAATTGTCTTTTACGGCGTCTACATCTGCCGGAGGATCAATCAAACTGCTTCGCCCAAGAGTTAAAAGCTGCTCAATGGTTTGATTTTTTTTGACATTAATATTTGATCCAGAAGACCTATTGGCAGAAGATTCGAGCATCCACATATTATTAGTGTCGGTTTCGCCTCCTCCAAGCTGTATTTCTCGTTTATGATCTACATCATGAGGTTTAAATTCACCATTTGCTTTCCAGAAAGGTCTTGAAGCTCTTCTCTTAATGGTGTCTATACTTCCAAAAATAACTCCCGAAGCTCCGCCGCTTGCAGCTCTTCTGGTGCCGCCTCCTTTTAAGGTAAGGTAGAAAATTTGTTCACCATTAAATTGCAGATTTGGTGCATTTTGTGAGGCGGCATAAGTGTTAAATTGCGTAGTAAAACCTGTGCCAGACATTGCAGCATTTTCCCATTCAGGAATATGATTGTCATTTCTAGGAAATCCTCCTTTTGGAATTGTGAATCGGGCAGAGGGACCAAATGTAGCTTTAAAACCGGGAACTTTTAGATTGGGTACAGTAAATGTTTTTGCCGTCGTATTTATCGTTCCTTTTCCGTTTGGATCTACATATTCGCTGGTAGGAGCGGGCGCTGAAACTGTTGGAGTTGCAGTTTCTGTTTTCTGAATCATTTTGGTTTGTACTGCACTAGCACCTTGTTGAACGGTATGTGTCAATTCATGCGCCAAAAGATGTTTTCCATCTGTAGAATTAGGATTGTATTTTCCTTCATTAAAATAAATATCATTACCGCTCGCAAATGCCTGAGAGCCTAATTCTTTGTTCATTTGAACAGCATTCGAATCGTTGTGAATTTTTACGCTGCTAAAATCAGCACCAAAACCCGATTCCATTTCGTTTTTTACGGGTTCTGCAACTGCAGATCCGCTGCCTTTGCTTCGGTTCAAATTACTCTCAAAATTAGAATTGTTAACGGGGTTAGCATCAGTAGCCGCGCTCATTTGCAGTTCTTTCTCGTCTTCTTTAGATTGAATTTCCTCTTCTTCTTTTGCCTGAATTTCCTCGTCGACTTTTTTTAATTGTACTACAGGTTTTGCAGCAACAGTTTTTTCGGCAGTTTTAGTATTTTCTGGAACGGCGTTTTCGGTTTTGTTTTGAACGGTTTCATCCTTTTCTGTTTTTAATCTGATAACAGGAGTAATAGATTCAGACAAAGGTTTTTCTTGAATGGCATTTTCTTTTTCTTCCTTTTTTTCAGGTTTATTTGATTTTTTTTGAACTGTCGGAGACGGACTAAAAAACGATTCGTTCGAATTGTTTTTAGTATTCGATACTATTTTATCAGCCGTTCTATCAGCTTCAACTTCATATTTATCATTCGGTTTGCCAACGTTTAGTTTTGCTTGAACGCCAAAAAAATCCTCTCCCTGTCTGGAATTAAAAGCAGACGGACTAGAAGGATTTGATTTTGATTTTTGGTTGAAGGCTGACATAAATTGTTATTTGAAATATTACTTTTTTCTTTGTTTTGTTCCAATTCCTGAAAAAGCATCCGCTCCACATTTTGGTGATGTTGAAATTATTAAATGGTAAATACCCGGCTTTGGCGCTATAAATACCAAAGTGACACTTTTGCCAACCGAAAGCGCTCCTTTTTGAAAACTTTTTCCAGAAGAATCAGTAATTTCAACATTATAAGTCGGACAGTAATTTTCGGTTCCATTTTTGGTGGTTGCCAGTACAATTGAAAAAGTTTTGCAATCAGCGTCTGCTTCTAATGTTTGGATAGCAACCGGTTCAGATGAAAAAGTGAAAGTTTCCAGAGGACCGCAATTTTTTTTCTTTGGTGGTTTTTTCTTTTTATCCTTGTCTTTTCCTTTTCCTTTCCCTTTTCCTCTGCCAACATAAATATCATCTAATCGTCCAATGGTTTGCACACCAACTACGCCATCATTGGCCAAGTCATTATCGGATTGAAAATTTATAACAGCGGCTCTTGTTTCACTTCCAAAATCGCCATCAGCGCCAAATTTTGGGAGTTTATAGCCCAAATCCATTAAACCAGACTGAACTTTTTTTACAGATTCTCCTTTTGATCCTGTAGTAAGGTAACCTAAGTCGTCATGAGCCTGTTCTAATTTAAAATCACCTTTGAAGCGAGGAGATTCTAAATCCTCGGAAGTGACAGCTCCGTTTGGATCAACAGATTTTTGAACGGCACCAGTCTGCTGAATCGTATGCGTAAGTTCATGCGCCAGTAAATGTTTACCTTCTTTAGAATCAGGATTGTATTTGTTTTTATTAAAATAAACGTCATTTCCGTTGGTAAAAGCTTGAGCTCCCAATTCTTCGCTCATTTGTACTGCATTAGAATCGGTATGGATTTTTACATTACTAAAATCGTTTCCAAAACCAGTTTCCATTTCTTGTTTTGTCTTTTTGTCCAAACCGCTTCCGCCGCCTTTAGAATTGTTTAATTTTCCTTCTAGTTCATTGTCTTGGATTTCACTTTCGCCATTTTGTTCTTTTTTCTGTACCTGTTCTTCTTTTTCGCATTCAGCACATTTTTGAACCTGTTCTTCTTTTTCCTCTTTCTTCTGAACCGGTTTTTCTTCTTCGTTCTCTTTTTTCTGCACAGGTTCTTTCTCTTCTTCCTTGCCTTTTTTCTGAACCGGCTTTTCTTCTTCTTTTTTATCGGATTTCTTTTGTACAGGTTCTTTCTCGTCTTCCTTACCTTTTTTCTGAACTGGTTTTTCCTCTTCTTTTTTATCAGATTTCTTTTGTACAGGCCCTTTTTCTTCTTTAATGTCTTTATTCTGAACAGAAGTAATAGTTTCCGAAATCGGTTTTTGCTGGACTTCTTCTTTACTCTGCAAAAGCCCGCCACGAGACGAATTGTTGTTTACAACTTTATCTGCAACGCGGTCTGCTTCAACTTCAAATTGATCGCCTGCCGTTCCTGTTTTTATTTTTTTCTGAATTTTTGGTCCGAAAAAAGTAGAAGAGGAATGTTTTTCTGTTTTTCTATTTTCAAAAGCTCTCATAATTTTATATTTATTACCATTGGGTATAAATTAATTTGTCGATCCACGGAATTTTGACAATGCTGATATTCCACGGAATTTTTTCTAATAAAAGATCCTGCGTTTTTCGTTCAATTGTTAGTTTCGGACTCGATTCGCTCCAATCTAATTTTCCTTCTCTTTGTAGAAATTCGCTTCTCAAAACTGCCGTAGAAGTATTTTTTAAGGCGGACCAGTGTTCAACGACAGCGTTCAGCATTTCTTCTATGTGCTTTTTGTGTTCATCATCAATTTTTATTTCTCTTTTGATGGATTCGCTTAGCGGAATTCCGCATAAAAATTTTTCAAAAAGCATTGTATGTTCATAATCATTTTCTTTTTTTGTGGCGGCATAATGCAATAAATGTGCAGCGAGTTCTTTGTTTACGATCGAATTGTTATCATCAATTAAATCACAGTTTTTAAACAAATCTTTTATAAAAGGATGCAGTATAATTAAACCAGCATTTTGGACATAGCAGGATTTTGAATTAAAACCTTCATCAACATCAAAATCTGCGTTAATTTTCAGTTCATTATTTAATATATTTTCTGATTTCAGATCACTTTTAATTCCTACTTTTGGATTTTCTTTTGAAGTAATTTGTTCTTGTTTTGTTGACGTTTCCGTGCTTTTTTCGATTGAAACATCATTATATTTGATTTTGATTTTCTTTAAATCTTCTTCTTTTAATTCTGGATTGGAGAATTCTTTTATGCTTTTAATAAACAGCTCAAAAGAAATTTTCTTTGCAGAAAAAAAAGATTTGTTTTCATAATAATAGGAGATAGGAGCAGACTTTTGCTGCTTATTCCAAACTTCAAAAATCATCTTCCAGAAAGAAGCTTTAAAATGATGTGATTGGTTTTCTATTATTTTTAAGATCTTATTTGCAGCAAGTTTTTCCTGATTTGTATTTGAAGCTGCACTAGAAAAAACACTGCCCAAAAGAGCAATCTGATAATTAGAAAACTGATTTACGATTCTATCCTGAACTTTTTTCTTCATTATGAGTTGTTGATATGAATTTTTAAAATTTTGATTTTGAATTTCATCAAAAGAAATATTTTCAAAAAATGAAATCTCTTCCATTTGTGTAATCCACCAAGGCATGTTTCCGTTTTCTATAAAATGAAGCAGCGTTTTGATTTGTTTATCTTTTGGAGAAACCACAAGCATTTCAGAATTTACATTGGCAGTTTTATTTTGGATCTTATTTTCAAATTCTGAAAATGTTTTTCGAACTTCTTTTTCGATTTGGGTTTTTATATCATTTTTCGTTTCAATATTAAAGAGCGAAAAGTCATTTTTTGGGTTTTGAGAATCGATAGTAAAATTTAATTTTTCTATTTGAACTATTTGGTTATCAATATTTTTAACAGAACTAAAATGCTTTTCCAGTATAGGAAATACTTCATTTTGAAGAAACACAGCAAGATTATTTTTGATAGAATCAGCCGTCTTTATTGAGGTTGTATCTATTTCTAAAAAAACTTTTTGAATACTATGCAAATTTTCTTTCATTTTATTTGGTATTAAAAAAAATATTTCTATCTTTGGTACTTCCATTAGGGAATACTGGGTCATGGTTCTGTTGTTTGCTGGTGTTTAGTTCGTGTAGTGGTAGTCAATACTTCTTTTCTCGTTTCTGTTCATTTGTTCTCGATAGTTTTAAGCACCCCTTATAAGCTTCAGACCCGCTAGCTTTATTTGGTCTGAAGCTTTTCTGTTTTTATCAGCTAATCTTAACAAAGATTCCTTCTGTTGGTTTCTGTAAATAAAACTCCGCTTTTCCAGCATACATACTCATCACACTAGCAAATTGACTTACGCTTACAGCAACAGTAGGATTGATATGAATCATGTATTTACTTACGCGATCTTCATTGTGTAATTTTCTTCTCAGATTGATAAACAAAACCAAATCATCATTAGTGTTTTTTGAATTGGCTGTATAATAATTGTACATGGTGCTGTTTACCCAATTGCCGTTTGTCCAATCGCCGCCAATATAGATATCCGTAAGTTTTGGATTAATTTGACGAATATGACCCACAATATCTCGTAATTCCTGCGCCACAGTTTTATCTTGTGTAGCGCTTGGAATGTTTTCAAACTGCTGAAAAGTTTCTATAAATCTTTGGAATTTAGAAGTAACTTCATGTTTTATCAGACGTCTTCTCAATCTTTCCCATTTTCTCCAGTCTTCATTAAATTTACCGTAATCATCATCTTTATCAATTGGATCGTAAAGACTATGAATTTTTTTGTAAATATTTTGATTGTGTGCATTGATAATCGAACAAGTAATTCCTGTTGTACGATAAACTTTGCCGCCTCTTAAAATGCCGTTTTCGGTAAACAAATAAACCGGATTTACTGTTTTCTGTGAAATATCCTGAACCTCAAACTCAAATTTATCTTTATCAAGTTTCATGATTTTGAGTTTCTTTTCTTCTTCAATAAAATCAAACAAAAGTCCTGTTGGAAATTGTTTATTAAGCGTTTCCATTACAACATGAAGTCGGCGTGTTAATATATCAGTTAATGGAATCCTGATTATTACTGGTTTTGTAATAAGATTTACACCATTAATACTGTATTTTCGAATACTCAACGCATAATGTGTCGGCATTCCTTTTACTCGGCTTTGTGTGCCTTTAATACTTCTTGATAGATTATTAATATATTTTAATGAACTGATCCAAGGATACATGCATTGTACAATGGTACAGCATCCGAGTCCGCTGTCTGGATTTATTTTTCCGTCAATAGCAAAATCGGTTATAAACGTTGGTCCCGATTTTAGTAATAATAAAGTGCCGCCTTTTTTTACGCCGCCTTTATGTTCAAAAGAATAATTGGTGTTGAAAAGCACTTTTAAATCGGCTGCGTTTTCGGAAATATCCAGGATATAAAAATCAAAGTCCAATCCGAATTCTATTCTCTTTGAAGTTAAAAATGTTAGAACATCTTCAACACTGTCATTTAAATAACCTTCGATACGATAAAAATCAAAATCGCTGCTGCAAAAGCTCAAAGGCGTTCTGATGTAATCGTTGTTAACTAAATTGTTGGTATGATAGCTAAAATTGGCTTGATGATTATAAAGACTGCTTTTTTCGAAATCCCACGCGTGCAGTAAATTATCATCAACATTATAGTAATACGGAACCGATTTTGTTCCTAATTTACCAGTTGTTCTAGAAGGCGTAATTTTGATAGTATTTGCCGTTACCTGATAATTATCCAGCATACTTTTAAGTCTTCTGACCAAAGAATCAAAATTGTTCACTGTTTTGTTTTGGTCTAAAACAGAAGATTTATAAAATTGATGTCTATAGTTTTTGTAACGATTATTATCTTCTACAATTCCCAAAAGCAAATGTTTAGAAAAAGAGCCAATTGGAGGATTGCACTCTGTTTTGAGCTGTATAAAAAGATCTTTTAATTCTTTATAAGTTGCCACAACATCTTTAAGCAAATCATATCTGTAATGAATATCTGTTGGAATATTATTCGTGTCAACAATAAACAACGCATTGATACGATTTGTAATGGCTGTTATTTGAGATGCATACCCGAATTGCGAAAGAATAGTCGCCAAATTGGTAATTAATTCTACTCGAAAAACCGCATCGTTTACTACTGTGCTGAAAAGCTGTTTGATCTGATTGGTTGTTGACGTACTGTTAAAAGTCGGAATTACTTTTTTTACACCCATTTCCTCGAGTGTGCTGTATTTTTCGAAAAGATCATATTTATTAAATAAACTGTCTTTTTCTGGAAAACCATTTTTACCAATAATACTGTCTGCACTTGCTTTGGTAACAAGTAAAACCCTGATAGTAAAGATTTCTTCGCCGCCTTTATTAGAACAGTCAATATCGTCGCACAGCGATGCATCTTTAGTATAATTTTCAAGATATAAGACTACAACATGATCTTTTAAATTTGGAAAACTAGTTAAAGGTAATTCGCCGCTGTCTAATGGCGCAGCAGGAATTTTTTCAGGCAGTAATTCCCACATTGGCAACATTTCATTGCCTGTTTTTATAAATGGCGTATATTTTCCTTTATCATTATCAAACAAGCGATAGGATTTATAATTAATCGACGGAAAATTTACTTCAAACAACTTTTGTTTGATTTTTTCGGCTTGAGCTTTATCGGTTTCTTTTTTTAATTTGATTAAATCGCCATCTGTCGTGATTCCGGTTCCTTGTGTTATCGTTACGGTATTGTAGCCCGCATTGGTCGAAACCTGAAACCCACAGAAAATCCCTGTACCGGTAAGATATAATCTGTTTAATCTGTTTTGGTCATCAAAATAATCAATAGTCTCGTTGAGCTGATAGTGCGTTAACACTTGATCCTCTACATAACTATGATAATGCCCTGTAATGGTGGAAAGTTTTGCTGCCATGACCTTGTATTTTTATAATGTTCCTAAATTTGTTCTTCCTAATACTATTTTTCCTGAAATTGTTTCTTCTTCATCAACACAATTGTACAATGTGCCGGTTGGATAAATAGAGTTTAATTTTGATAATGATTTGATGAATGGAGGTAAAGCATCTTGTTTGCCTTTGGTTTTATCTAGTAGAAAATTTTTAAAACCTTTTTCAAAATCCATTAAATCATTGTCTTTCGCGGTAATGTGATCTTTTCTGTAACCAATCCAGCAGATTTTGCCCAAAATATGAGATGGAATTTCCTGCCGAATTACATTTTCGGCAAAATTTCTAAAATCGACATCGGCAAATCGAAAAGTATATCCCGGTAAAACCACACTGATTTTAAACGAATAAGGATTCGGGATACAACAGTCTTCTGCACAATCTTCTACACATATTGGCATATAGTAGCTTTCGTCGATAACTTGATTTTGGTCTGGAACCAAGAGAATATGTTCAACGAGAAAGATTCCTTCGTCACTGAATTCTTCTTTAAAAAAAGTAAGCAGATCGAGCATCGCCGTTTTTACTTCTTCTAAAGTATTATGCAATTTGTACTGACGCGCGATTATCCTGTCTGGATTACTTTCATTGTCAGCTAATTCTGGATTGATGATATGAAACGAAAACTTATCAGTATCGGATTCTATTACTTCAAAAGTGTTGATTATGGTATTTTTAAAAGCGATTCCGTTGTTTCTGTTTCGAATTAATTTTTCAAATTCATGTTCGATTTCTTTTTCGGTGGTTTCATAAATCTTCAAGATTGCAAAATACATTTCCTTAATTGCACTCGATTGATTATCATAATCTTCTGTTGCTGATAGAATGATTTTATTGGCGCTGTTTTTAATTCTCCATTTAAAAGTCTTTGGCAGTGATCCTGGATTTGGATCGTAAAACTGTACAAATAAATTGGATATATTTTTTCTCTTGATTCCTCTTTTTCCTGTAACTGGACTTCTGTCGCCTTTGATTCCTAATAAACCAGCAATACGATTTTCTAAACCTGTTACGTTAAACGTATTCCAGAGATTGGAAGCAGGTTGTTTAAAATAATTGAAAGCACTGCCGCGTTGTGAACTTATGGTATCGTAATTAATTAAAAAATCAGATTTATTTTGAAGTACAATTTCATCAGATGCAGCGCCGTAAAGCGATTTCATCAAAAAAGCATATTCGGCAAAACGTTCAGCGAATCGCGCAATAAGATGATCTTTTATCTGATTTTGTCTTTTTACAGCATCGTCTAAATGACCAAACAAAGATTCGTCTAGTTTTTTTTCTGTAGAAGAAAGATAAGCTTCACTTACAATTTCACTAAAACCCGTCATGTCAGAAATTGCCTGAGTAAAATAGGTATTCGTTAGATTGTTATTAATAGAAAGCAATTCTTTGATGTTGCTCAAATGTTTGAAATAACTCGCCAGAATTTGATCAAAAAACAAAAGATAACCTTTGAGTTGTTTGGCTTTAGCTTTTCGTTCCGGGCTTGCCGATTCAGAAAGTCCGATTTCGCCAATACCATAGTTTTCAGGAAAGTTATTGGCAACACTTGTATAAAAATCAGATTCTACAATTTGACCTCTTGGAATTTTTATTTCTCTGTTTTCAGACGCATATTGCTGTGAATACGCAAGATCTTCTCTTAGTTCTTCCAGATAATTTTTGGCTTTAACTTTATTAACTGTAACGGGAAGATATCCTTTGCTGAAATTCAAAGTACTTTTGTAACAAAGACTTGGCTTTTTATTGGCGGGAATGCAGATATTCCAGACACTTCCTTCTGAGTCTATGGCTTCGCAATTGTTCAGCGAAATATCTTTAATGACTTTCACACCTTCAATTCCCATAATAATCTGCATGATATCAGAAAGACGTACTTCGGTTTTTAGCGCCGAATTTTCGAGTTCAGCAGTATCAATGAAACCGTTATCCAGAAAAGGACCTTCGTAAATTTCATCGCTTGCATACCCTTTTTCAAACATTTCAGCCAAAGAATAGCGTTTGATAGAAGGAGAAAGGTATTTTTCTAATTCTAAAGTAATTAAAGCATGAATGTATTCTTCGTTGGCTTCTGGCTCCAGTTCTATTAAAGCACAAACGGCAATCGGGTGAATTTCAATTTCTTTTACTTCAAGAATATCTTCGCAAAGGTTTCTGTTTTCATGAAATTTTTCGATTATTTTATTTTTGAGCGATTTTTTTTCTGAAGGCTCAATTGAGGCAAAATCAACTAAAATAGTATAATAACCCCTAATTTCTGACTCTTTGATAAATGTCTCTAATGTACCCGCAAAATCTTCTTTTTTAAGCGAAATTTTTCCTTCTTTACAATTGATATATAATTTTTTAGTTGCTCTTTGAAGCCAGCAGTTTTTGATTTTTTCTGGATCAATGTCGATCACTATTTTTCGATAATCTAAAGCTGTTACAGCTTTTGTTGGCAAAATCTCAGAAGCAGTAAAAAACTGTTCTTCAATTGGTTTAGAATTATTGCTTAATAAATTTTCGATAGGCAGATTAATTCTCATGCCCAAATCGGTGATCGCATAACACAGTACTTCTAAGATCGTGATTCCAGGATCGTGCGTGTTGTAATCTGTCCAGAATTTGCTTCCTAATGATTCAATGTATTCGATTCCTTTTTTTCGAAGAAATTCAAAACTCATATCGTCATTAGAGTTGACGTTTTTCGGGATGCTGATATGTTGGTTTACAGTTGACATTCTTCTTTTGGTTCTATGATTTTGACACTACATTGTTTGACATCGGTACTTAATAAATGGTTTTTTGCTGCAACCAAAATTGATTTCGGATTGGACGGAACAACCATTTTATCGGATAAAGCTCCGTTTTTTAGCAGTTTTACATCTTGTAGATAATCGACGTATCCTAATTTTTCTAAATAATTGATCAGCGAACTAGAGTGAATACTGACTCCAAATGTGATCGGAATATTTTTGTCGAGCGCCCAAGGCGATAAAAATTTGATAATATCAGAGTTTAGCTCCTGCAGATAGAAATTTTCATCGTAACCTGGTTTAAATTTGACTTTCAAATCCACTTTAACTTCTTCGTAATTTGGATTGATGACGTAAGTAGTTACATGAAGTGAGTTCAACTGATCGATATAATTTTTGACTTTATTAAGCAAAGCGGTACTTACACGAGGCTGATAAATATCAAATACATTTTTGTTTACCGTATCAGGAATCACAACCAACGTAATATTTCCGGGCGACTGATACGATTTTTCGCTGGTATGGTTAAGGCATTTTACCTTATATAATTCGGGAAATTTCTGCAATACAATATGTTCGTAATCCCACATTGTAACCGCTCGGTTTTTATGACGAAGACGCTCGCTGATTCTTCTGTAGTATTCCGGATCCGATTCTTCGGGTTTATAATCAAAACTATTGTAAGGCTGTGTAACCGCTTTTACGTTGCTTAAACGCTGGACTAATTTTGAAATAGTTTCGGCTTGCAAACCTGTTTTAAGATGCGATAGATCATTTTGATTGTCTTCAAAAACGGCTAAAACAGCTTGAGAATGTATTCCGATTACTTTGCAGACTACATCAAATTTTTTGTGCATTTTGGCTTTAAGCCAGATATAATTTTTTGGAAGCTTCGTATTGTTTTGAGTTGCCTCTTTTGGAAGACTGAATTTCAAAATTCCAGATTGTAATAAATTGTCGGTTTCATTCAGCAGGATATCGGAATAATTAAGAATGCGCCATTCATTATTTCCTAAAACGGACCATTCTATTTTTTGTTTTCCTGTAAAAGAAGGCGTCAACGGATTTTCACTTCCTTCCAAAACCTGAAATAACAGCGTAATCTGTTCTAATTCCTGTACATTTTCTAAACCAATAAACAATTCGCCGCCTTTGCAATAAGTTGGCATCAAATAAGAATTCTGATTTTCTACAAAGCTTAAAAGTGATTTTAAATAACTGTGTTCTTCAGAATAGCCGAAAGGATGAAGGTGGAATAACTTTGCCGCATTTTTTGTATAAACTGTTTCAAAAGTCTGCGAGCCCGTTTTTATAAAATCAGTTGTTTCAGATGCAGTGTAATTTAAAACTAGATTTTCTGCTAAAGGCGTGTAAGGTTCGTTTGGAACAGCAACATTTTTATCTTCCGTAGAAAGCGCCAATGCATACGATTTGGCATATAAATGATGTAAAAATGAAGTTGCTAATGTTAGTTTTAACTCACCATTTTTTTTGGTGTTGTAACTATTGTTGTTGATATTAAAAGTGGTCTTAAACGGACTTGTTGTTGTAAAAAGAGAAATTCCAGCGTTATAATTCTGCCATATATTGTTGGATAAAATGGCCAGATTATATTTAAAATAATCATTAGAAGTCACAATAGCATTTGCAGGCTGAAAATTAATTCCGTTTAATAAATAACTTCTAAAATTATTGATGCTGATGGTATTTACCGCGGTGCTTTTATACGCTTTGTAATGTTCGACAAAATTCGCAGGCGTATTTTTCCAAAGCAGATCAACACTTAGACTATTCCAGTTTTTAGATAAAGTTTCGTCGTACTTAATATGAAAATTAGAACCAATAACCGGCTGTGTAGAAAAAGGATAAAATGGTTTTGAAGAATTGATAAGACCATTATCATTTTCTAAAACTGTATTGTGAATATTTTGAACATCGATATTGATAGTGAAACTATCTAATCTGTTTTGAGCCAGTGATTTGTACAGGTCATAACCGTTGGCTTTGGTTAAATCCAAATAAAATTTTGCGACAGGAAGATGTGTTGCAAATTCTTCGCCGTATACTTTGGCATCATATCCTGTGATTGCATCTACATTTTCGTCTAACAGAAAAGCAATTTTCATGATTTTTCCGCTGACAGAAGTGGTGTATGCAGCACCTGATTTGATAGGTAATGATGAAGAGATTGCAGGAACATCAAACCATTTTTTTGCTGTTGTTAACTGCAGTCTCAAACATTCTATTATAGATGCTGGAGTTATATTAATATTATTTTGAAAAGTAAAAGAAAATTGTACAGTTCGTTTGCCTTCTGCTAGTAAAAGAATAGGAGAAGCCACGGCAAAACCCAGCACAGCGTTTGAGATGGTATCGTCATCAACAGAACCAAAAGGCCACCATTGTGTATTGTTTTTATCTGGAAATGCTTTTCCAAAACCGTCATAAGAATTGGCGATTGGCCACGCAATTATTTTTTTTGAATTTACGTCATTGTAAACATTTTTTAAAGAGGAAACTATCGTTTTACTGGCGATTAATTCATTAGTAGAAAAATAAGTTCTCGTTTTTCCTGTAGCATCTTTACCGCCGTCAAAGGCAGTTTTGTTTTCAATTTTTTCCTGAATGGCATTTTTAGCCAATTCAAAAATTAAATACACTTTATCGGGATCGGCAGGAAGTTTTTCGATTTTTAAAATTTGGTTGTAATAAAAATCAAGATGTCTTTTGGTCAGGTTATTATATCTTTTTTTACTGTTTTCTAACAGCATCAAAAAAGTTAGAAATAAAGTAAGATGAGGCGTAACTGAAAATTCTTGTTTAGAGGTTTCGATTAAATCAAGAAGTTCTTTTTTTATGCGATCCAGTTTTAATTGATTTTCTACAGATGGTTTTTTATCATTTAGTTGGAAGAAATCAAAAAAAGCTTTCCAATTTTTAGAGGAAGATTCGGGATTAGAAGTGTCAAAATAATTTACAAATTCTGAGAAATTGTAAGCAAATAAGATCCAGTCTGTTAATTCAAAATTATTAAGCTGAATATTTTCGGGATGCAATGCGTTGATATAGCGCTGCTTTTGGTCGCTGCCATTAGAAGTCAAAACGCTCACTATTGTATTACAATTACTCATTTTTCAACAATTTATAAATCGGTTCCTTCTTGTTTGTATAATGGATAAACCATATTTATTCTAGAATTGGTCGCACGAATTTTAAAGTCAATCAAAACCAACAATTCGCCGCTTAGATCATCTCCTTTTGTAATGTCAATTTTTTCAACATCAATTCTGGGTTCGTGATATAAAATGGCTGTTCGAATCAGTTCTGAAACAAACGTTTTTAAAGTCCGGTTTAACGGATTGAATATTAATTCATCCATATTACAGCCGTATTTGGGCTGCATAATACGCTCGCCAATTTTGGTCGAAAGCAGAATTTCTAGACTGCTTTTAATATCAGTTTCACCAGCCAGCATATGCACCGCTTTGGTATTTTCTTTAAATTCAGGCGGAAAACTCCATCCAATACCTAAAAAATCTTGTTCAGTTTCCATCACTAACCAATTAAAACAGTTGGACATCCGGCGACAATTGTACCGCCATGTGCAGTAGAATCTCCCATTCTGGCAGCAGGTTTACCGCCAATTAAGACTGTTGCAGAACCGCCGAGAATGGTGTCGGGCGGACCTGTACAAACCATCATATCACCTAGACAAGCGGCAGGCATACCGCCGATTAATACTGTTGGCGTACCTGGAGGCAGCACTGGACCGCCAACGTGTGGCACTGTTCCGGTAACCATTGGACAAA
Organism: Flavobacterium artemisiae; assembly: GCF_042678225.1. Classification (NCBI taxonomy): domain Bacteria; kingdom Pseudomonadati; phylum Bacteroidota; class Flavobacteriia; order Flavobacteriales; family Flavobacteriaceae; genus Flavobacterium; species Flavobacterium artemisiae. The sequence continues at coordinate 22,775 of NZ_JBHUDZ010000016.1, read as the reverse complement.
CATGCATATCTGTTATTCTTGCAGCTGGTAATCCCATAATTTGTTTAGTTTATCATTACTTGACTTCCTTTTACAATTGCTACTCCGGCAGAAGATAATTCTGCTCCTGCATTTCCTGCACCTTTAAATTGTGCTGTAGCACTTACGGTGACATTCATTCCTTCAATTTTTACATCTCCGGTAGCTTTTAATTCGATATTCCCAAGACTTTCCATCTTTATTCCGGCGCTGTCTACAGTAATTACATTCGAATTTTCATCTTCAATTTTAATGACGCCTTTGTCTTCATCGAGCGTTATTTTTTTACCAGCTGGCGTTTCAATTGCAATTGATTTTTTCTCATCATTAAACAAGACTTTCATTTCGCTTCGGGTTACAATTCCTTTTTCATGATTATCGTCAGAAGCCGTAATGGGAGCTGGTTTTCCACTACTGTGAAGCATTCCCAAAACAATTGCATTATTCGGATCTTCGTTGATAAAGCCCACGATCACTTCATCTTCAATTTCGGGTCTAAAAAAAATACCTCTTTTGTCTCCGGCATCGGCAGAAGCAACACGGCACCAAATTCCCTGTTCATCATTATTAATAATTGGAATTTTAACCAAAATGCGGTCTTCACCATTTGGGTCACTTTCTAGTTGCGTTACAATTCCCACATGAAGTCCTTTTATTGCTGGAATAATTCCAGAACCAGTTGGTGTATGAATGTCAAAAGTTTCAGAAAACCATTCCGGGTTGAGGCCAAATTGTGCGTCAATTGTCCAATTTCCTTCGGTTAATTCGTGAAAAACGCCCGTGATATAGGCATTTCCGTTAAATCGGTCGCCAACACCTTCGAGTGTAATGATGGTATTTGGCTTTACTGACGGAATTCCTTGAAATTTGGCTCTTCCTCTAATTTTTGATAATTGTTGAAACAGCAGTTTAGCATCGGCCCAATCCTGAAGTTCGGTTTCGGTTATAGTACCGCCGTGACGTAATTCGAGATTTTCGTGATCGATAATTCCAGACAAATCAGAAGCAGAGAGATTTCCGTTGAGACTTACAGCAGGATCATTAGCCTCAATTTCTACTAATTCCTGATTGGTATAATCCCAGCTGTACGAAGACACTTTTGCAAACTGATTTCGGGCATCCATCTCAGCATCAAAATCCAATAAAGAAGAGCCAAACGTAACCGTTTCGACAGGGGATGAACTGACATCTGGTTTGCTAATGGTGATTTTTCCATTTTCAACAAAACAAAGTTTTCCGTTTGCCTGTGCTCTCGAAACTATAAAATCCCAGTCTGAGGTATTGTACTGCACCAATTCTTTATGACTAAAATTGGTCCCTTCAACATCTTTATCCAAACCATACGCGTCTATAATTTCTCCAAAAACATCACTGTCTTTTACATCATAAAAGTATTTGCTCTTTCTGCCAATAGTCAGTTTTACAGCTTCGTCTTTGCATTCAATAATTAATAAAGAAGTGCTGTCTTTTATTTTTATTGCATGTTTAATGATAATGCCTTTGTAAATGGTTTCTTCGTCATTGTGATAACCAGCGTTGATTTCAATTTTTTTTCCTGGAATTAATAAATCTTCATTACTCACCTTAAAATCCCTTTCTGAAGCTTCTCCGTCAACCAAAACAATTTGCGCCATCGGAATCCGATTGATTTCATTTTGTACCACAATGCTTTTTACTTGATAGGTTTTGGATAATTCTTCGCCTTCAACTAAAATTTTATGTGTTACCAAATCGGCACTTTTACTGGTTTGTATGACTCCGCTGTTGTTCATCAGGATTGTTTTTGCAATGGTGGAAAAAATAACTTTTGTCCGGTTTTTAATTTTCTGAAATTCACAATATTATTAACCTTGGCAACTTCCAGATAATACTTAGAATCGCCGTAGATATAGTAAGACATTAAAGGCAGTGTGTCGCCTTCTTTTACAATTCTGTAATGGGTTAAGTCTGGCGACTTATTATTCTCTTTGGCTACTCTTAAATTGTCTTCTACAAAACCTTGAAATTTCGCTTTTGCAATTGCTCTTATCGGAGTTCCGTCGGGTTTAAAGAGTTTAAACTCTACATCCATTTCGGTCAAAGCACCTTTAAAAAGTAATGTTCCCCAAGAAATAATGAGATAATTAGGTTTGTGTTCGTCACCATTATAATCCAAAATCACTTTTTTGAATTTCTCGATATCATCTATTATACCGTCTGGAGTACTGGCATAACCATTGATTACACCAGATCTGTCAAAAACAAAATCGAGTTCGAGGTTTTCGGGTAACTTTTTATTGAATCTGGGCGAAACGGTGCTTGTCCCTGAAGCCTGTGTATCGTCTGTCTCAATCTTATAATGATAGGTGTATTTTTCGGGATTCATTAACGTAGAAAATTCACCATCCGAAATTTTGTTGTTAAATTCGGGGTCACTATAAGCTACAACCTTTAGTTTTTCTAATTCTCCAGCCATGACTAACGTTCTTTTTTACGTTCAATGATTTTCATTACCTGTTCTACACATTCGGCTACAGCATCCTGATCTTTGCTTTTTGGAGCACTTGGAGTACTTTTTTTTGATCCTTCGTTCACGTTTATTTTAATGTGAAGCTCTTTTATTTCTATCGGCATAGCTAACTTTTTATTAAGGTGAAATAATTGTAAGTCAGCTCAACGTTTTCTACTACAAGCTTACTTTCCTCAGCATTAAAATCTTCAACCGTCCATTTTACAGGATACGCGTGAACTATATTCCAAGAAACCAAAGGCTGATGCTCTTCGTTAAGCAGTTTGACTGTTAGATTTACAGGTTTAAAAGAAAAATTTTCAATAGCATCTCTGCACCAGTCGATTACTTTAGAATCAATCAGAATTCCTCTTTTTAGAGTCAGGTTCGGATATTTTGTCTTTACTGGAAGTTTGTGTTTGAATCTATTTTCTCCACCTTCGGCAATTTCTTCGGTTTCGATATCTACAGACAATCCAGAAACCGATTGAAACTGATGGTCTTTTTCTTGCGAACCAAGACCTTCAAATTCAACTAAAAAGTGAAAACCGACAGGTGGATAATAGTTCGCCATGATTAATCATTTTGAATAGACAATCCTTCATGAACCAATTCCATAGATTCTATCGCTACTTCGTTACCATCTGCTTTCAAATCTGTAGACTGTACTTTGGTAGGCCACGCATTTTTTACTTTCCAAGTAATCACAGGTTCGTGTTCTTCATTTAGAAGTTTAATGGTAATATCTCTTCTTTCAATCGTGTTGAGTTTTACGGTATTCCACCAATTGTAATACTCATTATCGCTTGCAAAAGTTCCTCTTTTTAAGGTAATGTTAGAGAATTTCTGCATGCCTGGCATTTTGGTTTTGCTGTATTCTGGACTTGCTCCGTGACGGTATTCGATAACCTCAGTTTCTAGGTCTAAACCAGAAACTTCTGTAAACCCTATTTTTGTTCCACCCCAGTCAACTGAGAAATGGAACTTTGGTAGCGGATAACTCATGATTTATATTTTTAAATGTTAGTATTAAATTAAGATTCCTGCATTTTGTGAGAGAAACGCAGAATAATAAATTCTGCCGGACGCACTACAGCCATTCCGATTTCGACAACCATTCTTCCTTCGAGAATATCCAATGCAGACATGGTTTGTCCGAGACCAATTCTAACATAAAAAGCTTGTTCTGGTTTTGCTCCAGCCAATGCTCCAGCTCTCCATTGCAGAATTAAGAAATTCTCGATCATCGCGCGGACTCTTATCCATGTGTTGGCATCGTTTGGTTCAAATACAAATTGTTCTGTAGCTTTTTTGATGGATTCTTCAGCCATATTAAAAAAACGTCGAACAGGAACATAGCGCCATTCATTATCATTACCAGCCAGAGTTCTTGACCCCCAAATCAAGGTTCCTTTTCCAGTAAAACTTCTAATTGCATTAATGGATTTACCAGCAACTGTATCGACGTTTAAATTGTCCTGATCGACATTTGTAATTTTTATAGCTGGTCTTATTACATAATTAATTCCCACATTGGCAGGCGCTTTCCAAACACCTCTATTAGAATCTACACGAGCATAAATTCCGGCCACGGCACTGCTTGGAGGCAGTGTAAGCGGTAAAGCAGCGATTTCAGCTTTTATAGCGTTGTACGATTTGTTGTCCAAACCTTCGATATCACCTAAATAGCGTCCGTTCATGGCTCCATTATTTACATCGGTAGTGGTGACATTATTGATTTCGTCTCGAATAGTTTCAACAAGCGAAGTCAAATTTTCTGTTAAAGTAGATTGGTTGAAAACATCTACAGAAATCGTTAAATTATCATTTGGTAACTGCGTGATAGAATTGTTTGGCGCTGTTGGCACAGTAAAACTTAATAGTTTTCCAATTTCTCCAATTACGTTAGTGGTATTGGTTTTAACATTTTGAGCTACTTTTAAATTCGTGTTGGCCGCTTTTAATTTGGCGGTCAAATCGATAAGATTGTCTCTTACTTTTTCGATTTTATTATTTCCTTCAAATAAACCAGTAAAAACATCAAGTGCCGCCTGAAGCGCATCTGCAGCGCCAGCCACTTCTTCTACAGAAGCTATAGCAGATTCTGCCGCATTTTGTATTTTATCTTTATCCGAAATCAAAGTATTCAGATCATCGGTTAAAGTTTTTAAAATTGGAATAAAAGCAGTTGTTTTGGCAACACTAAAATCTTCAGATCCAGCTGCGGCATTATTATACCCTGCAGGACTATCAATATAAGTAAGTGCATCGGCAACAGTTCCCGATATTAAATCGTTTACAGCATTCCCGCTGTCATCGGTTACAGAAACTAAGCTTGCTCTGGTAAGTGACAAAGTGGCTAATGCATTAACGACTTCTCCAAAAGCAGTTGCTATCGCGTCGGGAACATTGGTAACATGGTTAATTAAAATATCTTCTTCATTATATCTGTAATCTAAAATAGTTTCCAGATACGGGTAATATGCCGCAGCGTATTTTAAATAATCTTTTTCAAGAGAAATTTTATCTCGAAGCGCTTTAGAATCAATTCCGATATCGGTTGAAGTATAAGTATCGATAATCGTAAATCGATCTTGTAAATCGTGAGATTGGATTAACGCATTAGAATATAAAGAATAAAAATCATCTTCGCTCAGCGCTTTTGCATCTGGAAAAAGAATTAAAGTTGGTTCGTCTTCTGCTTTTAATAAATTTAATCCGGCAGTTAAATCAGCAAATAGAACAGGATTTTCGTTATTATTGACATCTTCATAATTTCTAACCGAAACAATATAACATGGTCCGCCGCCATTTGCAAAATACATTTGAAGCGAATAATACATTAAAAATGGTTTTGGAGAACTTGGCTGATTTACCACAATATTCCTTTCGATTACCACGTTGTCTGTTACCACATCTGTTACATCTACTGAGATGGTATTTTCTGGATAAGCAAATCCAAAATAAGTTTCATAATCCAGTAGAGAGGTAATTCGGGTAGGAACCCTGTCTAAGTCGTTCTCGACTTTTTTAGCAGCTTTTTCAGTATAGCCGATAAAAGCAGGAATCGCTGTTTCTACCTGAGCAACAGAAGGAGGGAACTTTACGATTTCCTCAACATATACCCCAGGTGTTTTGTAAGTTGTTGCCATGATTAAATTGTTTTAATTATTAAATAAATATTTCTGAATAAAAATCGTCGTCGATTTTTAATATTGATTTTACAGATGGATTAGGATAATGACTATCTGCAGCTTGTGGCGGCGTAAAGTCTATGAGAGGATCAAGTTCTACAAAACCGGAATGAGTAAGCGGTTTAGCATCGTTGGTTTCAATAGTTGTCGCAGTTTTGCTATTGATGAATTTCCAAAATGTTTTTCGGTTGTCGAAATGAATTTTAAAATGAGGACTAACAATTTTGCCTGCATTAGTGATGATATTTCCAGAAACATTATCACCTTTAAGATTTAGAGAAATTATTCCAAAAACAGCTTGTTTTTCTATTGATTGTAAAGTTGAAGTAAGAGCAACTGTAGTTTCTTCGGACACCAAAAAATCATTAGAAATTAATTTATTTTCATTTGTTTTTGGAATGTATTGAAAAGAAACCGGCTCTGTTGCTGGCTTTACATTGCTGAACAGAAAAACTCGATTTAAAGGAAAATCCAAATTGGTGTAATTTTCAAACTGATAATCAGTAAGTGAAACAATAAATTTTAAGTTTAAATCGGATGGAATTTTTATAAACGGATCTGCTTCATCTGTTTCTTTTACTTTGACATAGACTCTAAAACCTGTTTTGGTGATTTTAAAAACCATTTTATAATTTTTAAGCAGCAAATTGGTTTCGTATGTTGGTTTAATGACTGTAAACGAATCGATTGTAAAACTTTGGAGCATTTTTTCTTTTGCGGAAGCAGACATACTGGCAAAAGTTTCTTCTCCATTATCAAGAAAGTAATTATGAAAAATAGTTACTTCAAACAAAAGGCTGTATGTAAGATTAAAACTCATGACTGTTCTTTTGTTTTGGCTGTACCTCTGATTTTGCTGATTAATTGTCCAGAACCTTGCGGTAAATTGCGTTCGATTTGTATCATGCTCACTTTATATAAAGCAGACGGAAGCTGTTTTCCTCCTAAAGTGCCCCAGATATAATTAAGTTCTTCAAAAGTGGGAGTGTAGAGTTCGACCGAAAATTTGAAGTTATCGATATTCGCCATTGCCACATTATTTCTGTTATAAATGGTATTGGCTTGTGTAAAAAGTCTTTTACCCTGAAAAAAGGCTATAATTTTTGAAATATCATTTAAGGAATTGACATAAGCCGATCGGTTGGCGCTGAAAAGCAAATACAGATTTAAATTGATAACACTGTTTCTGTAAATGGTTTTCGTATTTTCAATTTTATGATTTGGAAAATTTTTTAAAGTTGATTCTTCATCCAAATTTATTAATGTCAGTGCTACTTTATCTTCCAAATTGTCTGCTACGGTATCGTTTTGAGATTCTAAAAAAGCAATATTTTCTGCCACAACAGTTTTTTCAAGCCCGATTTCGTCGAGATAGTTGTTTACTTGTTCTGTAATTATTTGAATAACTTCAAAAACCATTTTGAATACTATTTTAATTTTACAATTCGAGTTTTTAAAAGCGTGTGGAAGAATACAGCAGAAAAGCGCTAATCAATTTTAAATAAAAAAGATTTTTAGCGGTGCTTTGAGCTTGTAAAAGACTGAGGCTTATAGAGTTGTCGAAGATAGAAAAACGTATAGGTACCAAAAAAGGGGAATTTTCCCCTTTTTTTGATTAATTAAAATATTGATTTATAGTGAGTTGTAAATGTTTTTTAGTGCACTTTGTCTTAGGTAAAAAAACGTCTGAAAATAGCTGTTGAAGTTATTTTTATTGTTTTGAAAGAAGACTGTCATTTTGTTTTTGAATGAATGAATCCTATTATTTCTGATGGATGCAAGACTGTTTATTTGTTTTTTAAACGATTTTAAAAAATAAAATCCTTAAATTGTAAAGACCAAACACACTATTTATGCTTTTTAAGAAACTACTTTTACTATTTTTTTTCTCTATTTTACTTTCCTGCAGTCACAAAAAAGAACAGGAATTGACAACGAGAGAAAATGAACTTTTAAAACGAGAACAACAGTTTGCCGACAAGGAAGCTGAATACCAAAAACTGCTGGATATGAGAGACAGTTTGAATGATCTTAAAACCGTAGAAGATTCTGTTCCTAAAATTAAAAACTGGCCAAAAAATATTGCAATGTCCTGGAACAGTAAAATTGTATGTAGAGAATCTAATTGCAGTAATTATGTTATTGGAGACCAGCGAAATGAAGTCTGGCAGTTTGTATCAGATTCTACAGGAAATTATACAAATGTCATTAATAACAATAAACTGATCCGTGTTTATTCAGGATTGTATGATGCAGAAAAAATTACGCTTGATTTTACAGAAGACAATACCGCCAAAAACAAATTAAAAATAAATATAGTACTTGATGATGTTAAAGAAAGTGTTATAAAGGGCACACAAACCATTATCGGACAGGATAATTGTACCGCAAAATTCTCTGTCGAACTTACACCTTCTTCAAAAAAATAACACATGTTTTTAAGTATACAACATATTACACTTCCTATAGACGATCCGCTTTTAAAATTCCTAATAGAACTGATCATTATTTTATGTATTCCGCTTTTGCTCAACAAAATAAAAGTACCGCATTTATTAGGTCTTATTATTGCAGGTGCCGTAATTGGTCCAAACGGATTTAATGTCCTTTCTAGAGACAGCAGTGTCGTGGTTACTGGAACAACTGGCCTTTTATACATCATGTTTCTGGCGGGACTAGAAATTGATATGGGAGATTTTAAAAAGAATAAATGGAAAAGCATCACATTTTCTATTTACACTTTTGCAGTTCCCTTTGTATTAGGATTTCTAGGAGGTTATTATATATTACATTTTTCGGTTCTCACATCTATTCTTTTCGCAAGTCTTTTTTCGTCACATACCTTAATTGTTTATCCAATGATAAGCGGAATGGGAATTGCTAAAAATCTCTCGGTTAATATTACAGTCGGCGGTACTATGATTACAGATGTACTTTCGCTTTTGGTATTGGCAGTTGTCGTGGGAATGTCGCAAGGAGAAGTCGGGGCCGCTTTTTGGATCAAATTATCGGTTTCAATGGTTTTGTTTACTGCGATCGTTTTATTACTGTTTCCGATAATCGCAAGATGGTTTTTTAAAAATGTCGAAGACAAAATATCGCAATATATTTTTGTAATTGTAATGATTTATCTTGCGGCGCTGCTGGCAGAACTAGCAGGAATAGAAGCCATTATCGGTGCCTTTTTTGCCGGATTAGCACTCAACAGATTGATTCCGCATACTTCCTCACTTATGAATCGAGTAGAGTTTGTGGGTAACGCCATTTTTATTCCTTTCTTCCTAATTAGTGTCGGTATGCTGATTGATTTTAAAGCCTTTTTCAAAAGCTGGGAAACTTTGGGTGTTGCTTCGATAATGTTAATTGCTTCCATTGGTGGTAAATACATTGCAGCGATGATGACCAAAAAAACTTTTCGTCTAACGAATGATGAAGGACAGCTTATTTTTGGTTTGAGTTCAGCATCTGCAGCCGCAACTTTAGCTTCGGTTATGGTAGGATATAATATCATTATTTCTGAAACTGAAACAGGCGAACCAATAAGGCTTTTAAATGAACATGTTCTAAATGGAAGTATTCTTTTGATCTTGATTTCGTGTACAATATCATCTTTTGTCTCTATGGCAAGTGCACAGCGCATTGCCGAAGCTGATAAAGACGACACCGTTTCTGGAAAAAACGAAGACGATGAAAAAATCCTGCTTGCCGTAAATCATGAAGCAACTGTAGAAAAAATGGTTAATCTGGGTTTAGTGGTAAAAACGAATACAAACCCAAATCTCTTTGCTATTAATATAATCAATGATGAAGCGAATGAATCGTCTGAAAAAAATGCAGAAAAAATATTAGGCGCTGCAAATCAAATGGCAGCTGGGGCAGATGTAAAATTAAAAGCAATAACAAGACACGATAATGATGTTGTAAACGGTATCAGCAATGTGATAAAAGAACAGGGAATAACCGATCTTATTATTGGACTAGAAGGGCAAAAAGGTTTTTCGCCTAGTTTTATATACAATTTGTATAATGGTTATCTGCACAATAAAAATATCAATGTTTTGGTTTATCACGGTGTACAGCCATTATCAACAATCAAAAGATATGTGGTTTTAATTCCTTCAAATGCAGAAAAAGATGCTGGATTTTTTCATTCCATGCTTCGAATTTGGAATATCGGACGTAATTCTGGAGCGAAAATGAGTTTTTTTGGAAATGATAAAACACTCGAAATTTTGAGGAGAATTGCAAAAAATGCCAATCTTGAAGCCGAATTTAATACTATTTCTTCATGGTCTGAGGCGGTACAAAAAGCCTATAGTCTAAAAGAAGACGAAGGACTTATTGTTATGATGGCCGATAGAGGAATGTATTCTTATTTTCCACAAATGCGCGAAGTACCTGAATTACTGAATAAAAAACTAGATAACAATTATCTGTTGATTTATCCTTTCTCTAAAACATACAAAAATGCTTCTGAAAAAAGAGCTGTAAGTAATCTGGATGATTTTGCTGAAATTGGAAAAATCATTGGTAGGATTTTCAAATAAATAAAACAAAAAATGGAGAATTACGATGTTCTCCATTTTTTATTATTCTCGAATTGACGTTTTGTCCTCAAGCGTCATTTTTGCAATTTCATCTTTTCGTTTAAAACTGACTCCTTTATGTTTTTTCATATAATCAATTAAATCAGAAGTAACTTTTACCATTTGCGGCGTGCCTCCAATTCTGTCGTGAAAACTTATAGACATTTGTCTGCGTTTGAATTCGCTCTCCGCATAAAGCTGATCAAATTCTGCTTTTACCTGATTAAAAAATTGATCGGCAGAAAAGTTTTTTCCTTCAACAAGAACTATATCATTACAGCGAATCGTGTACGGAACCACAACAAAATCCTTTTGATTGGCTTGAATTATGAAAGGTTCATCTCGACTTAAGTCATCAATATGATAAGTAAAACCCAATTCCTGAAGAATTTTAATGGTGTTTGCGCCACGTCTAAGCCAATTGGCATTATATCCTACAGAAGTAAATCCGGTAACATTTTTTACAGCGTCAACGCCGGCTTTTATAAATTTCTTTTCTTCTTCATAAGACATTGCGTATTGTGAACTCCAATTCATTCCGTGTGCCGCAGCCTCATGACCGCGCTGTACAATTTCTTTCGCCAAAGCAGGATTTTGCAAAACTGCAGAACCCACCATATGCGACGTAACTTTTATGCCATGTTTGTCCCAATTGTCCAACATTCGCGGAATCCCTTCTTTATAACCATATTGGTACCAAGTCAAAGCCGGAAGATCTATAAATCCTTTCTGCATATTTTGTGGAAAAGGACTTTCTGCATTTTCTGGCTGTCCGCCGGCTTCAAACTGCATAGAGATCGAAACTACTAATCGTGAACCGTCCAGCCATTTATTTTTTATAGATGCCTCCATTTTTTCTTCTTTTTTATGATTTGAAAAGGCATCAACAGGATTTGCTAATAATGCAGCGCCTGTTAAACCAGCCATTTGTATAAAATCTCTTCGTGTTGTCATTTTTTTGATATTTAGAAATTACCATATTCTTCTTCTAGTTTTGTCATTCTGAGGAACGAAGAATCTTCGCAAGCAGCTCCGCACAGTAATTCGCCAATCTTTGTGGAGCTGCTTGCGAAGATCTCTCCTTCGTCGAGATGACAAACTGAGGTTACACATTAAAACTTAAGCTGCATAGTTACTCCAGTAAAAACCATATTTTTACCCGCTCCCGAAGCCTTTAAATAGTCACCGGCTCTAAACCAAGTCGCTTCCAAACGAAAATATAAATACTGATTTGGCTGATAAATGATTTCGCTTTCCAATTGATTACCAATTTTTTTCGCATCTGTGGTATTTCCGGGATAAATCATCATGGTGTTTGGGCCGTAAATTCCGTCAGTTGCGCTGTAACGCCAAAACATATCATAATCCAAAACCCATTCAAGATTTTTATACAATTCAAAACTTAACGACGGATGAAAATCAACCAAATTCGAAGGTCCAATTACCGAAGCAAGTCCGAAATAAGCACCTCGTGGAAACAACGGATTAAAAGTTCCTATTTTATCATCGCCCGAAGTTTTATCACCGCTGATTAATTCGACTTTAAAGCCAAGTTCAGGTTTCAGAACTACAGAAGAAAATCGATAACCCGTATTCAGAGAAACCGTCCAGGCTTCAATATCTTTTAAATCAATACTTCCAAACTGGTAAACAGCTTCAGCATCGTAACGCCAGTTTTCATATTTTCCCCAAATTCTAGTTCCAACCGAGTGTCTTTGCTCCAATCCGCTTGCGTCATCAAAATTGGCATTGGCTCTTTTGTAACCTAAATAATAGAGATCGATATTCTTTAAAGCCGGAATTTTATTGATGACAAAATAACTTCCCCAAAACTGTCTTTTTTTATTCGAATAATCATCAAAAATTCCGTCTTGTGCTACCACATAATGACTATAAAAGAAATCACCACGATAATTTCCAAAACCCGCAATCGCTTTTACAGCGTCAAAAGACTGACGATTATTCGGGCCGTCCCGCACTGCAACCAAACGCTGTGAACCGTAACTCAATTCCTGTCTTCCCGCTCTAAAAAGCAGTTGTTTGTCTTTTTCTGATAGTAAAGAAATATCAATAAATCCCTGATGCACTTCTAGCGGATCACTATCAACTGGACTCGGATCAATTTGTCCGCTCGCATTACTACTTTGCAATTGAACAAAAGCCCTAAAATGTTTTCCCGCATGAAAATCAGCATGAAGCAAAAAACGGTTTAAGATGTAGCCGTCATTATCTACAGGATCGTCTCCCCATTTTTCGTTTTTAGCATAAAAATATTGATAGCGAACTTCGCCGCCAAAACTTAAATACGTTTCTCCTGAAGCAGAAATCGGTATATATTTCATTGTTTTGTACCAGTTTTTTTTCACCGTATCATTTTGTAAAACAGCATAGCTTTCGTCAAAACGCATCGGTTTAAATTCTGGATAAGATTGAGAATATAATCCAAAACAACTGAAAAATAATAGAATAAATTTTTTCATGGCTATTTGCCTAAATTGTTTTTCTTAATATCGTTGTAAGCGTTCGGAATGTTAAAGTTGTAATGCAGCCAATTAAAAAGTACATAACCTTTATCAAACTCTTTCATAGTAACCGAAGTTTTAACCTGTTCCAGAGTTTCTCCTTTTTTTACAGCTGTTTCAACATTTTGTTTTAAAGCATTGACATAATCAATCGTATATTTGATGCCTTTTTTATCAGTAATTCTTCCGTGTCCAGGAACCACAACATCGTTATCACCAATCATGTCATAAATTTTCTGAAGATTTTTAACTGGTTCCAAAAAATAACCATCAAAAAGCCAAGGAATAGCGGGACTTTCAGCAATAAACGGATTTCCAGCCCACAAAACATTTTTGTCTGTATCTTTCAAATAAACAAATAAATCTGCCGGAGACTGCGCCGTTCCTGTATTGATGATCTGAACAATTTTTCCGCCTCCCAAATCTAATTTCATGCTTTGGTTTACAGCAATCGTAATGTCAGCAGGACGATAAACACTTTGTTCGATGCCGCGATCTTTACCAAAAAGCATAATCATAAAGTTTTTGATATTATCGTAATTTTTCGCCAGATTCTCTTTGCAGAATTCGTTCTGAATGATAATTGTTTCTTTTGGAAGCAAATAATTTCCGAAGCAATGATCGCCGTGATCACTGGTGTTCACAGCGTAAACAATTGGTTTTGGCGTTACCGAACGAATCAGTTTATACAATTGGTCGTAAAGTCTTTTACTTAACATCGTTTCGATCAGCAAAACACCTTTATCACCCACAATAAATCCCGCCGAAGTCGCCTGCGGAATCCCTTTTGTGGTTTCCGTTTCAGTTGTCGAAGGCGAAACCGCATAAACATTGTTCGAGATTTTATGTAATTGAAGCGTAACTTTATTAGCATCCCAAATCGGAACTTCGGGTGGCATTGGCATCTGTGCGTACGTATTTTGTGCTGTAAATAATGAAATTACAAACAGCAATACAGCTAGTATATTTTTATAATTTTTCATAATTGATTTTTTATATTTTTATATTTTTAGAAGCAGAAGATTTGGCTTTTTCAGGAAACATGGTTCCTGCTCTCCGTTATATCTTTCCTTTTTTAAAGAAAAAAAGCAAAGGATATCACTGCGATCAGGGCTAAAGAGAAACATTTTGCTCTCTTGGTTTCATTCTTTCAATATCAATAGCAATGACAAATTTCAATGACAATGGCAAATTCAATGGCAATGGGATGCGAATGACAAATAATTCTGTGTTAATTACCACGCTATAAATTTGATACTGATATCGAATTTGTCATTGCCATTGAATTTTTCCATTGTCATTGTTTCTGATAACCGCCAAAATATTTCACTGGCGACCAATCCGGAATTACCGCTGGAATTTCTGGACTCAACGCTTTATATTCCGCGGAAGCGTAAACAATTTTTCCGTTTACAATCGTCATTACCGATTCTATTTTTCGAATATCGTCCGCTTTAACCGAAAAATAATCGTCAGATAAAATCGCCATATCGGCATACATTCCTTTTATAAGTTTTCCTTTTTCTTTTTCCTCTCCAGAAAACCAAGCGCTTCCGTTGGTATACAATTGCAGTGCAGTATATTTATCTAAGATTTGATCTTTCGGCCAAAACTGCATGCCGCCAATTGTTTTTCCGGTAATCAGCCAATGTAAAGACATCCAAGGATTAAAAGTTGAAATACGTGTTGCATCAGTTCCCGCTCCAACCGGAATTCCTAATTCAAGCATTTTCTTGATAGGAGGAAGCTGTGTTTTTGGAGCGCCATACAATTTGTTGTACAATTCGCCTTGATAATACATTCTGAATTGAACAGCAATTCCGCCGCCTAATTTCTTAACTCTTTCCAACTCAGAAGGTGTAATGGTTTCAGCGTGGTCAAAAAACCAACGTAAACCGTTAAACGGAATTTCTGTATTGACTTTCTCAAAAACATTCAACATTCTGTCAATAGATTCGCCATAAGTTGCGTGCAGACGAAACGGCCATTTGTTTTTGGCTAATAATCGAATAATTGGTTCCAGATCTTTTTCCATTTCATCAGACAAAACAATTCTCGGTTCGAGAAAATTTTCAAAATCAGCTGCCGAAGCCACGATATTTTCTCCAGCGCCTTCTTCTACATAACCATTTGCAACTATCAAATTATCATTTTTATTGATCTGCGTTTCGGCAACCCATTTTTCATAATCCTGTAATTCTCTTCCTTTTTGCTGTGCAAACAAATAATACGAAATACGAAGACTTAGTTTATTTTGTTTAGCCAAATCCAGCGAAGTAACATAATCCGCAGGAAAGTTTTGACTTCCTCCCGCAGCGTCAATTACACTTGTTAATCCGAAACGATTTAGTTCTCGATTAAACTGTATCGAGCTGTTTATACGTTCCTCGGGAGTTAGTTTTGTGGTTAATCCCATCGTCATATAAATCGCTTTTGGAGTTTCCTTTGCGTACATTAACCCCGTTAAATTGCCTTTTGAATCTTGCTCTAAAACACTTCCTTCGTATTTAGTGTCTTTTGTATAACCCAAAACTTCAATTCCTTTTTTGTTTAGAAAAGCTTTTCCGTACAAATAGGTAATAAAAACAGGTTTGTCAGGAACCGCAGCATTGATTTCGTCAATAGTTGGCTGTCTTTTTTCTTCAAACTGAAATTCGTTCCAGCCGCCAATAACTTTAATCCAAACACCTTCTGGAGTTCTTGCCGCTTGTTCTTTCAGCATTTCCATTGCACGCTTTAAGGTTTTTACACCATCCCAACGGAGTTCAGTATTATAATTTAGTCCTTCACGAATAACATGCATATGACTGTCATTCAGTCCTGGAATAACTGTTTTTCCTTTTGCATCAATTGTTTTTGTTGTTGATGATTTATAAGAAGCCAGAATATTTTTTGCTGTTCCAGTATCTAGAATAATCCCGTCTTTCATGGCAATAGCTTCTGCAAATTCGCCTTGTTTTTGCATCGTTGCCACTTTTCCATTATAAATAATCAGATCCGCTTTTTGCTGTGCTTTTGCAAAAAAGCCAGTCAAAATAAAAAATAGTATGAGTATATTTTTCATGATAAAAATATTTTAAAGTAATCTGTTGAATTTTATTTAAACACATAGAAACATAGTTTACTTTATGTTGAAAGGCGTTTCACTTGCATCAATACACATAGCTTTGACTTCTGTAACTATGTGTTAGAAACTAGTTTCTTTCCATGCTCTTTCTCAACAGTAAAAAAATCTATATTTCTATGTGTTTAAATAAAATTCAACAGTTTACTTATTTCAGATTATTTAGCTAAGAAAAATGCCAGTAAGTCTTTTTGAACCTGAGCCGTATTTTCCTGAACCAGCCAGTGTCCTGCACCTGCGATTTTAGATTCAGTCACATTCTCAGCCACTAATTTGGAGTGATCTTTTAGGAAAGCTGCCGCAAAATATTCGCCGCCCATTGCTAATAATGGCATTTTTAGTTTTTTCTTCATAAAAATAACATTGTCTTTTCCGTCCTGATCAAATGCGCCAAACCATTTAAATGCCGCTGTTGTTCCCCCTTCAGTTGCATAAGCTCTAATAAATTCAGCTTGTTCTTCGGCAGTAAACGGATCTTTTGCGTGTCCAACCACAGGCCAGAAATTAGTTAAGAACTCTTTTTCTTTTCCTTTTACAATATCTCCAGAAGCCGGCCATGCAAAGAAACCAAACCACCAAGCAGATCCTTTTACATTAGACCAAACTGGCTCAATTCCAGGTAAAAGCGCATCCATAAGAGCTATTTTATTTACGCTGTCTCCATATTGCGCCGCATAAGCATAAGCTACCATCAGACCAATATCGTGTCCTGCCAAATTGATTTTTTTATACCCAAGCTGATTCACTAATTCGTGAATGTCTGACGCCATTGTTTTTTTATCGTAACCGCTTTCTGGTTTATCAGACTCGCCAACACCTCTTAAATCAGGAGCAATTACAGTAAAGTGTTTAGAAAGTTCTGGCAAAAGTCGGTTCCACATATACCAGTTCTGACCAAAACCGTGAACTAACACCAAAGGATCGCCTTTACCGCCAATTACGTAATGAATTTTGATTCCGTTTACGGTTGCCGTTTCGTGTTTAAAATTGGCTGGCGGATCAGCTGGTTTAGTTTGAGCAGCTTCTGTTTCAGCCGTTTTTGTTTCAGTAACAGGAGTTTCTTCTGTTTTTTTATTGCAGGAAATCATAGTTAGTAACAAAAGAGCAAAGGCAAAAAAGTGCTTTATTCTAATAGTGAAATTGGGGTTTAATTGAAATAAAATAGTTTTCATAATTTAAAATTTTAGTTAATGATTAAAAAAATATAATTGGTTATTAAATACTCTTTGAAGGCAATTGTGCCAGCCATTCTTGTATATAAACAGCAATTTCCTGCCAGCCCGGCTGTCCCAAAACAAAATGATTTCGTCCAATAAAAACTTTGTAATCGGTAATGGAATTTTTGTCTGTATATTTTTTGTAATTAGATAAGTTAAGCGATTCAGGAATAGTATGATCTATTGAACCCGCGATCATCAATAACGGATTATGAGGCGCATTAAAATCTACTTTTGCTGCAGAGGTTATAGTATCTCGAACAATCAATTTAGATTCTGGAATTGCATAAGTACAATAAGACGTTTCCTGCCATTCTTCGGGCATTCCGTTCGTAAAAGCATATTGCCATTGACTAAAGCTCATCATAAATGTTTTTTTAGTCGAAGTAAAAAATCCTAACGGACCCCAGCCAGCTTTTAAGAATGAAAATTTAAAAGTCATAATTCCTTGTGGCGGAACAGAATGTATTGCAACTGCTGATGTTACAAGATTTCGCTGCAAAAGAATTTGAGCAATAAGTCCGCCTATTGAATGACCAATAACAATTGGTTTTTGAGGTAATTTTTTAACGATGTTTTCAAAATATAAAATCAATTCTGATAATCGTAAACCAGCAATTTGCGGATCGGGGTGTCGCTCACGAAGTACTTCTACAGGCGCATCTTTGTATGGCCACGGTGGTGCAAGTGTTTTAAATCCTTTATTTTCGAAAAAGGTCTTCCATTCGTCCCAGCATTTATTGCTCACAAATGCACCTGTAATAAAAAGAATTGTGTTCGGGGTTTCGCTTAGCATAATAACCTATTTTAGTGTTATGCCAAACTGTATGCTAAAACCAGACCTTTTTGTTTAGTTAATTGAAAAACAGTGGTTTATGTTGTTTTTACTGATTTACAGCCAACTATATTTCGTTGTAAAACGAAAAAGAAACGACTTTATATCGTTTCTTTTTATTTTAATCATTTATAATTTATGATTTTGAATAGGGAGGTTTATGTTTAATGTTGTGTATTTATGTGAATTGAGATTTAATTAGGAATTATAGTTTGAATGTGTAACGTATGGATTGCGTTCCCGAGGTTGAAACCGTGGGCTATATTTATTCATTGTGGAATTTTTTCGTATAGAAAATTGTTTTTTGTATAATCTTTATCAAAAATATCCCATGGTTTCAACCATGGGGACGCATTGTAAACGCATCGAGAATGATAAATGATTATCAATGAATGAAATTACAAATGAATTGTATTAAATAAAAAATCATAATTCTAAAAATGACTTCGCTTAATTCCAAGTTTTTGCATTCGCGAAGCCAGTGTAGTAGGAGGAAGGCCTAATATTTCGGAAGCACCGCCAGTGCCCCTTATTCTTCCGTTACATTTTTCGAGAACATTTATAATATGCTCTCTTTCATTTTCTTGGATGGTTTTAAAATACCATTCATTTGAGCTGTTATGAACTTTAATTTCCTCATGAGCAGGAAGCGGAATATGTTCTATTATATCAGTTTTAGCCAAAAGAATACTTCTTTCAATCAGATTTTCTAGTTCTCTGATATTACCTGGCCAATGATAAGAGAGTAAACTTTTTAAAGCCGTTTCGGATATTTCGCTTACATTTTTGCCATTTTTGGCACTGTAAACTGCGATAAAATGGCGTGCTAGAAGTCCGATATCTTCTTTTCGTTCACGTAAAGGAGGAAGTTGAATCGGGAAAACATTGAGTCTATAATATAAATCTAATCTAAAACGTCCTTCGGCTACCTCTTTCTCTAAATTACAGTTTGTGGCCGCGATTATTCGAACATTCACTTTTATAGGAGCATTGCCGCCAACGCGTTCGATTTCTTTCTCCTGTAAAGCGCGAAGTAGTTTTGCCTGCATTTCGAGAGGCATTTCGCCAATTTCATCCAAAAATAAAGTGCCGTTGTGAGCTTGTTCAAATTTACCAATTCGTTTTTCTGTGGCTCCTGTAAAAGAACCTTTTTCATGACCAAATAATTCGGATTCAATTAAACTTGGAGGTAAGGCCGAACAATTTATTTTTATAAAAGGCTGATTATTACGATTCGACAATTGTTGGATACTTTGTGCAATACTTTCTTTACCTGTACCGCTTTCGCCTGTAATTAAAACAGTTGTTTCTGCTGGCGCAACTTGTATTATATGGTCGAATAATTTAAGTAAAATAGCACTTTTCCCTACAATCGATTCAAAACCAGATATTTTTAAATTTTTATTATTGCTTTGATGTGCAGCTGAATTATTCTTTTTATTGAGCTTTTTATCATGACCAACTAAGTTTTCAATCGCAAAAATTAAAGGCTCCTGAAGTCTCTCGCAAAGATTTAAGATATTTTTATTGTAATTGTTGTCCTGTCTGCTGAAAAAAGAGAGATATAATCCGCCATTTTCATTAAAAGTCAACGGAACAGGGAGCATGAGATTAGACCGCATATTCATTGCGTCGGCAATCATTTTTTTAATTGGTGTTTTTTCACATATTTTTATAAAATCCTGATCGTTATAGAAAGTAGCTTTTGTCTCGACTTTGCTTTTGCTTCGAAGTTCATTTATCTCAGACTCTTTTAAAGCCGTAATGTTTTGTAATTCCTCAATTCCAATCTTTTGATATTCATGCAAACCCGTTCTGGCATAACCTAAAACCTTATTTGACAATTTATTATCCAAATAAAAAACGGCCATAACAAGATCAAAAGAAATTAATGATTGTAAAGAAGTTATAATATTAAGGACCCTTTCATCCCAAGAACCACTTTTTGTGATTATCGTTTTTAATTTCTTCTGAAATAAAAGTTCCTTTCTAATCGAAGACTCAATTCCATGTTCCTGATGATATTTTGCAATTTCTATGGTTACCAAAAGATCTTTCTCTCTAAAAGGTTTGACCAAAAAACCGTACGGATGTGTTAGTTTTGCTTTATTAAGAACCTCTTCATTAGAATTAGCAGACAAATAAATAAAAGGAATGTTGTCTTCCTTAAGTATTTCGGCAAGATCAATACCGGTTTCTTTTCCTGATAGAAAAATATCAAGCAAAACCAATTCAGGTCTTTCCTGCGCAATATAATATTTAGCATCGGCTACAGATCTAGCCATCCCGATAATAGAATGTCCTGCTTTTTTAAGCATAATCCGCAAATGATTCGCCTCAATAAATTGATCTTCGACAATTAGAATTTTTAGTGACTTTGCCATAACAGCGTAATTTATGTATTAATCAATTGTTCGTTCATAGAAAATACCAATATCATTTTGGTACCGTTGTCGTTTTCGATTGTAAATAAGCCTTTTATATCTTCAGAAAGTCCGTGCATTAGTTGTATTCCAAGCGAAGGATTGTTATAAGGATCAAAATCCTTCGGAAGACCAATTCCGTTATCATGAATCGTTAGAACAATTCTTTTATCACTATCACTTTTCAAAGAAATTTTAATTTCTTTCGTTTTACCATTCGGAAAAGCATATTTTATAGAATTAGTAATGGCTTCGTTAAAGATTAAGCCAATTGGAATGGAATGCGAAAGAGGAAGATCAAAGTTATCAATATCAAGTATAAAACGTATAGATTGGCCTGTATCAAAAGAATCCTTTAAATATTCAGTCAGCTCAAAAATATAAGAAGGCATATGCAGCATCGAAAGATTTTCTGACTGATATAATTTTTGATGAATCAAAGACATACTCTGTATTCTATTCTGACTTTCGTTTATGGCTTTGATAGCTTCTTCATTCTTTAAAAACTCGGCTTGGCTTGCAAGAAGGCCAACAACCATATGCAAGTTATTTTTTACCCGATGATGAATTTCCCGAAGTAGCCATTCTTTTTCAATTACCAGATTTTGTAAAGTATTGTTTTTTTGATGAATTTCATTTTGCTGTGTTTCCAGTACCAAATTTGTTTTCTTCTTAAACACAAAACTTTTGTAGAGTAATCCTAAGATTATGAGTAAAAGAACTAGAGAAATTATCATTGAATTACGCAAAAAAGCTTCACTTTTAAGCTTGTTCTGTTGAGCAAATGTCTCATTTTTAAGTTTAATAATATCCTTGTTTTTCCTATCTGCTTCAAGAAGAATACTTAATCTTAAAGAAATGGGGTAGATATCTTTTTCATTAAGATGTGCAGCTCTATAATAATATACCGCTCTTTTTAGTGCATTCATAGAATTGAAAAAGTCGGAACGTGCAAAATATAACTCACTAATTTCTTTATAACAATCACCAATTCTTTTATTGTTTTTTGAACGTTTGAATATCGAAGCCGCTTTGTAAATTGGTGTCATTCGCTCAGATATTGGTGCATTTGTACGCATTTTGGCAGACCAGACCATTACCCATGCCTCTCCCAAATCATCTATTTGATTTGTTTTGTTTAAAAAATCGATTGCTTTTCTGGCGCAGACTTCTATCATAGAATTGTTATTCCTCAATTGATGAAGCATTGACAATTGCAGATAGCACTTACCAGCATAAATATCAGAATGCAAAGATTCACTTAAAAGAAGAGCATCTTTAGCATAAATAAAAGCTTTCTCTAATGTTGTTGGATTTTCATAAGATTTTTGATACCAATCACTTAGATTAAGTAATGTATTGATTTTATTGATGTCTGCATGTAAACCATTTAACGATTTTTCAGCCTTTTTTACCTGTAACTCCGTATAAACTTGTTCATTACCAGTCATTATAGCAGAATCGCCAATAATAAGCAGTACAAGGATAAAATACCTTATGAGTAAAGATGGTTTCATTTATAAATTTTGAGTATGATAAATCAGTATCTATTATAATGTATAAGATAACGTGTACTTAAATCTAAAATGGCTTTTACTCTGATTAAGATTTTTTTAATCATACCGCTTGTTTCACTTTCATCACTAGATTGAAGGGCTAAGATTTGACAAAAGTAAAAGCGATAAAAGAATCTGTTTTTGGATTAAATACATTCTTCCATCATTAAATGACTACACGAAGGTATTGATAATAAGATTAAATTAGTTTAAAAATATTCAAATTTGAGAAGCAACGATATTTCGTCGGGAAGACTTAAATGTTATACATATATATAAGTATAGTTTAACAAGTTTCAAAACCTGTCGGGTTTGTTTTTTTGTACATAATATATAAGTATAGTTGTTTAGTCACCTAACAGGTTTCCAAAACCTGTTAGGTGTAGATCAACATCCAAATAAAGCAGCGCTAAGTATTGCCCAATACTAAATTGGAATTTAAAAAAGTGAAATTTCAATAATAATAAGGAGCTGTTTCCTGCTGTTCCTTCCAATCTTTGGGGCCGAACCCCGGCCCCAAAGGATTTTCCCTCCCATCAGGGCTATGGCAGGCAGTTTTCAAAAGAGTTTTAAGGATAAAAAGAGCAAAAAGAGGGATAGAAAACTAAAAACTCCATAAAAATTGCGATGGAACACAAGTATAAAATGTCAAAACAACACACGGAACAAGAAAAAACCTACAAAACAAGAAAAAACATTGCTTTGTAAAGGAGCTGTTACCAGCGAGTTAAGAAAAAGATGGAAAAAAGATGAGAAAAATATAAAAAAAAGGCTTGAAAATGTAAATAAAGGTTCTACTTTTGCACCCGCAG
>NZ_JBHUDZ010000015.1:0-36279 GCF_042678225.1 Flavobacterium artemisiae | reverse complement strand
CTCTTCCCATTCCGAACAGAGAAGTTAAGCCCGCCTGCGCAGATGGTACTGCAGTTTTGTGGGAGAGTATGTCGTCGCCTTTCTTTTGAAAAACCCTGTTTCTAACGAAACGGGGTTTTTTGTTTTTTATCGGTTTGGAGATCCCATTCAGCTTTTCTGTTTTTTTTATTTAACCTACACTTTATATTTGGTTTAACTTGCAATTGTATACTTGTTGGTTAAAATACCAAACAATGATCAGGCCTTTATTTTTATTCCTCCTTTTTAGTATACATTCATTTGCACAGCAGATAAAATTCGAAAACTTTACAACAAATCAAGGATTGTCTAACAATTCTGTTGCGGATATTGAGAGCGATAATGATGGCGGTTTATGGATCGCTACTTGGGATGGTCTCAACTATTTTGACGGAACTAATTTTAAAGTTTATAAAAACGATAATAATGATCTTAAAACAATTTCAAGTAACTATATTACGAAATTAAAAAAAGATTCAGCAGGTAATATTTGGTTAATAACAAAAGAAGGATACTTAAATCAATATCTTGGGAATGACGAATTTAAAGAGTTTAAATTTAAAAGTGTCCCCAAAGATATTTTGTTATCTGATAAGGGAAATATAGTTGTTAAAACAGATAATGGTTATTTTGAATTTAATAATAAGTCTTTTGTCGCAATATCACGTAATAAAGTCAATTCTATAGACTTTACGAATCTTAAAAATATTTTGCTTAGAAAATATCCTAAGCTTATTGTAAATGATATTTTAAAGGATAAAGAAGAAAATATTTGGTTTGCCACTCGCGAGAATGGATTGTATATTATGACAAATGGTTCTGATGAGAATAGCATTAGACATTTTACTTCAGATCTATATTCGCCGTATTCTTTTAAAAGTAATGAAATTGAAACACTTCATGAAGATGAATTTGGAAACATCTGGTTAGGGCAGAAAGATGGCGGTTTGAGCATGGCATTTATGGGGTCTGAAAAAATAAATGCTGTCATGCCACATCCCATAACGGAACCTTATCTACCAGACGAAACGATTAGAGCTGTTACCGAAGACAACAAAGGAAAAATCTGGCTGGGTTATTACACAAGAGGGCTTTATCACTATAATGACAAAAGCCATTTCTTTGAAAAGTTTAAAATAGATCAGGCTGGAATGAATCCTGATTGGGATCGTGTAAGAAGTTTGTTTACATCGAGTGATGGAACAATTTGGGCAGGTACTTATAAAGGAATTCTTCGTATTTCAAATAATAAATATACTACCTATGAGAATAGTGGTATTGCTGGGATTTCTATTTCTAGATGTTATTCAATGATTGAAGACCAAAACAAACAAATTTGGATGGGAGGCTGGGGAGGTCTCGCAAAATTTAATTTATTGTCTGGGAAATTTGAATCATTTAAAGGTCAGGAATTATTAAATAAATTTCATATTCGATGCGTAAGGAAAAATAATAAAGATCTTATACTGGCAACAGAAAATAGTGGAGTAATTGTATTTGACTTAAATACAGGTACTTTAAATAAGATCTCTACTAAAGAAGGAATTTTAGGAAATAGTGTTTATTCTGTTTTGATTGATAAGCAATCAGATAATTATTGGATAGCTTCTCTTGGCGGTGTCAGTGTTTTTAATAAAAAGAATGGCTTGATAAAAAATATTTCTGAGACTGAAGGACTTCCTAGTCATATGGTGTACGGGCTTATTGATAATGGAAGTAAAATCTGGATCAGTACTACAAAAGGAATTGCTTCTATTGATAAAAAAAGCTATGATATCAGTTCTTATAATCCTTCTTACGGATGGCAGGCACCAGAGTTTTCTGAAGGGGCATATTATAAGAATTCTAAAGGAAATTTGTTTTTTGGAGGCGTAGAAGGACTTAATTATTTTAATCCCAATTTGATTTATTCTAGCAATTCAAAAGCAAAAATAAAATTAAGGGTGGACGGAAATGAAAATTTTCAGCAAAAAATAGAAAAAGGTTTCGGAAGTAATGAAATAAGAATTGAAATTCTACCAATTGTATTTCCAAGAAATAAAAAAAATGACATTTATTATAAACTGGAAGGATACGATAAAGAATGGATTCGTTTGGAGAGTGATAATAAAATACAATATTCTGATTTATCTTCGGGAGATTACACTTTTATAGTAAAACAAGGTAAAGACGGTATTGCCGAAGCTGCTTTTTTTACGTTAAATGTTGGCGAAGCATTCTACGAATCTATATTATTTTATATTCTTTTGTCTGTTTTTATACTTCTTGTCTGTACAATAATAGTTTATTTAAAAAATAAAACGGCTCTTTCGCAGCAAAAGTATCTTGAAGAACTTGTGATGGCGCGCACGGCTATTATCGAAAATCAGAAGAAAAATCTTGAAGAAATTAATTTAGAACTTGATCAAAAAAACAAAAAAATAGAAGAGCAGAAAGAAAAACTTTTAATTCTTCACAGTAATTCTAAAAATGAAAATTTTGAGATAGAGAAGTTTAAGACTTTTATGCTGGCTGAGTTTCAGGAGCCAATTTCAAAAATAATTAAAATTTCTGGTTCTCTCAAAAAGGATTCAGAAACACATAAGTCTTTGGTATTACAATCAGATAAGCTGGTAAATATTATTTCTGAATGGAATTATCTGGAACATGTTAAAGATCTTGGACCTATTAAAAAAACAGCAGCTTATTTATTTCCTGTTTTAAAGAATAACGTCGAAAAGCTTAAAAAAAATCTTCAGTCTAATAAAGTAAATTTTAATTGCGAAATTGACAGTAGTAATTGTTTTGCGGTTATAGATATATTGCGTCTCAAGCTTTCACTACAGTATTTTTTTAATGATATCTGCAAGTATTCTGATAAAGACAGTACTTTGAATGTGAGGATTAGTTATCAAAATAATTTTATTGAGATTAAGGTCGAATCAGACAGTATTATTCTAAAAAATAATTGGGATACAATCTCACATTACAGTCCTTATTTTATAGCATTACAAGTGTTGCTACAAGATTTACAAGGAGAAATTATTCCGTCTTCGGGTATTCATTTTCAAACTATTTTACGAATTCCGATAGAAATTGTAAATCCGGAAGCTAATTTCAAAGAAACAATTTCATGGAAAAATTTTAATTACGAAGAACAGTTTTCGCCAGATAAAAAATGTCTTTTGGTTTTTGGGGATCCATTTAATAATACCGTTGCAAACCAAGTTTTAGACAGCGAAAATTACAATATAATCTATGAGAGTTCTGTCTTTAATTTAAATGCAATAATTAAACAGATTGATACAGCTGCTTTGGTTTTTTATCAGGCAGCATTTTCAAAAGAGCTGATTAACTTTTTACATCAGAATAAAGAAAATTCTAATATCAAAATACCAATGATTTATATCTCTGAAGATATTAATTATGAATTGGACGAACAATTATTAGAAATAGGAATTGATACTCATATAAAGTTACCTGCCAGTACATCATTCGTCAGAAAAAAAATAGACAGTCTAATTAATCAGAATAAAGAACCGCTGAGGGAACATAAAATACAACAGAAAATATTTGAGATTCTCACAGAAAATAATGACCATATTACACCAAACGAAAAGCTGCTTAAAAAAGCATTAGAAATAATTAAGGAGGAATTACAGAACCCTTCCTTTAACGTAGAAATGCTTGTAGATCAATTGGGGATTTCGAGGGTAAAATGCTATCGATTGTTTAAAGAAACGCTTAATCAGTCACCTTCGGATATATTGATGTCACTGCGATTGCAAAAAGCAGAAGTTTTATTAAAAACGAAGAGATTGAATGTATCTGAAATAAGTTTTGAGTGCGGTTATAATGATCCAAAATATTTTGGACGCTCTTTT
The DNA here is from genome assembly GCF_042678225.1 of Flavobacterium artemisiae. Lineage (NCBI taxonomy): Bacteria > Pseudomonadati > Bacteroidota > Flavobacteriia > Flavobacteriales > Flavobacteriaceae > Flavobacterium > Flavobacterium artemisiae. The sequence goes on along the minus strand of NZ_JBHUDZ010000015.1, from coordinate 32,398 downwards.
AAAAAGTATTTTGGAAAAAGTCCGAAAGAATACAAAGAATATAGTTTGTAATTGCTGTTAGCCCTGTATTTACGGAAAGTTAGGGCAAGGTTAATGAACAAATAGTACCCTTTTTTGCTGTTAATTATATCCTAAATTGAAATATTAGTCCTCTTTTGGAAAACAAAAATCCTCCTTTTGGCGGGTTCGTTAAAATACTTTTGAAAAAACATAAAAAAGTATTTTAAATGAAAAAAATCTATGCATTGTTAATTCTTGCCTTAGGATGTATGTCATATTCCTACGCGCAGGTATCAGTATCAGGAGTTGTTGTTTCTGATGCCGAAAAAGTACCCGTACCAGGAGTCTCTGTGTATATAAAAGGAGAACCAAAAGGAGCTGTTACAACAGATTTTGATGGGAATTTTAAAATTAAAGTACAACAAAACGAAGGTGTTTTGGTTTTCTCGTACGTAGGATTTAAAACTAAAGAAGTTTCTTTTTCTGGAACACAGAAACTGACCGTTTCGTTAACTGAAGAAGTAAGTACTTTAAATGAAGTAGTAGTGGTAGGTTACGGATCTCAAAAAAGATCTGACGTAACTGGAGCTATTGGTTCGGTAAAAAGTGAGAATTTTAACAAAGGTGTTGTAGCCAATGCAGGGCAATTGATCCAAGGTAAAGTCGCTGGTGTTAATGTAATGGCAGCTAGTGGTGAGCCAGGAGCTAATCAGGATATTATTATTCGTGGAGTTGGAAGTTTACGTTCTGGAACAACACCTCTATATGTAGTTGACGGATTTGCATTAGATAATTCTGGTACTGGTGTTGCTTCAAACCCTTTGAACTTTATCAATCCGCAGGATATCGAAAGCATTGAGGTTCTTAAAGATGCATCTGCTGCAGCGATTTATGGTGCAAGAGGAGGTAATGGAGTAATTGTAATTACAACGAAAAAAGGATCAAAAGGACAGAATAAAATCAACCTTTCGATGACAACGGGAATCTCGACATTAGCAAACAAAGTGAATGTTTTTAGTGCTGATGAATTTAGAAAACAAGTTGCTGCTGTAAACGGAACGCTACAAGATGGTGGAGCAAGTACAGATTGGCAAGATGAATTGACTAGAACTGGAATTTCTCAAAACGTTAACTTATCGATGAGTGGCGGAACTGAAAAGTCGACTTATGCGGCATCTTTAGGTGTGGATAACCAACAAGGTATTTTACAAAATAGTGATTTAAAACGTTATTCTGGACGTTTGAATTTAACTCAAAAAGCATTAAACGATAAGTTTAACATTGCTTTTAACATGACTGCAACAAAACTTGAAAATTCAAGACCAGATGCAAGAGGTATTGTTGGAAGTATGTTGACAATGAACCCAACTGACGCAGTTTATGTAAATGGACAGCTTAATACAAACCTAAGTAATGATGCTGTAAATCCTTTAATCAGCCAAAGAATTTATTCTGACGAAACTGTTAACAATCGTATTTTAGCGAATATTTCTCCATCTTATGAAATTATAAAAGGATTAACTTATAAATTTAATCTAGGTGTTGATTATTCTATGTCTGAAAGAGACATTCAAGTTTTGCCATATACTACGAATACTAATACAACAGAAAGTACTTTAAACAATATTGCTACTAATAATAGTAATACTTTATACGAAAATACTCTTACGTATAATTTTAATGTTAAGGCTCATAATTTCACAGTTTTAGCTGGTCAATCTTACCAAATAAATCAAATAAATCAAAAGAATTATAACTTTAGAGGATTTCCAGATAATGGGGTTGAACCAAAAAATCAAATTGGAGCAGCTACTGAGCTTAGAAGCAAGTCTTCGATTGCAGTAGAGAATGAGATTCAGTCTTTCTTCGGAAGATTAAATTATGGATATGATAATAAATATCTTCTTACTGCAACCATTCGTAGTGATGGATCTACCAAATTTGGTACAAACAATAGTTACGGATATTTTCCATCTGTTGCTTTAGGATGGAATATTACAAAAGAAAATTTCTTAAAAGATTCTGAAACAATTAACAATCTTAAATTAAGAGCAAGCTGGGGACAAACTGGTGTTCAGGAAATTCCTTCTAAGAAAACAAAAACAAGTTATACAGAAAGTATTAATGGATATGATACTTACCCATTAGACCCATCTGCGACAACTGTAGGTGATTATCCTTACGGTTCAATCTACACGCGTTTAGCTAATCCGGATTTGCAATGGGAGGTTTCAACACAGACTAATATTGGTTTAGATTTTAGTTTATTCAATAATAGATTATCAGGTACTGTTGATTATTTCAACAAAGTTTCAGATAATATTTTATTAGAAGTAACACCTGTAGATCCTATTCAGCCTGCATCGACATACTGGACAAACATTCCTAATATGGAAGTTGTAAACAATGGTATTGAGGTTGCTTTAGATTACAGTAGTGATAAAAGCAAAGATTTTTCTTATAGCGTTGGTGGAAACGTATCTTTTACAAAAAACAAAGTAAAAAATTCACCTTACAAAATATTGACAACTGGAGCTGCACAAGGAGGCGGACAAACCAATGCAACAATTAACGGAGTAATTAATGGGCAGCCAATCGGTTCTTTCTATATGCTTGATTTTACAGGAATTGGTCCTGATGGTTTAAATCAATTTGCAGATGCAAATGGAGATGGTTCTATTCTTGACAATGACCGTATAGTTGCTGGAAGTGCATTACCAGATTATATTTATGCATTTTACTTGAATTTGAAATACAAGAATTTTGATTTCGGAGCTAATTTTAACGGAGCTGGAGGAAATAAAATTTACAACCACGTTGCTATGACTTCTTTCAACAGAGGTAATTTGGCAAATTCATTTAATACTACAGACAGAGCTTCACAATATTTAAACGAAGCTTCAACAAACTCTAATACAGTTTCTACTAGATATTTAGAAGATGGTAGTTTCTTAAGATTAAATAATGCAACTCTGGGTTACAATTTAAGCCCGAAAATAATCGGACTTGGTGATGTAATGGATAACATTCGTCTATCAGTTACAGGACAAAATTTATTTGTAATCACAAAATACAGCGGTTACGATCCAGAAATTAATACTGGAACTCCAGTAAGTGAAATTCAGTCTTTTGGTATTGATTATTTCAGTTACCCAAGAGCGAGAACTATTGTATTTGGCTTAAACGTGGCATTTTAATCAAAAATAAAAAAAAATGAAAAATAAAATAATAATAGCAAGTCTTACATTCAGTTTGTTTTTTACCTGGAGCTGTACTGACTTAGATGAAAAAGTGCTGGACGAATCTTTAAATGGAGCCGGACAAGCAGAAGCGATCAGTGGTGCAATTGCTCCCGCTTATGGACAGTTAAAATCAACTTGGTATCATACAAACAATTTTGGTTTACAGTTAATTGCCAGCGATGAAGGTATTCTGCCTTACAGAGGAGGAACAGATTGGTATGATGGAGGTAAATATTTAGCTGTACACGCTCATACTACAACAGCTACTAATGACTTAGTAACAAGTACTTGGAATGCGCTTACTAAAAATATCTCTAGAACATTATCTGCTATTGAAGTGTTGACTCCTCTTGCAGAAGCTGGAAATACAGAAGCAAAAGGAGCACTATATGAAATGAAAGCTTTAAGAGCTTACTTAAATATGCAGACGTTAGACAGCTGGGGAATTGTATTCAAAAAAGAATCTTCAGCTAGTACTTCAGAAATTCTTAGAGGTCAGGATGCAGTTTCTTATATAGAAAATGAATTGTTATCTGTTGTAGATGTAATTAATACGGATAAAGGACCTGGAAGAATGACACAAGCAGCAGTTTGGGGACTTCTTGCAAGATTGAATATAAATGCAGCTGTTTACCGTGATCCTTACGGAACACCTTCATTCACAGGTGCTGATATGGATAAAGTTATTAAATACACAGATAACATTATCAACTCAGGAAAATTCAGTATGTCTCCTGAATATTTTGACTTGTTTGATGATTCTAATGATAAAAATAAAGAAATCATTTTTTCAATAGATCAACGTGGAGTTTTAGCTGATGAGCACAATCGTTGGGCATACTGGTCAATACCAGGTTCAATGTTTCCTAGACCAGAATCTATCAATGCAGATGGAACTGACGGTCCAGCTATTACATCAGATTTTTATCAAACTTGGGTTGACGCTTACGGATCTGTAGATCCTGCTGATGCTGATTCAAGATTTTATAAAAATAATGCTAAAGTGCCAGATAACTTAAAAGATCTTACAGGATTTTCTCCATTAAATGATGAAAATCACTATTACTGTGTAAAAGCTGAAGAGTTTGAAATTGACAGAGGAATTATGAGAGGTATTCCTTGGGCAGCAAGAAAAGATAATAATGGTGCTTTTTATAAATGTGATAATGGATACAGAATCTATCCAGTTAAACAAATTAAAGGAAACGGACCTGATAAAAACGTTGGATACGTAAACCTTACTTTGAAAGTTGATTTTACAAAAGAAGGAAGTATGCACTATTCTGGTTACAGAGTTTCTAAATATCAATTCAGCCATACTTCTCCTGACGGAAATACATTTAGTAGTGTAGATATGGTTTTATTAAGATATGCTGAAATTTTTATGATGCGTGCTGAAGCTAAATTGAGAAAAGGAGATAGCGCTGGTGCACTTGCTGATATGAATACAGTTAGAACTTCAAGAACTGCACGTACTCCAATTCCTGCTGCACTTCCAGCTATTAGTTTAGATATTTTATACAGAGAATATGGTTTCGAATTTTACTGGGAAGGTTTAAGAAGAACTACTCAAATTCGTTTCAGCCACTTTGAAGATAAATGGACTGAAAAAGCAGATACAGATGCAAGCAAAAGATTGTTCCCAATTCCTCAGGTAGCAATTGATGGAGCTTCTAACGTACCAGGATATTTAGTACAGAATAAAGGTTACTAGTTTATTTTTGTTTTTTTTATATTGAATTAAAAGACTGATGCTCATTTTATTAGCATTGTTAGTAAAATGCGCAGTCTTTTTTGTGTTAGTTGTTTAAAACAGGGTTGTTTTTTATAACCCTGTTTTTTATTGATTTTTTATAAAGTCACATCGTCGAGAAAAACTCCCCATTTTCCGACTAAGTCCAAATCCAAGTTTTTGAAATCCCTTTTTTGCCCCCAAACCTACTTTTTTTACCCAAATTCATTAATTTATTTAAAATGAAATTATCATCAATATTCATTAGTTTCTTCGTGTTGCTTTTTGGTAACCCAGCCAATTTGTGCGCGCAGGAATTGATCAAAGTGCATTCGCATAATGATTACAATCGTATCATTCCGTTTTGGGATGCATATTCTAATGGAGCAACGTCTATAGAAGCGGATATTTTTTTGAAAGACAATAACTTATTTGTTTCGCATGATAAAGAAGGAATTACTATTTCCAGAACTTTAGAAGATTTGTATTTAAAGCCATTAGAAACGGCATTAAAAATGAATTACAAAAAAGAAAACAAACTGGTTTTATTGGTAGACATTAAAACCGAAGCTGAGCCAACTCTTGCTAAATTGATTTCTATTCTAAAAAAATACGAAACAATAACCAAAAATAAGGATATCAAAATTGTGATCTCAGGAAACAGACCCGTATCTGAAACGTATACAAAATATCCAGATTTTATTTTGTTTGATTATCAGGAAATTGAAAAACCTTTGTCAAAAGAAAACTGGGAAAAAGTAGCCATGATTAGTGTCGACTTTAAAAAATATTCTGTTTGGAACGGACTTGGAAGATTAACACACGACGATTATAATCGCGTAAGCGAAGTTATTTCTAGAGCTAAAAAACTTAATAGACCATTTCGTTTTTGGGGTTCTCCAGATACAAAAAGTGCTTGGAAAGCTTTTTTAGAATTGGGTGTAGATATTATTAATACGGACAAACCATTCAATTGTGTGCAATATCTGGAATCTTTTCCTAAAAGACTTGTAACCGCTTCTAATTCATCAAAAGTTTATACTCCGACTTTCAAGACAGACCAAAAAAATATTCCAGTAAAAAATGTCATTCTTTTAATTGGAGACGGAAATGGTTTGTCGCAAATTTCCTCAGCCGTGTTGGCCAATAATGGAGCTTTGTCAGTAACGCAATTAAAAAGTATTGGTTTTATAAAAACACAATCAGCTGACGATTTTACAACAGATTCTGCTGCTGCGGGAACTGCTTTGGCAACGGGTCAAAAAACCAACAACAGAGCTATCGGAACTGATAGTTTAACAAAACCGATTCCGAATATCTTAGAAATACTGCAAAAAAGAAATTTTTCTACAGGTGTAATAACTACAGATGAAATTACCGGAGCCACTCCTGCAGCTTTTTATGCCCATACTGAAGAAAGATCTAATACTGAAGGAATTTCTAAAGATTTATTAAAAAGCAAACTGAATTTGTTTGTAGGCGGAGGAGCTTCTACTTTTCAAAATAGTTCATTAAGTTCGAAATTTAAACTAGTAAATTCGGTTAAAGACTTACAGACCGTTGCGAATGATACAGTTGGTGTTTTTATTTCACAAAGCAGAGTTCCTTCAGTTCTAGAAGGAAGAGGTGAACTCTTAGCTGATGCAACAAAATACAGTCTTGAATTTTTAAGCAAGAAAAACAAACCCTTTTTCCTGATGATTGAAGGAGCACAAATTGATAGTTTTGGTCATGTTAATAATACAGCCGGAATTGTTGCTGAAACAATAGATTTTGATACTGCGATAACACAAGCTCTTATGTTTGCCGACAAAAACGAAGGAACATTAATAGTTATAACAGCAGATCACGAGACTTCAGGATTTGCGATTCCGCAAGGAAATGTAAAAAAGCATAAAATAGAAGGTGATTTTATTACCAACGATCATACAGCGACTATGGTTCCGATATTTTCTTACGGACCACATTCGCAGGATTTTCAAGGTGTTTATGAAAATAACGAAGTGTTTAGTAAAATACTTTCGCTATTAAAATAATTGAATATTTGTTCAAAAAATTAATTGATCTAAAAAGTGAGTTTTGATAGTTATAGAAAGTGAAAAGTTTAAAATTTCAAAGCAGTCTTAACTGATTTGCAATTTGTTTATTTTTAAAAAGCCCTGAAGAAATTCAGGGCTTTTTTTGTGCCTATTTCAATTTTAAAAAAGATCTCATAAGTGAGAGTTAGGTTAATTATATTTATTAAAAATAACGTGTTTTATTAAGGATAATCTTAAAATCAGGTATTAATACGCGATTCTGATTTAAAACGGCATATTATATTTGTTATAGATTATTAGTTAAATGTTTGAAGTATATACTGGTTATGGGAACTGATCTTCCTGTTTCTTAATAAAAAAGCTAATAAGTTTAAATTTCTACACGCCATTAATTATTGAAGATCTCAAAATCTAGGATAGAGAATAATAACAAAAGGATTCCATATCAGGATCAACATTTTTGTTCATTAGGAGCTTTCAGCTTTTAAATTATTTAATGGTTGAACTATTTCATTCTTTAAAAGTTTAAAAAAATTAAACCCAAATCAATTTATTTCACTTACTAATATGAAAAACACTGTAAATTTCTTTCTAAATGGAAAATCTACAACTATAGAAAATCCATCACCAGATTTACTTTTGATTGATTTTTTAAGATCTCCTCAAGTAGGTCTTTGCGGCCCCAAAAAGCCATGTGGCCAAGGTGGCTGCGGTGGCTGTACAGTTATTTTATCTGAATGGGATAACGAAGAAAACAAAGCCAATCATTTAGCTATAAACTCTTGTCTTAGACCCGTATGTTCTATAGGAGGACTTTCGATTACGACTGTCGAGGGAACTGGTGCAGCACGTAAACCTGATCCTAAACATTTAGTACAAAAATCAAGTTCTACCCGTACTGTAGTCACGTTAGACGAAGACGATTCTCCTGTATTGGAAGCGGCAAAAAAAGAAGCAGATGAGAAACGTGCTGCGGTTCAAAATGCTGTCAATATTGCTAAAAGTTCTGTAAACGGAGCCTGTTCTGCCGAGGTAAAAATTATAGAAGACATATCTGAATTTCCATCTGAAGAAACGCACTTAGGAGTAAATCCGGTTGCTTATCAATTGGCTTTAAACAACGGAAGTCAATGTGGTTATTGCAGTGTCGGATTTGTAATGAACATGTCTGAATTTATACATAACAATCCAACTGCAACCAAAAAAGAGATTGAGCAGGCATTTGATGGAAATTTATGTCGTTGCACGGGTTATCGCTCTATCCTTACGGGTATGAAAACTTTTGCTTCAGATTGGGATGCTTCTGATGAAAAAAAGAGAATGCCATGTAAACTAGATCCTGTTACTAAGGCACAGCTTCCTGCAAATGTGGAGATTCCATTTCCTGTAGAGGCACAGCAACCTGCTTCTGGAGTTTCAACCAGCCGTTGGGCAACTCCAACTTCATTATCAGAGCTGGCAAAAACTATAAAAGCTAACAAAAATATACGACTTGTACATGCTAATACATCTTATGGCATTTATAAAAATGAATATTTAGATGAAACTTTTTATATCGACATTCGTTTTATTCCCGAATTAAATACAAAAAACAAAGTAACAGACGGACGCCTTCAAGTGTCGGCTAGTACGACTTACAGCGACTTAATTAAGATACTTTCGGAGGGAATTAACGAAGCTAAATTTAATGCCAAAAAAATATCCAAATCGGATATCACTACTTTGGAAGCATTAGATTATATGGCGCGCCGAACTGCGGGACGTATTGTTCGTAATGCAGCTACAATTGGCGGCAACACTATGCTGGTTTTAAAGCATATTCCAATTGGTACAGGTGAACCATTTCCATCTGATTTATTTACTGTTTTATTCGCTGTAGATACTAAAATAAGTTACTTTTTATTAGACGAAAAAGGCGAATTTAAAGAAAATACAAAAACAGCCAAAGAACTTGTAGAAGCAGTTAAAAAAGATCCGAAACTTGCGGATAATATTGTTTTAAGTGCCTATGAAATTCCTTTAAAAGATACCAATGATGTTGTATTTGCTCAAAAAGTAGCACTTCGTGAAGTAAATGCTCACAGTATCGTAAATACTGCTACAAATTTCAATATTACAGAAAATTGCGTTGTTAAATCGGCAGCAATTGTATTTGGCGGGATCGCTGCGTATCCGTGGCGAGCAAGTCAAACGGAAAAGGAAATGAAAGATAAAGAGTTGACATTAAAAGATGTTGACAGACTTTCAAAAACTTTGGCAAAAGAAGTTTACGAAGAACTTGTTGCTCAGGAGGAGCGAATGAAAGAAGTTCCTAATGAAGGTTTTACTTTAGAATATCGTACACAATTAGCCGTTTCATTTTTCTACAAATCGATCGTGAATGCGTTAACAGTAAGAGGAGTTTCTATTCCGAAAAAACTGGCTTCATTATCAGAAAATAAATGGGGAAATTGGCCGGTAAGTGATGGTGTTCAAAATTATAAAACACAAGACTACAAAGCACCAGTTGCACAGCCTTATATCAAGGTGACAGCGATGTACCAAACTTCTGGACAAACGCATTACACACATGAGCTTCCGATATCGCCGCTTACTTTAAACGGTGCATTTGTACAAAGCCAGAGAGCATTGATGAACTATTCGTTTGCTATTAAAAATAAAACCGCTACAATAGCCGAATTAAGAACCTATCTAAAAGATACTTTCCCAGAATTTACAGATATTATTACCTACGAAAATATTAAAAACGGAGGGCGTAATTACCAAGGAATGGGAAGTGACCAGCCGCTTTTTGCAGAACAATTAGTGAGTTATGTGGGGCAATCTATTGCGATGATACTTGCTTCAAATGAGCAGGATGCTATCAAAATTGCAGCACATGTTTCTACAGAATGTGTTCAGTACACCAAACCAGGTGCTCCTTGGACAGATCAATGGAGCGAACCCATTATTGATTTATTAGATGCTGTCAAGAAAGGAAGCATTTTTCCAGATGCGCCTGTCTCAGCTTCTTTTGCTTCTCATATTTGGAAAATAACCCGTCCGGGAAGTCAGTTTGACTGGGTGAAAAATCATCAGCCAATTGCGCCTGAAAAACTGATACGTGAGGGAGAAATTAACAAAAGAAAAGATGAGGTAGATAATATTCCGTGTACCGTTGTTACCTCTTCACAACTTTGTGGAGGTCAGGCTCATTTTTACATGGAACCGCAAGCTTGTGTGGCAACTCCTATAGACGAAGGACGTATTAAGGTTGAGCCATCAGTACAAAGTCCAGGAGCCATGCATGATACAGTTGCTTCTGCATTAGGAATGTATCACCATCAAGTTGAAATTAAAATACCTCCGGTCGGAGGAGGTTTTGGAGGAAAAACAGAACAAACCCGTTTTGTTGCTGGACCAACTGCTGTTGCGGCAAAAGCGACTAAAACTCCCGTTAGATTAGCAATACCTCGTGATGAAGATACCGCGATGATAGGAAAACGTCATGCGTATTACGGAGAATATGAAATTGCTGTTGATAAAGGAGAGTATAAAAAAGAAAACAAAGGAATCATTCATGGTTTTCAATTAAAAATGTGGGGCGACGGCGGTGCATTTTATGACTGTTCTTTTATTGTTTCCAATTGTATTCAGCTGCGTACAGACAATGCATACAAGATTAAAAACTTCGAAAGCCAGATTGATGTATGCCGAACCAATACCGCTCCTAGTACCGCGATGCGTGCCTTTGGAGATGTTCAAGGAAAAAATATTGTTGAAAATGCCATTGATGATGCTGCCGTTTCAATCAATATGAGGCCAGAAGATCTGCGCGAAAAAAATCTTTACGACCGCGGTGATGTGACTCCATTCGGACAAGCGCTTACTTATTGTTACATGAAACAAGTATGGGCTTATGCTAAAAATGTCTCCAATTTTGAAGCTAAATATGAAGAAGTCCAAAATTTCAATAAACAAAATAAATGGGTAAAAAGAGGTATCTCTATGATTCCTGTAAAATACGGTTCAGGATATAATTTACTTGCCTTAGAACAATCTGCAGCTATTGTGGTTGTCAATTCAAGTGACGGAACTGTTATAATTCATCAGGGAGGTGTTGAAATCGGACAAGGTTTAGTCACTCAGGCACAACAAGTAGCGTCTTATGTTTTGGGCATTCCGATGGAAATGATTTACATTGATAGTGTAAATACAAATGTCACTCCAAACCCAACAAGTACAGGAGGTTCGACAGGAACACCATATTCTTGTGAAGCTGTAAAACAGACTTGCGAAGACATGCGTGCCCGCTTAATGGAATTTGGTTATCAAATGCTGAAAGAAAATGGAGAAGAGTGGTGTAAAAGCAAAAACATAGATTTCTGGAACTACGGTGCAGGAGAAAACAAAGGCTGGTCGAAACGAATTAAAACCAGCGGCGGAAATGAAATAATGATTTGGCAGCAACTTGTCAATCTTGCAGCATCGCAGCGTGTTAATTTGATTGCTTCTTTTAATACTAAAATAAAAGGAGGTGAAGTTCAGATTCCAGCAATGACCTTTAAAACAGAAGCTGATCAGCCCAATATTCCAGGTATAGAACGTGTTAAAAATGCCACTCTTGGCGGAGGCGTTGATTCATTTGTCGGTTTTACTTATTCAGTAGCATGCTCTGTTACAGAAGTCGATATTCTTACTGGAGAGGTTAAAATCATAAGCTCTGATATTATTTACGATATGGGATGGAGTCTGAATCCTGCTATCGATATAGGTCAGATCGAAGGAGCTTTTGTACAAGGTATCGGCTATTTGATGACCGAAAAATTAGTGTCAGAAACAGAAGGTCCAAATATCGGACGATTGAATTCGACTAACACTTGGCGTTACAAAATTCCTGCTGTGACAACTATTCCACTGGAAATGAATACTTTTCTTTTTCCAAGAGATGAAGAATCTGTAAGCAGTATTCCACCAGATCCTAATCAAATATTTTCTGCAAAAGAAGTTGGCGAGCCTCCGTTAGTGCTTGCTAATAGTGTATTCTTTGCTATAAAAGACGCTATACGTGCCTCAAGAACAGAACGTAATTTAGAGCCGCTTTTCCGCTTTGATGCACCAGCAACAGTGCAGGAAGTGCGTAGGGCTAGTGAAGTAACCTTAAAAGATTTCACAGAATAATTATCAAAAAAAGAACACACCAAAAAACAATAAATTAAGAACAAATCTAATTATCTACTAATGAAAGAACTAAGATCTATTATTATCGCAGCTTCTATTCTTTTTGCGTCTTGCAATGAAAAAAAAGAGATACCGGCAGCTGAAGAACAAAAAACGTCCAAAGCTTTGGCCGCGTTAGAAAAACAAAACTATGAAGAGGACGGATTTCCCGATTTCGGTTATATGGTTAGCCCTAAGGAATATAGAGAGAAATACTCTGATCAGCCAATATTTCGTCTAAAAACAGATTTTCCAACGGAATTACCTAAAGAAATGCCTAAGTTTTTGGATATCGATTTCAAAAAAGAACCTTTAAAATACATAGAAGCTGTTCGCGATTATGGTTTTGAAGGAAATACAGAAGAATGGAATCCATACAAAAATAAAGTTCGCAACTGGTATCATATTCCGTGGTTGCATCCAAGTGTAGAAGGAGAAGGTGCTTATCCGCCAAATGGAGGAACTGAAGGTTTTCATGGTCTTATTAAAGAAGCGCCTCTAGGACCTCTTCAATTAGGGCCAGGATTGAAAGGTGTTGACGGAGATTATTCTGTTTATGCTATTACTTTAATCAATGATAAAGCGGGTTATGCAATGTACAGAATGTGGAAAGATCCGCAAAATCCAAATATAAAAGTATTGGATAAACGTTATGAGGATGGCGGATTCCCAACAGGAACTGTTTTTGTAAAACTACTTTTTACAGATGCGCCTAAAGGAACTGATTTCGTAGATTATCTTGTAAATCCGTTGACATGGAAAGCGTATATTACAGAAAACTTCTGGAAATCTACAACCAGAGCAGTTTCTGACGTGCATCTTTTACAAATGGATATTTCTGTTCGTGATCCAAGAGCTGACAGAAGCCCTAGCAATCCTGAAGGTACTGGGTGGGTATTCGGAACTTTCTGTTACAATGGTAAATTAAATAATAAAAACAAATTAATGAACCTTGTTCCAGTTGGACTTACTTGGGGTAATGATCCTAAAAACAGAATTAACAAAACATCGCCATATCCTCCAATCAAGACAGAAGTAAATAAAGATTTGAAAGAAACCGTAATTTTCGAAAGTCCAAATCTTCCTCCTCAGCACCTTGGATGGAATGGTAGATTAGATGGACCAGCAGATTTGAATACAGTTTCGTGTATGTCATGCCATAACGCAGCTCAATATCCGGCAGTAACTTCTCTTGTACCAGATGGTGCCGCTCCAGATGGAGGTGCCACTCCTCCTAAACAAGGTGGTAGTGATGAATGGATGAAATGGTTTCAAAATATAGATTGCGGTACTTCTATGGATCCGAATGTCTATTCAACCGATTTCTCATTTCAGGTTGCAATTGCGCTAGAAAATTTCTTTACCGCTAAAGAAGCTTATGATAAAGGAAAATTTGCGTCTCAATACAAAGCGGTGCATGTTCCTATCCGCCGAGGAGATGTTGCTCCTAATAAGTAAATCTTACATTCAAAATTAAAAATTCACCACACTATACCGATTCAAGTTTGCAATATTTGAATCGGTATAATTGTCTTATAACACTTTCAAAACTTATAAAAAATGGCTAATACTACTAATAATAATGGAATTTCAGCATTGGACGAAAATGGACAGCCAGTTGACTGGTGGTTTGCATATAAAGTTCCAAAACTTGGAAAAACAGTAAACGATCCGACTGCTACAGGTTACGAATATATTTATTACGACCCAAATATTAAAAAAGTGGTTCAATCTCCTAATTTATTGACAGATGGAAAAGGAGCCCTTGATCTTACATTAAAAGCAGTTTTTGATTCTCCATCGCCGACTACAGGATGGATTCTTTATAATGATGAAATGCCTGAAGATGCTAAAAGAACAGACAGCAGTACTTTTGGACATACTAAAGGCGTAATTGCTTTTGATACCAACACAAAAACTGCTTTATGGATGCTGCATTCCTGGCCTAAATATGCAGATGCAGGCGCAACAGAAATGCCGACTCCGGAATACGGACAAACGTATCTTTGTATTTCTTTAGATATTGAAACTGCAGGTCAAATTGCTGCTCAGATGGCAAACCATCAAGTACCGCAAGTTTATATTCCGAATATACCCGATTCATTAGATAAAAATGATCCGCTTTATCTTCTTAGTCAGCCATTAAACCCAAATCCAGCAGGAGATTCGGATGTACTGTCTTATAAATCCCGCGGCGGATTTGACTTTAAAGTTATTGCAAAAAATGAAAAATGGAATAAAGATTTTTGGAATGATTTAGTTGGACCAGCACTTGGAGCAGATATTAATGTGGAAACTTGGATTCGAGGTAAAATTCCACCAACATTGGATAGTGATGGTATTCACAAAACCTTTGATGTTAAGTATATTGACTTAAGTCCGCTTGGAGTTCCGTGGAACTGGCCAGAAACACACGATCATGCGAAATGGGCAGTTACGGTAGATTCAGACTGGGTTTGTGTGGGAGATATTAATCGAATGGTTTCTCAGGAAAAACGTGGAGGTGGCACTATTGCTTTTCAAGACAGTACATTATGGGAAGCTTTGTCAAAAACAGACCTTATTGTGGCACCTCCAGGACACACAAGAGTTGATGCACAGAACCTAATCACAGCAACACATTAGATAAAAATTGCTGCTTCTTTATCTCCAAAAACTGATACAAAATGAACCAATATCTTACATCGAATAAAGATAAGTTACAAAATACAATTAAGCACATTGTCGTGTTAATGTTAGAAAACAGGTCTTTTGATAATTTATTAGGCTGGCTTTACGCCGATGAGGTTCCGCCTCACAATCAGCAGTTCGAAGGTCTGACAAAGGATCTTTGGAATCCGCTCAATAATATAGATTCAGATGGAATTCCTTTTGTTGAAAAAGTAATGATTGAAAAAAATGGACAGCCTAAAAAAAGAAGAGGCGAATTTATTCCGAATCCAGTAGATTTTACACTTCCAAATCCAGATCCGGGAGAAGGTTTTAAAGATACCAATTATCAATTGTTTCAAAAGTATAATGTAGCACAGCAATATGCACCGCCGGCGATTAATACGGGATTTGTTCAAAATTATCAAAATGCGATGCTTTATGGCGCTTTTAGTTTTGGCGATGATCCGACAAATCCTCGTGCGATTATGAAATGTTATACTCCTGAACAAACTCCTGTATTAAGTGAATTAGCGAAGAGTTTTGCTGTCTGCGATCATTATCATTGCTCTGTACCCAGCCAGACAATTCCGAATCGTGATTTTGTTCACGCAGCAACTTCTACAGGACATGTCAATAACAATCCCGTAGCACAATGCGATGCGAGAACTATTTTTAATCAGATTCAGGATGCTATTGATAGCGGAAGGAATGATCTAAGCTGGGGGATTTTTGGGAATAATGCTTTTGCCAGTTCTAAAGATCAAGACGGAGAATTTGGAGACAATCATTTTTCGCTTACTAGATTGATCATGACACAATTGCACGATGCTAAATACAATAATAATTTTGGAACATTATCAGACTTTGAAGCAAAATGTCAAAGCGGCAATCTTCCGAGTTATTCCTTTTTAGAACCTAATTATGGAGGCGAAGAACAAAACGATCAACATCCGCCGACAGATATTCGTGCAGGTGAAAAGCTTATTGCAGACATTTATAATATGATAAAATCCTCGCCAGTTTTTGACAACACGATGTTTATAATCACTTATGATGAACATGGAGGAACTTACGATCATGTTGCGCCCCCAAGCGGCGCAAAAAATCCGTATACAGACGAAAGAGCGGGTCAGGACGGATTCCTTTTCAATCGTTTTGGGGTACGTGTACCTTGTGTTGTTGTAAATCCATACATCAAAAAAGGACTTATTGCAAGGCCGGATGGTTATACGCCATTTGATCATTCATCGATTATTAAAACAGTTCAAAATTGTTTTAATCTTCAAGGATATCTTACCGAAAGAGATAAAGCAGCGCCTGATTTTTCATCCTTGTTAGAATTGGAATACGCCCGTAAAGAGGATATTCCAGAAGTTAAGCCGTTAGAATGGAATTTGAAAGCGGGTGAATTACATGTAAATGACTTGCATCACTTGATAGCAGATGTTCTAGAAGATATGACAGGTAATCCAAAACCTTCATCAAGTCAAATTTTGGAATACATTCAAATTAACTATAAAAATCTTTTTGGCAATAATTAATTAGTACCTAAAAGTTTAAAAACGAAGTATAAATGACCCACGAGTTTTTAAAAATTATAGAGTCATACAAAAGAGCTGGTATAAAGAATATACGAACAGCTCTCGCGACTATTGTGCATGTAGAAGGTTCTTCTTATCGAAAAGAAGGGACGCAGATGCTTATTGACGAATATGGAAACATAACGGGGGCATTAAGCGGCGGTTGCGTTGAGCAGGAAGTTATCAGACAAGCAAGCAGTGTATTTACTTCTGGATGTCCCAAAGTATTTAAATATGACGGTCGTTTCAGATTGGGTTGCGAAGGAAGTATTTACATTTTGATTGAGCTTTTTCATCCTAATAATGAACTTCTTCATTTAATAGAAAATGCAATTCAGCAAAGAGAAGTCTTTTCTTTGTCTTGTTCTTTTATGATTGATGAAATAAGTAAAACCGATTTTGGAACTTCTTTTGAATTTAAAAACACTACTATTTATCATTCTAACTACGAAAAAGACTCAAATAATCTGATTTTTACTCAGAAAATAGAATCATTAAACCGATTATGTATTTTCGGAATAGAACATGACGCGGCAAAATTGAGTCAAATGGCCTCTTTTCTAGGATGGGAAGTTATCATAATAGGTTCAGAATACAGTAGTGTAAATGGCAGTGATTTCCCTTTTGCAAAATCGGTTTTAACTATAAAGCCAGAAGATTTGGATCAAAATTTATTTTGCAGCAATACTGCTGTTGTAGTTATGAGCCACAATTTTTCTAAAGATTTACGTTTTTTATTCAACATTATTAATTCAAAAGTTCGTTATATAGGTCTTCTTGGCCCAGTTCATCGCAGGGAAAAATTATTAAATGCCGTTCTCGATGCCGATTTAATGATTGATGATGATGCGTTTGACAAAATTCACGGCCCTGCAGGTTTGTCTATAGGAAGTAAAACTCCAGAAGAAATTGCATTGTCGATAATGGCAGAAATTACCAGCGTATGGCGAACAAATTTAAAGGAAGTTGAATATTCTTGTATTTCACAAAACAAAATCTAAGTAAATAATTGTGTTCAAAATATGGTTGTTCCTATTATTATTATAAAGTTTATATAAAAAAAAGCACCCTAAAAAGTTTTCATTTTTAGGGTGCTATAATAAAGTTTATAAGTACTAAACTTGTTTGTAGTCACTATGCCAAACAGCCTCTTCAGGTCCGTCTCCTTTGTGTCCGTCCAATTGAATAACGAAACTTTTTGCAGGGAAATATGGCGTGATATGAATGTCTAATAAGATTCTGTCTTTTTGAGTTTTATCCTGTTCGATTTTCATAACAGTAAATTTTTCAATAAGATTAGTCGGCCCTTTAATTCCGTCTAAGAATTTAATGATTTGGCTTCTTAAATCAGCTTCTGTTCTAGTAGTCCAGTTCTCAAAAGCTCTTCTGTTTAAGAAATCAAAAAGTACTTTAGTAATGTGGTCAAATACTCTCACAACAGAATAAGTTTGTAAACCTAAGTTGTCTCCATTAAATAATGTTTTAGCAGAGAAAGCCATAATTTTACTGTACTCGTTAACCATTGGTACAAGTCCCATTTTTTCAAGTTCAGAAATTTCGCTTTTTTTCAAATCAAAACGAACACTTTCTACTTCATTTAAACCTCCAAACTTTTTACCAGCTACAACCTGAGACATCAAAGTCTTGTAGATTTTACCTGCTAAAGATGTTGATGGCGGTACATATAAATTGTCTTCTTCACCTACTTCGTCATATTTGCTTCTTCCTAACAAATAGTTACAAGTCATGATAGTGTTTGATTTGTGAACATCGCCGCCAGTATGATTTGCATTAAAGAAAATATCGATAACGTCGTCTGGTGTTTCAAGATCTTGAAAATCGGTTAGTAAAACAGCTTTGTTTTCGTGTGCAATTTTAGACCATTTATCTAGAACGGCATTAGAGCCTAAATAGCCTGGCACAGAAAGTATAGAGTAGTTTTTTCTCAAATCTAATCGGTCAAAATTTTGCTTTAATTCGTTTGCAACATAATCAAAAAAGAAAGTGTTGTCTAAATCTTTTAATTGAGAAATGTCTGCATTTAAAATCGTTACGTTTTTAATTTTATCACTTTCGGTATTTTTGTAAAATAAAGATACACTTCTATAAGAAGTTTCTAATTCTCTAGTAACGTTTAGAGCATATTTTAAGTTCTTATTTAAAGTTGAATCTGCAGATGCCGCTTTAGCATTTGCTTGTTCAATCATAGATTCTACCGAATTATTACCTTTTAACAAATCCAGCCATAAATCTAATTTATTGGTTAGAGTTGTTCTTTCATTTTCCCATTGCGTATCATTTAGGAAAATATTTTTTCTTGCTTTTCTGGTTGGGTTTAAGTTTGATAATCCATCAATTACATTTTCTAAGAAAGCAAAACCTCCATATTCATTAAGTAGGTTGATTTTACTGCTAGGAGAATCTTGCAGTAATTGTTCATTAGAAGAAACTTGACTTTTGTGTTCTTTAGTTTGAGTTTGGGTAGCCATGGTTATGATTTGGTGTTATTGATTTCGTTTTTCGCGTTTTCAAGTAATTCAATAATAGCTTCCTTAACAGCAGGATCTTGAATCGCTTTTATTAAACCTCTGTTGCTGGAAAGTTGTCTAACAATTTTGTACGCCTGTTCTTTTTCTGTATTTAATTTGTTTAAAAAAGGACTGTTTTCTTTAATTGATTTTGCTCCAAAATCGCCTAAATTTTTAAACGTCATTGTTTCATTTAAATCAGAACCTTCTTCTGTAATAAATTCTAAATCTACAGTCGGTTTGAATTTTTCAAAGACAGATTCTACCGTTTGTAAATCATAAACTGCTTCGGGAGCAACGGGCTGCTCATTTGTAAGTTTTTGAATTAGTAATGTTCTATTTGATGGAATTTCTAAAATTGACTCGCTTGCATCAACTTTAACTTCATTTCCCCCAATACCATAATTAAACATGCTCATAATTATACTATATTTTAAGTTAATTGTGTAAAAATAATAAAAAAAAACTTCTAAAATAAATTGATTTGTAGGTAATTTATTTAGATTTTTGTCCATATTATGTAAAAACGATTTTGCATCGTATTTTAGTTAAAAAAAACAATATATCATAAATTAATATGAAATATCTTAAGTACCCCGTCAATTTTAAATCTTTACTAAAAGGATCTCAGGAAAATTTTTGTAAGATCGACGAATCTATCGCTTATAATATTATGATGATAATTACTACTTCTTTCGGAGAAATCCCAGAAGATCCGCGGTACGGCACCATTATTTGGGACTTAGAATTTAATCAGCATATTAAGAAAAGAGACTGGGAAGATTTAGTTCGAAAATCGCTTTATGAATCAATTGTTGAGTATGAAAAAAGATTAATTCTAAGCAATGTTATCATCTCTTTGGATGAAATTGACGACAGCGAACTAACTAGAAGCATCAGAAGAAAGGTGAGTATTAATGTAAAAGGTTCTATAATAGAAAGTCAAATACCGTTTAATTTTCAAACAAAATTGAATATTTCCCCAATATCACAATAAAAAAATATATGCAGGACGTTAAGTTTATCGAAATAAAAAATAGAATTCAAAAAAAGTGCTTAGAAATCTGGGGAATTGAAGATATAAAAATGGCCGATCCTTTGGTCATGATGTTATTGGAAGTTTTTGTAAATGAAATTTATTATCTGCACCACGAAGGAGTGGAGTCTGATAATAAAATCATTGAGCGTATTGCGCAGGAGATCGTGCCGAGTCAGTGGAATCTGCCAATGCCTTCGCATGCTTTGGCAAGTACAGCAGCGGTAAAAGGTGTTGTGCTGCTTGAAGATGATATTGAATTTGTAGTAAAATCAAATAGCTCCAGCACGGTTAATTTTGATCTTTATTTTGCCCCTTTTACCTCTGAAAATATTATTGAAGGCGAAATTAGTTATCAAATGTATAACTCCTTTTTAATTGATTCTTCAAAAAATGTAACAGTCCTTCCTTCTGAAAACATAGTAAAAGACCACAGTATCTGGATTGGTTTGGATATCTCTAAAGAAAATCTGGAAATATTAAATACGCTAAAATTTACCTTTATAACAGATAATTCACCTTTAGACGGATTTTTAAAATTTGTTAGGGTAAAAGATACTTCTGGAAATATTCTGGAAATAGAAAATGAAACTTTTGATGAGGTTCCAGATAATAAACATTATACAGAAACTATAAAATCATTCTACCGAAATTTTATTTATAAAGTAAAATTAGATACCGAAAGTTTAAGATATGAATCTGTTTTAGAACGATTTAATATTAGTAAAGAAGTAATAAAAAGCAGCAAAAAAGATTCTAAATTAATTTGGCTGGAATTTACTTTTCCTGAGATTTTTTCGAAAGAAGAACTGGATAAAATTCAAATAAAAATCAACACTTTTCCAATTATAAATAGAAAACTCCATAATAAAGTTCATAATGTTCAGGTTGAAGGGCGTCTTTTTCCGATGATGGCAGAAAAGAACACTCATTTTATAGATGTCAAGAAAATTTTTAATGAAAAAAATACCGAATTTATTAACGGTATTAAACAGCCAAATGTCCTTTCTTCAAATACATTTACGCTGTTTTACGGCGGACTGGAAAATTATGATTCTAGGAATGCGAAGTTTTTTCTAAAGAAATTAGTTCGAGCACTTCGAGAAGATATTGGTGCTTTTTCTAACATCAATGCAGATTATATCGATGCTACGATGTCTAAAATTAATGAAGAAATCAATTTAATTGAAAACAAAATTAATTCTAGTTACAGTCAGGTAAACGATGAAGAAGAAGTTTATGCATTGATTCACGAGACCGAAAAATCTAAAATTCTCTACTGCTCTTATTGGACTTCTAACGGACAAGCGGCTAATAATGTGAAAAAAGGAACTCTGCTTAAACAGACGATTCTATCAGAATTGGTTCAGGATGCTACCGTTTTTGAAACCCAGTCATTTGGCGGTATTTACAGAAACAACAAAGTCGAAAAACTAATTAATCTTAGATATGGTTTTTTGTCTAAAGAGCGATTGGTTACCAAACAAGATATAAAATCTGCGGTGCATTATCATCTTAGAGATATTACAAAAGATGTAATAATAACAGATGGAGTAGGGATTAGCACCGTGAGAAAAGAAGGAGTATTTAGAACTATCGATGTAAAAGTTATCCTGCAGGAAAAATATTTTTTAGAGATCGAAAACAAGCAGAGAATTGTATTGTTTTTAAAGGAAACTTTAGAAAAACAATCCGTTATGAATATTCCATTTCAAATAACAATCAACTAAATTTATGAATGAATTAGATTACAGCCCAAGTTTACTGTCTGCTATAAAATCTGCAAAATCCCTGGCAATTCAGGACGGACACAGTACTTATGGTGTTGCTCATTTGGCTTATGCATTATTATTTGAGCCGACTGGATTAGTAGAAGTATTAAGAACACTTTCTAAAGATATAGAGTATATAAAAGAATGGTTTGATGTTAGAAAAGAGGTTTATACTTCTGCGCAAAAGAACGATAATATCGTTACAGCAGATACAGAAGTTGAGAATGTTTTTTCAGAATCAAATTTTAATAAAATCAGATTAGGATCAGATTCTATTGATGCATTTTGTGTATTTATCGCTATTATAAAACCAGGTTTAATCTACAGCGATAAACAGATTGACGGATTAAATTTAAGCGATAAAGAGCTTTTGAAACATTTTGGCCTGCGAAACACCCAGAAAAGTTTCAGCTTAGAAGAAGATTCAGAAACTCAGGAAGCTTTTGAAATCAACTACTGCGATTTATTATATAAAAAGAATATAATTGAAGAAGGCAGCAGTATAATAGGTCGAAACAAAGAAGTAAGACTGATTCTTGAAAACATAGAACGATATGAAAATCAAGGAATTTTATTAATAGGAGAATCTGGAATTGGTAAAACAAGTATCATAAAAAATCTTATTTATCATCTTCACCAGACAGATCCTAATTTCTTCGAAGAAACATTGGTTCTGTCTTTAAACACTTCTAAACTTGTTGCTAATTGCGGCAGTGAAAATGAAATTTCGAAAAAGCTGATCGAAATTTTCGAAAAATTAACTAAAAACGGAAAAAGCATCCTTTTTATTGATGACATTCAGGTTTTGCTGAATTCTTCAAATTCAAAATCAAATTCGGTAATCAATATTATAAATACGCAATTAACCGAAGGCAGTATTAATATTATCGCCTCAATTGATTCTGATTCTTATAGAAAATCAATAGAAGGAACGGCTATAAACGGCAAATTGGAAAATATTTTTATAGAAGAATTAGAGCATTCTCTTCTGGTAGAATGTTTGAATATTTATAAAGAAAAACTCGAAAAACATTATAAAATTACTATTGATTCAGAAGTTGTACAAGAAGCAATTCATTTGTCAAAACGATTTTATAAGGAGAAAAAACTACCGTACGGAGCAATCGATTTATTAGATAGAACAGCTTCGTCTGTAATCGTTTCGAATGCCAATTCATTAGTTGAAATTCTAAAAATAAAAGAACAGATAAAAGAATGTGATCCTGCTGATGAGTCAAAAATAACTTTGATAAAAAAGGAAATTTATAATGGAATAAGCTGTGTTGTGACCAGTAAAATTACCGTTGTAGAGAATTCACAAAACACTAAAAATGAAGTTGTCACTTTTGAAGATATTGAAAAATTATCAAATGATATTGAAGCAATAGCAAAAGAAAAAATTTCAAGTGTTACAAAATCGGAGATTTTGGCAGTGGTTTCTAATGCGACAGGAATTCCGCTTGGAAAAATAAGTGCTGGAGAAAAAGAAAAACTGCTTACAATTGAAGATAAATTACAAGAAAGAGTAAAAGGACAATCGCACGCTATAAAAACGCTTTCGGAAGCTATTATAGAATCTCGAAGCGGTCTTAGCAACCCAAAACAGCCAATTGGTTCGTTCTTTTTTCTAGGCCCGACCGGAACAGGAAAGACAGAATTAACCAAATCATTAGCGGAGTTATTATTTGACGACGAGAACGCTATGATTCGTTTTGATATGTCAGAGTTTAAAGAAGAGCATTCGGCAGCTTTATTGTACGGAGCGCCTCCAGGATATGTTGGTTATGAAGAAGGAGGTATGCTGGTTAATAAAATTAGGCAGAAACCTTACTCGGTTGTTTTGTTTGATGAAATCGAAAAAGCACACGCTTCTGTTTATGATGTGTTTCTGCAAATAATGGACGAAGGGAAGGTTCATGATAAATTAGGAAGAGAAGGAGATTTTTCTAATGCAATAATCATCTTTACGTCAAATATTGGGAGTCAATGGATTCAGGAGCAGATAGAAAGCGGTCATCTACCGACTTCCAACCAGTTAATTGATATAATGAGTAATCATTTCAGACCAGAATTTTTAGGACGTCTGACAGAAGTTGTACCGTTTGCACCAATTAATATAGAAATCGCAAAAGCTATTTTTAAGCTCCATCTTAAACGCTTGCAGGAGCAATTATTGAGCATTAAAAATATATCATTTGAGGTGTCTGATAATGCATTAGAATATTTAACAAACAAAGGTTTTTCTAAAAAATATGGAGCCAGACCTATCGCAGGAACCGTTAGGACATATCTTAAAAAAACAATTTCAAAATTAATTATATCCGAAGCCATACTTGAAAATGAAAGTATTGTTCTGGATATAAAAGAGGATGAATTTATTTGGGAAAAGAAATAGGTTATGGAACAGGATATTACGGTTTTAAAACACCAGATAAATTTTAATCTAAGAGCAGAGTTTATTTTCTATGAACTGCAGAAAAGTCTTGAAAATCAGACAGAAATTTTTGTAAAACATAGAGGACTTGCTAAAAGAAGTAATTCTAGAGACGCTATTGATTTATCATCGATGCTGTATCAGGAAAATGCTGGAATTATTAAAGAGGGACTCGTATTGCATTTGGCAAAAAACAGTATTTATCATAATCTTCCAGAATTGCTTTTTCATCCGTTATCTGTCAGCAACGCTACAATGTCTAACAAAGAAATTGTTGAAGCGGTAAGAGCCAATAGAGAAGCAGAAAACGAGGCGTTAAATTTCTTTATGCCTTTTGATAATGAATTTTTTATTACGCATGCAAACTCTACAATCAAAAGTCTGCATTTGTTTAATGATAAGATTGATTTATTTCTGAGTATAGTTGATGAACTAATTTCGATTGAATTTAAGTTGACTAAAATTCAAAAAAAGAACTTATTTATCTTTTTATGCGAGTCTGAAAAACTAAAAGAAAATCTTCCTGAGCTGGAAAAAGTTTTAGAAATGCTATTAGAAAATCAGGTTAAGCTGAAATACAAAAGACATGTATTTAATAGCTCACCATTTCTAGAATTAAGCGATGGAATATTGGGATTTGATTTAGGACTTTGCGGTGCTGTAGAAAGTGAAATAGATGATATAGAAGTTTCTCTATATTTTGACGGAAATGTTGATTATTCTATTGTAGACAGAAAGATGAAATTGACGCGTAAAGTATTGGAATACTTTATTATAAGTAACAGAAGAATTGACATTGTATTTTATAACAATTACCAATTGGGTGTAAAATTAAATGAAAACTATTTAGGCATTAATACCATATTATAAACTACCACTAAGAGAAAAACTGATTACATGAATACACTTTTACCCTTTTTTTTAAAATACTTACTGGCGCCATTTCTTGTACTGATTATCACTTTGATAATGACTCAGTTTTCAAGTATAAAAATTAAAACAAAATCGGCTATTATATTTGTTTTAGTCTTTTCATTAATAACGGCTTTGCCTTGTTTATTTGCTTTTTTTAATAATGAGTTTATCTGGATGGGCTTATTGTTGTCTGTGTTTTATTACTCAATATTAGGTGTGATATTGCTGTATTTTATGAATACCACAATGTTTCAAAATATTGGAGTTCAGGATAGTGTACCCGCAAAAATATTTCTTTTTTTAATTGTTACTATTCTTTCCTCTTGGATCTATTATTTAGTATTTAATTACGTCACAATATCCAATTACGCGCACATAAGTATGCTAAACGTATTGTGGATGTTTGTTCCTGTATTCTTTGTTGAATCTAAGAAAAAGTTTCTACAGATCCCTGATCCGTTTTATGAATTTTGGAGAGTGGGCAATGAGCGTAAAGACTTTGATTACTGGGACAATATTGACAAATTTAGATTAATGCAGGTATCTATTAATATCAAGAAAAAAGTAGATTCTGATTTCTTCTCAAAATTTGATGTAAAAATTGCACAAGACGTAAACTTAGGAAACTGGTTCGATAAATTCATAGAAGATCAAAACTACAGATTCCCTAATGATGCTATCGAATCTAGTGCTGAAAACGAAGATACAGGCTGGATATTCTATACTTCAAGGTATTTTAATTACCCATTGTTTATTAGGAATTTAAGTCCGCATCAGACTATTTCGGAAGGTAAAATCAGAAACAAACAAATCATTTTTGCAAAACGAGTTGCATTGAGTAAATATCAGTTTGAGATTGAAGATTAAATATTTTAAAGTAAACCCAAGACCAAATAACATAAATCGAATATGAAATCAAAAATACATTTACCAATTAATTGGACAGACGGTGTAAAACTGACCAAGGATCATTTTATAAATAACTACTTTAACTATATAACCATTGTTAATGATTACAATAAAGTTCATTTAAATAATTTTAATTACGGATGCATTGCTCCAGCGGGAAGTAAATCTGTTGATATCGATATAAAAATTGAAGGCGGATTACTGGTTGCTTACTTGAAAAAATGCGATTTGATTGTTAAAAACGGACATTTAATTTCATTTAATCAGGAAATTTATGGTACAAAACTGCCAGAAGCGAGCATAAATGCAAATGATATTGATAGAAATTCTTTTGAACAATATTATGTATTGGTTTCTGTAAACCCATTTGAATTGATTCCTGTTGGTATTCCAGATCCAGAAATGATTCCGCTGCACCATCCAAATGTGCTTCCAGAAATCAAACTGCACATCATCAATAAAAAAGATATTAATGATAATTTTTTAGAAGGTTACTTTTTGATTGTCAAAAAAATAGCTTTTCAAAACGGAAGCTTTGTTGAAGACAATAAATATATCGTTCCGGTTGTAAAAACAAAAAATGATGAGATTTTAAATCAGTTTGTTTCTAAAGTAAATAATGAATTATATCTGTTGAATGATTTTTCAATAAAAATCCATAAAAAGAACGAGAAAAGTTTATCAAATAACAGATTAGTATCTAACACATTTAAGTTGTGTGCCAAAATAATTGATTATTACGCAGATCATAATTTTTATTTTAAAAATATTGCTGCAGAAGAATCGCCTGTATATATGTTTGACAGAATAATTATTCTTGCCAATCATCTTCTTTCTGCTTTAACACTTATGGATGATAAAGAAAAAGAATTATTGCTGCAATATTACTACGAATGGATGGATGTTAAGCCGTCTGAACTAATCAGTGTAATGTTTGAGGCAAAAAGTGCAGTTTATGATCATAATGATATTGCTCAGACTTTAGAAAAACTAAATCAGTTTTTGGGAGTTCTAAAACGTTTATGGCAAAAATTAAGCGAGCTGGAACATATCGGAATCAGAAAAGAAAGCATCGTTATTAGTGAGGAAACCAAAACGGCTCCGCAAAGAAACAATACATGGTCAATATTAGATTAAAACTAAACGATGAAACCACTTAATTACCCAAAGATAAAAAAACAAAAGGGCAAGTTTTATATCATGTTTTTTGTGACATTCGCCTTTATGTTTGGCTGTCTGTTTATCACTTTAATGACTGCAGACAAAGGAGCTGCAGAATTAGAACAAAAGCACAAGTACTACAATAACATTGTTGTAAAACAAGGCGAAATGAATTTACTCTTAGACGAAATTTTAATCGAAGTTAATGATCTGAGATTTAAAGACAGAACATTAAACGAGCGTAAATATCTTCAGTCTTTGATAAACGAAAAAAGACTTGAAATTAAAAACGAAATTCGAAAATCTAAAACAGATTTGACAAATTCATTTAGTATGTACGAAGAGTTTTTGGTAGAACTGCAGCGTATACAGACTAGAATAGATGTCTTGAAAGAAGATGAAACAAGTTATAATATTAATAAAGTTCAGCTTGAAAAGTGCATCGAAAAACACAATAAGGAAAATATAAAAAAATAGTTTTATATCATGAAAAAAGCAATAGAATTGGATGAAACCTATTGGAAGAAACTAAAATTTAATTTGATATTTATCATAAGTGCTTTTGTAATTTATATTGGTGTTACAAAATATTTATTTAAAACACCCAATTTTGATAACACAGATATGCTTAACAGGATTGATGATTATGAAAAAATGCAGAAAATTAAATCGGAGTATGCAGGTAAATCTAAACTAATCTTCAAAACCATTGATACTATAAAATATGATATCAATCAAGTACAAAGAATAGATGAAGTAAAGCGAAGTATTTCAGATTATAAACAACTTTATAAAGACAATGAATTTCATTCTTCGTACAATTTCTGTTTGATTGGAGGTAATCTTTTAAATGTTTTTTTAGAAATAAATTTAGAGCAAAGCACCGTCAAAAAAAATGACACCCTGATACAAAAAAGCCTTAACGAATGTAAAGCAAATTTTAAAGATGAACATTAAGAATAAAACAGTCGTTATACTATTGCTCATTGTTGCTGTAATTCTAATTGTAGTAGCATTGGTTTTTCCTTTTAATAAAAAAATCAGCAATCTGGATTTTTCAATATCAGACGAAAATGATAATCATCAATATGAGTTAAATGAAAAATTATCGTTTAAAATAAATGACAATACTTTAATATCAGATAAAAGAGCTGTTTGGTATTTTGGTAATGGAGATTCAATTGTAAGTAATAAAAACGTAGAATATACGTATGAAAAAACAGGTAAGTATCTGGTAACCCTGAAGATTGATAACAAATTTGATTTTTCGAAACAAATAAATATTGTCAACGGAAGGAGAATGACAGCAAGGGATTCTATTCCAAAAATATTTTGTGAAGAATTTGGATATGTCGGCGAAGAAATCGTGTTTACGTCTTATTCGCCAAGTTCTAATAATTGGTATTGGGAATTTGGAGAAACAGGAACGATTGATTCTTATGAGAAACAAGCTATTTATGTTTTCAGTAAGCCTGGAGTTTATACCGTAAAATTAGAAACAGATAAAACTAGATATCCTATTACAAAAGAAATAGAGATATTTCAATTATACGAACCATTTAAAGAACCAGAAGTTGTAGACTCTGCTGGTATCGTTATAAATGATATTAAAAAACGACTCCAGATTATTGCCAATCTTGGTACCAAAGATGCCAAAGCATACAAAGAGCAGGTTAATTACATCAAAAGAAATTATATCTGTAACGATCTGTCGGATGTTGTGGTTGTGGTAAACGAAGAAAAATACAATGATTTTTTAAGTTACTGCCAAGGACTTCATTATTTAGATGGAAATGCAACAATAATTCAAGACGTGAAACTGGATACGATTAAATGCTTCAAGCAGATTAATATTACCCAGAAAACTAAAAAAACAAAGTAATAATGAAAATTAACGCTTTAAAAAGCTATATTTTTTTGACATGTCTGGTAATTACAAATGCAATTACCGCACAGGTAAAAAATAGTACAACCATTGTCACAAAAACAGAAAAAAATGTCAATACTTACGACAATGAAGCTCAAAAGGAAGAAGAAAAATCAGAACTAAAGCTGGTTTTTTCAGATAGGAATGATAACAATATCTACGAAGGACCTTTTGGATCTAAAGTAAAAAGTAAAGTAAAGATACTGCTGCCAATGTATGTAATAGATGAAAATAAAAACTATTACGAAGTTGTTGTTGCAGACAAAAAGCTTATTGGTAAACCAAAAGGTACTTTGTCAATCTTAAGGAACAAAAAAAATCATTTTGCTAATGCTAAAGAAGTGCAATATTTAGGCTGGATTAAAAAAGACAATCTTATAGAATACAGCAGGGCAGTGCAAAATCAATCTAACTTAAAATATGTAAAGTATTTTGTAGCCTGTAATACCTTAGATAACTTATTTTCTAGTGCTGTAAATGTCAAAAAAAATGTACTGCCATTAAAAAATGATCCCAATTTAGAATTGGCATCTAAAAAAAATGTAAAACTAAATGACTTTGTTTATGTCTATAAAATAAACCATACGACTAATGCCGCTTTTGTCTCTAATTTTGATGATATTATGGCTAAAGATACTGTTAATCTTAAGTATGGCTGGGTACCATTACAGTATTTAAATCCGATAGAAGATGACTGGGTAGTAAGGCTGAATAGTACAGATAAATTAGAGTTTTCTTCGGGAAAAATTATTTTTAAGGCTAATGAATTATATAAGAATACATTTTTTATTAATGAAAATCAGACCAATAAACCAATTAAGTTTGACAGTCCAATAAAAATTATGCTTCCAATAAATATATGGAATCACGAAAAAAACAAGATAACAAATTTAAAAGGAGATGATATCAGCATTAATACAATTGAAAAGATAGCCACGCAAAGCAAGACTATCAACTTCTATTATATTTTTGAAAATAATAATTCGACAAGACAACATTTAAAAAAGACACTTTCGACATTACAAAACCTAAAACTTACAATCAGTAATGACCAGTATGCCAATTATAATTTTACATACTCTTTTATTGCTAAAGGAAGACCAAGAAGTTATTATTTAATAAAATCGAAGTCTTTTTCGGAATGGTTTGAATTAATCGAAAAAAGTGTTAAATACCCTGATGAAATTACTCAGGAAAATGTTCTGCCTAATAATGACAGTAATATCAGTCAATTTTTGAGTCCGGAAGCCAGCTTTGAAAATAACTTCTTTATCCTTGCAGGTGTAAATAGTTCTATAAATTCAGTTTTGCCGGATAATTTTAGAAAAATGGCAGAGAATAACTCAAGACTGCTATTTATTATTTTTGGAAATGAAAATACGACTGACAGTCAGGATTTTATTCTTCAAAGCAAAATGTATTTGAATGAAGCGAGTAATGCAAATAAAAAGAATATTCAGAATTACTTTGTTGATCCAAAACTAATTGTCAAAAATGACGAGTTTACTTATAACGGAGAATATGACAATGCTTTTATCTATGATGCGCCTTTGAGAAGTAATTTTAACGGAGGTATTATTTTTCCGAAATTAAATGCAGAATTAACGCCTGAAACCATAAATAAAGCGATTGATAGTGTCATAATTAAAACAATAAAAACAAATAACGGGTTATTAAAATCACTCACGCAATATAAAAACGAATTTAGTTTTCTGAGGAGTCAGCCAAGTCAAAAAATAAATGATCTTATTAGTACCGATCCTGATGAAGATAAGACCAATAAAAATATACCAAAAAACTATGTAAATGAAACCTATGTTATAAAAACAAGGGATTCATTAAAGGGTATTTTAGAAGATAAAATTAATATCCTGCTGACAGAAAATGAAATTAGACAGCTTCTTGAAAACTACAGGGAATTAATTAATAAAGATTATACGAAGGAAAATATCAATAGAATTGATGTAGCAAATTTTAAAGAACAGTGTAATTTTTTTGTTGAAAACATTAAAAAAACGGAAGCAATAAAATCTCGAAGTTCATTGGCAGAACTGCTTTATTTTAAAACTAGGGTGTTTGTAAATAACTCCTATCTTCATGAAATTAGAATTAAGGATATTAGGAAATTTAAGAGAATGCCGGAAGAGTTTAAATCCATTTTTGTGTTCTTAAACAGTAAACTAGAAGTGCTTGAAAAAATGCAGCGGAATAATGCCTTTGAAGTTTTTAATGAGGAAGCAGAGATAAAATATTACTATATACCCAAAAAACTTTTACTATAACAGTATGATGGAAATTATTACTACTGGGGAACCTGTCAAACATTTGCACGAAATAATATTGGAATTATTTTATTTTGAAAGTAAAGACAAACCTTGCGAAATGACTAAAAGGGAAATTTTATGGAAACTTAAAGATCCCAGCATTACAGAATATCAAATAGAAGAAGTCCTTAATTGGATGGTGCATCATAAAAAGCTGAATGAAAGTTTAGGTGTGTACACATTAGACCGCTTTGAACTTATAGATTTAGAAGAAAAACTTAAAACCGAAAGATTGAATAGAGAAAACAGACAAGAGCCAATATTTTTTACTAATTACAGTACTATAAATAACATACAAAATGCTATAAAACCTAGAGCGCTGGATATATTTGTGCAATATATACTGCCTACTTTTTTATTCTCTTATATTGTATTTATCTTTTTTCTGGTAAATAGACTGAATAACAGTTTTGAAGTTAATAATAATAAAGTAGAAGATGTTAGTGAGTTGACACTCAAAGAACCTAAAACAGGTGTAATTAAGAAAAAACAAGCTTTATCAGACAAAGAAGTAAAACGATTGTTTTCTAATCAGCATCAAAATTTATTATATCTGAATAAAACAATTGATTCATTGCAAAAGCAGGTAAATAAGATAAATGAAATTCATACTGCTTCGACTGATACCATAAATAATCAGCTAAATGCGGTGCAACCCCAAGTGAATGCTATATTCTTACATTTGACTGTAGTACTCCTCGGATTTATTTTATTATTTTTCATGAAAAATATTATTAATTAATTTGTAAATATCGATTATAGTTATATATTCGTACAGAAATTGATTGCGAATCACCCTCATCTTCCTACAAGAAGCAATTAAAAAAAAGTACGTTAGTACAAAAAAGAGGTATTCTAAAATCATGTAGAATACCTCTTTTTTTGTTTATACTAGTCAGACAAAATAAGAGGGTTCTAAAAAAAGATTTTTTAACTATTTAATTATTT
>NZ_JBHUDZ010000014.1:0-1698 GCF_042678225.1 Flavobacterium artemisiae | reverse complement strand
ACAAGAAATTACGTTCGTAGACATATTGAATTGACAGCCGTTTTAACAGAGATGTTAGAACAAAGAAATAAGAGTAATAGAATCGAGAGATTCGAATAAAGAACCGAGAGTATTTATCGCATAATAATATAAAAATATACGATGAAGAGTTTGATCCTGGCTCAGGATGAACGCTAGCGGCAGGCTTAACACATGCAAGTCGAGGGGTAGAGGCTTTCGGGCCTTGAGACCGGCGCACGGGTGCGTAACGCGTATGCAATCTGCCTTTCACAGAGGGATAGCCCAGAGAAATTTGGATTAATACCTCATAGTATAGTACAATCGCATGATTGAACTATTAAAGTCACAACGGTGAAAGATGAGCATGCGTCCCATTAGTTAGTTGGTAAGGTAACGGCTTACCAAGACTTCGATGGGTAGGGGTCCTGAGAGGGAGATCCCCCACACTGGTACTGAGACACGGACCAGACTCCTACGGGAGGCAGCAGTGAGGAATATTGGTCAATGGGCGCAAGCCTGAACCAGCCATGCCGCGTGCAGGATGACGGTCCTATGGATTGTAAACTGCTTTTGTACGAGAAGAAACACTGATTCGTGAATCAGCTTGACGGTATCGTAAGAATAAGGATCGGCTAACTCCGTGCCAGCAGCCGCGGTAATACGGAGGATCCAAGCGTTATCCGGAATCATTGGGTTTAAAGGGTCCGTAGGCGGTCTTGTAAGTCAGTGGTGAAAGCCCATCGCTCAACGATGGAACGGCCATTGATACTGCAGGACTTGAATTACTGGGAAGTAACTAGAATATGTAGTGTAGCGGTGAAATGCTTAGAGATTACATGGAATACCAATTGCGAAGGCAGGTTACTACCGGTGGATTGACGCTGATGGACGAAAGCGTGGGTAGCGAACAGGATTAGATACCCTGGTAGTCCACGCCGTAAACGATGGATACTAGCTGTTGGGCGCAAGTTCAGTGGCTAAGCGAAAGTGATAAGTATCCCACCTGGGGAGTACGTTCGCAAGAATGAAACTCAAAGGAATTGACGGGGGCCCGCACAAGCGGTGGAGCATGTGGTTTAATTCGATGATACGCGAGGAACCTTACCAAGGCTTAAATGCAGACTG
This sequence comes from Flavobacterium artemisiae, assembly GCF_042678225.1. Lineage (NCBI taxonomy): Bacteria > Pseudomonadati > Bacteroidota > Flavobacteriia > Flavobacteriales > Flavobacteriaceae > Flavobacterium > Flavobacterium artemisiae. Next base: position 573 of record NZ_JBHUDZ010000014.1, on the reverse strand, counting down.
ACCGATTTGGAAACAGATCTTTCGCAAGACAGTTTACAAGGTGCTGCATGGTTGTCGTCAGCTCGTGCCGTGAGGTGTCAGGTTAAGTCCTATAACGAGCGCAACCCCTGTTGTTAGTTGCCAGCGAGTGATGTCGGGAACTCTAACAAGACTGCCAGTGCAAACTGTGAGGAAGGTGGGGATGACGTCAAATCATCACGGCCCTTACGCCTTGGGCTACACACGTGCTACAATGGCCGGTACAGAGAGCAGCCACTGGGCGACCAGGAGCGAATCTATAAAGCCGGTCACAGTTCGGATCGGAGTCTGCAACTCGACTCCGTGAAGCTGGAATCGCTAGTAATCGGATATCAGCCATGATCCGGTGAATACGTTCCCGGGCCTTGTACACACCGCCCGTCAAGCCATGGAAGCTGGGGGTGCCTGAAGTCGGTGACCGCAAGGAGCTGCCTAGGGTAAAACTGGTAACTAGGGCTAAGTCGTAACAAGGTAGCCGTACCGGAAGGTGCGGCTGGAACACCTCCTTTCTAGAGCCTTGGTGTTGGCAGTAATGCACGCCTTGGAAATAAGATG
>NZ_JBHUDZ010000013.1:0-56496 GCF_042678225.1 Flavobacterium artemisiae | reverse complement strand
GATGCAAATGCCTGTACAAGAACAATTACAGGGATTGTGGTTGGACAACCAGCCGCCGCTCTTAACGGAACTGCATCTACAACGGCGGTATCATGTTTTGGAGGAGCAAATGGAACAGCTACAGTTGTGGCTTCAGGAGGAACACCTGGATATACGTATTCATGGGCACCGTCTGGAGGTACAGCCGCTACAGCTACAGGTTTAGCAGCAGGAACTTATAGTGTAACTATTACAGACGCTAATGCTTGTCAAAGAACAATCACAGGTATTGTAGTAGGACAACCTGCAGCAATTGTTGATGGAACAGTTACAACAACTTCAGTTTTTTGTTTTGGAGGATCTAACGGTACTGCTACTGTTGTGGCTTCAGGAGGAACTCCTGGATATACTTATTCTTGGTCACCTTCAGGAGGTACAGCCGCAACTGCTACAGGATTAGCAGCAGGTACATATAGTGTAACTATTACAGATGCAAATGCGTGCACAAGAACAATTACAGGTATCGTAGTTGGTCAGCCGGCTGCTCTTGACGGAACTGTAAGCACAACAGTTGTCTCTTGTTTTGGTGGATCTGACGGAACAGCTACTGTTATAGGAACAGGTGGTACAGGTGGATATACTTATTTATGGTCTAATGGTGCTGTAACGGCTACAGCTGCAGGATTAACAGCAGGGACTTATAGTGTAATCATTACAGATGCAAACGCTTGTACAAAAGCAATAAACAATATAATAATTACGCAGCCAACTGTTATAAGTGCAAATCCATCACAGGTTGATGTAAGTTGTAATGGCGGCAGTAACGGTTCAGCAACTGTTGCACCAACAGGAGGAACAGGGGCTTATACTTATCTTTGGTCTAATAATGCAGCAACAGCTACAGTAAATGGTCTGTCAGCTGGAACTTACAGCGTTATTATAACGGATGCTAACTCTTGTACTATTACACAAAACTTTACTATTGCACAACCTGCAATTTTAGCAGCTTCAGAAGCTGGAAAAACAAATGTAAGCTGTAATGGCGTAGCCAATGGTACTGCAACAGTAGCAGTAACAGGAGGTGTAACTCCTTACACTTATTCGTGGTCACCTTCTGGCGGTACTGCAGCGACAGCTTCAGGATTAGCAGCTGGTACTTATACGGTAACCGTTACTGATGGTAATGGTTGTACGATAACTCAGAACTTTGATATTGCTGAACCAACGGCATTTACTGTTTCAAGTACACAAACTAATGTAAATTGTTTTGGAGATGTAACAGGATCTGCAAGCGTAACAGTTAGCGGGGCTACAGCTCCTTATACTTATTCATGGGCTCCAGCTGGAGGTACTGCAGCTACAGCTACAGGTCTTATAGCAGGAACTTATACTGTAACTATTACAGATGGCAATGGTTGTACAACTACAGAAAGTGTTACAATCACTCAGCCAACAACAGCTTTAACAGCTTCAGCAGGGGCAATTACTAATGTAAATTGTTTTGGAGATACGACTGGTTCTGCAACTGTAAATGTAACTGGCGGAACAGGAGCTTACACATACCTATGGGCACCTTCTGGCGGAACTGCGGCTACAGCTTCAGGATTAGCAGCAGGAACTTATACAGTAACTGTTACAGATGAAAATTTATGTCAGACTACGCAAAACTTTACAATCAGTCAGCCTGCCGCTGCACTTTCTGCAACAACGGCGACAACTGATGTAAGTTGTTTTGGAGGAAGTAACGGTACAGCTTCAGTTACAGTTTCTGGAGGAACATCAGGATATACTTATGCATGGGCTCCATCTGGTGGTACTGCTGCAATTGCAACAGGATTAGCTGCAGGGAATTATGCAGTAACCATTACAGATGCTAATGGATGTCAGCTTATTAAAAACATCACAATTGGTACACCTGCGCAATTCTCAACTTTTATTGCTAAAACAGATGTTTCTTGTAATGGAGGAAGTAATGGTACAGCAACTGTTACAGCAACTGGTGCTACAGCTCCTTATACTTATTCTTGGGCTCCAGCAGGCGGAACTGCGGCAACAGCAACAGGATTAGCGGCTGGTACTTACACAGTAACTATAACAGACAATAATGGATGCAGTATAACTGATAGTGTAACTATTGGTCAGCCAACGCTGCTTACTGCTGCAACTACACATGTTGATGTAACTTGTATTGGAAGAACAGACGGATCAGCAACTGTAACAGCTTCAGGAGGAACTTCAGGATATACTTATTTATGGGCTCCATCTGGTGGAACTGCCGCAACAGCAACAGGATTAGCTGCAGGAAATTATGCAGTAACGATTACAGATGCTAATGGATGTCAGATAACAAGATCGGTAACTATCTCAACTACTCCAGATACTACGGCACCAGTTCCAGATGTAACCAATCTGCCTGATATCACAAACTATTGTTCTGTTTTATCGTCACAAATTACAATTCCAACTGCAAGTGATTATTGTGCAGGAACTGTAACGGCAACTACGACAAGTCCTCTTAACTATACTGCCGAGGGAACTTACGTAATCACATGGAATTATAATGATGGAAATGGTAATACTACAACACAGAATCAAACTGTTAAAGTATTAGCTTCTCCATTAAATCAGGTAACTTTTACAGGAGCAACTTATACTTATAACGGAAATGCTCAGACTGTACAAGTTGCAAATCTTCCTGCGGGAGCGAGTGTAGTATATACTACTTCTCCAGCAACAGGAACATCAAATGGTGCTGTTAATGCAGGAGTTTATACTGTAACAGCGGTTGTCTCACCAGCGGCAACTTCTCCTAATTGCTCACCAATCACGCTTACTGCGCAGGTAACAATTAATAAAGCGGCACAGCAAATCACTTTTGCGCCATTAGGAGTAAGAACTCTTGGAGCACAAAATACATTTAATTTGACAGCTAGTTCAAATTCGAATTTACCTATCAGCTACACATCTACATTTATAACTCCTTTACCAGCGGCAACAGTAACGTCAGCAGGAGCAGTTACAATGTTGAGACCAGGAGAAATAACTATAACAGCAGAGCAAAGTGGTAATGCCAATTATTTACCTGCTGTAAGTGTATCTCAAGTATTAGTAATTAGAAACAACGACGTAACAATTACTAAAGTTACGATTGGTAATAAAGTATTTACAAATCCGGCTAAGAATCTATATTATTTAATGGAATGTGGAGAAAACAATGTAAACGTGGCATTTGTAAATGAAACGAATGCAGTTTTTAGTCCATCTGCTAATTTAACTATTAATCCTCCTAAGCCAGGAATTTATACACAGAATGTAACAGTTACTTCTGAGGATGGAAGTACAACTGCTACTTATGTTATAACTGTCGAAAAACCGTTTGGTTTCTATGATATTGTACACCAGAAATTTAATAACGTATTGTTAGTTAATAACAATCCTCAAACAAATGGAGGTTACGAATTTGTTGCTTACCAATGGCTTAAAAATGGTCAGGTTATAGGAACAAACCAATATTTTTCAGCAGGAGATGCTTTGTCTAATATCTTAGATTTGAACTCTGATTACAGTGTAAAAATGACAACTAAAGATGGAAAAGTACTGCAGACATGCAGCACTAAACTTCAAGCACAAAATTCATTTCAGATTAAACTTTACCCTAATCCGGTTCAAACAGGAAAAATTATTACTGTAGATGCCGACTTACCACAAAGTGATTTGGATAATATGCAAATTAGTCTTTACTCTGTTTCAGGTCAATTGATTACAACCATGAAATCATCAACTGCACAGACTCAAATACAATTACCTCTAACATCAGAAAGTAATATGTATTTGGTAGTTCTTGAATCTGGCAGTATCAAGAAATCATTCAAAGTAATTGTAAAATAAAAAAAACATACCGGTAACAGATCACAAATGTTACCGGTTAATACAACTTTAAGATGAAAAAGTATATATGTACCTCTATAAAATCTATAGCAGCAATCACCGCATTGTTTGCTGTATGCCTTCAGGGTTATAGTCAGGATAAAAAACAGGAACTATCGATATCTGTCGCAGGGCCAGCTTCTTTTCTAAAATATCATTCAGGGGGTGGTTTAGTACCAGGAAACGGAATTAGCGCAGGAATTCGATATTCTTACTATTTAAGTGAAACTCTAAGTATTGGTGTTGGTGTTGAGTATCAAACGTACAACTCAGATGCAAAATATGCATTTCTCAGTGGTCAGTACATGACAACTGATGCTGAAAATGAAAACTTTCAGTTCAGATACAGAGCAACGAACTTGAGAGAAGAGCAAAAATTAGGCTATGTAAATATTCCTATTGGAATCCAGTTTGAAACTCCTGGAACTAGTCAGTTGTATGTTGCGGCAGGTGCCAAAATAGGATTTGCTACTAGCGGAACTTATGAAAGCAAAATACAAAACCTTACAACAAGCGGCTACTATCCTCAATACAATGTGGAATTATTAAGTCCTGCATTTGCCGGTTTTGGTTCTTTCAATGACATAAAAAGCAGCAAACAAGATCTGAATACCGAAGTGTCTTATTCAGTTACTTTTGAAACTGGTTTAAAGCAAAAAATCGGAACAAGAAGTTCTTTTTACCTTGGTGCTTATTTGGATTATGGTCTTAATAATATTTATGACAAAAGCGATAATAAGCAGGTGGTTCAGTATAATCCCGAACTTCCTGTACAATTTCAATACAACAGTGTACTAGATTCTTCTTTTGCTCATGACATCAGATTGGTTTCATATGGTCTTAAGCTAAGATTTGCAATTCGCTAAACTTAAAAATAAATGTAAACCCTTTTTCTTCGTTAGGAGAAAATTTTAAAAAAGTCGATTTCTTGGGGGAAATCGGCTTTTTTTTTATAAAACAAAAAGGCGGTAATTCGAAAATTACCGCCTTAAAAATGATGTATGTTTTTTTATTTTGAAATCTCGTACCAGGGAATCTCAAATTTTCCTTTCATGAAATAAACATGTACTGCATCTTTTTCATTATAAGTATTGTATTCCTCTTCAGAAACCGAAACTTCATCTGGATTTTTTTGTTTGCCCCAAGGTGCTAGTTCTATATAATAGGTCTTGCTTTTTCCCGTGCTGATTCTTTTACTTAAAACAGAAGATTTATAATGAAGATTTTTTGATGTATCAAAATTACAATTTACAAAGACTATAGTGCCATAACTATATGCAGCCATTAAAGCAATTAAGAATAAAATTGATAAAAAATCTTTTGCTTTGTTAAATTTAAATTCTGAATTCCCAATGATAAATAAGGCCGTAAATACTAATCCTAAAACTGTCATTGGCATCCAGATATTCGAATAATTGAAAATATTAAAGTCAAACATGCTTCGAATGAAAACTGCTATGGCGGGAAAAAACAGCCCCGCAAAAATAGAGGGATAACTTGAATTTTCGCGGCTGTCAATTTGAATTAGACCTTTATAATATTTAAATAAAATTAAACCGATTATAGGAAACACAATACATATAGTAACAACTAGAGAATAAGGATTTGGATAGAAAAATCCCAAAACCGCCGCAATTCCTCCAGCCCAATTAAATATTTTTACGGTTTTAGAGGCACGTTTTAGCGTTTCTTCTCTTTCTTCTTTTGACCATCCAAATTTCGGGTTGTTTAGAATTTCTTTTTTCTCATTCTTTTTATCCTGTCTATCAAGATCAACGTATTGATTTTTTAACCAATCTTTAATATCGTTGAGGTTGGTTGTCTGCGACGCAATTTTAATAGTTTTTTGATCTTTATTTTTAGCTTCAATAAAAATAAATTTATCCGTAATTCGATATCCTTTTATTTCATCAAAAAGCAGTTCTTTTTTTGAAAATGCACCAATGCTTACAATTTTGTGCGTATCAATAATAAATTTTCCTTTTGCGGTTTCTATAATTCCAATCACAAAAACGACAATCATTAAGATAGAAAGCGGTGCCAGAAAATAATAATATGCTTCTTTTTGAATATCCTTTTCAAAACCTGGCAGAAAAGGCATTAACAATAAAAAGCTAAACAAAGCAACAAGCAGTAAACCGCCAACGTAAACTACACCAGCATAAAATTTTCCTATTCTGTATTCTTTCATTTTTTAATGTTTTAAAATGGAATAAAATGATAATAAAAAGGCGATAATTTTAAAACTATCGCCTTTAAAAAAAACTTTAACTAGAGAATGTTAAACCTTTCTCTTTAAAACTACTATAAAGTTCCTGACGAGCAATACTTATCGTTTCTTCGGTACGGTAAATGCTGCACCAGAATTTGATTAAAAGTTTGTATTTTCCATCAGAAATAGAACTGTAATAAATTTGTGAAGTTTTAGAATTATTCACCAACGGAAGCTTTAATAATGTCTCGTTCACAATAGTATTAATCTCTTCCGGAATAGTTTCTCCGTTAATTTCAAAAGTAATTTCTACCAATTTAAAATTATCAGTATACGTCCAGTTGGTAATGTTTTGAGATAATAAATTACCATTCGGAATAATAATTTCGGCACCATTTGGAGCATTAATTTTAGTAGTACGAAGTCCCATCGATTTTACACGTCCAGATTCTGAACTTATTTCGACAACATCGCCAATCTGAATCGGTTTATCAAAAATCAAAATGATACCCGAAACAAAATTGTTTACCACATTCTGAAGTCCAAGTCCGACACCAACTCCTAATGCTCCTAAAAGAATACTTAATTTGTCTAACGGCATTCCAGAAGCGGCAACAGCCAGAAGGTAACCACTTATTAAAACAATTAACCTTGTAATCAATAATTTAGAATGCTGTCTTTTATTGATATTTTCTTCGTTTTCATCGTCAATTTCACCAAAGAAATACGCCACATAATTTTGCAGTAAATGTGCAATCCAAATAATAATAAAGAACAAAACAATGTTACCCAAAGTAAAAGTTATACTTCCGATCGTATTTGGGTGACTTAATAGTTTTTGTATAGAAAGACGAAGTGATTCCCAAATATTCAAATTTGAAGCAATCACAATCAGCCACATATAACTGATTACGATTATGAAAGGTTTTTTAAGCGTATTAGATAAACTTTCGTAATCAAACATCTTTTCAATTCCTCTTTTTACTCGCGTAGTGTAGATTTGAAGCAGAATGATTTCTAAAATAATCTTCAATAAAACACTTAAAGCTACAATTTGAGTAAGCGAAATGAAAGCAGTAAGACTCAGCATATTTGAAAGCGAAACTCTCCCGAATAAATTGTAAAGAATAGAAAGTCCATTTAAGCCTATAAAAAGAATGCTGGCCCATTTAAAAAATCTCTTAATATAAAGCTGTTCCTTTAAGGTTTTAATTTGTACCAGCCCGTAACGAACCCCAAGTATATTGATAATAATAAAAGCGCAACGCTGCAATAAACCAATGGTAATAAATAAGTCTAAGAAACAAAGTGCAAAAAACAAAGCCAAAAGCAAAAGCCAATTGCGCATAGCAACGCCCGACCATTGGTTTTTAAATAAAATTGTCAAAGCGCCTAACAAAGCCAGCTGTAATAATTCTAAAAATAACGCTGGAGCATACAAATTGGTAACCACTGCAATATTTAAGGAAATAACGGCAACAGGAATTAAAACGCCTCTATTAAGATATTTAAAATTGAATTGCGATAAGTTTTCGGCGTGTCCGTTTTCTTTTAAGTATTTGATGTTTCGGGAAATGTACCAAAACAAAAGTCCCATAAAAAAGCACAAAGTAATCAATCCGCCGGCTTTGTAACTCAAGTAATAAGCAGCAACGTTTTCTTCTATAATAACTTTGGCTTTAATGTTATGCGTTACTTTTTTCTTTATTGCCGAATCGCTCGTCTGCCAAAGTGATGGGTATTCTTTCTTGAAAATACTGATTCCAGATTTTTCTAATTTGCCTTCAACCGTAACTAAAGCATTCGAAACAGATATTTTTCGCTGTACAGTAAGCCTTTTTTTATTGTTTAAAATCGACTGATTTTTGGTCATTAAACTATCAGTAGCAATGTATCTTTTTTTAAGATTAGCAAACTCTTTTTTAAATTGCTTACGACGAATAGTATCACGCAGCAAAGTAATTAAGGTTTTGTCTTTACGAAGATCAATAACTCTTTTTTTGATTTTTTCGAGATTAAGATTTCGTTCGTTAATTGCTTTGTTCTGCTCTTCAAGCTCCTGCTGAATTTCCTGCAGCACCAAACGGTACATCTGCTGGTTACGAACATTTGGATTGGCGCCTTTTAGACTTGCCAGAATAAGTTCAAGTTTACTTTCGGTACGTTTCATTTCTCCAAAAAGATGAAAAGTACCGCCTTCAAAATCAGTATCGTTATAAGCTGATTCCAAGACTTCGCCGGCTTTTTCAATCGACATCAAATAGTCACTGTCTGTGGCTGTTGTGTCATTAAATAATCTTCCGGGATTTTCTTTTTTTGCAATCGCTTTAGCCTGAGAAAAGGCTTGCTGCACCAACAAAAAAGAAAAAAACAGGGTAATAAAATAAAGTGGTTTTCTAATCATGATCATAATGTAAATGGTGTATTTAGGGAGCTCAAATTTAATTTTTTTTAAATGACTTTGAGTTAAGAAAAATTAAATTGCAGTACGCTTTTGATAATTTTCTTTTTTAACGCTTTTTACACTTTACTTTTTATCAATATGATCAAAAAAAGAGGCAAATTATAGGAGCTCCGTATTTTACCAGGTTTCTTTTTTTATTTTGTTTTTTTAATCTAAGTTTGAAACAATTAGAAACAAATGTATTTATGGAAGAGAAAGAGACCTGTCCGGCACAAAGGCTTTTAAAAATATTATCGGGAAAGTGGAAATCCGAAATTTTTCGTTTGGCTGTAGATGCGCCCTTACGATTTAATAATTTATTGAGGCTGATTCCAAATTCTAATAAACAATCTTTGTCTATAGCTCTAAAAGAATTAGAAGAGGAGGGATTGTTAGAAAAAACGACCATAAAACTAAAGCCGTTACATATAGAATATCATTTGACCGAAAAAGGAAAAACACTGATTCCGATTTTTCAGCAATTAGAAGGATTGTCTTAATTAGTTTTTCTATAAAAGATAGGAAAGATTCCCAAGTACTATTCTGTATTCTGACCCAAAATACAGAAGTTCTTCAAGAATCATCCTAATCCAAAAAATAAAAACGTCAGTTAAAAAGCAGTTTGGTTTTAGCTAATAAAACCAAATTGATTTTCAAAAGCTTTTCCAATTACAGGAATTGGTTTCTTTTGTTCGTTGGCTGCATTAATAATTCCGAAAATCCATAGAATGAAAATTACATAACCAATGTAGCTTAAAAAGTATAGTGCTGGGATAATTGACACTATAATTGTAAGCGCAATGTTTATGATTAACGAAACTATAAAAATTCCGAATCCTTGTTTCAAATGATAGTTTACCAAATCACTTTTTGGTGTTAAATCTTTACTTTTAACAAAAGCTATAATCCATCCAATAATAGTAATATAGCTTAAGATAGAAAGGGTTTTATTATTCATCGTTTTAGTTATTTATTGAAACAAAAATAAATACAAAGAATAGAACCCTAAATAGCCGCTTTGTCTTCGGTAGCTTTAGCTTGGTATTGGTATAATTTAAGTGGGTAAGAGGAGAAATGATGGTTGTAAAAAGTTAATTTTCTTCTTTCATCAATTTAAAAAACTGTTCTTTTTTTCCTCTAGAAATAGGTACTACCGATTTATCATTCATATGTACCATTCCTTCGCGCGAATAACTCACAATCGAATTAATGTTGATTAAATGCGATTGATGAATCCTGAAAAACAGAGGCGGTTCCAGCATATCTTCATAATTTTTAAGAGGTTTAGAAACCATAATTTTACGCCCGTCTGTTAAAAAGAAAGTAGTATAAGATCCAGAAGTTTCGCATCTGATGATTTGATCCAGTTTTACCACATACATAGCTTCCTGAGTCGGCAGAATGATGCGATCCGGTGTTTTAGAAAGATTATCTTGTAACTCCGCTAACTGCTGTTTTTCTAAAACTCGCTGTTGTAAAAGCGCAATTCGTTCAATAGCCGTTTTCAATTCATCTGGATCTATTGGTTTTAAGAGATAATCAACTGCGCTGTATTTAAAGGCATTAATAGCATGCTGTTCGTACGCAGTGGTAAAAATGAGATGAAAAGAATTAAATGAAATCTGCTGTAAAACGTCAAAACCAGTTCCGTTTTGGAGCATAATATCCATAAAAACCAAATCAGGTTTAAGGCGGTCAATCAATTTTACAGCTTCGTCTACACTTTCCGCGTAAGCGATAATTTGAATATCCGGCGCGACCATTTCGAGCATAATAGACAATGCTTCGCTAATTCTTTTTTCGTCTTCTACAATTATAGTTTTATACATTTTTTATAGGATTGGAATAGTAATAATCACCAAACATCCAGAACTATCAGTTTCAGGATCACGTTCTAAAACCTGAAAACCTGCAAACGGATGATCTTTCTGCATTTTAGTTAATCTTTCGTCTGTAATTGTGGTAGACAAAGATTGATGATTGTCGTTAATTTTTAATTTTCTCGAAGCTGTCAATCCGATTCCGTTGTCTTTTATGGTACAGATTAAATTCATTTCGTCTCGTTGTTCAAAATACACTTCTAATAAACCTTTGGAAGTTTTATCGCGCGGTTTTAATCCATGTTCAACCGCATTTTCAATAAAAGGCTGAATCAACAGCGGCGGGATATGAATGTCGGTTTCTAGGTCTTTACTGCATTCAATGCTATAATCAAAACTATTATTAAGACGAAGCTGCTGGAGTTCGATATAATTTTTTAAAGTTCCCATTTCTTCTTCCAATGAAATAGTTTCTTTACGAGACTGCTCCAGAACCTGACGCGTGAGTTTGGCAAATTTAGTAAGATAAGAAACTGCTGGAACCGTATCTTTTTGCAGAATCATACTTTGAATATTTCCCAAAGCATTAAAAATAAAATGCGGATCCATTTGCGAACGCAGCAATCTTCTTTCCATAGAAAGTCTTGCAGCAAGATTTTCCAGCGTTTCTTTTTCCATTAACTGCATTTTCAAATCGCTGTTTGCTTGTTCTTGTTTCAGAATTTCTTCTCGATTAAGATAATATCTCTGTCTATAATAATACGATCGAAACATAAAAATAAGACCAATTAAAAGAACACCGGCGATTCCGTAACCCAGAAGTTTATTCTTTTGTTCCAATTCATTTTCCAATTCTAACTGCTGAATGCGCTCCATTTTTTTTGAAGATTCGTATCTCACATCAGCATTTTGAAGCATTTTTTGTGTGTTCTCGTTATACTTTAATTGATTGTATTTAGTGAACAAAGTATCATAATGATAGTAAGCTTCAAAATCATTTCTTTTTACCGAAACATCTTTTAGAGAATTATAAAAAGTCGCCAGTAAATAATTGTCTGTGTAAGGAAGACTCTGCTGGTATTTTATGCCTTCTATAAACAGCAATTCAGCCTTCGCATAATCTCCTTTTTCGGTATAATAAAAACCCTGAAGTCCGATCGAGCTTCTGTAAATAATTTTGATATTATACTTTTTTGCAATGGCAGTTGCTTTTTGAAGGTTCTGCAGAAAAGCAGTTTCGTTTATGGGTTTTGGACCTTTTGAATACAAATCAGCAAGGTTGATATAAGCAATTCCGATATTACTTTTACTGATAATCCTATGTGTATTTTTCTCTGCGAGAACCACAGTTTCTTTAAAAAAATCTAAGGCCGTCTGCCATTCCTCTTTATAACCCGAATCCAATCGATCCGTCAAATAACCGCCATATGCCAGCCTTGCATGCAATCGACTTTCTGCGTCATTTGCTTTTTCTGCATGATCTAAAGCTTCTTCAGCATATTTTTTGACTTTTTCTGGTGAAGCGGGTGAAAATAAATACGAAATATCAGCAGCGATTTTTGCGCATTCATCGTGCGCTTTTTCTTTAGAAAATAATTCGTAGGCTTTTAAAAGATTCTCTATTGCCTGAGGTTTATCTTCTATATAAGATTTTAAAGCTCCCATCGAATAAAACGCAAAAGCTTTTGCTCGGATTTTATTGGTTTTTTCGGATAAAACAAAGGCAGAATCAACGTAACGGGAAAAAGTTTTTATATGAAGCAGACGTCTCTGAGTTAAAGCCAAATAAGAATAACAGATTACCTGATCTTCTATATTGTGTTTTTTCTTTGCTAATTCTAAAGCTTGAAGCTGCATTTTTTTGCTCGAAGAAGAATCAGAAAAACGCTTTTCATAACCGTAAGCGGCTATTTTTTCTATCGAAGAAATTTCTTGTGCATGAGTATTAGAAATATACAATATCGCAAAGTAAAACAACCATTTTGACTTTTTGATTTTGATCAGATTTAGAGTAGTTTTTGAGTGCATGTATAGTTGTTATGATAGCCAAAGTACAAATTGAAAACTGACTGACCAAAAAAATAAACACCATTTTTTTGAGTAAATACCTTTGTTTATTAGGCTTTTAGAAGATTCGTAACCAGCTCAAAATCTTAATAATTATAGGGATTAACCAAATAAAAACTTAAATCATCCATTTGCCAATTATGAATTGTCGCAAGAAGATCTTCGCTGTAATCTTGCTGCTATTAATTATTTTTTAAAACTTAAAATTATGAATAAGAATTTATTTACAATACTATTGATTGCTTTTTGTTTTATATCTGGTTTGTCATATGGACAACAAGATGATAAACGCATTAAAATTGAAATTTGGGTAAAAGATGGGGCTAAAAATATAAAAGCGCCAGTACGTTCTGCAACATTCTCGTTTACCAAAAGTGTCATTAATCCTGAAACAAATGAAGTAAAAAACAATTACTATTTCTCTCTTGATTTTGAGAAGCAGGATATTGTATTATTAGCCGCTTTTATGAAAAACAAAAACGGGATCGACGGACAAATCATCATGACTGATTCTTATGGAAAAATGCCAGCCAGAAAATTTGATTTTACCAAAGGAAGAATCGATTCGCTAAGTGATCAAATCACGGCTGATTACAACAGCGCATATATGTCTCTTGTTTGCGACACATTGATAATAGATGGCGTTAAAATCGATTAAAGATGTCTGAATTCAAGAAATTTACTAGAGAAGGAAATCTTTTTGTAATGAAAAGACAATACGGTTTCGGATTAATTATTGTACTCGCAATGGCCGCTTTTACTGTCGGCGGCATTTGGTACAAAAACGCAGCAATGATTTGGATTTTTGGTATTCTGACCATTTTATGTTTTATTTCGATATGGCAGCAAATTTTTAATATTGACATTGATAAACAGGAATTTAATATTAAAAATGGTCTGATAAATAAGCCCATTCAAATTCCGTTTACCGATTTTTTAAATTTTGAACTGGTCAAAATCAGACACAATTTTATAACTACAAATGTTTCTTTAAATCTTTATTATATGAAAGATAATAAAGAAAAATGCACCGGAATTGCACAGAGTTTTTCAACAAGATCATTGCAGATTTTAATTAATGAAATCAATGAAATTATAAGCCAAAATGAACATTCAAGAAAGATATAGTATTGAAGAAACTCTAAATGCCTTTTCGTTTTGCCCCAAAAAGCCATCTTTACAATTGTCTAGATGGTTTTTAGCGGGCATAATGGTGTGCGGAGCTGGGTTGTTTCTATTTGAAAAATATATTGATAGAACTGGATTTTGGGTAATTTTTATAGTGTTAGTATATTTTGTCTTACACAGTCTATACGATCTCAAAATAGGTTCTAAGATTCGATATACTTTTGATAAAAAAGAGAATGCGGTCTATAAAAGCAGTTTGTTTTTTTCTAAAAGAAAGATTTTGAAACTTAGCGAAGCCGTGATTTTCGTCTCTTCAGAAATGGGAAGCTGGTATTACGCTTTGGGCGCAGATAAGAGTCAGTTTGTTAAAAATTACAGGATAAGTGAGAATTTTACATCAGGCAGGAAAAGTGATGTAAAAAAAGAGGCTTATGAACAATTTATATTGATGAAAATTGATAAATTAATCGAGTCAATTCAAACCAAATAAACCAACCAGAGATATGAAGACCAAAATAATTACATTTTTGCTTTTATTCATTTTGATTTCGTCCTGTAAATTTATAAAAAATACGCCGAACGAAATTTTTCAGCAAGTTGGTTTAAATGCCAATAAAATTCCTTCTAGTTTTGAAAGGGTGTTTAAAGAATTTCGTCAGCAAAAAGCAAACGGAACTTTGCAATTGCCGTCTGAAGATGGAAAATCAATGCGAAAAGCAACTTGTGTTGAAGTTGTAAATTTTGCTTACGCGAATACCTTTAAAAAAGATATTGAAAGAATTAAAGATTTAAATCCAGATCGAGATGCCGAAGAAATTGTAAAATCGGGAATCGATTTATTTGAATATGCAGACCAGATTCAAAGCAAAGATTTTATGATCATCGCCAAAATGATTGATGATGGAAAAAGCAATGAAGAAGTAGATGCTGCCGCCAGAAATCTTGATGATACTAAAGGAATTGAACTCGATAAAAAATATACAAAAGTGATGGACTTACTGCTTCCATACGCTGATAAAAATGGAGTAGAATATAAGAAGTTTTAAAACTTTTGAGGTTCTAAAATTAAGATTACATTTATTTATCGGAATAATTTAAAAAGCGTAAAATCAGTTTTTTACGCTTTTTTGTTTAATGAATACTTTAATATTAAATCTTAGATTTAGAATCTTTCTCTATACACACAACTTCGTTTCCAGCTATAGCATAAACCAGATCTTCTTGATTGGGTTTTAAAATATAATTACCAGTAAATTCTCCAAACGCAGGCAATATCAATTGATTGGGTTTGTGAAAAAAACAACGCAATTTTAAGGTTTGCAATCCGAGTCCGCGAAGTACAATTCCAGGATGAACGTGACCCGAAAAATTAAAAAAGTTTTCTTTTTCTTCTGGATGATGGGTCAACAAAAAATGATCTATTTCTAAAAAATCAACGACTAAAATTCCTAAATCATAATAATGTGTTCGGTCTATAATATCATGATTTCCGGCAACCAGAATTGTTTCGTATTTGGTATCTAAAATCCATTCTTCAAACAATTCCCATTCTGTATTTTTCGTGCTGTGAAATAAATCTCCCAAAAAGATGATTTTCTGCGGATTAAATTGCTCCAAAACAGTTGTGATTCTTTTGAAATTTTCGGCAATAGCATTTGACGGAATCGCAATGCCATGTTTTCTAAAATGAGAAACTTTCCCCAAATGCACATCCGAAATTATGATGAGATTCTTGCTCTCCCAAAATAATGCGCCGCTTGGGTGAAGTATAAAAGTTTCGTTTTGTATTTGAATTTTCATAGATTTTATTTCATGTAAGAAGCCGTCATTTTCTGAATTCTTTCGGCTAATGTTTCGCTGGAAAGTTTTTCTCTTAATCGATCGGTTATAATTGGAAAACTAAATGGTGTTGGTTTTAAGCATTTTTTCCAGACAATTTCTTGTTTTTCAATTCGTTCTAAAGCCAATATTAAACGTCCTTCTTCTAATTGATGTTCAAAGGTTTCTCGATACGCTTGATGCAAAAGCAAATTGTCGGGCTCAAAATCACGAAAAACTTCAAATAACAATTGCGAACCGCTTTGTAAGTGTTTTGTCTTGACCATTTTTCCAGGAAAACCTGTAAAAACCAAACCGGCAATTACCGCAATATCTCTAAATTTTCGTCTTGCCATTTCGGTTGAATTCAGACTTTTCTGCAAATCGTGGTGCACATATTCAGTCGAAAATAAGTTATTATCCAGCATTCCCTGAATATCAATTTCCTGATCCGAAAGTAATTCAAATCCGTAATCATTATAAGCCAACGAAAAACTAATCGATTGAATTAAACTAATTCGGTATGCTAATAAACTTGCCAAAGCTTCGTGAACAAAACGTCCTTCAAAAGGATAAAAAATAGCATGATATCCTTCTCTGGTTTTAAAAGTTTCAATCAGGAATTCATCTGCCTTTGGAACAATCGATTCTTTGCGTTGTCTTTGAAACAAAGGTTTTAAAGCTTTTAATTCTGGCGAAAGATCATCAGTATTAGCACGATACAATTCCTGACGAAGTAATTCGCTCATTTGTGATGATAATGCCAGACGACCGCCCATCCAGCTGGCAATTTTAGATTCTTTTTTTGGACTGGCTTTTTTGACCAAAACCTGCATGTTTCGAATGGTAAAAAGTTCGAGTTTTTTTCCGGCAAAAATGAAAGTGTCGCCAGGTTTCAGTTTAGAAATAAACCATTCTTCAATAGTTCCGATATAACCGCCGCTTATAAATTTGACATTCATAACAGCATCACCAACAATAGTTCCAATCTGCATTCGATGATGCATCGCAATCATTCGACTATTGATTTTATAACACCCATTTTCGTCAATTTCTACCTTTTTAAATTCATCGTATGCCTGAAGACTTTGACTTCCGTTAGTAATAAAATTTAAAATCCAGTTCCAGTTTTCTTTTGTAATAGTTTGATAACTAAATGTTCCCTGTATTTCTTTAAAAATTTCATCAGGAAAAAAACCGTCAGAAACTGCCAAAGTATTGAGGTATTGCACCAAAACATCCCAGCTGTTTAAATATGGAACACGATCTTCTATAACGCTGTTTTCAACTGCTTTTTTTAAGGCAGAGGCTTCAATTAATTCGATTGCATGAGTGGCGAGAAAATAAATCACGCTTTCTTTTCCAGGTTGATGGCCGCTTCGTCCGGCGCGCTGCATAAAACGTGCAACTCCTTTTGGACCGCCAACCTGAATTATCGACTCGACAGGAGCAAAGTCAACCCCAAGATCTAAGCTCGAAGTGCAGACAACTACTTTTAATTCTTCGTTGCGAATGGCATTTTCTACCCAAAGTCTCGTATCACGGTCAATACTTCCGTGATGCATCGCCATTTCTCCCGCAAATTCAGGATATTTTTCTAATAAGCGTTGGTACCAAATTTCACAAGCCGAACGCACATTAGTAAAAATTAAAGTGGTTTTACTGGCTTTTACGATTTTTGCAGCTTCATCAATTAAATGCAGTCCCATATGCCCGCGCCAAGGATAACTATCCATTTTCTCTGGAAGAACAGAAACCACTTTTATTTTTTTATTGATGACGGCTTTAATTAAAACAGAGTTGTTGTAAGCTTCAGAATCAACTCCTAGTAAAACTTCTTGTGCTTGCTGTAGATTTCCAATCGTAGCCGAAATTCCCCAAATGCGAATATTTTTGGCAATAGTTTTTAATCTCGATAATGCCAATTCGACTTGAACACCGCGTTTTGTACCGAGTAATTCGTGCCATTCGTCAATTACTATAGAACTGCAATTTTTAAAGATTTTGTCATAACCTTTTGCTGCCAAAAGCAGTTGTAAGCTTTCTGGCGTTGTAATCAACAAATCGGGCATTTTTCCTTTTTGTTTCGCTCTTTCTGCCGCTGAAGTGTCTCCAGAACGAATTCCAACCGTCATTGGAATATCCAAATCATTTATAACTCGTTCTGCTGCTTGTTTTATTTCGACAGAAAGTGAGCGAAGAGGCGTAATCCAAACGGCTTTTAAACCTGTAGTGTATTTGGTTTTATAGTTCGGATTTTCTTTGATGTAATTCAAAATAATAGGCAGCCATAAAGCGTATGTTTTTCCGCTTCCAGTTGGTGCATTTAGAAGCCCGTTTTTACCTTGCAGAAAAGCAGTCCAAGTCTGAGTCTGAAACGGAAAAGGTTTCCATCCCTGATTTTCAAACCAATTATTCGCTATGGTAAAAAGTTCTTCTCTATTCATTTTTTTATTTTTTTGCTGTGAAGGTGCAAAGGCGCAACGTTTTTATTGCCACGAATTGTACTAATTTAACTAATTTTTATCTGCATACTGAATTAGTCTCGCAAAGTCGCTGAAGCGCAAAGTTTTATTTTTTTAACTAAGTTACTCTTCAAGTTTGTCATTTCGACCGCAGGGAGAAATCTTCGCAAGTAGCTCCGTAAAGTATTTCGCCAATCTTTGTATAGTTTCTTGTGTGATTTAAGTTGAAAAGAGAAATCACAAACGGCAACTATGTGCATTAAAACAAAGTGAAACGCCTTTTTTTAAACGCAAAAAAGACTATGTTCCTATGTGTTTAAAATAATCTTAAACAATCATATTCTTTAGATCCTCAATAGAATTAGCTTCTTCAATTTTCTTATCATGTCTCCATCTTAAAATTCTTGGAAAACGTGTTGCAACACCGCTTTTATGTCTTTTAGAAAGTGAAATTCCTTCAAAACCAATTTCAAAAACCAACTTTGGCGTTACACTTCTTACAGGACCAAATCGTTCTAAAGTATTTTTTTTAATGAAATCATCGACCATTCTAAATTCAGCATCAGTTAATCCAGAATACGCTTTCGCGAAAGTGACGAGTTCACGTTCCTTATTATCGTTTTCATGCCACAGGGCAAAAGTATAATCGGTAAAAAGGTTAGAGCGACGTCCGTGTCCCCGCATGGCGTAGGTGAGGACTGCATCAATTGTTAAGGGCTCGATTTTCCATTTCCACCAATCGCCTTTTTTTCTTCCAACAAGATAGGGCGAATCTTTTTTCTTCAACATTAAACCTTCGCTTCGCATTTCGCGGGATTGAAGTCTTTCTGCTGTCAATTCTTCCCAAGAAGAAAATTTGACTCTTTCTGAAAGCAGCAACGGAATATTTTTATCTTTTATTTTTTCGAATAAATCTTCTAATAAATTCCGGCGTTCTTCATACGGAAGGTTTCGAATATCTTTTCCCTGCCATTCTAATAAATCGTATGCTTTTATAATTACGGGAGTATTTTTTAAAACCGAAGCCGAAACATTTTTGCGTCCAATTCTGGTTTGCAAATCATTAAAAGTTCCTATTTCATTTTTTATGAAAGGAAGAATCTCGCCATCGATTACCGTTCCATTTGGAATTACACCAATAAAACAACCAAATTCGGGATATTTATCCGTTACCAATTCTTCGCCGCGACTCCATACATAAATTTCGTTTTCACGAATGATTGTTTGTGATCGAATTCCGTCCCATTTATGTTCGGCGCTCCAATCTTCAGGATTTCCTAAATTTTCAATTTCTCCTTCAATTGGATAAGCCAGATAAAAGGGATATGGTTTTGATAAATAATCGCTGCTTTTTTCATCCAAAATCAATTCCTGAAACGTAATTGTATTCGGATTCCAATCGCCCATTAATTTATAAGCTAAAGTATCTTCATCAACATTTTGTGCTTTTGAAAGTGCGCGCGTCATTAATTTTTGACTTAAACCTATTCTGAAACTGCCTGTAATTAACTTTGTGAAAACGAATCTTTCATAATAGTTTAGAGCTAGCCAATTACTTTGCAAATATTCTTTCTTTTCAGAATCTGTTTTCTTTTTGAGCGCAATAATTTCTTGTAGATATTCGGTCAGACTTTTGTCAGAATGCTCTTTTGTGGTAGGAATAACCAAAGCAATTGTTTCGGCCAAATCGCCGACGATATGATAACTTTCTTCAAAAAGCCAAAGCGGAATATGAGCTAGTTCATTGGCCCATAATCGCAGTAAAGTAGTGTTAACAGGACGAGGAGGACGTCGATGCGAAAGTATTGCGATCGTCCAGACTTTATCTTCATCACTTGCCTTCAAAAAATAATTAGTCAAAGCATCAACCTTTACCGAAGTTTTATTAGAACTGTCAAGCGTTTTTATAAGTTCGGCAAAGTTTTTCATGCTTTATTGGTTTATAATTTGTTACAATTAATATTTCGTTGGAATTTGGAATTTTAAAATTGTAATTTCATTCTAATTATCTTCATCATTCGTTTCTCCGTCATATTGAGTATGCGCAGTTCTGGCGTCGTAACCAAGTTCACGAAGGTATTTCGAAAAAACATCCGAATAACCGTGTGTGCAGATTACTCTTTCTGAACCTGTTGCTTTTATACTTTCTAGAAGTCCTGTCCAATCGCAATGGTCGCTTAAAACAAAACCTTTATCTACGGCACGTCGGCGTCTTGCTCCTCGAAAAGCCATCCAGCCGCTTGCTGAAGCGGTTACATATGGAGTCATTCTTCTAATCCACGTAGTTCCGTGAGCACTAGGCGGGGCGATGACGATATTTCCGAGTAAATCTTCTTTTTTGGTTTCGGGAGTAATGCGAATTGTCGGCGGTAACTGAATTAGAGGACGAACTACTTCAGTCATATTTTCTATAGCTCCGTGCGTATATATTTTTCCAATATTTGGATCTAGGTTTTTCAGTAATCGCTGTGCTTTTCCTAGCGAATACCCGAAAAGAATAGAAGTTTTTCCTTCTGCACGATTCTCAACCCACCAATTATTAATTTCCGTCATCACGTCAGTCTGGGCTTCCCAATTAAAAGCAGGAAGTCCGAAAGTACATTCTGTTATAAAAGAATGACACTTAACAACTTCGTACGGAACAGAAATTCCGTCATCTTCCGTTTTGTAATCGCCTGTAAAAACCCAAATTTCGCCTTTGTATTCAACCCTAATTTGTGCAGAACCAATTATGTGCCCGGCAGGATGCAGAGAGAATTTTACGCCATTTATGGTGAAAGTTTCGTTCCAGTCTTTTCCGGTAACATTTATTTCGCCCAAACGATGTTTAATTATGGGAACGTTTGTATGATGTGTAATGTAATTTTTATGCCCCCAGCGCGAATGATCTGCATGTCCATGTGTAATTATAGCGTTGTCAACAGGACGCCACGGATCTAAATATACATTGGCCTGCTGGCAGTATATTCCTTTGTCGTTAAAGGCTAATAATGGAGTAATCATTCTTTGAAATTTGAAATTATGCGCTTGCAGCAATAATTAAATAAGCGATAAGCGAAATGCTTAAAACAAATAGCATCATTGTAATAAATGTCAGCATTGCGGTTGAATATTGGTATTTTCCCTTTTGCAGTAATTGTACCGTTTTTTTATAGCGTAAATACGATAGCAGAATTGTTAAGGCACCTGCAATTAATAACCCGATTCCTAAATAAATAGTAAAGTTACTGTTGGGAGCAACCGTTTCTGCTAGATATTTTGCAGGAAGCTGTTTTAAAAACAACGAAAACTTTACAGCTACAAATCCAAAAACCATAATTCCGATACCAGTACGAAGCCATGCCAATAATGTCCTTTCGTTAGAAAGATATTCATTCATAATTTCCTGATCATTTTTTGGCGACATATAGTTTTTTATTTATTCAAAATTATTGTAAGGAGGACAGTTGTATTTTTCATCTTCGTGGTCTAGATTAAAACTGTCGTAAGGATTTGTTTCATCGTAAGTTGAAAACGGAGTATTGTCTTCGGCATAATTTAAACCGCTTTCTATAAGTTCATAAGAATCTTCAGAATCACAATATTGTTTGTGGTTAGTTTCTTGATTTTGTCCAGATGTAAACTCTTCATCCATTGCTTCATTTTCATGAGCAGTATCAATATGATCAGGTTTACTTAATTGATATGAATCAAATTTTCTGCTGTCTAAATTATTGGCACTTGTTTTCATAACGGATATTTTTAAATTAGTAAAAATTTAGTTTCTATCGATATACAAATTTGATAATTAGATGATTGAAAATTTTATAGGATTTGATTTTAATCTTACATGATTCATTTCCAGGTCGGTTTTCATTCTGTAAAAATCAAATTTAATTCTGTAAAATACATGAAGTTGTATTTTGCAAATTTGTAGATATTAATTTCAAAAAATTAAATATTATGGAAACTTCAAGAAAAGATTCGAAATCTGGAATGAAAGATTCTGGAAAAACTCAAAAATCAACAACTGATTCTAGAGGAAAAAATGGTAATGCAAAATCTACGGATTCTAAAGGCAGAGCCGGACATTAATTATTTTTAGTAACTAAGTAAACTAAAAAATGGAAGCGTGCTGTTTAATCGTAAACAGCACGCTTTTAGTTTAAAAACGTATAGGAAGTTGGTTATTAAACTTAATACTAAAGTGCTTAACTTAAAAATATCAAAAATAAACCAACTTGATTTATATTTTAAAAGAAAGGTTTTATATAATTTTCATGTTTGTATTCTGATTTCTTCAAGAATATGATAATTTATTTCAAAACGGCTTCAATAGTTTTTACAAAAGCTTCTACCGGCTGTGCACCCGAAACGGCATATTTGCGATCAAATACAAAAAACGGAACTCCTTGGACACCAATTTCTCCCGCTTCTTTAATATCTGATTCTACTTCTTTAATAAATAAATTATCGCTTTCTAAAACTTCTCTAATTTCATTTTCAGCCAAACCGGCATCGATGCCAAGTTTTATAAGAGTTAATCCGTTGTTTAGATCCTCGCCATCTGTAAAATAGGCTTTAAAGAATATTTCCTCCATCTGATCGCCAAGATTCTTAGTTTTTGCCAGCTGAATAATTCTATGAGCATTTAAGGAGTTTGATATAACTGCTTTGTCAAAATTATAATCTAAACCAACGCTTTTCGCTCGTTCTGCAACGCCTTTGTGCATTTCTTTAGATTGTTCAATCGACATTCCTTTTCTTTCTGCCAGAAACGTATAAACATCCTGATCTGGCTGTGAAGTGATTGTTGGATCAAGCTGAAAGCTTTTCCATTCAATTTCAAAATCACTATCTGGAAATGATGCTAATGCACTTTCCAATTGTCTTTTTCCAATATAACAAAACGGACACATGATGTCCGACCAAATTTCTATTTTCATTTTACAAAGTTAAGGATTTTGTTTGTTTTGTTTCAGGTTTCAGGTTTGAAGTTCTTGGCTTGTGTTTATTTTAACCGCAAAGTTCGCAAGGAATTTTACTTTTAATTACTTCTAAAAACGCAAAGGTCGCAAAGGTTTGATGAAAAAAAACTTTGCGACCTTTGCGAACTTTGCGGTTAAAAAAGCACAAAGCATATCAACCTGAAACTTCAAACCTGAAACCTGAAACAAAATAAAAAACCGCAACTCTTAACTAAAGAATTGCGGTTTCTAGGTATAAAAAATGGTTGGTTAATAGCGATATCTTTTTTTTACAATGATATATCTTTAATTCGAAACTAAAAAATATCCCTGTAACAGAAAGAAACTTTAATGTTAACTATTTAACATTACAGGCATTACCAACATTGTAACAGTTTCTCCTTCTTCTAAACCATCAACAGGAGTCAAAATTCCCGCTCTGTTAGGTAATGACATTTCAAGCATAATCATGTCAGATTGTAAGTTAGTCAGCATCTCTGTTAAGAAACGAGAGTTGAAACCAATTTGAAGATCGTCACCTTGATAATCACAAGTCAATCTTTCTTCTGCTTTGTTTGAGTAATCGATATCTTCTGCAGAAACGTTTAATTCTGCTCCAGCGATTTTCAAACGAATCTGGTGTGTAGTTTTGTTAGAGAAAATAGCAACACGACGAACAGAACTTAAGAATAAAGAACGATCGATCATTAATTTATTTGGATTCTCTTTTGGAATTACCGCTTCGTAATTAGGGTATTTTCCGTCGATTAAACGACACATTAAGATATAATTGTCAAATGAGAAAGTCGCATTTGAATCGTTGTATTCAATTTTTACTTCTGCATCAGAACTTCCTAAAATACTTTTTAAAATGTTTAAAGGTTTTTTAGGCATGATAAAATCAGCAACTTGAGATGCTTTTACATCTGTACGGGCATATTTTACCAATTTATGAGCGTCTGTAGCAACGAAGATTAATCCTTCTGGTGAAAACTGGAAGAATACTCCAGACATTACCGGACGTAAATCATCGTTTCCTGCAGCGAAGATTGTTTTACTTACTGCAGTTGCTAAAACCTCTGCAGGTACTAAAGTTACAGATGGATCTTCTAAACTTACCGCTTTTGGAAATTCTTCTCCAGCAGCATAAGCCAATGCATATTTTCCAGAATTTGAGCTGATCTCAACAGTATTGTTGTCTTCTACTGTAAAAGTTAAAGGCTGTTCTGGGAATGTTTTTAAAATTTCAAGCAAAAGTTTTGCTGGTACAGCAACGCTTCCTTTACTTGTAGAATCGATTGATAATGTAGCAGACATCGTCGTTTCAAGATCTGAAGCGGAAACTGTCAACTCATTATTGTTTAGTTCAAATAAAAAGTTGTCTAAAATAGGCAACGTATTGTTACTGTTGATTACACTACCTAAAACTTGTAATTGTTTTAATAAGTACGAACTCGATACTATAAATTTCATCTGTTTTCTTTTATTTTTTGATAGATATCTTAGTCATTAATGCGACTAAATATACCGATTACAAATATATCTTAAACTATTTAAAATACGACATTTTTTTATTAACATCTATTTACTGTATTTTCTTTTTCTTACAAAAGTAAATGCCAGGCCAAAAATTGCTAAAATTAGAATTGGAACTCCGATAGTTATGAATTGTGTCATCGTATAGCTTTCATAAACTTTTTCTTTGTCCAATAATGGCAGTTCTACATCTTTGCTTCTAATGTTAATAAGTCCGGTATCATCAAGTAGATAATTGATGCAGTTCATCATAAAGTCTTTATTGTCGTAAAGATTTCCTGTTCTTTGATCGTATCCTAATTCAACTGGCATACCATTTTTGTCCAATTGGTTTCTTGCTAAATCTCCATCAGCAATTACAATCATTTTGTTTGGTTTTCCTGATGCTGTAAACGAATTGTCTTTAAAAGGCAAAACTCTATTTTCAAAAGCAGAATGGAAAGAACCTTCTAATAATATTGCAAGCGGAATATTTCCTTTATTTAAATAATCCTGCGGTGTAGTTTTTTCTGTAACCATATTCAAATTGATTTCAGAAGGTGTTCCGATTGTTTTTGAATATTGAGAAGATTGTAATAATACTGTTTTTTTGATTCCGTTTTTTAAAGTATCAATTGGGCTGGCAAAATCAAATTTAATTCCACCTAGATTTTTTACAATAGGATGCTGGCTTGTTGGATAAACTTCTGGAGCAAATTTCCATTTAAATTCCTGATATTGGGTTGCGCTTCCTTGTTCGCCAGTTGCCAATTTTATTGGGCTTCCGTATTCATCTTTTATCAAATCTGGATTAATTCTGAAACCGTATTTGAAGAACATATCGTTTAGATTCAAATCTCTCGGATAGGCTAATGTAGCTCCAGCATCATTGTACAAGCTATCCATATCGGCAGCAACCTGATCGATTAGCCAAAGCGTTTTACCGCCATTCATAATAAACTGATCCAGAACTTCTTTTTCTTCATCAGAGAAATTTTGAGTCGGTTTAGAAATTATAGCTAAATCATATTTTTTAAGCGCATTCAAAGTTCCGTTCGGATCTTTTGCAACAGAATCCAAAGTAAAAGGTCCGATGTAGTAGCTTTCACGAATCTGCATCAGCATTTTTGCGATATGAATTTCGTTTAATTCTCCGTTACCTTTTATAATCGCGACTTTCTTTTGCTTGCTTTTGCTAATTTTATTGATAGCATCAGCAATAGAATATTCTAAATGCTGAATAGAACCTATTACTTTTTGAGTAGTAGAAGCGCCCATTCTGTTTTTCAACAAAGGAATATTTACTTCTTTATTATTGTAAACTGCAACAGCCCAAGGAAAAACCATTTCTTGAGATTGTTTTCCTTTGTCGTCAACGGTTATATTTATTGGTGTTAATCCTTTTTGGAAAAGTGATTTGGTTAAATCTTCGCTTTCTTCTTCATTTTCTAACGGATCAACAAATTCAAAAACTATATTTTTATTATAAGCTTGAAATTCTTCTAATAACTGCTTGGTTTCTTGTTGTAAACGTTTAAAATCCGCAGGAAGTTCACCATCCATATAAATTTTTATAGAAAGCGGATTTTTAACTTGTTTAACAATTTGTAATGTTGTTTGAGATAACGTATAACGCTTGTCTTTTGTTAAATCAAAACGATGAAAAAACAACGTTCCAAGTACATTTAAAACAATTAAAATGAAAATGGTAATTCCTAATGTTTTGATATTTTGCTGAGTAGATGCTTTCATTAGGCTTTAAAAGATTTTAATTGATAAACAGTAAATGATAAAAATGCAATTGCTATGCTCAGAAAATAAACAACATCGCGGGTATCAATTACACCTCGGCTCATACTTTTAAAATGATTCTGCATTCCTAAAACCGATATAAAACTTCCCGATCCTGGAATTAAAGAAGCGATTCCTTCAAATCCAAAATAAAAGAAAAAGCACAAGAAAACAGCAATAATAAATGCCACGATCTGATTTTCTGAAAGGGTAGAAGTAAAGATTCCGATTGCTGAATAGGAAGCGATTAAAAACAATAATCCGAAATAAGAACCAATTGTACTTCCCATGTCGATATTGCCTTCTGGCGAACCTAAATCAGAAATTACTTTTACATAAATCAAGGTTGGAATGATCGCTAGAATTATTAGCAAAAACGAACCAAAGAATTTTCCGTTTACAATCTGCCAGATTGATAACGGTTTGGTTAATAATAATTCTAAAGTTCCTTGTTTTTTTTCGTCAGAGAAACTTCTCATCGTTACGGCCGGAATCAGGAAAATTAAAATCCAAGGTGCCAAAGTGAAAAATGGAGTTAAATCAGCGTAACCAGTATCAAGAATATTGTAATCTCCTTTAAAAACCCATAAAAATAGTCCGTTGATAATAAGGAAAATCGCAATGACCAAATAGCCGATTGGCGAGCCAAAGAAGGATTTTATTTCTCTTAAAATGATTGATTTCATTTGTTTTGTTTTTGTTTCAATTTTTTTTCTAACCGCAAAGAACGCAAAGTTTTACGCAATGTTCGCAAAGTTTTTCTCAAAGCTTTGCGAACTTAGCGTTTTTATAAAGCTTCTTTGAAAATAAACTTGCGTTCTTTGCGGTTAAATCGGTTTAATTTAAGCTAACCACTTTATCCAGACTCCAAGCCTCAGGTTTAGCATTGAATAATTTCTTTGTAAAATCCCAAACGGTATTAAAAAGTTCAGAATTTCTATAATTTTCCAAATCTGCTTCCGTTTCCCAATAACTGTAAGTGAAAAAGATGCATTTGTTATTTTTATCCTGATACAATTCTAAAAAACGATTTCCTTCAGCATTCCGTATTTTATCTTTCACCGATTCAAAATTTTCCAGAAAATCAGGAATTTTTTCTTCATGAAAACTCATTTTTACTATTCTAACGAACATGTTGGTAATTTTAGATTTTAGATTGCAGATTTTAGATTTTTGAATTGTCTAAAAGTCTTACAGGTGCGCAAAAATACCAAATTTGATTGTTGTTTTAAATAAAAATTGAAATATTATAAATACCCCTATTTTTATAATTTCGATTTCGTATTGTATTTCAAATATAGCCCGCGGTTTTAACCGCTGGAACACAATGCACATCACGCAATATTTTATCACGTATATAAATAATGTATTTCACAATGCGTCCCCGTGGTTGAAATCACGGGCTATGTTTTATGATGTAATGAAATTTTTATCTATTTTAATTGAAACAAATAGATTATCTGCTCAATCAGCAAAATCTGCGAGAGAATTAATTTTAAGAAAACTTAATCGTAATCACATCACGATAATTCAATCCTAATAAACTATTTGCAGAACCCACTTTTGATGGATTGCTTCTAAAAATTGCAATTTCAAGAAAGCCTGCTTCATTAAAAATAGCCAGTTTTTCGCCTTCGTAAGTTTTTATCGGATATTTGTCTGAAGTTGCAATAGCCGAGTAATTTGGGAGAATTGTTTTAATGCTTTTAGGTTTCATGACAATTTCATACGGACGGCCTTTTGCTGCTTCGAGAAATTGTTGTTTCGAAATATTAGTCACAATATTGCCAAAATGATCAATATAAATTACATATCCTTTTAACGAATTTCCATCGCCGGCAACAACAGCTTGTAGTTCTGTAACTTCTTTTAGGGCTGGAATTTCTTTTCCGATAACATTTAATAAACCGCCTTTTGAAAGATGTGATGCTACTTGAATAAAAATATCTAAATCGGTATATTCAATCGGAAAACGATCGTGAATATTTATGGCAACAATTTTCTGCGGCACGATTTTTTGCGTCAGCATGCTAAGGATTCCGTTATCGGCACAGATAAAGTAGTGATCGTTCCACTGCATAGCGATGTGCTGATTCTCTTTATTGCGCTCGATATCGACACCAATTAAATGCACGGTTCCTTTTGGAAAACTTAAATAAGAAGCTCCAATAATGTAACTGGCTTCGGCCGTATTAAAGGGATCAATGTCATGAGAAATGTCAATAATCTGAACCTCTGGATTTTCAGAAAGAATTTTACCCTTCAACGCGCCCACAAAGTAATCTTTGAGTCCGTAGTCTGTAGTAAGAGTAATTATTGACATCATTTTGTTTATAACTATTGATAGTATTTGAATCTAATTTTCATTAAATTTGAGAAATGCAAAGCTAGTAATAGTAAAGACAAATTGAAAGAAAGAAAAGACAATTTGTAAAATTAGTATCAGTTTTCCGTATTAAGTATTCAGTTATATTCATTTAGAAAAAACAGAACATTTAAAAACTGATTATTACAGCTTAAATTAGAACCCGACAACTCTAAAAATAATAACTGAATTATTTAATTTAAAAACTACTTCATTTGAACGAAAGAATAATCGAGCTAGTAGATATTGCACCAAAGGAGTTTTGGGGCGCGCAGGACAGCCATTTAGAAATTATTAAAAAGTATTACCCGAAGCTTAAAATCGTAGCACGAGGGACAACTTTAAAAGCATTTGGCGAAAAAGAGGTTTTAGACGAATTCGAAAAAAGATTTCAAAGATTAATGCTTCACTTTACACGTTACAATAATATAGATGATAATGTAATCGAGCGTGTAATTATGAGCGACGGTCAAGAGGAGAAAAGAGGTTACGATCATGACAAAATCTTAGTTCATGGTGTCGGAGGAAAGATCATTAAAGCAATGACACCCAATCAGCAATTGCTGGTTGATACGATCAAAAAAAATGATATGGTCTTTGCAATTGGTCCGGCTGGAACTGGAAAAACCTACACTGGCGTTGCTATGGCGGTAAAAATGCTGAAGGATAAAGAAGTAAAAAGAATAATCCTAACACGTCCTGCTGTAGAAGCTGGCGAAAATCTCGGGTTTCTTCCGGGAGATATGAAAGAAAAACTCGATCCGTATATGCAGCCGCTTTATGATGCATTGCGTGATATGCTTCCGAACGAAAAACTTGAAGATTATATTTTAAAAGGAATTATTCAGATCGCGCCTTTAGCGTTTATGCGCGGACGTACACTTGATAATGCTTTTGTAATCTTAGATGAAGCGCAAAACACCACGCATTCGCAGATGAAAATGTTTTTAACCCGTATGGGAAAAAACGCCAAATTTATGATTACAGGTGACCCTGGTCAGGTCGATTTGCCAAGAAGAACAATTTCTGGTCTTAAAGAAGCGATTTTAGTGCTGAAAGACATTGACGGAATCGGAATTATTTATCTGGATGATAAAGATATCGTACGTCACAGATTGGTTAAAAAGGTAATCGACGCTTATAAACAGATTGAAAATCACGATTAATTTTAATTTTAGTCAAATGTTAAATCTAAATCTTGAATTGTGTTTTAACATTATTAATATTCGTGTTGTACGTTTTTCTG
Source organism: Flavobacterium artemisiae (assembly GCF_042678225.1). Taxonomy (NCBI): domain Bacteria; kingdom Pseudomonadati; phylum Bacteroidota; class Flavobacteriia; order Flavobacteriales; family Flavobacteriaceae; genus Flavobacterium; species Flavobacterium artemisiae. The sequence continues at coordinate 26,774 of NZ_JBHUDZ010000013.1, read as the reverse complement.
AAATGTACAACACGAATATTTTTTTTAGATGTATAAAATGGCAGTAAAAATTCTCAGTTCTTTAGTTTTGATTTTTCTCGTTTCTTGTAAAGACAAAAAAATAGAAGAAAATAAATTCTATGAGAAATTGGATTTACAGAAAAAAGAAATTGTATTGGAAAATATCGGAAAAAAATATTTTGAAAAGAACTGCTATGGCTGTCATGCAAATAAAGGAGCTAAAGACAATCATTTAGAAAATGCGATTCAAAGTGACAAATACAATTATCAGTTTCTTAAAAATTTTATTACAAAACAAGACAGTCTTTTAAAAAATAAAAATAAAGATGCTTTAGCATTAAAAGATTGGAGCAATAACAATACCTACGTACATAATTTTGAATTAAATGAAAGTGAAATAAAGGCAATTTTATATTATCTGAAAAAATGAAATCTAAATCCATCTATTTAACTTTAGCTATACTGTTCTTATTCATTTCATGTAATAAAAAAACTGAATCTGAAATTGAAAATAAATTTGTCAAAACATGGTATGATACACAATATATTGTTCCAGGGAGATCAGAATTGATTGTTAAAAAGGATAGTACATTTAATTACACTTCAGCAGGTTGTGATTGGAGAGTATTTTCTAAAGGAAAATGGAAAATAAAAGGAGATTCTATCGAATTAACCAGCAGTAAAATAGATACTTGTTATATGGCTTTTCCTTTTATTGATTGTGGTTTTTATGAGAGGAAAGATAAAGAAAGAATGGTAACGATTCCTAATTGTAAGCCTGATACAGGAAGTGATTTTTGTTTATTTACTAAAGAAACATTTTATCTTAGAAATGATTCGTTGATTTATAAAATAAAAGATTCAAAATGTCCAGATAGTTTGAGAATTGAATTTGCAAAAACACCGAAAATCAGAAAACATTACAATTAAAAATATTTTTTAATCCTTTAAAATCCGTGTCTTAGCGATAGCTAATCGGTTTTATCCACGTCAAAATAAAACACAATTAAGAGCCGGTCTGTAAATTAACGAAATAGTTAAATAAATAATAAACTTGCCTCATTTTTAGCTTTCTATGCTTAGAATCTTTGTCTAACCGAGCTTAAAGCCTTAAATTTGCTTAAATCACAAATGATTGAATATTAAAATGACAAAACTTAAAAATATAAAAGTTGTTGTAAGTGACCTTGACGGAACCTTATTAAACACAGCACACAGAATTTCAGATTATACAAAAACTATATTTCAAGAACTTCACAATCAAGGATATCTACTTGTTGTAGCTACGGGACGTCATCATCTTGATGCAATGGCGATTATCGAAAAACTAGAAGTTCCGGTTTATTTGGTAAGCTCAAACGGAGCGCGAGTTCATTCGCCGGAAAAAGAAGAACTATTTGCTTTTAATTTAGACAGCGATGTCGTAAAAGTGGCTTTGAATGTTGAAATTGATCCAGAAATTACAGTTGTTTTATTTAAAGAAAATGTTTGGCAGACCAATAAATGGAACGAAAGATTGAATTCTTTTCAGGAAGAATTAAAGTACCGTCCAGAATTGGTTGATTATAAAAATCTAGAAGATTTTGGAGCTATCAAAATTTTCTTTTCATGTCAGGATCACGAAAAATTAGTAAAACTGAAAGATGCCATTTTAGAAAATTCTTCAGAGCATTTACATCACGCTTTTAGTTTGCCGACTTGTCTTGAATTTATGGACAAATCTATAGATAAAGCTGTTGCGATTGAAACGGTTTTAGAAAGAGAAGGTTTTACCTTGGGAGAAGCAGTTGCATTTGGTGATGGTTTTAATGATGTTCAGATGCTTTCAGCAGCAGGAAAAGGTCTTATTATGGGAAATGCACCTGCAATTTTGAAAGAAGAACTTCCAGACTTAGAAGTTATAAAAACCAACGCCGAAGACGGAGTTGCAAAATATATTGCTTCTAAAATCTTGAATAAAGAATTGGCATCTAGTTAAATTTCTTTTTTTGATTTTTTTACATAAAATACAATCCTTAAAGGTTATCTTCAGGGATTTTTTTTGTTAAATGAATAATATGTGGAGGATTCCGCAATGAAATAGCAAAAACATTTTTTTAATAATTTTCAAAGTGTATTTTTGTTTTTCAAATCTATTACCATGACAAAAAACATTTTTTTTCTGGCCTTTTTATCTTTTTTTTCAGCGGCTAACAGCCAGAGTTTAAAATTAGAAGAAATAATGAAAGGCGATTCTTTTATTGGAAATCAACCTACAAGCGGACGCTGGTCATTAGACGGCAAAAAGGTTTATTTTGAATGGAATCCTACAGATGATTTCGGACCAAGTACTTATTCTTGGCAGAAAGGGCAGGCAAAACCAGTGCTTGTAGAACCAAAAGAAGCCGCATTTTCTAAACTTGATTTTAAGAGAAGACCCAATTCTGATGTAGTTTATTATATCGAAAAAGGCGCTTTGTATTCGTACTCTATAAGTAATAAAACCACAAAGAAAATCATTCAGCAAAGTACTTCTGTTTCAAATTTAGAATTAGGAAGCAGTCCAGAAAATTTATTTTTTGAACAAAACCAGAATATTTTTAAATACAATACAAAAGAAGGAACAATTCTGCAGATTACTAATTTAAGTAAAGGTGTAAAAAAAGAAGTTAAACCAGAAAAAGAAACTTTTTTAAACACACAGCAAAAAGAATTATTTCAGTTTATAAAAGATAAAGACGCACGAAAAAAATGGTTTGATGCTAAAAATAAGTTAGTTAAATCTGATTTTGCAAAAGAATATCTTTACGGAAAAGATGATTTGAGAAGCTTGAGAGTAAACCCGAACGGAAATTACGTTACGTTTACTTTAATGGAATCTTCTGAAGGCAAGAAAGAAAAAATGGAAGTTTTTATTACCAGCGATGGTTATAACCAAAGCCCTGATACTAAAGAAAAAGTATCGGTAAACAACTTTGTGAAAACACGTTTTGCGATTTATTCTGCAATAAAAGATTCTGTTTATTTTGTGAATTTTTCGACTTTAAGTCATATTCAAGATACACCGGAATATTTTAAATTGTATGATAATTTAAAAGACAAACCTAAAGAAGATAAACTAATTATTGCTCAGGCACCGATTTATAACGAAACAGGTTCACTTGCAGTAGTTTCAATCAGAAGTCAGGATAATAAAGACCGTTGGATTGTAAGTTTAAATCTTGAAAAAGGAACTTTTGAAGAAATTGATCATCAGCATGACGAAGCTTGGATTGCTGGACCTGGAATTCCGTCGTATTCTTTTTCATCAGGAAATATAGAATTTTTAGGAGATAATGAAACTGTTTATTTCCAGTCTGAAGCAACAGGTTATTCACATTTATATACTTATAATTTTAAAACCAAAAAGAAAACACAATTAACAAAAGGAAATTGGGAAGTTCGTGATGTAACGTTGTCAAAAGACAAAAAAGTTTTCTATTTATCTACTAATACTACACATCCAGGAAATAGAGATTTCTACAAACTGTCTCTGGCAGACGGAATTTTGCAACCAATTTTAACCAAAGATGGTGCGCATGAAGTAGTGCTTTCGCCTGACGAAAAATCTTTATTAGTTCGTTATTCGTATAAAAACATTCCTTGGGATTTTTATATTGCCGAAAACAAAAAGAATACTGCTTTACAGCAGATTTCATCTTCGACAACAGAAGCTTTTAAGAAATACCAATGGAGAACGCCAGAAGTTATTACGTTTAAAGCACAAGACGGAACTCCTGTAAATGCTAGAGTATACACGCCAAAAACGGAAAATGCAAATAAAGCAGCTGTCATTTTTGTGCACGGTGCGGGTTACCTGCAAAATGCTCATAATTTCTGGAGCAATTATCACAGAGAATATATGTTTCATAACTTGTTAACCGATTTGGGTTATACGGTTTTGGATATTGATTATAGAGGAAGTGATGGTTACGGAAGAGATTTTAGAACTGGTATTTATCGTTTTATGGGAGGAAAAGATCTTTCTGATCATTTAGACGGGAAAAAATATTTAGTTGAGAAATACGGAATCGATGCAGATAGAGTAGGTATTTACGGTGGTTCTTACGGTGGTTTTATTACTTTAATGGGAATGTTAACGGCCCCTGGAGAGTTTAAATCGGGTGCGGCTTTACGTTCTGTTACAGATTGGGCGCACTATAATCACGGCTACACAGGAAATATTTTAAATTTTCCTGAAACAGATCCAGAAGCGTACAAAAAAAGTTCTCCGATTTATTTTGCAGATAACTTAAAAGGAAATTTAGTTATGCTTCACGGAATGGTTGATGATAACGTAGAATACAAAGATATTGTTCGTTTGTCGCAGCGTTTCATCGAATTAGAAAAGAAAAACTGGAGTTTAGCTTCTTTTCCTGTAGAATCTCACGGATTTAAAGAAACGTACTCTTGGATAGACGAATACAGCAGAATTTTGAATTTATTCAATTCAACGCTTTTGAAATAATTCTAAATTCTCAGTTTTTATTCTGAATAGAACTTTGTCAAAGTTTAAAGCTTTGACAAAGTTTTTTTGTTTTAGGAAAAACTACAACTGAAAACTATAAATTAAATTTCATTTTCGTGACAAATAATCTAAATTTGCATTCATTAAAAACAACACAACAAAATCAAAATGAGCAATACAATTACAACTACAAATTTTAATTTCCCGAATCAGAAATCGGTTTACCGCGGAAAAGTTAGAGAAGTTTACAACATCAACGACGATTTATTGGTAATGGTAGCAACCGACAGACTTTCGGCTTTTGATGTAGTTTTACCAAAAGGAATTCCGTATAAAGGGCAGATCTTAAATCAGATCGCAACAAAATTTATGGAATTGACAGAGGATATTGTTCCAAACTGGTTAATTGCTACACCAGATCCAAACGTTGCTGTTGGACATTTATGCGAGCCATTTAAAGTAGAAATGGTAATTCGCGGTTATTTATCAGGTCACGCAGCGCGTGAATATGCAGCAGGAAGAAAACAAATCTGCGGTGTTGCAATGGCTGATGGATTAAAAGAAAATGATAAATTTCCAGAACCAATTATTACGCCAACTACAAAAGCAGATAATGGTTCTCATGACGAAGATATTTCTCGCGAAGACATTTTAGCAAAAGGAATCGTTTCTGAAGAAGATTATTTGATCTTAGAAAAATATACTCGTGCTCTATTTCAAAGAGGAACTGAAATTGCAGCTTCTCGCGGCTTGATTTTAGTAGATACAAAATACGAATTCGGAAAAACTAAAGACGGTGTTATTGTTTTAATTGACGAAATTCACACTCCAGATTCTTCTCGTTATTTTTATGCTGACGGATATGCAGAAAGACAAGCAAAAGGAGAAGAGCAAAAACAATTATCTAAAGAATTTGTTCGCCGCTGGTTAATAGAAAACGGATTTCAAGGTCAAGAAGGACAGCAGATTCCAGATATGACGGATGAATACATCGAATCTGTTTCTGAAAGATATATCGAATTATACGAGAATATCTTAGGAGAAAAATTTGTAAAAGCAGATATTGACAATATTGACCAACGTATTGACAAAAACGTTAAAGACTATTTAGCAGGCATTTAATATGAACGCTAAAAACAAAATGGTATTGAAAATAATGCTCATTTTATTTGTTGTTTTTTGGGTTGTTGTTATACTTTTTGTGTTTTTTACTGTAAAATTTACAATTGCAGCATTAGAAGATGGACATGAGGAAAATAAAAAAGGAAAAATTGAGAAAGCTCGATTTGAGAATTTACCAATTTTAAAAGCTATTGTTCTTGATACTGATAGTATTAAAACTCCATTTTCTAAAAAAAATGTAAATGTTTGCCTAATGAATTCTGGAGTAATGAGTTCATATAAAGTAGGTCGTATGAAAAGTAGTAAAGCAAGAAGATATTCAAGTTCATATTCAATATTCAGTACTATATATCAAAGACCCTATATCAATTTGCAAATTGATGGTAAAAAATATATCCTAAATTCAAATGAAATTGTTTTGACTAATAATTTCTCTAATAATATGGTTGAAGGAAATAAATCGGGATTGTGGGGCGCAGAATTCACTACAGATAGAGATTTAGATGAACTTCTCTTTTTAAACAACTATGATTTTTACAAGCAGTATACTAAAAGTACATTAAAACAGGAAAAAGAATATTTAGAAAAAGTAAAAATATTCTGCTCTTTTAGAAATACATACGAGCATATCAATTGTTATTATTTGGATAAATTTGTCAAAAAAGATATACCAGATAATTGCAATAATTTTTATGCTTATCGATACCATTTAAGAGAGTTTACTTTTAGCACAGGAGATACAATTTCTTTTAAAGGAAAAATTGTAAATAATAAGATTGTTCCGTTGCATTAAATTGTATGATAAAATAAATATAGGTATTGACAAAAACGTACTAGAATACCTTTCTTCAAAATAGTAATTTCGGGTTTAAACTAACTATTTAAACCATGAAATCAAAAAATAAAACAAATGCCCTGTTGCTAGTATTTCTATCAGCTGGGCATTTTCTTTTTGCTCAGATTGACGAAAAAGCCACAAAAGAAACCAAAATTTTATACCAGAATTTAAAAACAATTTCAAAAAATCATATTCTTTTTGGACATCAACATGCTTTAGAATATGGACATGGCTGGTCGAATGAGCCAGATCGATCAGATGTGAAATCCGTTACGGGCTCGCATCCTGCAGTTGTGGGAATTGATTTTAGTGATTTTTCTGGACGATCAAAAGAACAGGTCGAAAAAGCAAAAGAAATTTTACGCAAAAATGTGATTGCAACTTATGAAAGAGGAGGCATTACGACAGTTTCGTGGCATTTTAATAATCCTGCTTCCGAAGGTGGTTTTTATTGGAAAGACGGAATCTCTGCAGCTTCAATGGCTTTAATAAAACCCGGAGGTTCTCATCACGAACAATACAAAGGCATTTTAAAGACAATTGCAGATTTTGCCCATTCTGTAAAAGCAAAAGATGGAAAGCTCTCGCCAATGATTTTCAGACCTTTTCATGAGTTTGACGGCGGTTGGTTTTGGTGGGGGAAACCACATACTTCTCGCGAAGATTTTATTGCAGTTTGGCAGTTTACCGTTTCTTACCTAAAAGACACTCTTGGAGTTCACAACTTTATTTATGCTTTTTCTCCAGACAATCAATTTAATACGACTCAAGAATATTTAGAGCGTTATCCAGGGGATAATTATGTGGATCTGCTCGGAATGGATGATTACGCAGATTTTGGACGTGATGGAAAATATGATTTAGAAGCGGGTTTAAAAAAGCTCAAAATATTTTCTGATTTGGCTATTCAAAAGAAAAAACTGGCCGCCTTTACAGAAACTGGTTTAGAATCAATTCCGAATCCGAAATGGTGGACGGATGTTTTATTAAAAACATTAAAAGCAGCGAAATTAGAATTGTGTTATGTTTTGGTTTGGCGAAATGATAGTACAAGTCCAACACATTATTACGCTCCTTTTCCAGGTCAAGTAAGTGAATCTGATTTCATTGAGTTTTATAATGATTCGTTCACTTGGTTTGAAAATGATATAAAACACATTTACAGACTTAAAATGAAGAATCCTGAAAAGAATTAAGTAAAATTAGAATATAATTCCATGTAAATTAGTGCTTTTTGTTGATCGCAATTGTAATAAAAGATAAACAAATTACGATCGTTTTTTTGTAACAATGAAAGTTATTTCTTTCTTTTTTATTTATTTTAAATTTTGATTATATTAACAATTAAACGGTAATTTGACTGTAAATTTTTACATTTAATATAAATATTCGACCTTTGATAGTGATGTTTTTAATGTATCGTTAAAAAGCCTCATTATTTCTTTTTAAATTTATTGTAATTCTAAATTTTAAAAACTAAATATTTTACGATTTTATACAAGATTGGTACATTTGCAATGTGTTTTATAAAGAATTGCAATTTAATTATGTTAATTATTTATAATTCATTAATAAAGAGTTAATGGTTAGTTAATTCAATTAGTGAATAAAACAATATAATTTGTATACGTATACTGTAAATTGATATAAAACATTTGATTACTAATATTTTAACAAATTAAAATCATTATGAAAAATTCAATTATTTATTTAGGATTAGCATTAGTTGCCTTTACAAACGTTTCAACAGCTTCTAATCAAAAATTAACTGCTGCAAACGAGATTACAAATACAGTTGCTTTCGACGGAACTCCTCTAGTTACTGCTGTACAGAAAGGTGATATTGAAGTAATCAAGAAATTTATTGAATACGGAGTAAATGTAAACGAAAGAGCAGGAGATATGTCTCCTTTAATGATGGCTGCTCGTTACAATAAAGTTGAAATTATTAAATTATTGCTTGCTGCTGGTGCAAACGTATCAGATAAAAATGATAAAGATTTTACAGCTTTAAAATATGCAGAATTATCTAAAGCTACTGAAGCTATTGCTATTTTAAAAGATTTAAAATAATATTTTAAAACCAATTGGGTATAATTCTTTTGTTCTGAAATCAAATTTCGATTCATTTCTTTTAGATTCGGAAAAGCGTTTTTCTTTACTGCTATAGAACATCTTTATAAATTATTATACCCAATTGATTTACTATTCAGTCTTACCTGAATCACTTCCTCTTATTTTTCTCAAACATCTCTTTTTTGATCATTGATTTGCTTTTAAAGCATCATATTATTATTTATTTAAAGAAACCTTACAAGTGCTTTAAATAAAGAGCTTTAGAATGATTAGATCTCTTTCCACTATTTTTTTATAATTTTTTTTCCTATAAAGTGTAACATTTTCACTTTTTGATAGTCTATTATAGCAGAACTAAGAATTCGATAACATTTTGTTTTTGAAAATTATAATTCTTTAAGCGGATGTTAAGAAATAGTTAAAACAAGGTACTTTGTATTGCATAATAGTAAAATTGCTTTACATTTGTCAAGAAATTAAAAATCATCATCAATCATTTAACAATCAATCATTATGAAAAAATCAGTAATTTATTTAGGAGCAGCTCTAGTAGCATTTGGAAATGTTGCAATGGCATCAAATCAAGGAACTTTGGCAGTAAAACCAAGAATTGAAGTTTCTAACTTTTTCTCTTCACCATTACATGTTGCTGTAAGCAAAGGAGATGTTGAAGTAGTAAAAAAATTCATCGCTTACGGTGCAGATGTAAACGAAACATCTGAAGATATGACACCATTAATGGTAGCAGCACGTTATAATAAAGTTGAAATTATCAAAGTTTTATTAGAAAACGGTGCTCGTCCAAGCGATAAAAATGATAAAGGTTTTACAGCTTTAAAATATGCACAATTATCAAACGCAAATGAAGCTGTTGCAGTTTTGAAAGATCTTAAATAAGATTTAAAAAAGTTTTGAGTTAGTAAACGGCCTTCTTGAGCAAAGGCCGTTTTTTTATGTTCAAATTTTAAATAATCATTTTAAGGTTATTGAAATGAAAAAAGCACCATTATTTCTAATGATGCTTTTCCTTTTTAAACCCAACAATTTGATTTAAAACTAAAAAAAAATATTATTCTATCGGAACATGTTTCTTTCTATTGAATACCCAAAATAAAATTGGGAATACCAATAAGGTAAGCACTGTTGCCGTCATTAATCCTCCGATAATTACAATAGCCAATGGTTTTTGTGATTCTGAACCAATTCCTGTCGAAATTGCAGCAGGTAATAATCCGATTGAAGCCATTAACGCAGTCATAACAACCGCTCTCGTTCTTGCTTTTACTCCCATAAATATTGATTCTTCGAGCGTAAATTTGGACTTGAGATTATGATGAAATTCGGATATCAGAATTACACCGTTTTGGATACAAATTCCTAAAAGAGCGATAAATCCAACTCCAGCCGAGATTCCGAAATTCATTCCCGTAATATGTAAAGCGATAATACCGCCAATTATGGCAAAAGGAACGTTTGCTAAAACCAATAAAGAATCTTTAAAGTTTCCGAACAAAATAAACAACAGTACAAATATTCCGATTAAACTGATTGGAACAACTTGCGCCAGACGAGCACTTGCACGTACTTGATTCTCAAATTCTCCTGTCCATCCAGTTGTATAGCCGTTTGGAAGTTTCAATTTGTTAACTTTTGACTGCGCTTCGGCAATTGTGCTTCCTAAATCTCGATCACGAACAGAGAATTTTACACCAATAAAACGTTTTGTATTATCTCTGTAAATAAATGCAGGGCCAGTAATGGTTTTAATATCGCAGATTTCTTTTAACGGAATTTTGATGCCGCTGATTGTTGGCACTTTAATTTCGGCTAAATCTTTTTCATCTTTTCGATATTCTTTTTCAAAACGAATTCTAACGTCAAATTTTTTCTCGTCTTCGTATTTTTCTGTTGCCGTTTTTCCTCCAAAAGCAAGTTCTAGAACCGCTTGTGCATCACTTAATGTCACGCCGTAAGCCGCCATTTTTTCTCTGTCAAGAATGACACTGATTTCTGGCTGACCAACATTTCTAAGAATTCCGGCATCTTTTATACCAGGAATATCTTTTATTTCTGCTAAAACTTTATTAGCCAGTTCATCCAGTTTATTCAAATCATCACCATAAATTTTTACTGCATTCGAAGCTTTAAATCCAGCAACAGATTCTGCTACGTTATCAATTACGGGCTGCGAATAATTATATGTAATTCCTTGATGTACTTTCAATTTATTATCCATTTCATTAATCAGATCATCCATAGAAATTTTACGTTTCCATTCTGATTTAGGCAATAAATCTACTTGAAGCTGGATAAATCCAAAACCATTTGGATCGGTTCCGTCGTTGCTTCGACCCGTTTGAGAAAGTACTTTCTTTACTTCTGGAAAAGTTTCTAAATCTTTTCGAATCATTGCGGCTGTTTTTACACTTTCTGGCAGTGAAGTACTCATTGGTAATTCTGCAGTCACCCACAAAGCGCCTTCATTTAATTGCGGTAAAAATTCGGTTCCTAAAAATCCTGCTGAAAAGAAAACAGTTCCCAATATTGCCACAGAAGCGATTAAAGTTTGAACTTTATGTTTAAAAGTCCATGCAAATCCTTTAGATACAATTCGATCCCAGAAATTTACAAACGGATTGTGTTTTTCTCTTACATTTTTGTTTAATAAAATATGAGAAAGAACAGGAACTAAAGTCAGTGTGAAAATTAATGCTCCAAGTAATGCAAAACCTAATGTAAAAGCTAGGGGAGAGAACATTTTTCCTTCTACTTTCTGGAAAGAGAAAATTGGAAGTAAAGCTGTAATAATAATCAGTTTAGAAAAGAAAATAGCTTTACCCATTTCTGTTCCTGTTTTCTTGATCAAACTTCCTTTTGCGATTTTATTGAATTTCTCCATTCCCAATTGATGCGCTCGATGATCTAAGACGACAAATAATCCTTCCACCATTACGACGGCACCATCAATGATAATTCCGAAATCGACAGCACCTAAACTTAATAAGTTGGCACTCATTCCCATCATTTTCAAACATAAAAACGCAAATAATAAGGAAAGCGGAATAACAATAGAAACGGTAAAAGTGGTTCTCCAATCTGCCATAAATAAAAATACGACACAGGTAACCAGAATAATTCCTTCAAATAAATTATGCATTACCGTTTCGGTCGTAAAATTCATCAAATTGTCACGATCGTAAAAGGTTTCGATTTTGATGTCTTTTGGAAGAACATTATCGTTAAGATCTTTAATTTTAGCTTTGATTAAAGCAAGAGTTTCCTGCGGATTTTCACCTTTACGCATTACAACAATCCCTTCAACAGCATCATCATTATTTCCAAGACCCGTTTGTCCAACTCTCGGCATAGAACTTTCGTAAACCGAAGCTAGATTTTTTACCAAAATGGGGTTTCCGCCGGCATCATCAACGATAATGTTTCCGATGTCTTCTTTCGATTTTAACAAACCAACGCCTCGAACTACAAAAGCCTGACCGTTTTTCTCGATTACATCACCGCCGACATTTAGGTTTCCTGCATTTACAGCATTGTAAACTTGTAATGGCGTAATATTATATTTTGCTAATTTAATAGGGTCAACACCAACTTCATAGGTTTTAGTTTGCCCTCCAAAAACATTCAAATCGGCAACTCCAGGCAACGAACGCAATTGTTTGTCAATTACCCAATTTTGGTAAGTTAACAATTCACGACTGTCTCTGCTGTTACTTTTTACAATATATCTCAAGATTTCTCCAGTTGGTCCGTAAGGAGGCTGAACGTCTGGTTCGACATCATCTGGAAGCGAAACGTTCTTTAATAAATTGTTTACTTGAAAACGGGCAAAAGTATCGTCTACGCCATCATCAAAAATAATCTTGATTACAGATAAACCAAACATGGTGATACTGCGGACACTGGTCTTTTTCTGAACAGAGTTCATTGAAATCTCAATCGGAGACGTTACAAAACGTTCAACTTCTTCGGCACTTTTTCCGTTCCATTGTGTAATGATGATAATCTGAGTATTGGTTACGTCTGGAAAAGCATCAATAGGCATATTTTTGAACGAAATAAATCCCGCAACAGCCAATAATCCGACCCAAAAGAAGGTAAATGCTTTATTCTTAAGCGAAAAAGCAATAATATTTTTTATGAATTTGTTCATGTCTTAATTGTTTAAAGCACCGTAAATAAACAACTGATTGTTGGTGATTACTTTTTCGTTTTCTTTTAGACCGCTAGAGATATAGGTAACATCGCCAACCACTCTATAAACTTCAACTTGTCTGGTTTCAATGTTATTTCGATCTTTAAATACCACTACAAAATTTTTGCTTTTATCAAAAACAATAGCTTTACTTGGTACGGCTATCATAGACTTACCTTCGTTAAAAGATAATTTGATATTGGCGTTCATATCCGGTTTTAGCAAATAATCAGGATTGTTTAATTTAATCCTTGCCTGCATCGCTTTAGTCTCAGGATCAATTACGTTGTAGATTTTATCCACTTTTCCGTTAAAAGTTTTATCAGGATAACTCAAGGTTGTAACAGCCGCAGCAGTTCCTAATTTTACTTTATTAATATCAATTTCATTAATATTTGCCATTGCCCAAACTTCGCTGATTTCTGCAATGTCAAAAATATTCTCAGAGCGGTCGTTTCTCAAAAGCATATCTTGATTGATACTTTTTTGAATAATAAAACCACTGATCGGCGCAGTAACTTCGTAAATAGAACCTGCTTTGATATTGTAAATTTTATAAGTTTCCTGAACTTTACTTAATTGAGACTGTGCTTTGTTTACTTCAGATTTTGCTTGAAGAACATCACTTTCAGAATTTAATTTTCCATCAAATAATTCCTGTGCTACCTTCAAATTGTTTTTAGCGACAAGTAAATCACTTTTAGCATCAATAGATTGTTTTTCAAAATCGGCTACATCGGTACTTTTTATAGTTGCCAAAACTTGTCCTTTTTTTACATAGTCACCAAGTTCAACATTTACTTTCATAACGTTTCCACCTACAAGCGGGTAAACATCAATCATTTTATTATTATCAGCCGTAATTTTTCCATAAAAACTCAATTCGTTTTTTACTGGTACAGTCTCAGCTGGGGCAGTTGTAGTTGTTTTCAGCATATCATTACTTAGAACAAAAGAAGTATTGGTTTCTGGATTTTCAACTTCTTTTTTGCAGCTTGCCAGCGATAAACTTACAATTGCAATTCCTATGATTAGTTTATGTTTCATTTTTTTCGTTTTTAAAATAAATCTTTGTTGATGGTACTATTTAATTCTTCTCCTGCAATCACAACTTTTTTCTTTAATTCATTTAACTGAATTATGGCTTGATTGTAGCTTTCCATGAAATCGGTAAATTCTAAAAGGCTGACATTTCGTTTTTGAAAGTTGGTCAGCATTCCGTTATAAACGGCTTCAAAATCAGAATTTACGGTTGGTTTTATCACGCTGTAGTTTTGTCTTGATTCATCCCATTTAGTCCATGCAGAAGTTATTTCTGTTTGAAGCTGCAGCTGAAAATTTTGTTTTTCAACTTTAGACTGCTCCAAGATAGATTGGGCGTATTTGATGTTTCCTTTATTTTTGTTCCATAAAGGCAGCGGAATACCCACACTAACATTGGCTTCATTATTAAAAGCACCGCTTCGCTGATCGTAGTTTGCCCCTAGAATAATGTCGGGTACTGAAAGTGATTTTTGCCATTTTACATTCAATTCATTAGCACCAATTTCTTTTTGTTTGGCAAGATAATCAGGTCGATTTGCTATTGCTTGTTCTTCAAAACCCTTAAGGTCAAAAGCAATTATTTTTAAATACTTATCTGAATCTTCTTTGTTTACTACTGGAATTACATTTTCGGTTTCATTTAAAAGAAGTTTTAGATTCGCTTGTTCTTCAATATTATCATTAATTACTTCTAATCTTTCATTTTTGAAATTAAGGTACAACGACTGCAGTCGCACCACATCTTTCAACGGAATATTTCCTTTTTGAGCCTGAATAGAATACGAATTGATTAAATTCTCTATATGAGCCAGCTGTTTGTCTGTGTTTTCAAGATTTTTTGAGTTGTAATAAACAGTAAAAAAACTTTTGCGTAATTGTAGTTTTAAAGTGCGTAATACATCATTAAACTGAAGCTCGGCCAATTGTGCATTTGCTTGAGCAAGTTTAACTTCATTTCGTTTTTTACCGCCCAGATAAATAAGCTGCTCAATCGAAAATACCTTTTGACCATTTTTACCAATGTCAAAAAATTTGTCTCGTTCTGGATTGTAGGCATTCAATTCGGCCGTTACTGTTGGGTTGTCCCAAATCCTGGCTTGAATAGTGAGGGCTTTTGCAGCATCAATATTATATTGTGATGCCAGTAAAAATAGATTCTTTTTTAAGAATTGGCTTTCACAGTCTTGAAGAGTAACTGTTTTCTGAGCCATACCTATTTGAGTAAAGAGCACAAATAGTACTAATGCATATAGTTTTTTCATTGTATTAAATTTATTTTATACAAATATGCTATCGACAAACTTTAAGAGACCTTAAAATCTACCTTAAAAATAGCTTAAAATAAATTATTTACGAAAAATAATGCGAAGTAAATTTTTGCTATCTATTGTTACTGAGTAAGTTATGATTGCGTTATGAAGGTTTAGTATCCGATTTACAATACGTAAACCAAGACCAAAACCTATTGTGCCTTTTGAGTTTGCACCACGCATAAAAGGTTGAAAAAGATTTTTTTGCTCAACCTCCGTAAGTGTTTTTCCTGAATTGGAAACGGAAATCACTAATAAATCATTTTCGGTGCTGATTTTTACTTTTGCCTGTTTATTATCTGAATATACGTAGGCATTCTTTAAAATATTAGAAATAGCAATTTCCAAGAGACTTTTGTTTCCACTAATTTCTAAAGCAGTGTCCAGATTATCGCTTTCTTCCATTTCAAAATGGATTACAAAATCAGGAAAGTTTTTATTTATTTTTTCAATAGAAGAAAATAAAATTTCATCCATTCGCTGCATTTCATGATTATCGTTGTTTCGATTATCAATTTTAGAAAGCGTTAATAATGAATTGATTAATTCGCTTAAATGATTTATATCTGCTAAAATTACATTCAAAAAAGATTTGTTTTTCTTATCAATTTCAGGATCTGCCAGAGTGTTTTCTATTTGCGAAGTCATTCGCGATAAAGGTGTTCTAAGTTCATGAGAAGCATGAGCAGTAAATTCTTTCTGTTTTTTATAAGAGATTTCGATACGATCCATCATGAAGTTAAATTCGCTGGCAATCAAATCAATTTCATTCTTATTTTTCGTTTCGACACGAGTATCTAGATTGTTCTCGTTTATATTTTTTATTTTTTGATGAAAATCATTTAGAGGCATCATCAGTTTTTTGACAGTAAACGACGTTACAACCCAGCTAATACAGGTAAAAAAGATATACGATATAATTAATGTATATCGTAAGAATAATAATTTTTTCTTACCATAATCATCTGTTGCAGAAATTAAAGCGTAAAAATCCTTGTCTTTAGTATCATAAAAAACTCCATAGACTTCATAGTCGCCTTGTTGCTTAAAGAAAGTTTTATTTTTCTTTAAATACTTCAAATCATCAATAGACCAATTTATCTTGGCATCATCAATACTGCTGTAAATGAGTTTGTAATTGGAATCAAAAACAAGCGTTTTTTCATCATAAAGTTTATTAATAGAATTTTGGTCAATAATTTTTAAAAGCTGATTATCGACTTGTTTGACATTAACTAATAATTTAATATTAGATAATGCCTTAATTTCTAATCGATCACGAAATTCTTCTTTTCTATAATTAGAATACAAAACGAATATAACTGTAGATGCCAAACCAAAAAGAATGGTAAACAGCAAACTAACTAAAAGTGATATTCGATTTTTTAATGTCATTCCTGATCGCTTAAATAATAACCGTATCCAACTTTGGTACGAATAAGTTTGGTTTCGTGGTCTTTATCAATTTTCTTTCTCAAAAAATTAATATAAACTTCAATAGTATTTTGATTCGTTTCTATATGATAATCCCAAAGTTTTTCGGCTATAAATTGTTTGGACAAAACTTTTCCTTTCGCGTGAGCCAAAATCAAAATCAATTTAAACTCTTTAGGAGTGAGTTTTATTTCTTCACCAGCTCTAAAAACCTTCATTTCTTCTTCAAAAATTTCCAGATCATTAATTGTGATTTTGTTTTCGATTTGCTGAGGCACTTCTTTTCTCCTTAAAAGCGACTGAACTCTGGCATATAATTCATCAAAATGAAAAGGTTTTACCAAATAATCATCTGCGCCATTGTCAAAAGAAGCTAATTTATCTTCAATTTCACTAAAAGCTGTCAGCATAATTATAGGAGTCTTTTTATCGACTTCACGAATTCCTTTGCAAACATCGATTCCGTTTACTCCAGGAACATTAATATCCAGAATAATTAAATCATATTCGTAAGGGAAATATTTTTTCAGCAGAAAAGAACCATCATAAAACGGAAAACATTCAAATTCTTTTGAAGTAAAGAAAGTTGAGATTTCCTTAGAAAGCGTAAAATCGTCTTCGAGTAATAATATTCTCATGCAGATTGTTTTTTGTAAATCCGATCCTAAGACCGGATTTACATTTTAAAGGATATTATTTGAAATAAGAGAAAGTCTCGTTATTCTCAATTTTTAATAAAGATTCGTAAATCAATTGGATAACATTTTCAACATCATCTCTATGCACCATTTCAACCGTTGTATGCATATAGCGCAAAGGAAGTGAAATCAACGCAGAAGGAACGCCGCCATTGCTGTAAGCAAAAGCATCAGTATCTGTACCTGTAGACCTAGAAGTCGCATGACGCTGAAACGGAATATTATTAGCTTCAGCAGTGTCAACAATCAAGTCACGCAAATTGTTTTGAACCGCTGGTGAATAAGCAATAACAGGACCTTTTCCCATTTTAAGATCGCCTTCTACTTTTTTGTCAATCATTGGAGTAGTAGTGTCGTGGCAAACATCGGTAACAATAGCAACATTTGGTTTAATTCTGTGTGCAATCATTTCTGCACCTCGAAGACCAATTTCCTCCTGAACAGAGTTTACGATATACAGTCCAAAAGGAAGTGTCTTATTATTTTCTTTTAATAAACGTGCAACTTCAGCGATCATAAAACCACCCATTCTGTTATCAATGGCACGACATACAAATTTGTTTTCGTTTAAAACCATAAACTCATCAGGATAAGTAATCACACAACCCACATGAACGCCCAAAGCTTCAACCTGTTCTTTATTTTCACATCCAAGATCAATAAAAATGTTACTGATCTTAGGAATCTCTTCCTTATCTCTAAGTCTAGTATGAATTGCCGGCCAGCCGAAAACGCCATTTACAATTCCTTTTTTAGTATGAATATGAACTCGTTTTGAAGGAGCAATCTGATGATCAGAACCACCATTTCTGATTACGTATAACAAACCATCTTCTGTAATATAATTTACGTACCAAGAAATTTCGTCTGCGTGACCTTCAATTACAACTTTATAAGGTGCATCGGGATTAATTACTCCAACAGCTGTTCCGTAAGTGTCCGTAATAAAAGTATCAACGTAAGGCTTTAAATAATTCATCCAAAGTTTTTGCCCTTCGCTTTCATAACCGGTAGGAGAGGCGTTATTTAGGTAGCTTTCCAAGAAAGCAATCGACGTATCTTTTAAGATAGTTTTAGTGCTCATAAAAATATTTTTTTGCTAATTTATAAATTTGGTATTAGAGTTGTATATAAATATATAATTTTACATTTAAATTATGATTCAATGAGATTTACCAGTTTTCTTTTGTTTTTTATATTAATTGCATTTACCGGCCACGCACAAGTTACTCCAAAAGAGAACCAGCAAATGGGCTATATACTAACCGAGAATGATTCTATTCTGAGCGATACCGTTCAATTGCCGGAAATAATTATTTCAAAAGAAAAATTAGATCCCGAAGCGCAAAAGCAATTCCTGATTCTTCAAAATCGCGTTTACAAAGTATATCCTTATGCAAAATTAGCGGCAGAAAGATTAACAGCTTTAAATAACGGAATGGCGCGTTTAAAAACAAATCGCGAAAAGAAAAAGTATTTTAAGATTGTCGAAGATTATTTGAACAACGAATTCGAAGAAAGACTTAAAAAACTTTCACGTAAGCAAGGCCAGATCTTAGTAAAGCTTATTCACAGGCAAACCGGAATCACAACTTATGAACTGATTAAAACATTAAAAAGTGGTTTCAAAGCATTTGTGTCCAATACAACTGCCAATTTGTTTGATATAAGTCTTAAAACAGAATACAATCCTTATAATGTAAACGAAGACTATCTAATAGAAACAATCCTAATTCGTGCATTCGAATCTGGAAGGTTAGTCAGTCAGAAACCAGCCAATACAATTAATTATAATGAATTAATGACACATTGGGAAGAAAAAGCAAAGGAGCAGAAATCAGCAAATTAAGTATTCTTCAGTATTTGAAAAAAACTATTAAAAAGCCCAAAAAATATTATCTAATTTTTTTGGGCTTTTTTATTCGTAATATTTATGTTTCGTTTTTCTTTAAAATATTATATAAGAATTAACTTGTTATTTTGTTTAACTGCTTGAAAGAAAGAAATACTATTTTGTTAGATATTTAGTGGATTTTGTGGTAAAATGTTTTTTTTAACAAATAAGTTGAAAAAATAATATTTGTTATTTATGGTTTAATTTGTAGGTTTACTCTCTCAGCTATTTGTTAACCAAAAAATAACCTAAATATGAAGAAAAAATTACTTATTTTTTTTATGCTATTAATGACCATTCATCTATGGTCACAAAAGGGATCTGATTCCGATTACACCGTTTCAGTGAATGGGCATAAGATTACTACGACAGAAAGCTTTAAACAACAGTTTAAGGCAAAGAAATCTACGAACAAGCAAAGTCTTGCAACGGAGTATACGCTCCTGCAATTCACAAAAATTCCTTCTGTAGAAGAACAAAAGAAACTGAAGTCACAGGGAATAACTTTATTGAGTTACTTGTCTAATAATGCTTATTATGTTGCAATAGATTCTGATTTTTATAACAAAAGCAACACTTTTGATAATATAAGAGCAGCAATAACAATCGATCCAAAGTACAAATTGGACCCTATGATTGTGGACAATTTAATACCAGATTATGCAGTAGACGGCGCTAACGGAATAAAGGTTGTAATTAGTTATTTTAAAGGTGTAGACCCTAAAGTTATTTCGCAGGATTTAGCAGGTTTGTTTTTAAAAGGGAGTAAAAATGATACTACTTTTAATGAGGTTTATGTTCAGGCTACAAGAGAAAAACTAGAAGAGGTAGCTAAATTCAACTGGGTACAAAATATAGAGTTAGTTGCAGCTCCAGTTGAAAGTGAAAATAGACCTGGTCTTACTTCGCATAAAGCTAATGTTTTAGGATCTTTAATTCCAGGATTGGGTTATGGGTTAACAGGTAAAGGTGTGAAAATTGGTATTTGGGATGGAAATCTTGAGCAGCACAAAGATCATACAGGGAGAGTGATCAATAGAGAATATGAATCCAATTCTTCGCATGGTGATCACGTTTCAGGAACAATTGGAGGTGCTGGGTTGTTAGATCCAAGAGCAAGAGGTATGGCACCGGAAGTACAGATGTACGGATGGAATTTTAATACGCAATCTAATGGTTTGTCAGTGCAGCAGGAAAGAGTGATGGCTGCTAACCAGGATGGTATAGAACTTACGTCAAATTCGTACGGAGTAAACTTAACTTCGGGATACAATACAGGAAGATATAATACTGGAGATCGTGGAGATGATAATGTTACCACTTTGTTTCCCTATCTTTTAACGATTTATTCAAACGGAAATGCTCAGACTGCTTATCCGGGTGGATTTAATACGTCAACAAAAAACTCAAAAAATGCTTTGCACGTCGCAGCAAATAATCCTGATGACTTAATTAGCAGCTATAGTAGTTTTGGACCTACAATCGATGGTCGTTTGGTACCTCAGATTGCTGCAGTTGGTACAGATGTATATTCTTTAGATTACAGCAATTCCTATCAGGTAATGAGCGGAACTTCTATGGCTACACCAGGTACAACGGGTACTGTAGCTTTGTTGTATGAAAGATATAAAAATATTTACGGTACAAAACCATTGGCTTCATTAATGAAAGCTTTGGTTGCGAATACAGCAGAAGATGCTGGTAATCCAGGGCCTGATTATAAGTATGGTTTTGGTAATCTAAACGGTTTAAGAGCCGTGAAAGTTTTAGATAACAAAATGTTTTACACTGGTACTGTTGCTAATGGAGCTGCATATGAAAAAGATATTGTAGTTCCTGCAGGATTAGTTGGTTTAAAAGTAATGTTAGCTTATTCTGATGTACAAGGTACTCCGGGCGGAACATCAATACAAGTAAATGATTTAGATATCAAAATCATAAAAGACGGAGTAACTACTTTGCCATGGATCTTAAATCCTACTGTGCCAAATGCAAATGCTGTTCGAGGAGTTGATAATATGAATAATATCGAACAGATCACTTTAGATAACCCTTCTCCAGGAACTTATAAGATAATTGTTACAGGTTCAAAAGTTCCGCTTGCAACTCAGGATTTTTCAGTTGTATACGATTATGTTGCTCCTGAATTGATTCTTACTTATCCCGTAGGAGGAGAAAAATTCAATACCGAAACAACAGAGTATATTCGTTGGGATTACGAAGGTGAAGCCAAAAACTTTACAATAGAATATTCTGTTGATGGCGGAATTACTTATCAGATTATAGCAAAAGATGTTCCATCTGCCGCAAGAAATTTTGCATGGAAAGTACCTGAAGGAATTGTTGCTAATGCAAAAATAAGAATTAGTGCAGGTACAAAGACAGATGCTTCAACTGCGATCTTTAATATCATAACTGAACCAAAAAATTTGAAAATAGCACCTTCTGAATGTGGTGTTTCTTCTTATAAAATGGACTGGGATCCAGTTACAGGGGCAAAATATGAAGTATTGAAAATGAACGGCTATAAGTTTGATGTGGTTGCCAGAGTAACAGATCCTACTTATACTTTTGCAAATGTAACTCCTGGAGATGACAATTGGTTTTCAGTACGAACTGTAGACATTGCAACTGGCATTACCTCTGAAAGAGTTAGAGCAATAAACGTAGAGCCTGTTTCTGCACCAGTACTTAGCGCAGTAAGTTTACCGTTTCTTGAAAATTTTAACGCAAGAAAAGCAACAAATTATGTATTTTCTAAAGGAACAACAGGTGTTGTGAAATATGAATATATTAATTCAACATTTTTGGATGGAGCCAAAATGGCAGGATCTGGAGATGTATCTTCATCTCCATGGGTAGCAAGTACAACTACTAACGCTTTTGCAAACAATCCAAATTTTATTAAAAAAGTGTCTTTTTGCAATATAGACGCTACAAGCCTTGCCGGAAAATCGATTCGCGTGAAATTTAACGTGATTTGGAATAGTGTTGGGGCAGCAAACAAAAACTTTTTTAGACTTACAGTTAATGGAAGTCCTTTAACTAGCCATGAGAGTGTAGGTGTTTACGGAGGAGCAGTTTTGTCTGGAAGTAAAGAATTGATATACGATTTATCTGCATATGCAGGAACCTCATTTAACCTTGCTTTTGAGTCTGTAATCGATAATGATGTAATAGTAGTAAGCAATGATAATGTTTACAGTTCGGTATTTATTGATAATGTTTCAATTTTCGAAGCAACAGCTACAGATCTCGAATTATCTTCATTTACTTCTAATACTGGGCTTACAGCTGCTGAAACCTTATCGGTAAAAGTATACAACCATTCTCCTGTTGCCGTAAGCAACATTCCTGTTTCGTATAAAATTAACGGAGGAACAGAAATAATTGAAACGATTGCGGGGCCAATAAATCCACTTAGTGAAGTGTCTTACGATTTTATCCAGAAAGCTGATTTTTCAGCTCCTGGTATTTATAATGTAACGGCAAAAGTAAATTATCCGGATGATGCTGTTGTCGCAAATAATTCAATTAGTAAAGTAGTTTATAATGTTGGATCAGATATTCTAATGGGAAGTAGAGCTCAGGAAACCACATGTTCGGCAGTATTTACAGATAGTGGAACCCGTTATGCAAATTACGGTGATCAGCTTACACAAACCATTACTTTTAAACCTGCTACAGCTGGCAGCAGTATCAATGTAAATTTTACTGATTTTGATCTAGAACAAGATTATGATTTCTTATATGTTTATAATGGACCAACAACGACTTCTACATTGATTGGTACTTTTACAGGAAGTAGTTTACCGGCTACATTAACTTCTACAGCTTCTGGTGGTGAATTAACTTTTAGATTTACCTCAGATCAGATAGAAAACGGCAGAGGATGGATTGCTGATATTACTTGCGTTGCCAAACCAGTCGTAAACGATGCAACCATCGCTTCTATTGTAACACCTGAGGTTTTAGGAAAAAAAACAAGTACACATGATGTCACTATAAGGGTTACTAATTTAGGTCCAAATGCTCTAACTAATTATCCTGTATTTTATCAGGTAAATGGCGGAACAAAAGTAACAGACGTTGTACCTACAATTGGTGCTTACAGTACGGTTAGTTTTACTTTTGCAACTAAAGCAGATTTGTCCGAAATAGGAGCAACCTACACTATCAAAAGCGGAGTAGATATAACAGATGATAATCCTGCTAATGATACGCGTGAAAAAATCGTATACAATCAAAATGATTTGCCGGTTCATACCAATACAGATGGGTATGCAATTTCAAAATTAAAATGGAATGATGTTGAAAACAATTCTGGAATTACAGCATATTCTGATTTTAAAAATATAAAAATTCCGGTGTATGCAGGTTTTACCTATCAACCTGAAATAAAGATTACTAAGCCTGAGACACCAATTACCAGAGATCAGTCAGCGTCAGCAGTAGGAGTGTTTACCATGATAGTAATCGATTTAAATGGAGACGGTAATTTAACAGATGAATTTTACGCAGGAACATTTTGGGTAAATACCGTGCCAACTTCTGCGTCACCTGCAATTCCATCAACAACAAGTACACATTATTTTAGAAATAATTTTAGTTTGGTAGGAGGGTTAACTATTCCAGCAGGTACAACTTCAGGCGAAAAGTTAATGAGAGTTGTACATATGTTCCGTTCTCCATCTGAATATTATAATGTTAATTTAGGACCAACTATTGATGGATTAACTAGTTCAAGAACTGATTTTGAAGTAGAAGAATACACAATTGATGTATTACCTTTTACGGCTGCTGACGCTAGTGTAGAAAGAATTGTAGCGCCAATCAAACCGGGTAATGCACCAGTATCAGTTACTGCATTAATTCGCAATTATTCTACTTCAGCAATTTCTAACTTTCCTGTAGCTTATAAAATTAATAATGGTACCGAAGTAGTTCAAAATTATATTGCTTCGATCCCTGCAGGTGGAACAGCTAACTTTACATTTACAACTAAAGCTAATTTAGCAGCTCCGGGAGATTATACAATTGATGTCTACACAAAGTTAACTGCTGATACAGATTCTACAAATGATTTAAAAACAGTAACACTTTCACATGCTGCAAATTATGCTGTAAATGTTACCGGAACTTTTGACGGAATAAATGATTTTATCAAAACAGATGTTACGCCGGCTCTAAACCTTACTAATAATTATACATATGAGCTATGGGTAAATCAAAGTAAACCGTCCGTTTTCGGACGACTTTTAGATAAGAGTACTGCTCTTGTTTTTATCCATAACAATAATAGTTTGTCCCTGTATAAAGAAAATAGTCTTGTAATTTCTATTACAACGGCAGCAGGTTCTTATGTTATAAATACAGGATTAAATTCCATTAAACAAAATACGTGGCATCATATAGCTTATACAGTAAGTGCAGCCAATGTCTACACTGTTTATATCGATGGGGTTTCTGTTCCTTTTACAAGTACAGGTACAGCAGGAGCAGCCTCTTCAAATGCAGCAGCGCCAGCTTATATTGGTAACAATGCAGGTTTAGCCCGTGGTTTAATTGGTAATATAGACGAAGTTCGTATATGGTCCGGAGTTCGCAGTCAGGCTGCTATTTACGCAAATTCAACAACAAAATATATTGGAAATGAAGCAGGTTTACTGGCTTACTATTCTTTCTCAGAAGGAGACAAACCATTTGTTTTTGATGGTACAATAAGTGATAATACAGCTGTTGTTACAAATGCAGATACCGATGGTGTAGGTGCAGGTAAATTTTGGAATGTACCTGTATTACTTCAAAAATTAGAATTCGTAAATCAGTTATCATCATCTTATGATGCCGGAACAAAGACATTTTCAATTCTGTTAAATGATGGTGCCGATATAACTGCTGCAGTTGCCAATTATTCCTTAGGAATGAAAAGTATTGCTACAATCAACGGAACTACACAAGTAAATGGAGTAACCTCAAACGATTTTACAAATCCTGTTACTTTAACAGTAGAAGGAGTTGGATTTAATACCGGAATTACTGAAACCTACACAATTAAAGTAATTGCAGGCTTAAGTAATGAAAGTAAATTACTCACTTATGATTTTAAAACAACTTCAAACCCTGGATTAGTACAGGAGATCAATACAGATATAGTTGGAAACAGCGCTGTTAAGACAGTACCGTTTGGTTATGATGTTTCAAATTTAATAGCTGATTTTACGGTTTCTCCTGGTGCGGAGCTATATATTGATGGAGTAAAACAATTAAACTCAAAAGTTACTGCTTCAGATTATCGTAATAACTTCTTTGTAACAGTAGTTTCAGAAAACAAACTTTCTCAAACCAATTATACCGTTACTATTAATGCAAAAAATACTGAAGCCAGTATTCTTAATTATGCAGTTGCAAATCAGGTCGGAACAAGTATAATAGACCCTGTATTAAAAACGGTAAAAGTTTATGTAAATAATAATGCAGACTTAAGTGTACTGGTTCCTAATATACAGGTCTCTGATTTTGCAACCTTACGCATAGGTACGTATCTTCAAAATAGCGGAGTGACGACTTTAAGCTATATTTCTCCAGTTGTTTATAATGTGACAGCTCAAAACGGAACTATAGAATATTGGACTGTAACAATCGAAGCTGCGAAACCAACTATTACTTTATTAGGTGATGCAATAGTTTCAATCGATAAAGGCTGTGTGTTTACAGAGCCAGGTTATATTGCTGCAGATAATTTAAATGCTGATCTTACTGCTTCAGTTGTTGTTTCAGGCAATGTTGATGTAAATACAACTGGACAATATATACTAACGTATACAGTAAAAGATGCTTTAATGAATGAAACGATAATTACCCGTACAGTTAATGTATCTGCTGTAAATTGTACTTTAGGATTACCTGTTAATACTATCGAGGGATTTGTACTGTATCCTAATCCTGTTACAGAAGGAAAAGTTCATGTAGTAACATCTTCTGATAGCACGAAGAAAATTTCAATATTTGATATGTCTGGTAAAAAACTGATTTCGGTTCAAACAGATAAAAAAGAAATAAATCTTCCTGGTCTTTCAACTGGAGTATATCTAATAAAGGTAGAACAGGATAATAAAACATCAATTGAAAAATTAATTATTAAATAAAGAGTTTCTTTTTAAAAACTAAAGCGGTTACTTATTATAGTAACCGCTTTTTTTATAACTATATATTAAAGGAGTTTTTAAAGCTTTCATCATTTCATAAATTAATGATAAGGAGCTGTTTCCTGCTGTTCCTTCCAATCTTTGCGGCCGAACCCCGGCCCCAAAGGATTTTCCCTCCCATCAGGGCTAGGGCATCAGGTTGTAAAAGAAAAATCCAGTTTAAATATTTGATCAGGAAATCAAAGAACCATGATTTGAGTAATAAATCGGGGCTGAAAACGGCCTATAGGAAAGAAGTCTACAGCCAAAATCCCAGCAAATGCAGAGCTTTTGAAAAGATTTTGCAGAATCAAAGCAAGCTGATGTACGAAAAAGATTAAAAAGATTAAAAAAACATTGCTTTGTAAAGGAGCTGTTACCAGCGAGTTAAGAAAAAGATGGAAAAAAGATGAGAAAAATATAAAAAAAAGGCTTGAAAATGTAAATAAAGGTTCTACTTTTGCACCCGCAGAAG
>NZ_JBHUDZ010000012.1:1158042-1275008 GCF_042678225.1 Flavobacterium artemisiae | reverse complement strand
TTTTTTTAGAAAATTTCTTTTCCTTTTGATCCGTCTGCCTGCCAGTATTTCGATGAACGTATTCGCTTCTGCGGGTGCAAAAGTAGAACCTTTATTTACATTTTCAAGCCTTTTTTTTATATTTTTTCAATGTTTTTTAAAACTATTTCTTAACTCGCTGGTAACAGCTCCTTTACAAAGCAATGTTTTTTCTTGTTTTGTAGGTTTTTTCTTGTTCCGTGTGTTGTTTTGACATTTTATACTTGTGTTCCATCGCAATTTTTATGGAGTTTTTAGTTTTCTATCCCTCTTTTTGCTCTTTTTATCCTTAAAACTCTTTTGAAAACTGCCTGCCATAGCCCTGATGGGAGGGAAAATCCTTTGGGGCCGGGGTTCGGCCCCAAAGATTGGAAGGAACAGCAGGTATCAGCTCCTTATTATTATTGAAATTTCACTTTTTTTTAATCCCAATTTACCACTGCTCCCGCTTGCTCTATGCTCTATTGGGATACGGACTTATACCTGGCAGGTTTTGGAAACCTGTTAGGAGACTAGACAACTATACTTATATATTATGTACAAAAAAAAACAAACCCGACAGGTTTTAGAAACCTGTCGGATTGAAAATGAAAATTACTCTTATATATAATAGAGTAAAAAGCTATACTATATATAATATGTATTATTGATTTAAAGCGTCAATTACTTCTTTTGTGATTTCGATGCTTTTTAGTTTTGCTTCGTGATCGAATATTGGGCTCGTTACCATTAGCTCGTCGATTCTTGCGTAGTCTATGAACTTTTTCAAATCAGCTACTAATTGCTCTTTGTTTCCTGTAAAGGTTCCTGCTGTCATTTGGTTTACATGGAAACGTTCTGCTTCGTTCATGATATCATCTAATGAAGAAACTGGCGGCTGTAATCCTTTGCGGTCGTTTCTAATTAAATTTAGGAACATTTGATACAAGCTTGTAGATAATAGTTCTGCTTCTTCGTTTGTATCTGCTGCAATTATATTTACACAAGCCATTGTTTTTGGTTTGTCCAAATATTCTGAAGCTTGAAAGTTTTCACGATAAAACTCAAAAGCCTGAATCATTAATTTTGGCGCAAAATGTCCTGCAAAGGCATATGGCAAACCATAAGCGGCGGCCAAAGCAGCACTATCCATACTTGAACCTAGAATCCAAATAGGAATGTTTAGACCTTCGGCAGGGAACGCGCGGACTTTTCCTGTGGCATTTTCTGCTGAAAAGTATTCTTGAAGTTTGCTTACATTCTGCGGAAATCGCTGTGCTTGTTCAAAAAAGTCTTTACGGATTGCTTCTGCTGTTGGCTGATCTGTTCCTGGTGCTCTTCCTAAACCTAAATCTATTCTATTAGGATAAAGAGTTTCTAATGTTCCAAACTGTTCTGCAACTACTAATGGAGAATGATTTGGAAGCATGATGCCGCCTGAACCTACTCGAATGTTTTGTGTCTGACTTGCCACATAACCAATTAAGACCACTGTTGCTGTACTTGCAACGTGTGCCATATTGTGGTGTTCTGCGAGCCAGATTCTTTTATATCCTATCTTGTCGGCAAGCTGGGCAATGTCTTTTGTTTTTTGAAATGTTTCTGCTGCGTTACTATCTTGAGTGATGATCGCAAGCTCTAATATTGAGACTGAAATTGGGTTTTTCATATATAAATAAGGCTAAAATGCAAAATTAAGTCATTTATGCGAATGCCTTTTGTTTTCTAATGTTAATAGAATTATAATATTTGTAGCTACAAATGTGCTTACTTTATTTCTACTACAATTAATTTATGTGTTTTGTTTCCATCGCTTTTAATGGTAAAATCTGAGTTTTTAGATTCTATTTCAAATTTTGAAGAAGAATCAACTGAAAGCGAAATTGATTTATTTCTAAAAGTTTCGGGAATTTCTGGAATCTGAATGGTTACGGCAACTTCTTTATCTATTTGTTCGAAATCGACTTTTATCCTGTCTCTTAGCCAAATGTATTCGTAGACTTCCTGCCATGGCGCCATCCATAAAGAATCGTTTCCATTTGCTCCATATTTATTGGCAAGCGTTGTCATATAATATTTAAAATCTGGAAAACGCATGCTTAAATTCCACAAATTGGTATTTCCTGTTCCGTGCGTGAATTCGTTAAACCAAACTGGATCTTTTTGTTTTACAATAGAATCTATCGTTTTTAAATATTTATCCATTGTTTTAAAACTGCTTGTGTCTTTTGAACTTTGCACAAAAGTTCTTGCCGAAATCAGTTTATCTAAATTTACTTTACTGTTTATTTTATAAACTGGTCCTTCACCTTTATAAGATGCTACAGAAAAATATTCACTCTTAAGTGCTTCTTTTTCATATTCGCGATGATAATCAGGATCGCCTTCTCCGCCAGGAACTACGAAATGAGACATTGTAAAATCCAGATTTTCTTTTATTGATTTTGTATTGTCTGTGACTTCCGTCAAATAATTGGTACCGTGTTTTGTGGCGTGATGAAAACTGTGATTCAGAACATCCCAACCCGCGTTGTACATTTCTCGAACTTCTTCCCAAGAAAGATGCCCTCGATTTGATGGTTCGTTTATTAAAGATGCTCCGTTTATGGCTAATGCTAATTTGAACGGAATTTTATTTCCAAATCCGTCTGTATAAAAAAGTCCTTTTGAAGTTGTTCCGTCTCCACCTTGATCAACTTTCCATTCGTCAATTGATGGTGGACTTACTTTTCCGCCTTTTAATAATGGAAACGCAGTTAAGTAAGCCGATCTATAACCGTCGTCCAACGTAAAACTATATGCAAAATGTTTATTGTATTTTAATACCGAAGGCGTAATTTTTACTTTTCCAGCTGATTTTAATTTGATTTTGAATGTTATTGTTTTCGGAGGATTTCCGAAAGAATGGTTTTCCGCGAAAGCGAAAGAATGAATTCCAAAAAACAGAAATATATAGAGTAAAGTTGTTTTCATTTGAAAAGAATTAATTGATCAAATATAGAAATAGATTTCTTTTAAAATTAAGAATCCAAAAAATGATATTTCAAGAATTAAAATTTTGTTTTAACGATATATAATAATTTATACGAAACAAAAACCAGAAAAACCTTTAGTATTCGGCATTATCGAAAAAGGCATGTAGTTTGTCTTTTAAAAAATACTGTGAAATAATTTTGGGAAATCTGCAAATCAAAATCGTATGTATTTATCAAATGCTAAAACAATTGTATTTATTACGGGGGCTTTTACAAGTCATTCTTGCTGGGAAAACTGGATTGTTTTTTTTGAATCTCAAGGTTATAAAACTACTGCCCCGCCGTGGCCGTATAAAAACGAATCTGCTGCAATTTTAAGAACAAAGAAGAATGACAAAATTGCTTTGACTCGATTGAGTGATTTATTGAATTATTATACTGAAATAATAGAAACACTTTCTGAGAAACCTATTTTAATCGGACATGGGTACGGCGGACTTTTGACCCAGCTTTTGGTTGAGAAAGATCTAGCACTTTGCGCTGTTTGCATACATTCTTTTGCTCCCAAAAACATCTTAACGGGAAAATTTTCTTTTTATAATCGACTTTGGAATTCTCTTGGCTTTTTTACCTCAACTCAAAAAAGTCATTTAATTACCTTTAAACAATGGCAGGATTTTTTTGTGAATTGTCTATTACTCGAAGAACAAAAAAGTTCTTATACCAAATATGTTGTTCCCGAATCTAAATTGCTGCTTCGGGATTTATATTCGGTGAAAGCCAAAATTAACTTTAGAAAAAAACACGTTCCGCTTCTTTTTTTAACGGGTTCTGATGATCAATTTATACCGCAAAAACTGGCTTATTCTAATTATAAAATGTATAAAAACATGCATTCTCTAACTTGTTATAAAGAATGTAAAAACACCAATCATTTCGTTTTAATACAGTCTAATTGGAAAGAAACAGCAGACTGCATTGTTGACTGGCTTAATAAAATTATTTAACTGATTTCTCTTTTGATTTCGAGTTTCTTGATTTTCGAATTTAATGTCGACGGATGAATATCTAAAATCTCTGCTGCACCACCGGCACCAGATATTTTTCCGTTGCATTTTTTGAGAATGTACAAAATGTAATCGCGTTCGTTTTCGAGAATTGTTTTGATTGAAAATGATTCGCTCGTGTGCTCCGGATGCATTTTGGATGACATTGAAAGTTCAATATCTTTAATAGCATTTCCGTCTGTTAATAAAAGTGTGCGTTGAATTACATGTTCTAATTCTCTAATATTTCCTGGCCAATTGTAGTCTAGAATATTTTGTAAAGCGTTTTCAGAAAGTGTTGGTGCTTTCCTGTTCATTCTTTCGCTGTACAAATTGACGAAATGTTCGGCTAGAATAGGAATATCGTCTTTTCTTTTTCTTAAAGGCGGTACTATAATTGGAAAAACGTGAAGACGATAATACAAATCCATTCTGAATCTTCCGGCTGCGACTTCTTCTTCGAGATTTTTATTGGTTGCTGCAATAATTCTAACATCTACTTTTATGGGAGATTTTCCGCCGATTCTTTCTATCTCTCTTTCTTGTAATACACGAAGCAGTTTTACCTGAAGTTCTAAAGGCATCTCTCCTATTTCGTCTAAGAAAATAGTGCCGCCGTCTGCTAATTCAAATTTTCCTATTCTTTTGTCTAAAGCACCTGTAAAAGCTCCTTTTTCGTGACCAAATAATAAGGATTCTGCTAGATTTTCTGGAATTGCTCCGCAGTTAATAATCACCAAAGGCTGGTCTTTTCTAGGTGATAAAGCATGAATATTTTGTGCAATTTTTTCTTTTCCGGTTCCGCTTTCGCCTAAAACCAAAACGGAAGTATCGGATGGAGCTACTTTTCGGATATAATTAAAAACAGTCATCATGTGTGTGCTGTTTCCGATAATTCCTTCACAGTTTAAAATTGTTTTTTCTGGTTTCGTATTTTTCTGAGCATTGACAGGAGGAATATTCTCTGCCAATTTTATTGCTTCTCCCGAATACAATTTGGTAACAAACTGAATCAAACTATTTTCTAAACTCGTCAGCAGTTTCAAGTTTTCATCAGAATACATATTGAAGCTACGGCTGTAGAACGTAAAATAAAATCTCTGAATAGATGCAATCATAACTGGAAAAACAAGATACGATTTGATTCCGAAATTATGTGCAATTAAACCTTTTATGGGTGCGCTTTGAAAATTGTTAATCAAATTTTCTTCACTATATATAATAGGTTCCAGATCGATTTTGGATTTTACATACGTTTCATTTAATTCTTTTATTGAAACATCCGCAATTTTAGAAAGTTTATCTGCACTAATAATTTGATAATCGTCCCTGTTTTTACGCATGATTCCGAGATTATCATAATGTGTCGTGTTGGCAAAACCAACTTCAAAGTAATCAAATGGAATAAATGTCTGGATTTTTTTACCGAGTAGTAAAAGCGCTTCTTCCCATTTTATTTTAGAATTTATAATTTCGTTAATCTCATTCTGTAATAAAATCTGCTGTTTTAACTGCGATTCCAGACTATATTGTTTCCTATAAAAAGCAATTTCGAGTGTTGTTAAAACATCTTGTTCTCTAAAAGGTTTTACAATGAATCCGTACGGCTCGGTAGTTTTTGCCTGATCCAGAATTTTTTTACTCGAATTGGCCGATACAAAAATAAAGGCGATATGTTTTTCTCTCAAAATATGAGCGAGATCAATTCCATTTCCAGTTCCGCGGAGCATAATATCAAGAAAGACCAAGTCAGGTTTTTCTGTTTCAATCTGTTCCAAAGCCTGTTCAACAGAACGCGCAATTCCGGTTACTTCATAATTTGCTTTTTCTAAAATTAACTGCAAATCATGCGCTTCAATAAATTGATCTTCAACAATTAAAATTCGCTTTTTTGGGGCCGTTTCAAGTGAATTATCAGGATAGACGGAAGCCGTTTTCATCTTTGTGGCATTTTTAGTGTTATATCTCTATAAAATATTGACATAAAATTAGTTAATAAAATGTACTAAATTAACTTTTCCGTCAAATATAAATCATAAAAATCATATTTAATGTGAATTTTCTTGATATTTTTTCAAGCAATCAGTTGCGTTTATTTTTATATTTGTTCTTCCAAAAAACTAATTTTAAACCAATTATGAGATTATATTTTACCCTCTGCCTGATTTTACTGAATCTCTTTCAGTCATCAGCCCAAGTTCCATCAGTTTCTCGTTATGATTTAAATAAAAAAAGACTGCTCATTCAGACTTGTTCAATGTATTTATACAATGCCAATCAAGGAGCAATTGATGCCGATAGTTCTGTTGTGCTTGCCTGTAAAGCTTATAAACTTCCTGTTTCATTAGCATACGACGAAGGTTTTAACGATGGTAAATTTTTAATTGGAAATGATTTAATTAATAAAGGCAATATTGATTCGGCAACAAAACTTTTGGCAAAATCAAAAAATGAAGACCGCATTAAACTTTTGGTTCAGCTTTCTAATTTTTATCTTTTTAAGCCTGGTACAAAACCAGACGATCTTAAAAATGCTAAAACTTATATTGATGAAGCAATCCAAGTATCCAATCAGCTAAAAATAAAAAAATGGCAAAATGAGAGTCTGCTATTACTCGGAAAATTCTATTATCAAGCTAATAATCAAGCCGAAGGAAATAAATGTTTTTTAAAAGTTATTGATGAATGCCGTAAGCAAAAAAATCAGCTGGGTCTTGCACAGGCTTTGGATGCTTATGGAACGCTTTTATTCAATTTAGATCCTCAGAAAGAAAAAATACTTCAAGAAGCCATTTCAATTTATGCTTCTTTAAAAATGGAGGAAAAAAGAATCGAAAATTACATGAAGATTACGACCATTTATTTTTGGGGAGGAAAAATAAATGATGCTAAAAAAAGATTGTATCAAAGTTTAGTTGACTTTAGAAAAATTGGCTTTACGCATCAGCAGTTTACAGAGACTACTATTACTTTTATTGAACTGGGTCAGCATAACATTCCGAGTGCATTATATTATGCATTAAAAAGTGTAAAAAGAATGGAGGCGGAGAATGATTATACATTTGGAGATATTTTTTACACTCGCCTTGGTGATGTTTATAACACTTACGGACATAATGAAGAAGCACTTGAACTGTATAAAAAAAGTATTAAAATTGGACAACAGACACTTGGCAGCGGTGTTTGGTATAAAAGTTTTTTAAGCGCTGTTGCGGCTTTATCTCAAAAGAAAAAAGACAAAGAAGCACTTGCTTACATCGATACAATGACCGCCGATTATCCGCCTAAAAGTACTTTTGATAAAATGCTGGTCGCTTACGCAAGAGGAAATTGTTATGGTGCATTAAAGCAATATGATCTAGCAGAAAAATATTTTATCGAAATGGATTCGTATGCCAAACAATTAAATAAGCCTGAGACCTTTAGAGAAGTTATACACGCCTATGCTACTATGTCTTATTTGTACGCCTATACTAATAATGCAAAAAAAGCAAAATATTATACCGATAAGGTTCTGACATTATCTAAGACTAATAATAAACCCTATAATTCTGAAATTTTTCAATACTCTCTTTATAAAATCGATTCTCTTAATGGAAATTATATTGGTGCTTTAGAACATTACAGAAATATGAAAAGACTAAGCGATTCTGTTGTCAATGTTTCTAAAAACAAACAAATAGAAGAACTTAAAATCGATTATGAAACCAAAAATAAAGAACAAAAAATAAAGCTTTTAAACGATCAGTCAGAACTGCAGCAAAGCGAACTTCAAAAATCAAAACTTCTCAATAGTGTATCGGTCTGGAGTTTGGTTCTCTTGCTGGTAATCATTGCGTTATTGTACAACCGCTATCGTTTAAAACAACGAAATCATGCGAAATTAGAATTGAAAGAAAAAGAAATTCATCAAAAAAACCTCAACCTTACTCATTTATTAGAAGAGAAAGAATGGCTGTTGAAAGAAATTCATCATCGTGTAAAAAACAATTTGCAGACTGTAATTAGTCTTCTAAATTCACAATCGGCTTATTTGGATAATGATATGGCGCTTTCTGCAATTAAAAACAGTCAGCACAGAATTCATTCGATGTCTTTGATTCATCAAAAATTGTATAATTCTGAGAATATTTCGACGATTAATATGCCTAATTACATTAAAGAATTAGTCGAATATCTAAGAGAATCTTTTTCGCTTGGTCAAAGAATTCGATTTGAGTTAAAAATAGATCAGCTCGAATTGGATGTGGCGCACGCTGTTCCGCTGGGATTAATTTTGAATGAAGCGATTACAAATTCGATAAAATATGCCTTTCCCGAAGACCGAACCGGAATGATTTATGTCACGCTGGCAACTATATCCGAAAACAATTATGTTTTAAGAATTGCTGATAACGGAATCGGATTTGATGCTAACCTTACTCAAAAACCTAATTCTTTCGGAATGATGCTGATAAAAGGTCTAAGCGATGACTTAGCAGCTAAATTAAATATTGAAAATAATAACGGGACGGTTTTAAAAATCGAATTTTCGCAAGAATTTCCTTTGAATCAAAAAGTCAAATGATAATTTTATTCAACACATAAAAACATAGAATTTTAATTTTTAAAACAGAAAAGACGTTTCACTTATTTTTAATTCACATAGCGATGTGTGGAAACTAGTTTATTTTCTATTCTTTTTAATTGAAAAAAAATCTATGTTTCTATGTGTTTAAAAATAATTGTATCTAAGAGTTTTAAACCTAACTTTGTATTCCAAAATTAAACTTCGCTTTTAGCTTTATCATCAAATGACACACAAAATTTTAATTATAGACGACGAAGAAAAACTGAGAAGTCTTTTGGTACGCATTGTAAAATCGGAAGGATTTGAAGTTTTTGAAGCCAAAGATTTAAAATCAGGTTTTAAAAAACTAGAACAAACCGATATTGATGTTGTTTTGTGTGACGTAAAACTTCCCGACGGAAACGGAGTTGATTTTGTACAAAATATAAAAGGAAGTTTTCCGCTGACGGAAGTTATTCTTTTAACTGCTTTCGGAAATATTCCCGATGGCGTTCAGGCGATGAAAAACGGCGCTTTTGATTATATCGTAAAAGGCGACGATAACGATAAAATTATTCCGCTTTTATACAAAGCCGTTGATAAAGTGCAATTGCAGAAAAAAGTGCAGCAACTTGAAAAACGCATTAACGATAAATATTCTTTTAATACGATTATAGGAAAATCGAAAGGAATTGAACAAGTTATTGATCTTGCCCAAAAAGTAGCCAAAACCGATTCAACTGTTTTATTAACGGGAGAAACGGGAACTGGAAAAGAAGTTTTTGCGCAGGCCATTCATGAAAACAGCAATCGTGTCGGCAAATCTTTTGTCGCTTTAAACTGCAGTACCTTCAGCAAAGAAATTCTGGAAAGCGAACTTTTCGGTCATAAACAAGGGGCTTTTACGGGAGCTTTAAAAGATAAAAAAGGTTTTATTGAAGAAGCAAATGGTGGCACTTTATTCTTAGATGAAATTGGAGAAATGCCAATTGATCTTCAAGCCAAATTATTGCGTGTTCTGGAAACCAGCGAATATATTCCCGTTGGCGACACCACATCAAAAAAATCAAATTTCAGATTAATTGCAGCTACAAACCGAGATTTAAAAGAAGAAAGCGATGCACATCGTTTCCGTTCTGATTTGTATTTTCGTCTGAATATTTTCGAAATTAAACTTCCTTCTCTTCGAGAAAGGGTCAAAGATATTCCTGTTTTGGTTAATTTTTTTGTGAAGCAATTTTCTGAAAAAACGAATAAAAAGACATTATCCGTTTCTGATGATTTTGTCCAGAAATTAGAAAATTATTCGTGGCCGGGAAATATCCGCGAACTCAAAAATATTATTGAAAGATCGGTTATTTTGAGTAACGGTGAAACGCTGACTTCTGATGTTCTACCGTATGAAATGCAGCATCAACAAGAAAAAAATAATAAATCAATGTCAGCTTTTTCTATGCAGAGCGTTGAGAAACTGCATATCCAAAAAGTTTTAAATTATACAAAAGGAAATAAGGCTGAAACGGCACGATTATTAGAAATTGGAATTGCGACTTTGTATAGAAAAATTGAAGAATATGGAATAGAAAATTCCAAGATTTAAATACCAAATTCCAATTGCAATGACAATAATAATATCAAATTTGAAAATCAATATTTGATTGTGATTTTAAAGCTTCGGAGAAGCTAAATATTTATAGATTATTAATTCTCCAAATTAAAAAGCTCCAGCGGAGCGATACCTATACAATCTAAAAAATATTTCACCCCGCTGGGGCTCTAATAACGTAGATTCGTCATTTTCTATAAATATATCGCTTCTCCGAAGCTGGAAAATAATATCAAAACGAGAAAAGCTTATCAAAATGATAGGCTTTTTTTATGCCTAATTTTTGGTACAAAACAATAACTCTTTATTCTACAAGACCTTAACTACACTTTGGCATTTTCGGAACATCTTTTGGCATAAAGCGGGAAAGAATATAAAAATTCCTTCTCATGAAAAATCAAGTCAATACCATCTACAAACAAGCCGAACGGTTTGCTGAGATTACCAAAAAATCTATTATCTCCGGTAATATCGTTCGGGCTAAAAAATGTTTAGCACTTGCTGAACGGTTATTTATCAGCGGAAGCATCGAAACTAAAAATGCGATTTCAAATGTGTATGTTTTCTCTGTTTCGTCCTTTATGGAAATACGTCACTGCAATATTTCACATCTATTTCCTCAAACGCTAAAAGCAGAATATATCAAACAAGTTAATGCTTCTGGCGTGTAATCGTTTGAACAACAATCTAAAATCTAAAATCTAAAATCATAAATCTAAATTATCATGGTCACATTTCTATTACTCGGATTGGCAGTTTTACTGTTTGCCATTTGTTTTCTCTCCGTTGACTTTTTTGAAAAAATTTAAATCATGACTGCACTATTTATTATTTCAATCGCTGTTTTCTTGTATCTGGTTTACGTATTAATCAAACCTGAAAAATTCTGATTTGAGAAGATAAGATTCTCAAATCCATTCAAATCTTAAAAAATAATCTCAAAATTATGAATACAGAGTTACTAGGCGTCATAGGCATTTTTATCCTGACAATTGTTTTAGCAATTCCATTCGGAAAATACATTGCTAAAATTTTCAAAGGAGACAAAACACTTCTTGACCCGATTTTCAATCCGCTTGAAAAATTTATTTTTAAAATCAGCGGTATCAATCCAGCCAAAGAAATGAACTGGAAACAGCATCTTAAAGCACTTTTAAGCATCAATATGGTTTGGTTTTTTCTTTGCTTTTTTGTACTAATGTTTCAAGGTTCATTATTCTTAAATCCGGATAACAATCCTAATATGTCGCCCGATTTGGCTTTTAATACTGCCATTTCATTTTTAGTAAATTGCGATTTACAGCATTATTCTGGTGAAAGTGGTGTTTCGTACTTATCTCAAATGGTTTTAATGTTCTTGCAATTCGTTTCTGCTGGAGTCGGAATCGCAGCAGCTACAATGGTTTTTACCGCTATGCGCGAAAGAACCACAGAGAAACTTGGAAATTTCTACAACTATTTCGTAAAAAGCTGTACTCGTATATTATTACCGCTTTCTGCAATCGTAGCAATCGCTTTGGTTTTCAACGGAACGCCTATGACTTTTGAAGGAAAAGATGCTATTACTACTTTACAAGGCGATCAAGTTGAAGTTTCTCGCGGACCTGCAGCTGCTTTTGTCGCTATCAAACATATCGGTACTAACGGTGGTGGATTCTTCGGAGCCAACTCTGCACATCCTTTAGAAAACCCAACTTATTTTACAAATGCCGTTGAACTTTGGGCACAAATGATTGTTCCGTTTGCGATGATTTTTGCGCTTGGTTTTTTCTTAAACAAAAAGAAATTCTCTTATATCATTTTTGGTGTAATGACAATTGGATTTCTGCTTTTAGTTATTCCAACAATTTCAAGCGAATTAAATGGAAATCCTGCCATAACAAAAATGGGAATTGCCCAAACAACGGGAGCAATGGAAGGAAAAGAAGTTCGGTTTGGCCCCGCTATTTCAGGTTTCTGGAGCATTGCCACAACAGTAATTTCGACTGGATCTGTAAACAGCATGCACGATAGTTCGATGCCAGTTTCTGGAGCGATGCAATTGTTAGCCATGATGGTAAATGCCTTTTATGGAGGATGTGGTGTGGGTTACCTCAACTTTTACATCTTTATTATTCTGGCGGTTTTTATTTCAGGTTTAATGGTCGGCCGAACTCCAGAATTCTTAGGAAAGAAAATCGAAGCCCGCGAAGTAAAAATTGCAGCTTTTATCGCGATTCTTCACCCTTTATTGATTTTAGCCGGAACCGCTTTAGCTTCTTATTTTGCTGCGAATGATACTGCGATGGGTTATTGGTTCAGCGGAAACGCAACGGGCTGGCTTAACAATCCTGGAAACCACGGATTCTCTGAAATGTTATACGAATATACTTCGAGTGCTGCTAACAACGGTTCTGGTTTTGAAGGTTTAGGCGATAATAATCCGTTTTGGAATATCACTACAGGAATTGTTTTACTGTTAAGCCGTTTCATTCCAATTATTGGGCCGTTGGCAATTGCAGGTTTATTAGCCAATAAAAAATACATTCCAGAAAGCGCAGGAACTTTAAAAACAGATACTTCAATTTTCGGAATTATGATTTTTGCTGTCATTGCGATTATTGCTGCTCTTTCTTTCTTTCCAGCATTAGCTCTTGGACCATTGGCAGAGTATTTTACACTAAAATAAAAATGCTAGATATTTTAAATACATGAAATATAAACGCAAAATATTTCAAATATAGCCCGTGGTTTCAACCACGGGAAACGGATTATGAGAACACAGATTATGATATACGTTGTGTTCCAGCGGTTGAAACCGCTGGCTATGTTTTCCAATCTATGAGTTTATTTCGCATAACCTATAACAAATAACATTTAACTTTTTACAAGAAAATGACAACTAATAAATCCGCATCATTGTTTGAAAGCCAGCAGGTAAAAGAAGCACTATTGCAGTCTTTTGTGAAGCTGAATCCAAAAATGATGATTAAAAATCCGGTAATGTTTACCGTAGAAATCGGGACCGCAATTATGTTTGTGGTTTGTATTTCGATCCTAATGGGTGCCAACGATCAGGGAAGTTTTATCTACAATTTAATTGTATTTTTAATATTATTGGCCACACTTTTATTCGCCAATTTCGCCGAAGCTATTGCCGAGGCCCGCGGAAAAGCACAAGCCGATAGTTTAAGAAAAACCCGTGAAGAAACGCCTGCAAAATTGGAAAATGGACAAACAATTTCGTCTTCACAATTAAAAAAAGGAGACATTTTTGTCTGCGTAGCCGGAGATGTAATCGCTACCGACGGTGAAATTATCGAAGGTTTGGCAACGATTGACGAAAGTGCTATCACAGGAGAAAGTGCGCCAGTTATTAGAGAAGCCGGCGGAGATAAATCGTCTGTAACGGGCGGTACAAAAGTCTTATCTGATAAAATTAAAGTGCAGGTAACTTCTGAACCTGGCGAAAGTTTCCTAGATAAAATGATTGCTTTAGTTGAAGGTGCAAGCCGTCAGAAAACGCCAAACGAAATTGCTTTGACCATTTTGTTAGCTGCATTTACTTTAATCTTCGTGATTGTCTGCGTGACTTTAAAGCCTTTTGCCGATTATGCGAATGCGCCAATAACAATCGCTGCTTTTATTGCTTTGTTCGTTTGTTTGATTCCAACGACAATTGGAGGTTTACTTTCGGCAATCGGAATTGCGGGAATGGATAGAGCTTTGCGCGCCAACGTAATTACCAAATCAGGAAAAGCGGTTGAAACTGCAGGAGATATTGATGTTTTGCTTTTGGATAAAACCGGAACGATCACTATTGGAAATAGAAAAGCAACCAATTTTTATCCAACAAAAGGAATTGCTTTTGATGATTTTGTGAAATCTGCCGTTTTGAGTTCACTTGCTGATGATACTCCAGAAGGGAAAAGTATTTTGGAATTAAGTGAAATGCTAGAAGTGAAAAACGAAAGCAAACCAAGTGTTTTACAGAATACTTCGGAAATTTCACAAACCATAAAATTTACTGCTGAAACCAGAACTTCTGGAATCATTTTAAAAGACGGAACCAACATTCGAAAAGGTGCGCAGGATGCTGCTAAAAAAATCGCAGAACAATCTGGAAATGTTTTTCCAGAAGATACAGCGCAACAAGTCATTACGATTTCTTCTAACGGAGGAACACCTTTGGTTGTCATTAAAAACAATCAGTTGCAAGGGGTTATCGAATTGCAGGATATTATCAAAACCGGAATGAAAGAACGTTTTGAGCGCTTACGCCGAATGGGAATTAAAACGGTTATGGTTACAGGAGATAATCCGCTGACGGCGAAATTTATTGCTGAGAAAGCTGGAGTGGATGATTTTATTGCCGAAGCGAAACCAGAGGATAAAATGAATTACATCCGTAAAGAACAGGAAGAAGGCCGTTTAGTCGCTATGATGGGAGACGGAACCAACGATGCTCCTGCCCTAGCCCAAGCCAACGTTGGCGTTGCGATGAACAGCGGAACGCAGGCTGCAAAAGAAGCAGGAAATATGGTTGACTTAGATAATGATCCAACAAAATTGATCGAAATCGTAGAAATCGGAAAACAGCTTTTAATGACTCGCGGAACGCTGACTACTTTTTCTATTGCAAATGACGTTGCGAAATATTTTGCGATTGTTCCCGCACTTTTTATTACTGCGATTCCAGCGTTACAAGGTTTGAATATTATGCATTTGCACAGTCCTGAAAGTGCCATTTTATCGGCTGTGATTTTCAATGCGATTATTATTCCGATTTTAATTCCGCTTGCGCTGAAAGGTGTTGAATATCGTCCGATTGGTGCGAGTGCAATTTTAAAACGTAATCTTTTGATTTATGGGCTGGGCGGATTGATTGTTCCTTTTATTGGAATAAAAATAATCGATTTGTTGGTTGCCTTATTCATGTAAACAAAAGGTGCTAAGGTTCTGAGATGCTAAGGTGCTAAGTTTTTTCCTCAGTCCCTCAGAACCTTAGTCCCTTAGAACCTTTAAAAATAAAAAAAATGAAATCTATATTCTCAATACTAAAACTTACTGCAATTACTTTAATCTTATTTGCAGTTATGTATCCTCTTGCGATTTACGGAATCGCACAATTAGCTCCAAATCAAGGAAAAGGAGAAACGCTTTCTTCTAACGGAAAAGTCGTTGGTTATCAGAAAATCGGACAGAAGTTCGATAAATCAAATTATTTCTGGGGAAGACCTTCGGCTGTTGATTACAATGCTTCTGGAAGTGCAGGAAGCAATAAAGGACCAAGCAATGCTGAATATTTAGCTTTGGTTCAAAAACGAATTGATACTTTCCTTATTGTTCACCCATATTTGAAAAAAGCTGAAATTCCAGCTGATATGGTTACCGCTTCGGGAAGTGGTTTAGATCCGAATATTTCTCCGCAAGGCGCTTTGATTCAGGTGAAACGCGTGGCTAAAGAACGAAAACTAGAGGAAACGAAAGTAAAAGCTTTGGTAGAATCTAAAATTAATACGGCTGTTGTTGGACCTGAAACGGTGAACGTTTTGGAACTAAATATAGCTTTGGATACGCTTCGCTAAAAGATGCTAAGATTCTAAGTTTTTTATCCTAACAGGTTTTTAAAACCTGTTAGGTATGATTCCGCTTTAGAATCACAGTAATCACACCGTTTGTCATCCCGAGGAACGAGGGATCTTCACAAGTAGCTCTACAAAGATTGACGATTTACTGTGTGGAGTTTCTTGCGAAGATTTCTCCTTCGTCGAAATGACAAACTAAACCTAAAACTAATTAAAATTAAATACCTAACAGGTTTTGGAAACCTGTTAGGATATAAAACCTATTATAACATAAAACTCCCTTTTTTACCCCAAATGCCCTAGCCCCGATAGTAGTGGAAATCCTTTTGCTTTTTTCTTTAAAAAGCAAAAGATTGAAATGGATAGCGGGATTAGCTCCTAAAAAATCTACTAATAATTTATTACCCTAAATCGGTTTAAATACCACAATTAAAATGAAAAAAATAATACTTACTGCTTTAATCGCTTTTGGTTTTAGCAATTTACATGCACAGGAAGAATCAAAAAGTCCGTTTACGTTTTCGGGATATGTTGATGTTTATTACAGTTATGATTTCGCAAAACCTGAAGATCATACACGACCGGGATTTTTTTACAGTTATAATAAAAGTAATGAAGTCAATCTTAATCTCGGAATAGCAAAAGTGAATTATTCTAAAGAGAATATCCGTGGGAATTTTGCGCTTATGGCAGGAACATACGCACAGTATAATATGTCTGCAGAACAAAATTTACTGCAAAATGTTTACGAAGCAAATGTTGGTGTGAAGATTTCAAAAAATCATAATTTATGGATTGATGCCGGAATTATGCCTTCGCATATTGGTTTTGAAAGTGCCATTGGGAAAGATTGTCAAACGCTGACAAGAAGCATTTTGGCTGAGAATTCGCCTTATTACGAAGCAGGCGTAAAAATTGGTTATACTTCTGAATCTGGAAAATGGTATTTGGCCGGAATGTATTTGAACGGCTGGCAGAGAATCCAAAAAGTGGAAGGAAATCAAACTCCGGCTTTTGGAACGCAGGTTACGTACAAACCTTCGGATAATGTGACTTTAAATTGGAGCACTTATGCAGGAAACGAACAGCCGGATATTGATAAAAAATGGCGTTACTTTAATAATTTCTACGGACAATTTAAAGTGGCTGAAAAAGTAAATCTAACTGCTGGTTTTGATATTGGCTCTCAGCAATCGGCTAAAAATAGTAACAAATACGATACTTGGTTTTCGCCCGTTTTGATTCTGCAATACAAACCAACTGACAAAATTCAGCTGGCAATGCGTGGCGAATATTACAGTGACGAAAAAGGTGTAATCATCGCAACAGAAACGCCAAACGGATTTAAAACTTACGGATTTTCAGCTAACTTTGATTACTTAATTACTGATAATGTTATGTTTAGAATTGAAGCAAGAAATCTATCCAGCAAGGATGAAATTTTTACAAAAAACAATCTGCCAACGGATACTAATACGTTTGTAACATCTGCTTTGGCGATTAGTTTCTAGAATAGTTTAGC
Organism: Flavobacterium artemisiae; assembly: GCF_042678225.1. Taxonomy (NCBI): domain Bacteria; kingdom Pseudomonadati; phylum Bacteroidota; class Flavobacteriia; order Flavobacteriales; family Flavobacteriaceae; genus Flavobacterium; species Flavobacterium artemisiae. Next base: position 1,257,746 of record NZ_JBHUDZ010000012.1, on the reverse strand, counting down.
CACAGATTACACTGATTAAAGGGATTATTTTTTGCCACGAATTACACTAATTTTCGCGAATTACATTTTGATTAATTTTAAAATAAAAATTTGCGCCAATTCGTGTAATTAGTGGCAAATAATCTAGACAAAGTAATTCAAAATCCTTCTAATCTGTATAATCTGTGGCTTAAAAAATAAGCTTAGTGCCTTAGCGCCGTGGCAAAAAACGTAAAAAATGGAAAACGAAAATAACGCACAGCACTTTCTGGATTTGATTCAGAAATCCCGGAAAGGAAAATTTAAAATCTACATTGGGATGAGTGCCGGTGTGGGCAAGACTTTCCGTATGCTTCAGGAAGCGCATTCGTTATTACGAAACGGAATCGACGTGAAAATCGGTTATATCGAAACGCATATGCGGAAGGAAACGCACGAATTATTAACTGGTTTGCCTCTTATTCCGAGGCGGACCATTTTTTATAAAGGGAAAGAGCTCGAAGAACTCGATGTTCAGGCAATTATAAATTTACGTCCCGAAGTGGTTATTGTAGATGAATTGGCGCACACAAACGTTGAGGGAAGCAAAAACGAAAAACGCTGGCAAGATGTTTTGGAGATTTTGGAAGCGGGAATTAATGTAATTTCGGCGGTAAATATTCAGCATATCGAAAGTCTGAACGAAGACGTAAAACGCATTACGGGAATTGACGTTCAGGAAAGAATTCCGGATAATGTTTTACGTCTCGCAGATGAAGTGGTGAATATCGATTTGACTTCGGAAGATTTGATTGCACGTTTAAAGGAAGGGAAAATTTATACGGCAGACAAAATTCAGACTGCTTTGGCGAACTTTTTTAAATCGGAACAAATTCTGCAATTGCGTGAATTGGCTTTGAAAGAAGTCGCGAGTCAGGTAGTTCGAAAAGTAGAAAGCGAAGTCCCGAATCTGCATGCTTTACGTCATGAAAAATTGTTGGCTTGTATTAGCAGTAATGAAAAGACAGCCAAAATCGTGATTAGAAAAGCAGCGCGTCTCGCAAGCTATTACAACGGAATCTGGTATGTTTTGTATGTTGAAACGCCAAAGGAAAGTACTACAAGAATTGCTCTCGACAAACAACGGCATTTAATTAATAACTTTAAACTCGCCGTACAATTGGGAGCGGAAGTTATTAAAGTGGAAAACGAAAATATTGCCAATGCGATTTTAAAAACTGTTGAAGAAAAACAAATCACAACTGTCTGCATCGGAAAACCGCATTTGAATTTATTTAAAGTAATTTTGTCTACAACAATTTTCAGGCGCTTGTTAAATAAGTTGTCGTTATCAAACGTTGATCTTGTTATACTGTCGTGAAAGTTTTTAAACCATATAAGTTATATAAGTTCATTTAATTAGGGACGTTGAAGTTTAACCGCAAAGGCGCTAAGATTTCGCAAAGCACGCAAAGATTGAATTAAAACTTTGCGCCCTTGCGACTTTGCGAGCAAAAAAACTAGCGAACTTTGCGCCTTTGCGGTTAAAAAAGCTTCTAACATTTCCTTATATAACTTATATGGTTCAAAAAAAATTAAATGTTTTTATAAAATGAGAATTAAAACCAAATTGAATCTGGGTGTTGGGTTATTATTTTTAATGATCATCATTCTCTCTTTAGTGAGTGCTTATTCTGTTTTTTTGATTAAACAGGACACCGAAAATATTCTGAAATCGAATTACAATACACTGGAATATTCGCGAAATATGATTTTTGCTTTGGACGGAATGAAATTAGATTCGAAAGAAACGATTCAGAATTTTGAAGAAAATCTTAAAAAGCAAACGCAGAATATTACCGAACCAGGCGAAAAACAAGCGACGGAAAAACTCATGGCTAGTTTTGCTCTTTTAGAAAAAAATAATGCTGATGAAAACCTAAAAGCACAGATTCGTCAGGATATTTTTGCGATCATGAAACTGAATCTGGATGCCATAAAACAGAAAAGTGATATTGCCAAACAATCTGCTGAAACGGCAAATCTTTCAATTGCCATTGTGGGAACTTTATGCTTTTTAATCGCTTTTAATTTATTGGTTAATCTTCCAAATAATATCGCGAATCCGATTAAGGAACTGACTTTTAGTATTAAAGAAATTGCCAATAAAAACTACTCTGAACGCGTACATTTTACGAGTCACAGCGAATTTGGAGATCTCGCCAAATCGTTTAATACGATGGCACAAAAACTCGAAGAATATCACGACAGCAATGTTTATAAACTTCTTTTTGAGAAAAAGCGTCTGGAAACGCTTATCAATAATATGAACGATCCCATTATTGGTCTGGATCATGCTGGAATTGTTTTGTTTGCGAATGATGAAGCGCTGAAAATTATCGGTCTAAAATCGGAAGATGCAATTGGAAAATCGGCTTCGGAATTAGCCAACACAAATGATTTGATTCGTTCATTGATTTTGAAAGAAACAGATGGAAATTCGAAAAAACAGCCTTTGAAAATTTTCGCGAATGCTAAAGAAAGTTATTTCGAAAAAGAAACCATCAACATCACGATAACACCAACGGGTGAAGAAAAGGAAATCAATATTGGCGATGTTATTATCCTTCGAAATATTACACTTTTTAAAGAGCTGGATTTTGCTAAAACCAATTTCATAGCAACCGTTTCACACGAACTAAAAACGCCGATTGCTTCTATAAAATTAAGTTTACAATTGCTTGAAAACACAAAAACAGGCGAAATGAATGACGACCAGAAACAATTGGTTGAAAGCATAAAAGACGACAGTCAGCGGTTATTGAAAATTACAGGCGAATTGCTTAATTTATCACAATTGGAAACTGGAAATATTCAATTGAATATTGGAAAAAGTAATCCGAATGAAATTATAAATTATGCCGTTGAAGCGGTAAAAGTCCAAGCTGATCAAAAACAAATTCAGTTAATTATTGATGCCGATGAAAATCTAAAAGACGTAAAAGCCGACAGCGAAAAAACAGGCTGGGTTTTGATTAATTATTTATCGAATGCGATTCGCTATTCGTCTGAAAAAAGCACGATTCTCATTAAACTAAAAGAAGAAAACAATCAAATGGTTTTTCAGGTTATCGATACCGGAAAAGGAATTGAACCAAGATACAAAGACAAAGTTTTCGATAAATATTTCCAGATTCCAGGCAGTCCAAAATCTGGAACCGGATTGGGTTTGGCTATTAGCAAAGAATTTATTGAAGCCCAAAACGGAACCGTTGGCGTAGAAAGTAATTTAGGATTGGGAAGTACTTTTTGGTTTACGCTGAAGGTTTAGATTTTTTTGCCACGAATTACACAAATTTTCACGAATTATATTTTGATTAATTTAAAATAAAAATTTGTGCTAATTCGTGTAATTCGTGGCAAAAAAACATTTCTATATAATTATAGCTTCATTTCCATAATCGGCATAAATCTATTTTTAATTGAGGTTTCAAATTCTCCGATTTTTATAAATCCGATTTTTTGGTAAAATTGTTCGGCATTGGGTTCTGAATCCAAAATGACTTTTTCATATTTTTCATTTCGAATCCTTTCCAGAAAATCATTCATTAAAAAAGAGCCAAATCCTTTTCCGATATATTCAGGTAAAACAAATAAGTTGTCCAATTTTACCTGATTGTTTTCTAGTTTTAGATATGAATAATAACCGATAATTTTAGTTTCATCAACTAAATTAAAAACAGGATTTTTTTCTATATAATCTTGCGTAATCGTTAATTGATTATCCCAAGCTAAAATTTGTTCTTCAGAATATCCCCAATAGGCTTTTGACTTTTTGGTGATTTCCGTCAAACGGATGTGATCTTCGATATTGGCTTTTTGGATATTCATTTTCGATTTTACTTTTTTATCTTAAAATCGTTTAGACCAATTGAGTGTATCATATAAGGCCACATTTCAGTTCCCTTTACTCCTGGGTATGCACCCATATTTGAAGTTTTCTCGTACTCTCCGTCTTCTTTTCTTTGAATATCTGAATTATATGTAACAGAATATTTAGATCTGTTTTTAAAGATTAAAAGCACTTTCATACTTTTTTTCTTTTCATCTTCTGTTTTTCCGCTTGTTCCTAAACAGAAATAAAAATCAATTGTATCTTCTTCTCCATTTTTACTAAAAAGATTATCGTTATCGAAAGTATCCACAGTTTCGGTAAATGGATCAAATTTTATAATTGAATAATTAAAACTGACAGAATCGATTGGAATTAATTTTATTGTAAATTTAGATCCTATCGGAAAAGCAAATCCATTTGCAGGTTCACTAGGCAGATCTTGAGAAAATCCATAAGAAAAACTAATAAATAGGAAAAGCAGTAAATATTGTTTCATAAAAACTCTTTTTTCAGCTAATATAAACTTTTTAAGTATTTGAAGTATTATTCTTAATCTCTCGAACTTCTCTTTTTAATTCTAAAAGCAAATCTTTCATTGCTCCCGTTTCTGACATTTCTTGTTTTTTATCTGAGCGCCCGATATTGCATTCGTATTCCCAAATCTCCAAAATATCAGACGCTTTCACTTCATAATTTGGATAAAAACTATTATCCGATTCTAAAACCAAAGCGTTTTTTTTGTTTTTATTGAGACGTTTGTAAACCATTCCTTCATTTTTAGTAATCAGAATATAAGTTTTTCCGTCCATCACCTCGCCTAGTTTTTCCACATAACGACCAATAATAATTGATCCGTCTTCGTGCGGAGGCATTGAATCGCCTTCAACGGGAAATCCGCGGTGTTTTCCAGGACCTAAAAACGGAAGTGTAATCTGCTGTAAACTTTCTATATATTCAGGATCAGCATAACCGTTTAGATATCCTGCTTTTGCTTTTTGAGATACAATTTCGATAAAATTTTCTCCAAAACTATCCACTTGTATCGGTAGAATAAGTCGATTGCCTTCCAGTTTTATCAAATTTTGCACATCGATTTTGCGGATATCGACAGATAATATCAAGTCAATACTCATATGAAAATATAATGCAATTTTCTTTAAGATATCGTATGGCGCTTCCGAAGTTCCGTCTTCGTATTTCACGTATCTTCCTCTGGTAATGCTAAGGTTTTCAGCTAATTTCTCCTGCGATATTTTATGCTTAACCCTTAATGCTCTGATGTTGTCTGAAAATAAGGACATAATTAATTTGTTATAATTTGGAACAGCAAATATACTAAAAATGTTATTATCTGTACTAATTTTGTAATTAGAATAATAAGTTTTTGAAGTGATTATGAAATTAGGAAATACCACAAAATCAATAGAATTATACGTTCCAGACATGAGTTCGGAAGTAAAAATTCCTTTTTTTGACGTTGGTATCAGTGCAGGTTTTCCTTCTCCTGCTGATGACTTTATTGAATCTTCCATTGATCTTAATAAGGAGCTCATTAGACATCAATACACGACTTATTTTGCCAGAGTAAAAGGTTATTCTATGAAAAATGCCGGTATTAATGATGGAGATTTATTAATTATTGATAAAAGCCTGGAACCTCAAAACAACAAAATTGCTGTCTGCCAGATTGATGGTGAATTTACTGTAAAGCGCATCAAAATAGAAAAAGACATCATCTGGCTTATTGCCGAAAATGAAGATTATCAGCCTATAAAAGTAACGCCAGAAAATAACTTTGTCATTTGGGGAATTGTTATTCACAGTATTAAATCTTTTTAAAATTTAGAAATGTTTGCTTTAGTCGATTGTAACAATTTTTATGCTTCCTGTCAAAGGGTGTTTGAACCGCATTTAAGAGGAAAACCTATCGTTATTCTCTCTAATAATGACGGTTGTGTTATTTCGCGTTCTGATGAAGCTAAAGCGCTGGGTATACCTATGGCTATTCCTGCTTTTAAATATGAAGCTATTTTCAAAGAAAAAAATATTTTTGTCTATTCTTCTAATTATCCATTGTATGGCGATATGAGTAATAGAGTAATGAATCTGCTGCGAACTTACACACCCGAAATTGAAATTTATAGTATTGATGAAGCTTTCTTAAAATTTTCTGGTTACGATTTATTTGACCTCAACTCATTGGGTTTAAAAATGCGGAAAGAAGTAACACAAGGAACAGGAATTCCAGTCAGCATCGGTTTTGCACCTACCAAAGCTTTAGCTAAAATGGCGAATAAAATTGCCCGAAAATTTGCAGATCGTACGCAAGGTGTTTATTGTATTGATTCTGAAGAAAAAAGAATTAAAGCCTTAAAATGGTCCAAAATTGAAGATGTCTGGGGAATTGGAAGAAAATTATCCAAGCGCCTTAAAGCAAAAAAAATCAATACGGCTTATGAATTTACACAGCTTCCTGACGCTTGGGTGAGAAAAGAAATGTCTGTAGTCGGACTTCGGCTAAAACATGAATTAGAAGGAAAACCTACTTTGGAATTAGAAGAAGCTACAGATCGTAAAATGATTGCTACTACGAGGTCTTTCGAAAAAAGATATACTACGTATGAAGAAATTTCTGAACGAATAAGCACATTTACAGCTTCTTGTGCAGAAAAATTAAGACGTCAGGATTGTCATTGTAATATGGTGACAGTTTTTATTCAAACTGATTTTATGGGTGGCAAAGATTCTCAATATTCACGAAGCATTACTATTACTACTGATTTTCCTACCAATTCGACAATAGAACTTAATAAAGCGGCGCAAAAAGGTTTTAAAGCTATTTTTAAAAAAGGTTATCGTTATAAAAAAGCCGGCGTAATAGTAATGGGCTTAACGCCAAATAATGAAACACAGCTCAATTTATTTCAAACTTCAAATCCTAAACACCAACCTTTAATGACTGTAATTGACAAAATGAATCAGAATTATGGCAATAACAAAATTAAATTCGGCGTGCAGTCTTTAGGACGGCAGTGGAAAATGAAACAAGACAGATTATCGCCAAAATTTTCTACATCGCTTAAAGATGTAATTACCGTTAAAGCATAAATTTTTCTTATAAAAACAATAAAACAAGGTTAATTCATTACATTTCAAGATTAATTAAGTAACAGAAATACAATATTTTACGTTATATCCAAATGAGAAAGCAAGAATATGCCATAGTAGATATCGAGACCACAGGCGGCAATGCCAGTCATAGTCGTATTACCGAAATCGCGATTATTATTCACGACGGAAGCACTGTGCTCGAACGTTATGAAACACTTGTAAATCCCGAAAAGGATATTCCGCCTTCTATTTTTGGATTAACGGGAATTAATAACGAAATGGTCGCCCATGCTCCTATCTTCGATGATATTTCTGAAAAAGTTATGGAAATGCTTACCGATCGTATTTTTGTAGCGCATAATGTCAATTTCGATTATTCGTTTGTACATCATCAGCTGGCTCAGGCAGGATTAAAATGGACAGCCAAAAAACTCTGCACGGTTCGTGCTGCCAGAAAAATTAAACCTGGATTGGGTTCGTACAGTTTAGGAAATCTTTGCAACTCTTTAAATATTGGCTTAGAAAACAGACACCGCGCCGGCGGAGATGCAGATGCTACCGCTCAATTATTTTCGCTTTTACGCGAATGGGACGACGAGGGCGTAATCGATCAAATGATCAAAAAAACAGCACAGGATCAACGATTACCGCCTAATCTTCCGCAAGAAGATTTTAATGCTTTGCCCGAAAAACCAGGAGTTTATTATTTCTATAATCAGGCGAAAAAAGTCATTTATGTTGGAAAAGCTGTTAATTTAAAAAAACGCGTGACATCGCATTTTACAGGAAATAATATCAATCAGCAGAGACAACATTTTCTAAGAGATATTTACGGAATTTCTTTTGAAGTCTGTGCTACAGAATTGATGGCTTTACTTTTAGAATGTACCGAAATCAAAAAACTTTGGCCGACTTACAACAGAGCTTTAAAACGTTTTGAAGCCAAATTTGGAATTTATCAATACGAAGCACGAAATGGTTATAAATATCTGGCAATTGGCAAAGTAAGTAAGTTCCAAATCTGTATTCATGAATTTAACAGCCTCCACACAGGCATTAATTTATTGAGAAGTCTTGCTGAACAGTTTGAAATTGACCATCGATTCTGTAAATATTCAAGACCTGAAGAAGGCGATTTTTTCTATACTCCTGAAGTAAAAGAACTTCCTGATCCACTTCTTCATAACGAACAAGTAGATAATGCGATTGATTTTTTATTGCACAACCGACCAAGTTTTGCCATTATAGACAAAGGAAGATCTGCAGATGAACGAAGCTGTATCTGGATTGAAAACGGTCATTTTCATGGAATGGGATATATCCCGCGAGATACTGCTATTCACGATCCCGAAGATGTCAAAAGTTATGTTACGCTCTATAAAAGCAATCAATATATTGAGCAGTTAATTTTTGCTTACGCTGAAAAATATCCAGGTAAAGTGTTCTTTAACAAACACTTTACAAAATAAAATTCTAAAAAGTTGTAAATTCAAGACTAGAACTAATCAAAATCTACTATGAAAATAGCTACTTATAACGTAAACGGAGTTAACGGGCGATTGAATGTTTTGTTACGCTGGCTGGAAGAAACCGCTCCAGATATTGTCTGTTTACAGGAATTGAAAGCACCGCAGGATAAATTTCCGCTTAAAGCAATAAATGATGCCGGTTACAATGCTATCTGGCACGGACAAAAACAATGGAACGGCGTTGCGATTCTTGCTCGAAATATGGAGATTGAAGAAGTAACCCGTACACTTCCAGGCGATGAAGAAGATGTGCAAAGCCGTTATATCGAAGCGTTGATTAACGGAATTGTAATTGCGTGTCTTTATCTTCCAAACGGAAATCCATATCCGGGGCCAAAATTTGAATACAAATTAAAATGGTTTGATCGGCTGGCGCATCGTGCAGAAACCTTATTGAGTCTAAAAGTTCCAGTAATCCTGATTGGAGATTACAATGTGATGCCAACAGAACTAGATGTTTATAAACCCGAAAAATGGGTTAACGATGCGCTTTTCAGAACTGAAGTTCGAGAAGCTTTTACAAACATAGTTTCGCAAGGTTGGACAGATGCAATTCGAAAATTATATCCCGACGAGAAAATTTATACGTTTTGGGATTATTTCCGAAATGCATACGAACGTGATGCGGGTCTAAGAATTGATCACTTTTTACTGAGTCCGCAAATAGCAAAAAAATTGAATGCTGGCGGTGTTGACCGTCATGTGCGAGGTTGGGAAAAAACCAGCGATCATGCTCCTGTATGGATTGAAATTGATAAAAAATAATGGAAAATGACACTATTTAACGACACCGAATTGTTTACCACAGGTTTGGCAGGAAAAAAAGTATTTGACATTCCTGATTCTGAATTGATTTTAATTGATGACTTTTTTACAAAAGAAGAATCGGATCTTTTTTATGAAAGGATACTTCGCAAAACCAAATGGAGAGAACATCAAATGGAAGTTTACGATAAAACCTATACCGTTCCTAGAATGATTGCTTGGTATGAAGATAAAGATAATCCCGGCGCAGACCCAAAAGGACCAGATTGGAACTATGAATTACTTAAAATAAGAGGTCGTGTTGAAAAAGAAACACAACTTGATTTTAATAGTTTATTATTGAATTTGTACCGAGACGGAAACGACGGCGTGGGCTGGCACAGCGATAAAGAACATAATACCGGTCCAAACCCAGTGATCGCTTCGGTTACTTTTGGAGAAACTAGAATGTTTAAACTTCGTCATAAATACAGCAAAGAGATTCCGCAGATTGAGATTCCGCTGCACCACGGATCCTTTTTGTTGATGGCTGGAACGACGAATAGTTTTTGGCAGCATCAGATTCCGAAAACGGCTCGCGATGTTTTGCCAAGGATCAATCTTACCTTTAGGAGAACCAATCGAAATCTTTGATTTTTATAGAATTGAAAATTAAAAAGAAGCTTTTTTCATTAAAACACACGTAAGATATTACTTGCTCTAAAAGTTAAAACATGCACTGTATGAACGTTTTATTAGGCAGAACTTATCTTTTTTACTATTTTTGCAACCTTTTTTTAAATACAATACCGTAATGGCTTATTCGAACAATGATCTATCGCGTTTCTTAGATGCGCAGAACAAACTTTATCTTACTGCTCTTGCCGAAATTGGCAAAGGGAAAAAAGAAACGCATTGGATGTGGTTTATTTTTCCGCAAATAAAAGGATTAGGACAAAGTGATACTGCAATTCTATACGCTATTAACGATTTGAAAGAAGCAGCAGATTATATGGAACATCCTATTTTAGGAAAACATTTAATCGAAATTTCTGAGCTTTTATTAACTTTTAAAATGAAATCTGCAGACGGAATTTTTGGCGATTTAGATGCTAGAAAACTGCGTTCTTGTATGACTTTGTTTTCTATGGTAGAAAACGCAAATCCGATATTTGAAGAAATTCTGGATGCTTTTTTCTCTGGAGAATCAGATCCTTTAACTATTAATATTATTAATTCAACTATAAAATCTGTTGAGTCTGAAGTGATTTAATTTCTTTAGCTTCAATAGCATTATTTCTTAAAAGACACTTTCGGGTGTCTTTTTTTGTGTTTAACCGCAAGGTAAGTTGAGATTTACGCAAAGACCGCTATGTTTTATTTAAAATAGAATAAAAGCTCAGAAAGCTTAAAAAAAAACTTTGTGAACCTTACATAAATCTTGGCAGGCTTTGCGGTTAAATATTCATATTGAAAATTTTCTTCGATTCTTAAATTGTTTTAAAGTGCTATGAATCTAAACAATAAAGTATTCATTTTAAAATAATTAGCACTAACTTGCATTAAATCCACCTCAATCTAAACCAAATTATGACCGAAAAAATCAAAACACTGCAGATTATTCATCTTGCCATTTGTGCAGGAACAATTCTCGTCTATTTTTTTGTGGGCGAAATTTCTATTAAAACATTAAAAATCCCTAAAATTGATTCTTCCTCCATTATATATGCGTTGATACCTGTTTTTGCTTTTGTTTTAAGTACATTTTTATTTAAATCGCAACTAAAACAAATTGATCCGAAATTAAAATTAGAAGACAAACTGCCTATTTATCAAGCAGCTTCGATTATGAGATGGGCTGTTCTTGAAGGTGCCGCTTTTATTCTTCTGTTTTTAAAACCTGATTTTATATTATTTGGAATTTTAATCATCATATATCTTATTTTCCTAAGACCTACAGAAGATCGAATTACTAATGATTTGTCTGAAAACTGATTTTTTAAAGTTTTTTGCCACAAAAACCCCAAGTCTTAAAGATTTTTGGGTCATACATTTTTTTAATTTACACGAGATTTTCATTTCTCCCTTTGTGTAAATTATAAAGTACTTTTCAAAACTATTGTTTCTTTTGAAAACGGATGCCCTAGCCCCGATGGGAGGGAAAATCCTTTTGTGTCCCGTTCCTTTAACGGGACACAAAAGATTTGGAAGGACAGCGGGATTAGCTCCTAAAAATTAATAGTGCCATTTTAAATTCCAAAACAGAACTTCAATTTTCTATTCATTTTTTCGTAACGAAATTTCACTAGATTTAATTCAATTAACGAAATATAACATTTAACATGCATCTAAAAAGCTCTAAATCCCTTGCGTTTAGGGCTTTTTTTTATGTGGCATATCTATTGGTTTCTTGAAACCGATTAACATTAAACCACATACATTATGAAAAAATCAATTATTTATCTGCTTATTCTTTTTCTGAATCATTCAATTTCCAGCGCTTGTGACAAATGCAGCGGCTACAACAATAGTGATTTTAAAATAAAATCAGCTTCGATTACACACAACGCCGATCTTGGTATTACGGTTTGGACTATCAAAGTAGAAGGAACTGCAGGAAAAACGATGCCTAAACCTGTGGGACAACTCAATGGCGCCCCAGTTTTAGGTTATGTTTTTCCGACTACTTTAAAAGCTGCTGATATTGGTTTCGGTCAAGCCGAAGGAATTGTAGCACTGGCTCTTACCTCTCATCCTGATTTTGAAGACACACCGCTTTGGGATGAAAATCTGGATGGTAATTACCTCAACGATGGTTTAATCTGGCATGCACACTGGGTGCTTTTGGTTGAAGATAAACGTGTTGGCGGCGGACTTTCGGTTCGAGAATTTACAAAAGGCGATCCAAATGTAGTTCTTCCTCCAACCAATCCAGGGATGGCAATGTACATGGACAGCCCTGGTTTTAATATTGTTGCTAAAGGTAATTCGATCAAAGTAATCGTTCCTGATTTTAGAATTAATAATAAAACCAACTTTAAGTTCGATGCTGTGAGCTGTTATATGGAAGTGAGTACTGGCGCTGGCGGATCGCATGAAAGCGAAGGAACAAAACCTATGTTGGGCGTATACAAAGTGTATGCGGTAGCGAGTGGAAATTTGTCTCTGCCTTATTCTGTTAAATAAATTTAATCTTGAGATCATGAAGAATTTAAGTATCATAAAAATGTTAGTAATTCCATATATAATTTTAGGGGCTTTGCCAACTCAAAGTTTCGCTCAGACAGATTATGCAACAGATCCGCATTTGACTCCTGCCGTTAAGACTTTTCTAAAACCATTAAACGGAGGCGGTCCTGGGCTTGAAACACTTCCTGTTGCCGACGCTCGTAATGTTTTGGTTGGAGCACAAAATGCTTTTAAAGTAGATTTATCTGGAATTGAAGAATCTGAAAAGGAAATCACAGCAGACGGATATAAAATCAAACTGAATATTGTTCGTCCGGCGGGAGCAAAAGGAAAACTACCTGTATTTATGTTTATTCATGGCGGCGGCTGGGTTTTGGGCGATTATCCGACACATAAACGTATGGTTCGCGATTTGAGTGTTCTTACGGGTTACGCAGGCGTTTTTGTAAATTATTCGCTTTCACCAGAACACAAATATCCACAACCTGTAAATGAAGTTTATGCAGCCGCAAAATGGATTTCGGAACATGGAAATGAAATTAATGTTGACGGAAGTAAACTCGGAATTGTTGGTAACAGCGCAGGCGGAAATCTGGCAACTGCAAGCGCTTTGATGGCAAAAGAAAAAGGAACTAATTTATATAAAGTTCAAATTCTTTTCTGGCCGGTAACGGATGCTAATTTTGAAACGGAATCTTATAAATTATACGGCAAACAACGTTTCTTGACGAGTTCTTTAATGAAATGGATGTGGGATCAATATGTAGATCCTTCGAAAAGAAAAGAGATTTATGCTTCTCCGCTTCAAGCGAGTTTATCGCAGCTGAAAGGCTTACCTCCTACTTTGATTCAGGTTGCCGAAAATGATATTTTAAGAGACGAAGGCGAAGCTTATGGACGTAAACTCAGCGATGCAGGTGTTGTTGTAACAACAGTTCGTTACAACGACGTGATTCATGATTTTGGTTTGTTAAATGGTCTTGCTGAAATTCCGCAGACAAAAGCTTTGTTTTTGCAAGCTGCTGCGGAACTGAAAAAATATTTAAAATAATTAAAGGACTTTTACAGCTTGATTCTTTACTTCTTACATCAGCACTAAGTTTTAAAAATCGAATGTAAAGTCCTTTTAATACAAAAAACCGCAGTTTAAAATTTAAGCTGCGGTTTTTATATTTGATTTAAGATTTTAATTTTCTTTTGGCTTTGTTAGATAATATACCGGGATTCCTGTCAGCATAATTAAAACACCCCAGCCACAAGTTGAAAATTTTGTTATAAGCAACGAAACACAAATGGCAGCTGCGATAATAATATACAACATTGGTAAAACAGGATATCCAAAAGCTTTATAAGGTCTTTCTATATTTGGCATTTTCTTTCGCAAAATGAAGATTCCGTAAATAGTAAGAATGTAAAAAATCAAAACAATGATGATTACAAAGTCTAATAAATCACCATATTTACCTGTCAGACATAAAGCCGAAGCCCAAAAACATTGCGCCCATAATGCCCATGCAGGAACACTGAAATCATTTAATTCTGCCGCTTTTTTAAAGAACAATCCGTCTTTTGCCATCGTATAATATACTCTAGCTCCAGCCATAATTAATCCGTTATTGCAGGCAAATGTCGAAATCATGATCATGATGGCAATAATCAAAGTTCCGATATTTCCGAATATGTATTGTGAAGCTACTACCGCAACACGATCTGATTTTGCAGTTGCAATTTCTTCAAAAGGAACTACTGCGAGATACATTACATTTGTTAAAACATAAATTATTGTCACAATAAATGTCCCTAAGAATAAACTCAAACCAACATTTCGCTGCGGATTTTTGATTTCGCCCGCAATAAAAGTTACCCCATTCCAAGCGTCACTAGAGAATAACGAACCTACCATTGCTGCTGAAATTCCTGTAATTAATGCCTGACCGCTTATAGGAAGCCAAGAACCATTTTCTGCGTTATATGTTTTTGGTGTCCAGGCATCTGTCCAATTTGCGTCCCAAATTGATGCTTTCGCGGCAAGCGTTAATCCGAAAACTATTAATCCTAAAAGAGAAAGGATTTTTATAATTGTCAAAACTGTTTGCAGAATTTTACCATTTTTTACACCGCGGCTGTTGATATAGGTTAATAAAATAATGGTAAAAATAGAAACCAACTGTGCTGCATTGAGCTTAAAAAATCCTAATACAAATAATATATTTTCGTCGCTGAGAGGCTCGTACAAATAGGCAGCAAATTTTGAAAATGCTACTCCAACAGCCGCAATTGTTCCTGTTTGAATTACAGCAAAAAAACTCCAGCCGTACAAAAAGGCAATTAACTTATTATAGGCTTCTTTTAAATAAACATATTGTCCGCCGGCTTTAGGAAACATGGCACTTAACTCTCCATAACTAACTGCAGCTATAATTGTAATTAATCCTGACAGCAGCCAAATTAAAGTAAGCCATCCAGCAGAACCTACTTGTCTGGCTATATCGGCACTTACAATAAATATCCCCGATCCGATCATAGAACCTACTACAAGCATGGTTCCGTCTAATAATCCGAGTTCTCTTTTAAAATTTTCGTGGTTTTCTTCTTGCATTTTTTTGGTTTTCGGTTGGTTAAAGATATAGTTTTTTTGGAAATTTTAGATTTTAGATTGTAGATTTTAGATTTTTATTCAATGCTTTTTAAATTCTCCTCTCAAATCTGCAATTCGGTACTTTACTAAATATAAAAATATCTTCATAAGAATATTTTTGATATCCCTCTTCAGCCTGACTTTCCTCTTTATTTTTTTATTGTGTTTTACTTGCAAAAAGAACACAACTCTACATCCTTAAATCTCACCAGAGTTATAGAAATATTTGATCTAAAAATCAAATTACGGTTTTCCATAAAATTTAACTTTTTAGAGGCTATACTTTTGAAATACGAAGTAGTAATATAATTCAAAAAAAATGGCTAGAATAATTTTACAAGACGAAAAAATGAATCTTTTCGGAGATAAACAAATTCAAAAATTGGGCTTTGTTAGTGACAGAGATATCTTGAAAAAAAGATCTAAGAAATACATGGACTTAATTAAAGATCTCGATACCAAACCCTTAACCAATACAAAAGGCATGGAGGATCTCTTAAAATCAATTCAAGAAGAATTTGGTACTGCAGAACTTGCAAGTTTACCCTTAGGCATTATTTCAAAATGCTATTTAGGACATCCTTATGAAGTACATACACTAGATCTAAGCGGTACACAAATCATTAAACACTACAAGGAAACTGAAACCATGGAGCCTCAATTTGAAAAAGCGCGTTCTGTCGCCAAACATAATGCTTATGCTATGGTAGAAATCTACAATGATAAAATTATTTTAATAAGAGAAGACGGCACAGCAACAAAATTATAAAATATCTAAAAATAAAAACTATGTCACAACAAGTAATCTCTTATGCAGACCTTTCTATTATTAATAGTGCTTTAAGGTCAATTAGTTCAGACATGAAAGGCGTTCATTCTGAATTGGGAACATTAAATTTCAAACAAAATAAATTGGAGAGCGAATTGGTTAAACTAGCTGACTCGTTCTCAGACTTCGTTGAAGCTGATTTAAAACACAAAGCTTTACAACTTGCTGAAACAAGACAAGGAAATTTAAAACAAGATTTACAAATTAAGTTTGGTTATTATGCCGAAGTGAGAAGAATGGCAACTGGTATTCTTCAAGGCGTAGATATTGGTGTAATAAGTGAAGAAACTTTACGATTTACGACAGAGGAAGTAATGATGA
The DNA here is from genome assembly GCF_042678225.1 of Flavobacterium artemisiae. Classification (NCBI taxonomy): domain Bacteria; kingdom Pseudomonadati; phylum Bacteroidota; class Flavobacteriia; order Flavobacteriales; family Flavobacteriaceae; genus Flavobacterium; species Flavobacterium artemisiae. The sequence continues at coordinate 1,241,532 of NZ_JBHUDZ010000012.1, read as the reverse complement.
AAGCTCCTGGATATTGGCTTGCTCCTGCATTAGTTTCTTTAACAGCTTGGATTAGGAATGATAAAACCGCAACTGAAAAAACTTTAAATGAAGCTTTAAAAAGAGATGATTACAAAACAACTCTCTTTTTTATGATGGTAATGCGCAGATTATCTCGAAACGATTCAAGTTTAAAATGGCTCGAGCGGTATTTTATGCATCAAAATCCGCACAATCTCGATAGAGAATTTATCATCATATTAGAAGCCGTTACCACAGGAGTATTTCCTCCTGCGGCTAGACAACTAATGATGATAAATGTCAAAAATTGGATCGATCAGCTTACGCAAGGCGATACATTTATAAATGAACAAAAAATACAATGGGTGAAGTTCTTTGAAGCTTCGGGGCCTCTATCCCAAGGAACATACCCTTTACTAGAAAAGTTTTCCAGCAATTGGAAACTATTAGAAACTTCTTTAAAAGAAGCAAAAACGCACAATATCATAAATACTCACTTCAAAAAAATAATCTCTTCTTCTGCTGATTTTTCTAAAGGAATAAAAGTTCAATTAGATGAAATTTTATCCTTGCTTGTTACAAATTTTGATGATGAAGAACTTCCGTTACAAGAACAAGTACGATTTAATCAGCTTATTATTCAGATGGATGGAGACAAAAATGCCGCTCAGGCAATTATGGATACCGAAAAACATATTTTTGATGAGCAGGTAGATTTTTTACAATTATTAACTAATGCTTCATTTAATCCCGAATTATCTGGTGCAACAGTCGTAACTCAGGCACTTGCAGTTTCAATTAGTCAACCTTGGATTCTTGAAGCTTACAATACTTTTACTGCTCAATGCCGAAATAATGTTCCGCAACATATTGATTTATCTATCGATGATTTTAAAATATCTACAAAAGATGGAAGAGACGAAAATGAGCTTTTAATTGAACAAGAAACTTTTTATGATAAAATTTTAGAATCAGAATTAACAAAACTTTCTTTTCCTTATGGACTCGTAATAATTGGCGCATTAGTATGTCTTCTAGGTATTTATTTTTTTAACGTCTCATCATTTGTTGGTTTTATAGGAATTGGTATTGGTGCAGTTATAATTTGGAATTCAATTAATACAAACAATAAAGCCAAAAAGAAAGTTATAGAAAATATTAATGAACGAAAACAGAAAGGGAAAGAAGTCTTGCGTGGCTGTCTTGCAGAAACTGTAGATTATAGAATAGAACACTCATTACAAGATAGTAAAGCTGAAGAAGTGCGAAATCTAATATCATCAATAACCCCTGAAGATTTTTCGAGTGTTTCTAAAGAGACTGCTAGAAGTATTATTTAAAAATAAAAAATCAACTAATTATGACTAAAATAATTTTAGGCAATACTTTGGACCAATCTAAAGAGGCCGTAAATGAAAAAAAAACAGAAACTAAGGTAATAACAAATCTTTTTCAAGGAAGAACTGAGCCTGAGTTAGAAAATGCAAAATTTCCTGATTGGGATATTGTTCCACCATCACAGTTTATTAATCCGAGAATTAAAAACCAATAATGAAAAGTCCGACGACTTATTCTGAATGGGCAAATCTTCTTGATCAATTTGGAAATGGAAATGATCACGTTTTAGAAGATATGACAAATGGTTCTTTTATAATTGATGCTGGTGTCGCAAATCGTTTCTATAGTAAAGCTGAAGAAACATATAAGCTACGAAAACAAAATTGGCTTGATAAATTTCAGAGAGCTTTTCAATTTCAAAATCTAAAATCAGAAGATGATTTTGAAATTGCTTTGCGAAATGGCAAACAAAATCTTATCACTCTCAATAAATTTATTTCGATAAAAAGCTTTCCAGAAGATTTGCAAAAAACATTCAAAAACGACTTGGACGATTTTATTGCAGAAATTAGAAATTCATTACAGAAAAACAATTCTAACAGGAATGAAAAAATAACAATTCTATTAAAATCTTTTCAATTGAATTTAAATGTTCCTGAGCAAGAAATAAGTCCAAAAGAACTTTCGAAAAACAATACTATAATCTCTCCAACCGGCAGAAAAATAATATTTTAAATGGCAAATAAATCAGAATTCAAAACTTCTCTTTTACGTATGTTCAGAGCAAGGATACCTTTTATATCAATTAGAAGTATCGAACGAACAAGAGTATTAGAGGTTATTCAACAATTGGCAGAAGAAATCAATATCCCCATTTATTTTCATAATTTATCTCAGGGAACTATTGATATCAAATCAAAAAAAAGTGTTAACGATGACAGATCTGTTGCAGGGGGACTCGATTATGCTGTTCAAAACATATCACAAAGACAAAATTTGACATTCGTTTTTACAGAAGTAAGTGATATTGAAGATGACAATTTAGTTTCTAGACATTTATATGACTGTGTGATTCAGGCTATAGAAAGAGGTGGCAGTATTTGTTTAATTACAACAAAAACGATATGGCCGCAATTGCAACGCTTAGGAATGACGATAATTCTCGATGCACCAAATGAAGAAGAAATGTTAGAAGTTGTTAAAGAATGTGTCACTCCTTACAAAGGCTCAATTCCTTTAGAATGGGAAGATTCCGACTATAAAATGGCTGCAGCAATATTGGCAAATATGACTAAAATTGAAGCTGAAAATGTTTTAGCAACACAAATGGCTAAAGGATCTTTAACAAAAGAAGATATTAAAGAATTAAGTAATGCTAAGGATAAATTGTTTAGTGATATATCTGGATTAGAAAAAGTAAAATTGGATCCTTCTACTCTTTCAGTTGCAGGTTTATCTGGATTACAGCATTGGCTTGATAATCAAAAACAACTTTTAACAGCAGATTTAAAAGCTAGAAAAATGAGACCTCCAAGAGGCGTTTTATTGGTTGGAGTTCCTGGCTGTGGTAAATCTTTATCCGCAAAATTTATTGCTGCAAATTGGAATTTACCTTTATATCGTCTTGATCTAGCAGCTATTCAAGGGCAATATCTAGGTCAATCAGAAAACAGATTAAAAGAAGCGCTTGCATCTGCTGATAATGCTGCTCCATGTATATTATGGATTGACGAAATTGAAAAAGGACTTTCAGGCGCAATAGGCTCAAATGATGGAGGAACATCGACAAGAATGGTTGGACAATTTTTATTTTGGCTACAAGAAAGTATGGCAAAAGTTTTTGTTGTTTCAACTGCAAATGATGTGAGCAAATTGCCTCCTGAACTTTTACGCAGAGGTAGATTTGATGAATTATTCTTTGTCGATCTTCCCGGCGAAGTTGAACGAAAAGATATTATTTCGTTATACATCAAACGTAATTTACTAACTCTTCCGTCTGAAAATATGTTAAATCAACTTGTTGAAGTTTCAGAAGGTTTTGCTGGTTCTGATATAGAAGGAGCTGTTAGAGATGTAGCAATTCAGGCAGTAATTCATGGAGATAACGTTGTTGATGATCTTCTTTTCAAAAAATGCTTTAAAAATATTGTTCCTCTAAGTAAAACTGCGCCCGAAAAGATCGAAGCAATTAGAATGTGGGGACGCGAAAGAGCTGTACCTGCCTCTGGAGTATCTTGGAACAACTTACCTCACGACCAAAACATTGGAAAACGATCAATCATTATATAAAAATAACTCTATTTAACTGCAGGTCTTACACTTGCAGTTTTTTTATTTTTATATTTATTAATTATAAATGAAACCTTTTAATTATCAAAGTATATTTTATATTTGAAATAAATCAAATTATGAATTATTCCTTTTGATAAATTAATTTCATGAACAAGAAAACAAAATATTATCTGCTATTTATTTTGATCGGCACAGCTTTATTGACCAAAATTTTTACCCCCAAAATTTTTTATCTCGGCGGTGGGTCTTGTTATCAAGGAATAACGGCTTTTATCATTCATTTTTTCTTGATAATATGTACAATTTAAATGTATTGTCGCTCATGCTATTATCATTTTATAAACTTACCGCTTCTAAAGCATTAAATATAATATCCATCATTATTTGGTTTTTAGGCTTAATTATACATTCCATAGATCAAACAATTAAAGACAGTTTAATTGTATTTTCTTATTTTCTTCCGTTTTTGGCTGTAAGTATTTTAATTTTTTTAATGATAAAGAATTTCAATAAAAATCAACCGAATTCTATTTCTCATTTATGGACCAAAAAGAATTAATAATCAATAAAATTGCTCAAGATAAAATTGATTTTCATCTTGGATTACATCTTTTGTTAGACGATAACTATAATTTTGAACAACTTTTTTCAACTCTTCATAATTATATCTTCAATTCTATTCCAGAGAAATCAGATTATAATTCAGAAACTTATCAAAAAGCAATAAACAGTATTCCATTAAGACAAACTTTTACATCAATTGAGATACTAAAAAGATTTTCTCCCAAAATTGCTTTTTATAAATTGGCTTCACTTCCAGAAAATGAAAACAAAAAAACGATAACTTGTTTACTTTGGATTTTTAAAATTACCGATACTGAAAGAAGAAATACAGAATGCAAAAATGGTTGTGGTCATTTTTGGCACGAACTTGAATAAAATAATACCAATCTTAGCAACTTGCTTTTAATAAAAAAATTCCTCTTTTACGCTTTCCCGTAAACTTATACAATTTCAAGTATTTATATTTGGTAATAACTAACCAATCAAATATAAAACTACAATATGGAAAACACTATAGCAGAAACTCAGGAAGCATCTAATCAATACTACTATTTAGCGATAAGTTTATTTAATGAGGGAAAATCTGGTTATGAGACTAAAAATGCTTTGATCGAAAATGGATTAAGTCCTGATGCAGCCTCACTTATTGTTGAAAAAATTGAAACTCAAATTCATGAAGCACAACAAGAACATGCGCATGCTCAGGCAAAGAAGGATATGCTTTATGGTATTTTATGGTGTGTTGGCGGTACTATTCTAACTTTATCTAATATTGGTTTTATATTTTGGGGAGCAATATTATTCGGTGGCATTCAGTTTTTCAGAGGTTTGATCAATTTAAATTCTTAACTTTAAGATTAGAATTTAAATCGAAATTCCTTTTTGGAATTAAAAACTATATTTATGACTTGGGATCCGAAAAAATACAATCAATTTAAAGAAGACCGTTTTAAGCCTTTTGTAGATCTGACAAGTCATATTATCGATAGACCAAATCTTAAAGTTATTGATTTAGGATGCGGAACTGGTGAACTTACTAAGAAATTAGCTCAAAAACTTAGTAATCCGATTGTACTGGGGATAGATAATTCAGCCGAAATGCTTGCAAAAGCACCTGCTGAGAACAATGTAACTTTCCAACAATTATCAATTACAGAACAGTTAGAGAATGAAACCAAATGGGATTTGATTTTCTCTAATGCCGCTTTACAATGGATTGACGATCATGAAACTCTTTTTCCAAAAATAATTTCACGTATTAATTCTGGAGGACAACTTGCTGTTCAGATGCCTCAACAAAACGAAAACATTCTCAATAAAATACTTTTTAAATTAGTACAAGAACAGCCGTTTGCTTCTTATTTAAAGAATTGGACAAGACCTTCGCCTGTTTTGAATTTAGACAAATATGCCAAAATACTTTTTGAAAATGGAGGCGAAAATCTAATTGTCTACGAAAAAGTTTATCCCATTATTTCAGAAAATGAGAATGATTTTTTTGATTTTATTTCCGGCTCAGCGTTAACCGTTTACCAAGAACGTTTAAACACAAATGAATTTGAAGAATTGAGTGCCGAATTCAAAAAAAGAATTAACAATTATTTCCCTGTTGTTCCTTCTATATATGCTTTTAGAAGATTGATTCTGTATGCTTCTTTCTCATAATAATTTCAAAAGGAAATTATACAGACACAAAACCATTAAACAAAACAACTATTTTTACTTCTAATTTTCACAAAATATTAAGATTTCATTTTTAAAGCTTATTAGCGTTTTTGAAATATCTTTTTTAAAATGCAAAAGTCGTTTTTCAGTAAAAATAAAACACAAATATTTGAATTACAGATTTTTATATGTTAATTTTTTTGTACTTATTTTTTAAAAAACTATAAGATAAATTTTACTATATTTGATATTGCCAACAAATTCTCATTTTATAAAAAAGAAAATAATTTAACAAACGTTTAATAAAACCAAACAACCTTTACCCCATAAAGCTTGCCTGGCATTTTTCAAACAAAACAAACGCGCTTTATTACTAACCTACAAACAAGAATCTATGTTAAAGCTGCAAGCTCTAAAAAACTTTCGTTTTCCGAATGTTTTTATTTTAATACTAATTGTTTTCATTTCTTGCGCCCTTTTAATCTGCATTAATATTTTTACAATCAAAATTTTATCAGCCAACAGAGCATATGTAAACGGAGAATCTCATTATTCTAAAGGACAAAAAGATGCTTCTAGACATCTTATTACTTATTTATATACCAAAGATCCACAGCAGTGGAAATTATATTTAGAAGAAATAAAAGTACCGCAAGGTGATGGAATTGCGCGAATTACGTTATTGAAAGCCGGAGACAATGAAGTTGCTCGGCAAGGTTTTTTGATTGGACGAAATCACGAAGAAGATTTGGATGACGTGATCTGGTTGTTTGACAACTTTAAAAATGTTTCTTTTTTATCAAAAGCTATTGATGAATGGGGAAAAGGAGATAAATTAATTTTTAGACTTTTTGTAATCGGACAGCAGGTAAATGCCAAAATTAAACACAATATTTTAACTCCAGCCGACAGACAGAAATTTCTACACGAAATCAGCACTATCAGCGATAGTTTGACCATTAACGAACGTAATTTTTCTAATATGTTAGGAGAAGGAACTCGTAAAATAAAAGATTTATTAATTCTTACGAATGTCTTTTTTGTACTGATTATTATATGCAGCGTTTGTCTTTATTATTCAATCATGGTAAAAAGGCTTTTGGTTTCTAAAAAAGAAACTGAGGTAAAGAATGAGAACCTCATTATTGTCAATCGAGAACTAGATCGTTTTGTTTACAGTGCATCGCATGATTTAAGATCACCGATTACGTCATTGAAAGGCCTGATCGAGATTACAGCCTTAGAAGATGACCTTTCGCAAATAAGAAATTATCTTCAAATGATGAATTACAGCCTTACACGACAAGATCAATTTATAAGCGATATTATCGATTATTCTAAAAACAAAAGAAAGGAAGTTGTAATGGAGCCTGTAAGTTTAAAAGAATTATTTAATGAAGCCATTCTTCAGTTAATGCACATCGAGAATGCCAATCGAATAAAAATAACCCAGGAACTTTTGGTTGACCAAATAGAAAGTGACGGATTGCGTTTGAAAATTATCATTAATAATTTACTTTCTAACGCCATAAAATACGCCGACTGCAGTAAACAAGAAATGTTCATCAGCATAAAAACTTATAGCTGCGACGGACTTAACAAAATCGAAGTCTCGGACAACGGTATCGGGATTCGAGATGAATTTAAGGATAGTATTTTTGATATGTATTTTGGAACTAACAAAAATAAAGGTTCAGGATTAGGGCTTTACATCGTAAAAGAAGCCATAGAAAATATAAAAGGAGAAATCGCTGTTTTTTCCGAAAGTAATATTGGAAGTAAATTTATTGTAACTATTCCGCAATCACATGGAATCTAATCTAGGATTTGTATTAATTGAAGACAATTTGATTGATCAATTTGTCATTAAAAAATTACTCAAAAAAGCATTGGATATCAACCCGCTTTATATTGCCAACAATGGAAAAGAAGGACTAGAATGGCTTTTAAAAAACGTAAAACAAAAACCATTAATCATTCTTTTGGATATTCAAATGCCTATTATGAATGGATTTGAGTTTTTGGAGCACTTCACAAGTCTTGAAGAACAAATAAAAGACAAAATTCAGATTTTTGTTCTTTCCTCAACATTGGATTTAGACGAAATAAAAAAGGCAAAAGAAAATAGTTATGTTTCTGGATTTTTTAGCAAACCACTTAAAATTGAAACACTTAAAAACAACTTTACTTAATTAGTTTAAAACACGATTAACCTGTGAAAAAGCTCTCGTATAATAAGGTTCTTTGGTAGAAGAAATCATAACACCACCGTGAGTTGACGAGTGTACAAATTTTATTTCACCATCTAAGACTTCTACCACCATTCCCACATGATTAATTTGACGTCTTCCATTTGTCTTGAAGAAAATCAAATCTCCTTTTTGAGCATCGTCAGATGTAACTTTTGTACCAATACGAGATTGTTCAATAGAACTTCTAGGCAGTTTAATGTCAAAATTATTAAACGTACAAAACATTAACCCAGAACAATCGAATCCTGCTTTGGTGGTTCCTCCCGATCGGTATCTTGTCCCAATATTACCCGTAGCATTTACAATTAATTGATCTATTAATTCCGAATAGTTTCCTGGCGTTCGAACATATGTGGAATCTTTTTTAATTTCTGGCGCTGTATTTTCTGCAATTTGACTTGAAGTATTGTTTGCAACATCATTTTTAGCTTCCTGGGCATCTTTTGCTGCCTGAATTGCATCTGCTTTTTCTTTTGAAACTTTAATGGTAAGCAGATATCCAACAGGAACTTTTCCTTTTATCGATGGGTTTTGTCGTTCTAATTCTGCAACGGTGATTCCGTATTCTTTAGAAATCCCATATTTAGTTTCCTTAGGCTTAACTTCTCTAAAAAGTTCTACATCTGTAGATACAACTGCCGTTTCTGCCGGTTTTTCATTTTCAACAGAAATATTAGACGGAATTGTAATCAGCTGTCCTATTTTTAATCCTTCTGTTTCTAAAAGAGGATTGGCTTTTTTGAGATCATCAACAGAAACATTATATTTTTTTGAAATTCCCCAAAGTGTTTCTTTTTGCAGCACTTCATGAGATCCTGTGGAATTTGTATTTTCAGCTACTGAATTTGATTTTGATACAGCAGTTTGTTTGTTTTTATTAGGGATAAGAAGAGTCGAATTTAACTTTAGAATTTTTGGAGCATTCGGGTTAGCATCTGCAATATCTTTTGCTTTAACTCCGTATTTTTTTGCAATAACTGTAAGATTGTCACCTTGCGAAATTTTATGCTTAATGAAATTTTCCTGAGCAAAAGCTCCAAAACTTAAAAAAAATAATATTACAATTAACTTATTAATCATATTCTTAACTTTTTAAAGAGCAAAAAACAACTAAATTTTTAAACTCTAGATAATTATTCGATTTGGGGGCATCGCGAATTTAACTTATTAAAGTAATAAAAACACATTTTTTAACAACAAATTTTCCTGTTATGAGAATTTACGGCATAAAATTTGCGCCAATATTGTGAAAAGCAGCTGCTTATCTTAATAAGTCGTTTTCGAGAAATTACACCAAAACTAAACAAATTAAAACCTTTACATTTTGAAAAAAATATTATCTCTCTTTGTCTTAATTCCTTTTCTTACAACTGCGCAAACTATAAATGGAGTTGTTAAATCTAAAACTACCAACTTACCAGTCGAGGATGCTAATATATATGCAATGCAATCTCAAATCGGAACTATAACCAATGATAGTGGAGAATTTTCATTAAGTAAAACAAAAGCAAACGATACACTTCAGGTGTCACATATTGGCTACATTACGACAAAAATAGCAATCACTGATTTTAAAAAATCAAACTTTATTATTTCTCTAGAAGAAGATATTGAAACGTTGAAGAATGTGGAGATAACAAATCGTCAAGTGAAATTAAAATCTAAACTTGATTTTACTAAGCTTGAATCTTTAAATAAAGTCCTTTATTCTTTTGGCTCGGCAGTAATAAATGACAAAATTTATATAGTTGGCGGCGACAGCAGTGACGAAGAAAATGCACTAAACATTTTAAAGGAAAGAAGCATAAGTTCTGATAACGATCCTAACTTCGAAAAAAAATATCGAGAATTACTTCAAATGCAAGTAGCCAAAAGATTTTATAGCGAAGACTTGCTTATTTATGACCCAAAAACAGATATATGGGAGAAATCAAATACAAAATTTAAGAGAAGAGCTTATCATAATATGAATTATTACGACAACATGCTTTATGTTTTAGGAGGAAAAAGACTTTCAATGAACCAAAAATTTGAATATCTAGAAAACGAAATTGAAGTTTTTGACGTTAATAAAAATACTATCACCATTGACAAAACCAATCCTCACACAGCTGCTGACTTTACTTCTTTTGTCTATAAAGATAATATTATTGTCATGGGCGGCTCTATAAAAAACACTGAAAGAGGACAAAAGACCTTTACTGACAAAGTACATATGTACAATATCACTTCAGGATTGTGGTATGAGTTAGAAAAAATGCCAACTGCCAAAGAAATAAAAGGAGTTTTGATTGGCGATAAAATCTTTACCATTGGAAATAATGACAACAAAAGTTTTTCCGAGATTCAGAGTTTTGATTTAACAAATGAAACTTGGAAAAATGAAGCGTCTTTAATTTCCCATCTAGAAAATCCTGCAATTGCTTACAACGATAATGATATTTATATTTTTGAAGATGGAAAGCTCTCAATTTACGACACAAAATCAAAGCAAATTAAGGAATACTTTGTTGATCTTCAATTAAGAGCTGCTACCATGCATTTTTTAAATAACAAATTGTACATTATTGGAGGCTATTCATTTGGCTCGTTCATGAAGATTCCCTCATCAAAAGTATACAGCATTTCTATAGACGAATTTGACAATACCGCACCAAACCGTATTAGAGTTTTATCACAAAATAATATAGCAAATAAAAACTAAACCTGATCGATATATTCTTCATTAAAACGAAAAAAGCGCTCTGTTTACACAGAGCGCTTTTTTATATGTGGAAGCTTAAATTAAGCTTTTCCAGCAGCAATTAAGTTTAATGCAGAACCTGCAACAAACCAGCCAATCTGTCCTTCATTATAAGTATGATTTGCCAAGATAATATCTTTTTTACCATCTGCATGAACAAATTCTAATGTCAATGGTTTTCCTGGAGCAAACTCAGTTAAATCTAAGAAATTGATTGTATCGTTCTCTTGAATTTTATCATAATCTGCTTCGTTAGCAAAAGTCAATCCTAAAAGACCTTGTTTTTTAAGGTTTGTTTCGTGGATACGAGCAAAAGATTTTACCAATACCGCTTTAACACCTAAGAAACGAGGCTCCATAGCAGCGTGCTCACGAGAAGAACCTTCACCATAATTATGATCTCCTACAACAATAGATGGAACCCCAGCCGCTTTGTATGCACGAGCTACAGCAGGAACTGCATCGTATTCTCCAGTTAATTGATTTTTAACTGAATTTGTTTTTTGATTAAATGCATTTACAGCACCAATCAGCATATTATTTGAGATATTATCTAAATGTCCGCGGAAACGTAACCAAGGTCCTGCCATAGAAATATGGTCTGTTGTACATTTTCCGAAAGCTTTGATTAATAATTTGGCATCTGTAATATTTTTACCATCCCAAGCATCAAACGGAGCCAATAATTGCAAACGTTCTGATACTGGATTAACCACTACCTGAACCCCTGAACCATCTGCAGCCGGAGCTTGGAATCCTGGATCTTCGGCATAAAAACCTTTAGCAGGAAGTTCGTCACCAGTTGGAGCATCAAGCATTACTTCTTCTCCATCTTCGTTGATTAACTTATCTGTTAATGGATTAAAACCTAAATCACCCGCAATCGCCATCGCAGTCACTAATTCTGGAGAACCAACAAAAGCCAATGTATTAGGATTACCATCTGCACGTTTTGAGAAGTTACGGTTAAAAGAGTGAACAATTGTATTTCTTTCTTCTTTCTCAGCTCCTTCTCTATCCCACATACCAATACACGGTCCGCAAGCGTTAGCAAAAACAGTTGCGCCAATTTTATGGAAAGTATCAATAAATCCGTCTCTTTCAATAGTCGAACGAACCACCTCAGAACCTGGAGTAATAGTAAACTCAGCTTTAGTTTTTAAGTTTTTAGCGGCAACTTGTCTTGCTAAAGAAGCTGCGCGGGAAATATCTTCGTATGATGAGTTTGTACAAGATCCAATTAAACCAACTTGAATTTGTAATGGCCAATTATTTTTAATCGCTTCTTCTTTCATTTTAGAAATTGGAGTAGCCAAATCTGGTGTAAAAGGACCATTTAAATGAGGCTCCAATGTAGAAAGATTGATTTCGATAACTTGATCAAAATACTCGTGAGGATTTGCATACACTTCTGGATCTCCTGTTAAATAAGAAGCTACTTTATCGGCAGCATCTGCAACATCAGCTCTATTTGTAGAACGAAGGTAACGACTCATAGAATCATCGTATCCAAAAGTTGAAGTTGTCGCTCCAATTTCAGCACCCATATTACAAATTGTTCCTTTACCTGTACAAGACATTGCTGTAGCACCTTCACCAAAATATTCAACGATAGCACCAGTACCACCTTTTACCGTCAGGATACCAGCAACTTTAAGAATTACGTCTTTTGGAGCTGTCCATCCTGATAATTTACCAGTCAATTTTACTCCGATTAATTTAGGAAATTTAAGTTCCCACGCCATTCCAGACATTACGTCTACAGCATCGGCTCCACCGACACCAATGGCAACCATTCCTAAACCACCCGCATTTACGGTGTGTGAATCGGTACCAATCATCATTCCGCCTGGGAAAGCATAATTTTCAAGTACAACTTGGTGAATAATTCCAGCTCCTGGTTTCCAGAAACCAATTCCATATTTATTAGAAACAGAAGATAAAAAGTCAAAAACCTCATTACTTTGTGTTTTTGCTCTTGCTAAATCTGTTGCAGCATCAATTTTTGCTTGAATCAAGTGATCGCAGTGCACTGTTGTCGGAACCGCAACTTTAGCTTTACCAGCATGCATAAATTGCAGTAATGCCATTTGAGCAGTTGCATCTTGACACGCTACACGGTCTGGTGCAAAATCTACATAATCAACTCCTCTTCCAAACGCTTTGGTCGGATTTCCGTCCCAAAGGTGATTGTATAAAATTTTCTCTGTTAATGTAAGTGGGCGACCAACGATCTCGCGCGCTTTGTCAACGCGACCAGGCATGTTTTCGTACACTTTTTTAATCATTTCGATATCAAAAGCCATAGTTTAATTTGTTTTTTATTATCCTTTTTTGAACAACACAAGGTACAAAAAATAGAGCAATTATTACAAAAAAAGCCCGAGTTTTACGACTCGGGCTTCTAAATTTTATTTAACTAATCTAATGATTACATAACTAATTGTTTGTTAGAAGGTGCAAACTTCGTTAAGTTGATGCCATCTACCGCTGCAGTGTATTCTTCCATAGTTGGAGTTCTACCTAAAATAGTAGAAAGAACCACAACTGGAGTTGAAGAAAGTAATGATTCTCCTTTTTTACCTTCTGTATCTTCAACAACTCTTCCTTGGAAAAGACGTGTAGAAGTTGCCATTACAGTATCTCCTTTTGCCGCTTTTTCTTGATTACCCATACATAGGTTACAACCAGGACGCTCTAAGTACAACATATTTTCGTATTCTGTACGTGCTGCACCTTTTGGAGCATCGTCATTAAATTCGAATCCAGAGTATTTTTGCAATACTTCCCAGTCACCTTCTGCTTTAAGTTCGTCAACAATGTTGTAAGTTGGAGGCGCAACCACAAGCGGTGCATTAAATTCAACTTTACCATTTTGCGCTTCAACGTTTTTAAGCATTTGAGCAAGGATTTTCATATCGCCTTTGTGAACCATACAAGAACCGATAAATCCTAAATCTACTTTTTTCACACCACCATAGAAAGACAATGGTCTAATAGTATCGTGAGTATAACGTTTAGAAACGTCAGCATTATTAACGTCTGGATCGGCGATCATTGGCTCAGCAATTTGATCCAAATCAACTACAACCTCAGCATAATATTTAGCATTAGCATCTGGAGTTAACGCTGGTTTTTCTGCAGATTTAATTTCAGCAATACGTTTGTCTGCTTTATTAATTAATCCTTGAAGAACTTGTCTTTCGTTATCCATTCCTTTTTCGATCATGATTTGGATTCTGCCTTTAGCAATTTCCAATGATTCGATCAAAGTATCATCTTCAGAAATACAGATAGAAGCTTTTGCTTTCATTTCTGCAGTCCAGTCTGTAAATGTAAACGCTTGGTCGGCAGTAAGAGTTCCGATGTGAACCTCGATAATTCTACCTTGGAAAACGTTCTCTCCTCCAAACTGATGTAGCATTTGTGCTTGTGTAGCGTGAACTACATCACGGAAATCCATGTAACCTTTCATATCTCCTTTGAAAGTTACTTTTACAGATTCTGGAATTGGCATTGAAGCTTCTCCTGTAGCAAGTGCAAGTGCAACTGTTCCAGAATCAGCACCAAAAGCAACACCTTTTGACATTCTTGTATGAGAGTCACCACCGATAATGATTGCCCATTCGTCGATAGTGATATCGTTAAGTACTTTGTGAATTACGTCTGTCATTGAGTGGTAAACACCTTTAGGGTCACGAGCTGTGATCAAACCAAAGTTGTTCATGAATTTCATCAATTTAGGAATGTTAGCCTGCGCTTTTTTATCCCATACAGAAGCAGTGTGACAACCTGATTGGTAAGCACCATCAACGATTGGCGAAATTACTGTAGCTGCCATAGATTCTAATTCCTGAGCAGTCATTAAACCTGTAGTATCTTGAGACCCTACAATGTTTACTTCTACACGAACATCTGATCCAGCGTGTAAAACTTTACCTGGAGTAATACCAACAGCATTTTTATTAAAGATTTTTTCAACAGCAGTAAGCCCTTGTCCTTCGTAAGAAATCTCTTTTGAAGGAGCAAAAACAGCTGGCGCTTCAACATCTAAAACTTTTGCCGCGAATGTTTGTAATTTTTTACCAAATACAATAGCGTAAGATCCACCAGCTTTGATGAATTCCATTTTTTGCGGAGTGAATGATTTAGAAAGATCAATCAGTTCCTGATCACCATTGTATAACTTTTTTGTTTTAGTATTTATAGTTAGAACTGTACCTGTAGCAACAGAATATGTCTGCTCTAAGATTGGTTCGTCATTTTCATTACGAATAACATTTCCGTCTGCATCAACTTTCTTAACCCAGTTTTTAAGGTCAATACCAATACCACCAGTAACGTCAACTGTAGTAAGGAAAATTGGAGAAATACCATTTGTACCTCCAACAATTGGAGCAATATTAACGAATGGTACATATGGACTTGCCTGTTTACCAGTCCAAAGTGCCACATTGTTTACACCTGACATTCTAGATGAACCAACACCCATTGTACCTTTTTCTGCGATTAACATCACACTTGCATCAGGATGTTGTGCTTGCAAAGCTTGAATTTCAGCTTGTGCTTCCGGCGTAATCATACATTTACCATGAAGTTCACGGTCCGAACGAGAGTGAGCCTGATTTCCAGGAGAAAGTAAATCTGTAGAAATATCTCCTTCTCCAGCGATAAAAGTAACTACTTTAATTTCTTCTGCAGCTTCTGGAAGTTTTGTAAAGAACTCAGCCTGAGCATAGCTTTCTAAAATATCTTTAGCAATTACACTTCCGTTTTTGTAAGCTTCTTTTAAACGATCTGTATCTGCATCGTAAAGGAAAACTTGCGTTTTAAGTACTTTTGCAGCTTCTTGAGCGATAGCAACATCATTACCTAGTGCCAAATCCAGTAAAACCTCGATAGAAGGCCCTCCTTTCATGTGTGACAATAACTCAAAAGCAAAAGCTGGAGTAATTTCTTCTACTAAAGATTCGCCTAAAATAATCTCTTTTAAAAACTTAGCTTTTTCTCCAGCTGCGCTGGTAGTTCCAGGCAAAGTGTTATAAATGAAAAAGTTAAGAGAATCATTTCGATATTCATTATCTAAATCTTTAATTTGTGCAATGATTTCGCTTAGTAATGCCGCATCATCAATTGGCTTTGGGTGAAGACCCTGATTTTTTCTTTCTTCAATTTCTTGAATGTAGTCCTTATAAATGTTCATATTTTCTTGTAAAAGGTATTTTTTATTTTTTTGTATGCAAATTTAATGATTAATGCCGAGAACTAAAAAAAATATAATAGAACTCGCCTTTTCAAAAAATATTATTGTTAAAAAACGATTTTCAGTGTTAGTTTTTGCGAATACTTCAATTTTGATTTTAAAAAATGAATTATTGATATTTTAATGTGTTTTCTTTAACAAAGTCGAAATTTAATGTGACACCAGAAGTAAGTTTTTTACCTCATTTTTAGACAAGAATAGTTCTAAATTAGAATTTACAACGATATAGTTCTTTAATTTTCATTTAAATCGAACTTTTTTAAGATTTATTTATTCCTCAAATTTTAGAATTAAAAAAACCAAAAAAAAGTTTGTGATCTCACAAAATAATTTAACTTTGTTTCTCAAAGTACTTTAAAATAAAAATAACTTTATATGGAAACAAATCAATCAAATCGCTTTTGGAATAATCAAATTGGAGTAAAGATCAGCTTACTCGTAACCCTCTTTAGTATAACACTTCTAATCTCTTCTTTGATTGCAAGTAAAATTGAGTCGGAAACTTTTGAAAATTTTTCGATCTTTAATATTATTGTTCAAATTCCTTACGGAGTTATTGTTACTTTTAACGTTTTAAGGAATTATAAAAAATACCAGCATCTCCTAGCCTTTTTATTCCTTAACTGGTTTATCGGTTGTTTTTCTTTAAACTTTCAGATGAATATTTTTGAAAATCTTCCAATATGGGTTTATGCGTTGACATTTATATTCTGTATGACCAATTTTGCTATTTACAATAGATTTGAAAACAAATATTTAAATCAGATTTGTTATTTTTTAAATGGCTGTTCGGTCTTATTGATTTTATATTATGCTGTTTTTCTAATTCCTATTAGTATCTTTTCTATTGTTGCAATCATCGTTTTGGGCTTGGGCTTTTATGGATTAGTTCCTGCAATTGTGTTTACAGTACATTGTGCAATACTTATAAAACAACTTTCTACTAATAAAAAAGATTTTATCGCCTTTGGTTCTGGGTTGTTATTAGTGGTAATAGGAACCACAGTTTTTACGTTATTTATAAATAGTGAAAGTAAAAAAATCAACAGTAACGGCGTTACCAAAATATTTGACGCCAATGATGATCTACCTGCTTACATTCGAATTTCGCAAAATTTAAAACCTAACTTTTTTAATGAAATTCTTCTAAAAAAAGACATTGTATATATTTCTACAGACAATTTTTTTGATCTAAAAGATTTTGGAGTCTTTGGTAGAAATGTTCAATACAACGAAAGAAAAACACATGATCCGCTTTTAAATCTAGCTTTTTATTTCACAGAAGATAACAACTTAAGTACTGATGATCAGATAAATATATTAAAATCAAACTTTGACAAAAGACTTGAATCTGAAGAGTATTTATGGAGCGGAAAAGATTTAGTTACAAAAAACATTAAAGAAGATGTCAAAATATACCCAAACGATCGATTAGCGTATACAGAATTAACTATTGATGTTGCCTGCGAAAAGAAAAGCTGGGGACAAAAAGAAGCCATTTATTCTTTTCAGCTTCCAGAAGGCTCTGTTGCCACTTCTCTGTCTTTATGGGTAAATGGAATTGAAAGAAAAGGTATTTTGACTACAAAAGAAAAAGCAAAAGCAGCCTACAATCAAGTAGTTGGCGTAGAAGCGCGAGATCCTTCTTTGATGCAATGGAAAGAAGGAAACAGAGTAACCGTGAGAATTTTTCCTGTTACAGAAGATCTTCCACGTACTTTTAAATGCGGTTTTACAACGCCTTTAAAAGCAAAAAACAATACCTTGGTTTATGAAAGCCTTACTATTAAAGGTCCAAACATTAACAATGCTTCTACAGTTTCAAGACTTCAAACCAATGACAAAACTGCTTTTACAACAACAAAAGACTTTGAAAATACTGGTAATTATTACACCAACACAACAACTGGACTAGATAAATGGGAAGCAGAACTTGCTGCAAAACCTCAAAATACAAGTAGTGTTTTTACATGGAAAAATAAAAACTACGAGACAAAACCTTTAATTAAAGAAAAAGCTCCTTTTGCACCAAGCGAAATCATTCTTGATCTTACCTGTGAATGGAATATTCGAGAAATCGAAAAAATCTTAAATGTAAAAAACAAAACCTTTTTTGTTCTTTATAATGGCATGAAACGAGAGATCAATTCTTCAAATTATAATGAATTGTTTTATGAATTAAAAAAACTAAATTATTCTCTTTTACCACTTTTTGATCTTAAAAACAATAGTTTGGTAATTACAAAAGACGGTACTTTTTCTCCAAATTTTGAAGAACTGGAAACTTCAAAATATCTGCAAAAGATTAAAACTAGTGTAAAGGATAAAAACATTAAGGTTATCAATATTTCAGAAAATGTAAATCCGTTTTGGCAGACAATAAAAGAACAGCAATATGTAAACTTTTTTCAGACGAACATCGATAATTGTATTGATCTTATTTCTAAAAATTATTTCATAAGATTTAGAACAGACCAAAACAGCGTCAACTTAGAAACGGCTGGAATTTCTATTCATGAAAATCCTGAACTAAAAACAACTTCATCAAAAGGTTCTAATCATTTATACAGAATGTTTTGTTTTGGAAAAGTTTTAAATGACCAGATTAAAATTCAAAACGACAGTCTTGCTCAAAATCAATATGTTGAACTTGCTAAAGATGCTAATATCGTTACTCCGATTTCATCTCTTATTGTTTTAGAAACTGATCGAGATTACGAAGAAAACGGAATTGAAAAAAATGTCAATACTTTAGGAAATGCCTCAATAAACAATGACGGCGCAGTTCCTGAACCACACGAGTGGGCGATGATTATTATTGGTTTGACAATTATTTTAATGTATTACAGAAAACAAAAAGCAATTAGTTAATGAAGGATTTTATTCTGAAAAACAAATCAATTCTTTTAGGGCTGTCGGCGATTTTACTGATTTTTATAATCAATTCTAAAATTCTGATCTCAACAATAAACCACGATTTCTTTGGAATTGTGGTTTCGTTGGGCCTATTTATAATTGGTGGAAGAAAAACCAATTTTAAGATCAACTATCTCGTATTTGGCATACTCCTAATTTTCGAATTTGTGAGCTTTAGATTGTTTACAAAATCGGTTCATTTCTTGGCTTTGATTTTATTTTTGTGTTTGATTTTCCATTATTACACTCAAAAATTCTCCTATATTGCTTTTATATGCGTACTGTTGTTTTCGACGATCTTTAATACATTTTTCATTCATCTTACGACAGAAATAAAACAAAATCTTTGTTATGTAGTTTACCTGACACTGAAAAATTTTATTTCTATTGATAAAATCGAAGGTGTCAATTTTTACATCAATCAATCTAAAATAACTATTGATACCGCTTGCATGGGTTTGTCAATGTTTAAAACTGGTTTATTATCCTGCGCCATTTTAATGACTCTTGAAGAAAATAAACAAAAGAAAATGTATACAATTGGTTCCATTATCATTTTTTGTTCATTAACGGTTCTTCTAAACTTACTTTCAAACTATTTCAGAATCATCACTTTAATCTTTTTCGATTGTACTCAGGAAAATTTACTGCACCATTCCATTGGATTAATTTGCTTTATCATTTATCAAATCTTACCAATGCTTTTTCTTATTCGATTTATAAAACCAAAAATCGAAGAGCGAAATGAAGTTGTAAAACCATCAAAAATTATTTTGGTTTTGATTTCATTTCTTGTTGTCTTAATTGTTAGTTTAAAAATCAAAAATGAAAACACAAACGAACCACTTATAAAAATCCCTAAAGAATACGAACAAATTAAGGGCGTTTGGGTAAATAATGAAGTTTATAAAATTAGTACGCCGCAGAAATTAATTTATATAAAGACGCCTTCGCATAACCCGCTGGTATGCTGGACAGGAAATGGTTATAATATTATTGAAACAAAAAAAATAACAGCGAATAAAGAAGAGATCTGGTTCAATAAAATGGAGAAAAACAAAGAAATTTATTACTCCAACTGGTGGTATGAATGCAACGGAAAAAAATATACTTCATTTCCCGAAGTGATGTTTTTGAAATTGATTTACAACTCTCCTATTATTTTAATAAACGAGACTTACAAACCAAACTAAAAAAAAGACCTGATAACAAGTTTATCAGGTCTTTTTAGTTTTATAATAATTTCTGAATAATAATCTCCTCGGTTATTCCTTCAGCGTCTGCTTTATAATTTTTAATGATTCTATGACGCAGAATTCCAATTGCTACTGCTTTTACATCTTCAATATCCGGTGAGAATTTCCCATTAAAAGCGGCATGTGCTTTTGCTGCTAAAATTAAGTTTTGCGAAGCTCTTGGTCCAGCTCCCCAATCAAGATAATTTTTCACAAAATCATTTGTCAATTTATTATCCGGACGCGTTTTGCTTACTAAGCTTACCGCATATTCAATCACATTATCTGCAACAGGAATTCTTCTAATCAAATGCTGAAAATCTATAATTTCCTGAGCTGAAAATAACGGATTTATTTGTGTCTTTACATCAGAAGTGGTACGTTTTACAACTTGTACTTCTTCTTCAAAAGTTGGATATTCTAGTTTGATTGCAAACATAAAACGGTCTAATTGAGCTTCTGGCAGCGGATAAGTTCCTTCCTGTTCAATTGGATTTTGTGTTGCTAGAACAGAATAAGGTAAATCTAATTTATAGTTCTGTCCCGCAATAGTTACAGAACGTTCCTGCATCGCTTCTAATAAAGCTGCTTGTGTTTTTGGCGGCGTTCTATTGATCTCGTCGGCAAGAATTATATTCGAAAAAATAGGTCCTTTAATGAATTTGAACTGCCTGTTTTCATCTAATATTTCACTTCCTAAAATATCAGACGGCATTAAGTCTGGAGTAAACTGAATTCTTTTAAAATCTAAACCTAATGCTTGAGACAAAGTGTTTATCATTAAGGTTTTTGCTAATCCCGGAACACCAACTAAAAGTGCATGCCCGCCAGAAAAAATACATAGTAAAATTTGATCTATAACGGCATCTTGGCCTACAATTATCTTTGCTATCTCGGTTTTTAATTCGTTTCTTTTTTGAACTAAATTGTGAATTGCTGTTACGTCAGACATTTATGAAGTATTTTAAAATTAAAAAGAGTTAATTCTATGAAATCATAAAACTAACTCTTTTTATTTGTTTAATAAAAATTATTTTTTCAACCAGTTATTTGCAAAATCGCAGCTTCTGTATTCTCCAATAATTTTGATGTAAGTATCTTTAATTTTAGTGTCAAACCATTTTGCAATTGCACTGATTTGTTTTTCTTTTAATGCTAATTCTTTAATCTTAGTATAATCTTTAGCATAATCTGCAGTATGCTGATCAATTCTGTTTGTAACAGTAATCAATTTATACGTTTTTTTACCTTTATCATCGGTATTTAAAAGAGGTTGAGAGATTTCATCGTCTTTCAAATTAGAAACTTGACTGTACAAAGCAGGATCCATTTTTGTCAATTCAAATCGAGTATCTTGAGTTGTTGGGTTTACCAAAGTTCCTCCGTTAGTTCTCGTTTCTTTTTCATCAGACTCAGTTCTTGCTGCATCTGCAAATGTAATCTCTTTACTAACAATTTTATTTCTAATGTTTGTTATTCTTTCTTTTGCTTCTTTTAACGCAGCTTCAGAAACTGTTGGAGAAATTAAGATATGGCGCAATTCAACTTCTTGTCCTTTTATTTTATCTACCATAATAATATGGAAACCGAAAGTAGTCTCAAAAGGCTCTGAAATCTCACCTTCCTGCAAACTAAAAGCTACATCTTTAAATTCTTTAACAAACGGTGTTTTTCTAGTCATTTTGTAATAACCTCCGTTTTTAGATGATCCTGGATCTTGAGAATACAAAACTGCTTTAGTAGCAAAACTAGATCCTTCTAAAACATCTTTTTTAATCGCAATTAATCTATCCTTAACTTTTTGCTTATCTTCTGCAGAAATTTTAGGCTCCACTACAATTTGCGCCACTTCCATTTCGGCTCCAAAAGTAGGAAGTTCTTCTTTTGGTATTTTCTTAAAGAAATTACGAACCTCCTCTGGCGTAATTTCTACATCTTTAACAATTTTATCTCTCATTTCTGAGGCCAATTTTTGTTCTTTTAAGATGTCCGAAAAATAAGTTTTAAATTCTTCTACAGAACTCTTTTTATAGTATTTTACAACTTCGTCAATATTTCCAACTTGCTGTACCATATAGTTTAAACGGTCCTCCATCATAGTTCTTACTTCGGCATCGCTTACAATAATACTATCTTGAATGGCTTGGTGTGCATATAATTTATCCTCCAAAAGCTTACCCAGCATTTGGCATCTTGTAATATCTTTTGTAGAACCGCCTTGAGCAGCAATTTCTAAAAATCCTTTATCAATATCAGAATCCAGAACAATATAATCTCCAACAGTGGCAATAATACCATCAATTTTTAGCTTACCTCCAGTAGGCATTTCAGCAGGTTTTTGCGCTACCGCATCTGGAATAACTTCCTGCGCAGCAACGATTGAAGTGAAAAAAAATGAAAAACAAACTGCTAACATTAAGCTGCAATCAATTGTTTTTAGCTGTAATTTTTTTAATAACATTATTTAAAATTTTATTTGAATGTAAAGACCTGCTTTAGATTTTTGCTCTAAGTTAATTTTTATACCAATGAATCTAATTGCATAAATAATTAACGCCTAGTTCTTTTATAACTTATAACGAACAAAAATAACAATTCAATTACATAATACAACTATCTGCTATACTATTAACAAAAAATTATAGACCAGTATTGTAATTTCTAAGATAGAAATCATTTCAAACTTCTGTTAACCTGTAATTAAAAGATATTGAAAGAGTTAAAAAGTGTTTTTAGCGGCTAAATTAAAAAGTTTTTAACACTACAACGTTTTCGTGATATAAATTTTTTCCTATAAATTTAATCAAATCAAAAAAAACATACTTTAGATGCGTAATTAATAATTTTAAGTGTTTTAAAATGGGAATATTTCAATTAAAAACATACAATTTTATCAATTACACATCTTAACTATTTAACCTTAAACCCAAACTATTATGAAAAAAACCAGATTATCGATGTGTCTCCTGACCGCAGCCACAGTTATTTTAGGAGCTTGTACTTCTAATGAAGTATCTGAAATCGATTCAAAAGCTGAAAGCCAACAGTTTAAAATTATTAATGTAACCAATCACGATGGAAAACCTTTTAGCACAGGAATTTCAAATTCATCTCCTACAGGAAAATATGTAGATAATCCGGGAGGTGGAGTTATGATGCAGGCTTTTTATTGGGATGTTCCTGCTGGTGGTACTTGGTGGAACACCGTGAGCAGTAAAGTAACCGCATGGGGAAATGCGGGAATTGGATCGATTTGGCTTCCACCTGCTTCAAAAGCCCAAAATGGTGCTTTTTCTATGGGATATGACCCAACGGATTATTTCGATTTTGGAGATTACAATCAAAATGGAACTACAGAAACTAGATTTGGTTCAAAAACGGAATTGGTAAATTTAATTACAGCCGCTCACACCGAAAATATTAAAGTCTATGCAGATATTGTAATTAATCACAATAGCGGCGGACAATCAGAAGCGAATCCTTTTACAGGAACAAATACTTGGACAAATTTTAACGGAATTGCATCTGGAAAATTCAAACGTACTTATGCTAATTTTTATAAAAACAGTTACGGTAATAATGATGAAGGTTCTTTTGGAGGATTTCCAGATTTATGTCATGCTGATCCTTATGTGCAGGATTGGTTATGGAAAAGAGCTGATGGAGTTGGTAAATATTATAAAAACACCATGAAATTTGACGGCTGGAGATTTGATTATGTAAAAGGTTTTGGATCGTGGGTCGTAAGAGACTGGAATGCAAACGTAGGCGGATTTTCGGTAGGTGAATTATGGGATTCCAATGTTAATATATTAAATGATTGGGCCAATAATGCAAATAGCTCTGTTTTTGATTTTGCTTGTTATTATAAAATGAATGATGCATTTGACGGAAACAATTTAGCATTACTAAATGATGACATGATGTGGAAAAGAAATCCGTACAAAGCGGTAACTTTTGTAACCAATCATGATACAGACGAAATTTGGAGTAAAATGCTAGCTTACTCTTATATATTGACTCACGAAGGTTACCCTACAATTTTTTATAGAGATTACGAAGAATGGTTAGACAAAAATAAATTGAATAATCTGATTTGGATTCACAACAATAAAGCAACTGGAACCACTTCAATTTTATATTCTGATAATGACGAATATGTTGCAAGAAGAAACGGTTACAACGGAAATCCTGGGTTAGTTGTTTACATTAACAACTCAGATGTTTGGCAGGAAAGATGGATTCAGACTAATTGGGCGAATACTCAAATTAAAGATTTCACCGGAAACTCAACTTGGTACCCAACAACTCAGGCAGATAAATGGGTAAAAATACAATGTCCTCCAAAAGGATATTCAATTTGGTCAATTAATCAGTAATTTTAAAAATGACTATTCTAAAGGCTGTTCTTATTGGACAGCCTTTTTTAATTACAAATTAATTAGTGCTAATTCATGTAATTCGCGACTAAAAAAATAACTCCAAATCAAGACACTTCAATTTACGAACTGAATATTTTTATTAAGCCGTAATTAATAGTACTTTTGCAACCTATTTATACGAAATATGAGCTTTTTAAAAGAAATACAACGCAGAAGAACATTCGGAATTATATCACACCCCGATGCCGGTAAAACAACTTTAACTGAAAAATTATTGTTGTTTGGAGGTGCAATTCAGGAAGCTGGTGCGGTAAAAAACAATAAAATTAAAAAAGGAGCAACATCAGATTTCATGGAAATCGAACGCCAAAGAGGTATCTCGGTTTCGACTTCTGTACTTGCTTTTAATTATAAAGACAAAAAAATCAACATCCTTGACACACCTGGACACAAGGATTTTGCTGAAGATACATTCAGAACTTTAACCGCTGTAGACAGTGTTATTGTTGTAATTGACGTTGCAAAAGGGGTTGAGGAACAAACGGAAAAATTAGTTGCTGTTTGTAGAATGCGTAATATTCCGATGATTGTTTTCATCAACAAATTAGACCGCGAAGGTAAAGATGCGTTTGATTTGATGGATGAAGTAGAACAAAAATTAGGTTTAAAAGTAACTCCATTAAGTTTCCCAATCGGAATGGGTTACGATTTCCAAGGAATTTACAACTTATGGGAAGAAAACATCAATCTTTTCAGCGGAGACAGCCGTAAAAATATTGAAGAAACTATTGCTTTTTCTGATGTTCAAAATAATCCTGAATTGGATAAAATTGTCGGTGAAAAAGCAGCAACAAGGCTTCGAGAAGAATTAGAATTAATTGATGAAGTATATCCTAAATTTGAACGTCAAGATTATTTGGATGGAAAAATTCAGCCAGTATTTTTTGGTTCAGCTTTAAATAATTTTGGAGTTCGTGAGTTGTTGGATTGTTTCGTAACAATCGCTCCTTCTCCACGACCAAAAGATTCTGAAACTCGTTTGGTTGATCCAACGGAACAAAAAATGAGTGGTTTTGTATTTAAAATCCATGCTAATATGGATCCAAAACACCGCGATCGTTTGGCTTTTATTAAAATTGTTTCCGGAACTTTCGAAAGAAATAAACCCTATTACCACGTTCGTCAGAAGAAAAATTTAAAATTCTCAAGTCCTAATGCCTTTTTCGCTGAGAAAAAAGAGATTGTAGATATTTCGTACCCTGGTGATATCGTTGGTTTGCACGATACTGGAAACTTTAAAATTGGAGATACTTTGACTGAAGGCGAAGTGATGAGTTTTAAAGGAATTCCAAGTTTCTCTCCAGAGCACTTTAGATACATTAATAATGCCGATCCGATGAAAGCAAAACAGCTTGATAAAGGTGTCGATCAATTAATGGATGAAGGTGTGGCACAGTTATTTACCTTAGAAATGAACAACCGAAAAGTAATCGGAACTGTTGGAGCACTTCAATATGAGGTTATTCAATATCGTTTAGAACACGAATATGGTGCAAAATGTACTTACGAAAACTTCCCTGTTCACAAAGCTTGCTGGGTAAAACCTGATGACTCAAAGAACGAAGAGTTTAAAGAATTTAAACGAATTAAACAAAAATTCTTAGCACATGATAAATATGGCCAATTGGTATTTTTAGCCGATTCTGATTTTACAATTCAAATGACACAAAGTAAATATCCAAGTGTGAAGTTATATTTTACATCAGAGTTTGATTAAATCTAAACTTTGAATAAATTAAAAAAGGCTGTTTTAAATTCTAAACAGCCTTTTTTATTTGTAACAACTAAATTTCTCTAGTTTTCTTTTTGTCAATATAATTAATCCCCAGTCCGCCAGCAATATAAATCCTTCCAAGGTCATCAGAAGAAATAATTACATTCTGTAATAAAACATTATTCTTAACGGATTCTATATCAAAATCAATTGTTTTGGAGAGATAATGATCATTTCCCATGATCGTTACTGTTAGTGTTTTACTATATTTTAAAACTTTAACTTGAATAGAAAATTCTCCTGTTTTCGCATTTACTTTTGCAGCACTTTCGGAGTTATTGATATTGATAACTAAATTCCAATACGTTTTTTTATCAAACGGTTTCTTTGTTTTGGCTTCTAGTAATTTCCCTTTTATAAAAAAGGAAATTTTTTCTTCTTTATTTTGTGTCGTTACAACTTTACCAATAGCGTAAGCTGGTTTTGCACAATTTACAGTTACATCTATTACTGCTTTTTCTTGTCCTTCCACATTATTTGAAATAAATAGAATAGAAGCAGCAACTGCAGCATACTTCAAATTATTGATCTTAGATGTTTCATTATATTGAAATTCTTCTTCTAATTGAGTTGCTTTTAATCGCGCACAAATATTTTTTTCTTTATTTTCTGAAATAAACTTAGCTACCTCAGAGTTTGTTTTCCTGCTTAAGTCAATTACATTTTTCGCACAAGAATTACAAAATGAACCTCCAGCGTTCGGAATCATTTGATCAAAATTTTCAGAACAAGGATTTGCTATTTCTAAAGTAAATTTCTTTTTCATATTATTCTATTTAAGTTAAAACCATTTAAAAATGATTCTTACTTATATAGATGCTCTGTTTCGCAAAAAGGTTGGAAAAGACTTAAAAATAATTATCTGTAATTTAATTATGGCATAAAAAAAGCGCTAAAATTGATTTAGCGCTTTTTTTTATTTGAATTAATGCAACCTTACTAAGTCATTATATCTCAAAAAATTCCATTTATAAGGAATTACTAAATTAGATTAATCCCACAAAAAAGTAAAAAATACTCGATTAAAGGAAATAAAATCAGACGAACTGCATCTTCGATACAAAAATGAATTGTAATAAAAAACCCCACTAAAAGTGGGGTTTCTAAATTTATGCTTGTCCCGCAGGACCAAAATTAAGCGGAATTGGTGCTTGTTCCGTTTCTTTGATTTCGCCATGAGCGGCCTCAAATCTATGGATGTTTTCTCCAATTGCTCTCAATAATCTTTTAGCATGTTGTGGTGTCAAGACAATTCTTGACTTTACCTTGGCTTTAGGAATACCGGGCATAATGCTCACAAAATCTAAAACAAATTCTGATGATGAGTGATTGATAATTGCAAGATTAGAATAAATTCCTTCTGCAATATTTTCATCTAACTCAATATTAATTTGCTCTTGTTGTTGTTTCGGATTACTCATAGTTTCCTAAATTAATAAATGTATTCTTCTTTATTAGCCATCATTTCGTTGTAATCGTCTTTAGATCCTACGATTGTGTTATCGTACTCTCTCATACCAGTTCCCGCAGGAATTCTGTGTCCAACAATTACATTTTCTTTTAATCCTTCTAAGTCATCTACTTTACCAGCTACAGCAGCTTCGTTAAGTACTTTCGTTGTCTCCTGGAATGAAGCCGCAGAAATGAATGATTTAGTTTGTAACGAAGCTCTTGTAATACCTTGTAAAACTGGCGTTGCAGTTGCAGTGATTACGTCTCTTGCTACAACAAGATTTTTATCTGTACGTTTTAGTAATGAATTTTCATCACGTAATTCACGAGGTGTAATGATCTGACCTGGTTTCAATACTGAAGAATCTCCAGCATCTTCAACCACTTTCATACCGTATAATTTATCGTTTTGAACGATGAAATCTTTAGTATGAATTAATTGGTCTTCTAAGAATAAAGTATCCCCTGGATCCTGAACTCTTACTTTACGCATCATTTGACGAATAACTACCTCAAAGTGCTTGTCATTAATTTTTACCCCTTGTAAACGGTAAACCTCTTGAATTTCATTTACCAAGTACTGTTGAACAGCAGCTGGACCTTGAATTCTTAAGATATCATCTGGCGTAATTGCACCATCAGACAATGGAACTCCCGCTCTTACGAAGTCATTTTCTTGTACTAAGATCTGGCTAGAAAGTTTAACTAAATACTTTTTAATCTCACCAAATTTAGACTCGATAACGATCTCACGGTTACCTCTCTTAATTTTACCGAAAGATACAACACCATCAATTTCAGATACAACTGCTGGGTTAGAAGGGTTACGAGCCTCAAGCAACTCAGTAATTCTTGGTAAACCTCCCGTGATATCTCCTGCTTTAGAAGAACGACGTGGGATTTTCACTAATACTTTACCTGCTTTAATTTTCTCACCATTTTCAACCATTAAGTGTGCACCTACTGGTAAGTTGTAAGAACGAATCAATTCACCTTCTTTACCGTAAACCAATAAAGTTGGGATTAATTTTTTGTTTCTAGCCTCAGAAATTACTTTTTCTTGGAAACCAGTCTGCTCATCGATCTCCACCATGAACGATTGTCCTTGCTCTAAATCCTCGTAAGCAATCTTACCAGTAAACTCAGAAACAATTACACCGTTATATGGATCCCATTTACAGATTACAGTTCCTTTAGCAACAGTATCTCCATCATTAACAAAAATACTAGATCCGTAAGGAATGTTATGTGTATTTAAAACAATTCCAGTTTTTTCGTCAACTAATTTTAATTCAGTTGAACGAGAAACTACGATATCAACAGAGTTTCCTTCTCCGTCTTCACCTTTAACTGTTTTTAAATCTTCAATTTCAAGTCTACCTGCGAATCTTGTAACAATACTAGACTCTTCAGAGATACCTCCAGCAACCCCTCCAACGTGGAACGTACGAAGTGTTAACTGTGTACCTGGCTCTCCAATAGACTGAGCTGCAATAACTCCGACAGCTTCACCTCTTTGTGTCATCTTACCAGTAGCTAAGTTTCTACCGTAACATTTAGCACAAATACCTTTTAAAGCTTCACAAGTTAATGGAGATCTAACTTCTACTTTTTCAATTGGAGAAGCTTCGATAGTTCTCATAATTGCTTCAGTAATTTGTTGACCTGATTGAACCATTACTTCGTTAGTAAGAGGATTAATTACGTCTTGCAATGCAACACGTCCAAGAATTCTCTCTCCTAAAGATTCAACGATTTCCTCATTTTTCTTCAATGCAGAAACTTCAACACCTCTTAAAGTTCCACAATCTTCGATGTTAACAATAACATCTTGAGAAACGTCATGAAGCCTTCTTGTCAAGTAACCAGCATCGGCCGTTTTAAGAGCCGTATCCGCAAGACCTTTACGAGCACCGTGAGTAGAAATGAAGTACTCAAGGATCGAAAGACCTTCCTTAAAGTTAGAAAGAATCGGGTTTTCAATAATCTCACCACCACCGGCAGTAGATTTTTTAGGCTTAGCCATCAAACCACGCATACCTGTTAACTGACGAATCTGCTCCTTAGAACCCCTCGCCCCAGAGTCAAGCATCATATATACAGAGTTGAAACCTTGTTGGTCTTCTCTAATATTTTTCATTGCTAATTCTGTAAGCTGAGCATTCGCAGAAGTCCATACGTCAATAACTTGGTTGTAACGCTCGTTATTGGTAATAAGACCCATGTTATAGTTAGTTGAGATACCTTCAACTTGCTCTCTGGCATCTGCAATTAACTTCGTTTTTTGTTCTGGAATTCTAATATCACCTAAAGAGAATGATAAACCTCCTCTAAATGCGAATTTATACCCCATATCTTTCATATTATCCAAGAAAGCTGCCGTTGTAGGTACATCAGTCACACTTAAAATGTGTCCGATAATATCTCTAAGGTTTTTCTTAGTCAATACGTCATTGATGTATCCAGCTGCTTCAGGTACTACTTCGTTAAATAATACACGTCCAGCAGTTGTTTGAATAATTTGATACACTAATTCTCCAGCGTCATTAAAATCTTTTGCGCGGATTTTCACACGAGCATTCAATTCTAATCTTCCTTCGTTTAATGCAATGTTTACTTCTTCAGCAGAATAGAAAGTCAAATCCTGACCAATAATTTTGTGATCTTCTGTAGAAATACGCTCTTTGGTCATATAGTATAGACCCAAGACCATGTCCTGAGAAGGTACAGTAATTGGAGCACCATTTGCAGGGTTCAAGATATTGTGAGAAGCCAACATTAATAATTGTGCCTCTAAAATAGCCTCTGGTCCTAATGGTAAGTGAACCGCCATCTGGTCACCATCGAAATCGGCGTTGAAAGCCGTACATACTAATGGGTGTAACTGGATCGCTTTTCCTTCAATTAATTTTGGCTGGAATGCCTGAATACCAAGTCTGTGCAAAGTAGGAGCACGGTTAAGTAATACTGGGTGTCCTTTAATTACGTTTTCAAGGATATCCCAAACTACAGGCTCCTTTTTGTCAATGATTTTCTTAGCAGATTTTACTGTTTTTACAATACCTCTTTCAATCAATTTACGGATAACGAAAGGTTTGTATAACTCAGACGCCATATCTTTTGGCAATCCGCACTCATATAATTTTAACTCCGGACCAACGACAATTACCGAACGAGCAGAATAATCCACACGTTTTCCTAAAAGGTTTTGACGGAAACGTCCTTGTTTACCTTTTAATGAGTCAGATAATGATTTTAATGGTCTGTTAGATTCTGTTTTAACAGCAGAAGCTTTACGTGTGTTATCGAATAATGAATCTACAGATTCTTGTAACATACGTTTCTCGTTTCTTAAGATAACTTCTGGAGCTTTAATCTCCATTAATCTTTTCAAACGGTTGTTACGAATAATTACACGACGATATAAATCGTTCAAATCTGAAGTTGCAAAACGACCTCCATCAAGTGGCACAAGCGGACGTAATTCTGGCGGAATAACTGGAACCACTTTCATGATCATCCATTCTGGACGGTTTTCGCGGTTTAAGTTAGACTCACGGAAAGACTCCACAACTTGTAATCTTTTTAAAGCTTCCGTTTTTCTTTGCTTAGAAGTCTCGTTGTTAGCGCTGTGTCTTAATTCATAAGATAAAGCATCTAAGTCGATACGAGCTAATAAATCCATAATACACTCTGCTCCCATTTTGGCAACAAATTTATTTGGATCTAAATCATCTAAATATTGATTTTCTTGCGGAAGAGTATCTAAAATGTTTAGGTATTCTTCTTCAGTTAAGAAATCTAATCTCTGTAATGATTCTCCATCTGCATTTTTAGCAATACCAGCTTGAATTACTACGTATCTTTCGTAGTAAATAATCATATCTAATTTCTTAGATGGAAGACCAAGGATATAACCAATTTTGTTTGGAAGAGAACGGAAGTACCAGATATGAGCAATTGGCACAACAAGGTTGATGTGTCCTACTCTATCACGACGTACTTTTTTCTCAGTAACTTCAACACCACAACGGTCGCAAATGATACCTTTGTAACGAATTCTTTTATACTTACCACAAGCACATTCGAAATCTTTTACTGGTCCGAAGATTCTTTCGCAGAAAAGTCCGTCACGCTCTGGTTTGTGCGTTCTATAGTTGATTGTTTCTGGCTTTAAAACCTCTCCTCTTGATTCTTTCAAGATAGATTCTGGTGAAGCCAATCCAATAGAGATTTTGTTAAATCTTTTTACTGGATTTTTATCTTTATTGTTTCTGTTATTCATCATAGTTTTTACTATTGATTTATTTGCAATTAAAAAATTGATTTAGATTTATAATCTACTCCTCAAAAATTAAAGAGTTAATCATTCGCTACTACCTCGGGTTACTTCTCTAAACTTCAAACTCTTATTTGAAGCGCTAGTTATAAAATGCCTTGCATTATTATAAAAAATCGGAACGGGTTACGGGTATAAATCTTTAAAAACTGATATAAATGAGTAATCAGTCCCGATTTTTATCGGGACCGATTACAAAACTTTTATTATTCTTCCAAACGAAGATCTAATCCTAGACCTTTCAATTCGTGCATTAATACATTGAATGATTCTGGTAAACCTGGTTCTGGCATAGTTTCTCCCTTAACGATAGCTTCGTAAGTTTTAGCTCTACCAATAACATCATCAGACTTAACAGTTAAGATTTCACGTAGTGTACTAGAAGCTCCATAAGCCTCAAGTGCCCAAACCTCCATCTCTCCAAAACGCTGACCTCCAAATTGAGCTTTACCTCCAAGTGGTTGTTGCGTAATCAATGAGTATGGTCCGATAGAACGTGCGTGCATCTTATCATCAACCATGTGTCCTAATTTAAGCATGTAAATTACACCCACAGTCGCTTTTTGTGCAAAACGCTCTCCAGTTCCACCATCATAAAGGTAAGTATGTCCAAAACGTGGTACGTTAGCCTCATCAGTCAAAGCATTGATCTCGTCTAGAGAAGCACCGTCAAAAATTGGAGTAGCAAATTTTCTACCCAAGTTCATACCAGCCCAACCTAATACAGTCTCATAAATCTGACCGATGTTCATACGTGAAGGTACCCCAAGTGGGTTCAACACGATATCAACCGGCGTTCCGTCTTCCAAGAAAGGCATATCTTCATGACGAACGATTCTTGCAACAATACCTTTGTTACCGTGACGTCCTGCCATTTTATCCCCTACTTTCAACTTACGTTTCTTAGCAATATAAATCTTAGCCAATTTCAAGATTCCAGATGGTAATTCATCTCCAACTGTAATAGTGAATTTCTCTCTTCTTAAAGATCCTTGTAAGTCGTTTAGCTTAATTTTATAGTTATGAATCAAATCATTAACCATTTTATTCGTAGCATCATCAGCAACCCATTGACCTTTGCTTAAGTGAGCAAAATCTTCTACTGCGTAAAGCATTTTTTGAGTATATTTTTTACCTTTTGGTAAAACTTCTTCACCCAAATCATTCATTACACCTTGAGATGTTTTTCCGTTAACGATCAAGAATAATTTTTCAACTAATCTGTCTTTTAATTCAACAAATTTAGTTTCAAACTCCATTTCTAAAGCGCCTAAAGCATCTTTATCCTGAGTACGTTTACGTTTATCTTTTACGGCTCTTGCAAATAATTTTTTGTCAAGAACTACACCATGTAAAGATGGAGAAGCTTTTAATGAAGCATCTTTTACATCACCAGCTTTATCCCCGAAGATTGCACGAAGCAATTTCTCTTCTGGAGTTGGATCTGATTCTCCTTTTGGTGTAATTTTTCCGATTAGAATGTCGCCAGGCTTAACCTCTGCTCCAATTCTGATCATACCGTTTTCATCTAAATCTTTAGTAGCTTCTTCAGAAACGTTAGGAATATCGTTTGTTAACTCTTCGTTTCCTAACTTAGTATCTCTAACCTCTAATGAATAATCATCAACGTGGATAGATGTAAAAATATCATCACGAACTACTTTTTCAGAAATTACAATCGCATCCTCGAAGTTGTACCCTTTCCATGGCATGAACGCAACTTTTAAGTTTCTACCTAAAGCTAATTCTCCATTTTGAGTAGCATATCCTTCAGACAATACTTGTCCAGGAACAACTCTATCACCTCTTCTTACGATTGGTTTCAAGTTGATACTTGTACCTTGATTGGTTTTTCTAAATTTAATTAAATTGTACGTTTTCTCATCAGCATCAAAACTTACCATTCTTTCGTCTTCTGTACGATCGTATTTAATAGTAATGATGTTAGCATCTACGTATTCTACAGTTCCATGCCCTTCAGCATTGATTAATACTCTAGAATCAGAAGCTACCTGACGCTCTAAACCTGTACCTACAATTGGTGCTTCAGGACGGATCAAAGGAACTGCCTGACGCATCATGTTCGATCCCATCAACGCACGGTTCGCATCATCATGCTCCAAGAAAGGAATCAAAGATGCAGAAATCGAAGCGATCTGGTTAGGAGCAACGTCTGTATAATGAACTACTGATGGCTCAACAACCGGGAAGTCACCTTCCTCACGAGCAATAACATTGCTAGCTGTAATTTTACCAGAAGCGTCCATTTCAATGTTTGCCTGAGCAATCATTTTACCTTCTTCTTCTTCAGCACTTAAGTAAACTGGCGTACTTTCTAAATCAACTACACCATTAGTTACTTTACGGTATGGAGTTTCGATGAATCCCATTCCGTTTACTTTTGCATAAACACCAAGAGATGAAATCAAACCAATGTTTGGTCCCTCAGGGGTTTCAATCGGACATAAACGACCATAGTGAGTATAGTGAACGTCACGAACCTCGAAACCAGCTCTCTCTCTCGAAAGTCCACCTGGTCCAAGTGCAGAAAGTCTTCTTTTGTGTGTAATCTCAGCTAATGGATTCGTTTGATCCATAAATTGAGACAACTGGTTAGTACCAAAGAAAGAGTTGATAACTGATGATAATGTTTTAGCATTAATCAAATCAATTGGTGTAAACACCTCGTTATCTCTAACGTTCATTCTCTCACGAATAGTTCTAGCCATACGTGCTAAACCAACACCGAATTGTTGAGACAATTGTTCACCAACTGTTCTAACACGACGGTTTGATAAGTGATCAATATCATCAATCTCTGCTTTAGAGTTGATCAATTCGATCAAATATTTTACAATTGTAATGATATCTTCTTTGGTAAGCACTTGCTTATCCATAGGGATATCTAAATTCAATTTCTTGTTCATTCTGTAACGACCTACTTCACCTAAGTTATAACGTTGGTCAGAGAAGAACAATTTATCTATAATACCACGAGCAGTTTCCTCATCAGGCGGTTCAGCGTTACGCAACTGACGGTAAATGTGCTCTACAGCTTCTTTTTCAGAGTTAGTTGGATCTTTTTGTAACGTGTTGTGGATAATAGCATAATCTGCTTGATTGTTATCCTCTTTGTGTAACAAAATAGATTTTACGTTAGAATCGATGATCTCTTCAACATTATCTTTGTCGATAATTGTATCACGATCAAGGATGATTTCGTTACGTTCGATAGAAACTACCTCTCCAGTATCTTCATCAACGAAATCCTCGTGCCATGTGTTCAAAACACGTGCAGCAAGTCTTCTTCCAATATATTTCTTAATACCAGTTTTAGAAACTTTAATTTCTTCTGCTAAGTCGAAAATTTCAAGGATATCCTTATCTCTTTCGAATCCGATAGCACGGAATAAAGTTGTTACAGGTAATTTTTTCTTTCTATCGATATAAGCGTACATAACGCTGTTGATATCTGTAGAAAATTCTATCCAAGATCCTTTAAAAGGAATTACTCTGGCAGAATAAAGTTTAGTTCCATTTGCGTGGAATGATTGTCCAAAGAAAACCCCTGGAGAACGGTGTAATTGAGATACTACAACACGCTCGGCACCATTGATTACAAAAGTACCACTTGGAGTCATGTAAGGTATTGTTCCAAGATAAACATCTTGCACAATTGTTTCAAAATCTTCGTGTTCTGGATCTGTACAGTATAGTTTTAACCTAGCTTTTAAAGGCACACTATAAGTAAGACCTCTCTCTATACATTCTTGAATTGTATAACGTGGTGGATCAACAAAATAATCAAGGAATTCCAATACGAAGTTGTTTCTCGTATCTGTAATTGGGAAGTTTTCCATGAAGGTGTTGTATAACCCTTCGTTGCCTCTTTCGTCAGATTTCGTTTCTAATTGAAAGAAATCTTTAAAAGATTTAACCTGAACATCCAAGAAATCTGGATAGTCAGGGATATTTTTTGTAGAGGCAAAATTCAATCTTTCAGTCTGATTTGTTATCATCAATGGACAAAATTTTGATTAAAAAAAAGTAATTTTTTTTGTGTAAAAACACACTGCGTAGTTTATACTTTCTTTTTAAAATCAATACATCTTTAAAAATTAATTCTATAAATTAAGTCTAATTTTCTTTCTTCGTATTGATCAAAAACTCTTTCGTATATTAAACTATTTGATAATAAAATTTAATGTATTTTATTATACGAAAAATGGTTTAGGCCTTTGAGTGTTAACTCAGGACCTAAACCTAGTTCTTAAAACCGAGTTGAATTATTTTAATTCAACAACAGCTCCAGCTTCTTCTAATGATTTTTTAAGACCTTCAGCCTCTTCTTTAGAAACACCTTCTTTAACGTTGCTTGGAGCTCCGTCAACTACATCTTTAGCTTCTTTAAGACCTAAACCTGTAAGTTCTTTTACTAATTTCACAACTGCTAATTTAGAAGCACCAGCTTCTTTTAATACAACTGTAAATTCAGTTTGCGCTTCTTCAGCAGCACCTTCTCCACCACCAGCAGCAACTACTACAGCTGCAGCAGCAGGCTCGATACCATACTCATCTTTTAATATTGTTGCTAATTCGTTAACTTCTTTAACTGTTAGGTTAACTAATTGTTCTGCGAATTGTTTCAAATCTGCCATTTTTTCTATCGTTTAAAATGATTTGTAAAATTATAATTTATTTGTGTGTGCGAATTTAATAACACAAAAGACATTGATCTTTTATATTATGCTTCTTCTGACTCTTCGCCAGCGAATTTATTTTGAAGAGCTGAGATAATTCTTTGAGCTGGAGATTGTAATAATCCGATAAGTTCTCCAAGAAGTTCCTCTTTAGATTTAATAGTTGCTAATGCATCTAATTGATTGTCTCCAATATACACTTCAGAATTGATGTATGCTCCTTTTAAAAGAGGTTTATCAGATTTCTTACGGAAATCTTTGATAATTTTCCCAGGTGCGTTAGCAACATCAGAAATGAAAATAGCACTGTTACCAGTTAAAACTGTAGGTAAATCACCATAATCATTAGCAGAAGCTTCCATTGCTTTTGCAAGCAAAGTGTTCTTTACAACTTCCAATTTGATACCAGCTTTAAAACAAGCTCTACGTAAGTTTGAAGTTGTTTCTGCGTTTAAACCAGAAATATCAGATACATAAATGATATTTGTACCAGCTAACTGCGCAGTTAAATTTTCAATCGCGATTGATTTTTCTTCTCTAGTCATACTAAAAATTTTTAACTACCAATTATACTGCTTTTGGGTCTAATGCAATAGCAGGACTCATAGTGCTAGTAAGGTGAATACCTTTGATGTATGTACCTTTAGCAGCAGTTGGTTTAAGTTTTATTAATGTTTGAATAATTTCGTGTGCGTTGTCAACAATTTGCTCAGCTCCAAAAGAAACTTTACCAATTCCTGCATGAACGATACCAGTTTTATCAACTTTAAAGTCAATTTTACCAGCTTTAACCTCTTGTACAGCTTTTGCAACATCCATAGTTACAGTACCTGTCTTAGGGTTTGGCATTAAACCTCTTGGTCCTAAAATACGACCTAATGGACCTAATTTACCCATAACAGCTGGCATAGTGATGATTACATCAACATCTGTCCAACCATCTTTAATTTTTTGTAAGTAATCATCAAGACCAACATGATCTGCTCCAGCTTCTCTAGCTTCTGCTTCTTTATCTGGAGTAACCAATGCTAATACTTTAACGTCCTTACCAGTTCCGTGAGGTAATGTAACTACACCTCTAACCATTTGATTCGCTTTTCTTGGATCAACACCCAAACGAACTGCGATATCAACAGACTCATCAAATTTTGCAGAAGCAACAACTTTCAATAATGCCGCAGCATCTTTTAGAGAGTATAATTTGTTCTTTTCAATTTTTGAAGCAGCCTCTTTTTGCTTTTTTGTTAATTTTGCCATGTCTTTTTCTTAATTAAAAAGGAGCATCTCCTGATACAGTTATACCCATAGATCTAGCCGTTCCAGCAACCATACTCATAGCTTTTTCAATTGTAAAAGCATTTAAGTCTGGCATTTTGTCTTCAGCAATAGTTCTAATTTGTTCCCAAGTAACACTAGCTACTTTTTTACGATTAGGCTCACCAGAACCAGATTTTAGCTTTGCAGCTTCCATTAACTGAACTGCTGCTGGAGGAGTCTTAACAACAAAATCGAATGATTTGTCTTTGTACACAGTGATTTGCACTGGACAAATTTTGCCAGGTTTATCCTGAGTTCTAGCATTAAATTGCTTACAGAACTCCATGATGTTTACCCCAGCAGCTCCTAAAGCAGGTCCAACCGGTGGCGACGGATTCGCAGCACCTCCCTTAACTTGTAGTTTAACTACCTTACTAATTTCTTTAGCCATTTTTAAAAAATTTAACACTGTAATCAATGGAAGCGATTACAATGGTTATTATATATGTAACAAAAAATTATACTTTTTCAACTTGCATAAAACTTAACTCTAATGGTGTTTTTCTACCGAAAATCTTAACCATAACTTCAAGTTTACGCTTCTCTTCATTGATTTTTTCAACCGATCCATTAAATCCATTGAAAGGACCATCAATTACTTTGACAGTTTCTCCAACAGTAAACGGAATAGAGCGAGTATCCGTATTTACAGTAAGCTCATCAACCTTACCTAACATACGATTAACCTCTGCAAGCCTTAAAGGAACAGGCTCTCCTCCTTTAGTTTCTCCTAAAAAACCAATAACACTCGTAATTGACTTAATAATATGAGGAATCTCTCCAACTAGGTTCGCTTCAATCATTACATACCCAGGAAAGTAAACTTTATCCTTAGATAATTTTTTCCCTTCTTTTACAGTTACTACTTTTTCAGTAGGAACTAAAACCTGAGAAACATAATCACTCATACCCAGCCTAGCTATCTCAGTCTCAATATAAGCTTTCACTTTATTTTCTTGACCACTAACAGCTCTTACTACATACCATTTTTTCACATTATTATCTGCCATCACAAAAAAATTATCCTTTTAACCAGTTAAAAAATCCAGCCAAAGCTTTTGCAAATAATTCGTCTACTCCCCATGTTGCTAGAGCAAACAGAACAGAAAATACAGCTACAACAATTGTCAATTTCTGAACTTCAGCCCAAGCAGGCCAAGTAACATTCGACTTTAACTCTTCGAAAGCCTCTGATAAATAATTAGTAACTTTTGTCATTTGATATATTTTTTTATTGCACGGGCGGAGGGATTCGAACCCCCATCAACGGTTTTGGAGACCGCTATTCTACCCTTGAACTACGCCCGTAATTAAAAGCCAGTGATTTCGATTAAGAAAATCAACTGGCTTTTTATAATTTTTATAGGATTATCCTACGATTTCAGTCACCTGACCTGCTCCTACAGTTCTACCACCTTCACGGATAGCGAAACGTAAACCAACGCTCATTGCGATTGGGCTTAATAAAGCAACATTGATTGTCAAGTTATCTCCTGGCATTACCATTTCTACTCCTTCTGGTAAAGTAATAACTCCTGTTACGTCAGTTGTACGTACGTAGAACTGTGGACGGTAGTTATTGTGGAATGGAGTGTGACGTCCACCTTCTTCTTTTTTCAAGATATAAACCTCTGCTTTGAAAGTAGCGTGTGGTTTTACTGAACCTGGCTTAATAATAACCATACCTCTTTTGATATCAGCTTTATCAATACCTCTTAACAACAAACCTACGTTATCTCCAGCTTCACCTCTATCAAGGATTTTACGGAACATCTCAACTCCTGTAATAGTAGAAGTTAATTTATCAGCTCCCATACCAATGATTTCAACAGGATCTCCAGTGTTAGCAACTCCAGTTTCGATACGACCTGTAGCAACAGTTCCACGACCTGTAATTGTAAATACGTCCTCAACTGGCATCAAGAATGGTTTAGCTACGTCACGCACTGGCTCTTCGATCCAAGCATCAACAGCTTCCATTAATTCAATAATTTTAGGAACCCAGTTTGGATCATTGTTTAATCCACCTAAAGCAGAACCTTGAACAACAGGACCATTATCTCCATCATATTCGTAGAAAGATAATAAATCTCTAATTTCCATTTCAACAAGCTCTAATAACTCAGCATCATCAACCATATCCACTTTGTTCATGAAAACAACGATTCTTGGAATACCAACCTGACGACCTAAAAGGATGTGCTCACGAGTTTGCGGCATTGGACCATCTGTAGCAGCAACTACTAAGATAGCACCGTCCATTTGAGCAGCACCAGTAACCATGTTCTTTACGTAATCCGCGTGACCTGGACAGTCAACGTGAGCGTAGTGACGGTTAGCAGTTTCATACTCTACGTGTGATGTATTAATAGTAATACCTCTTTCTTTCTCCTCTGGAGCGTTATCGATTTGATCAAACGATTTTGCTTGACAGTAACCAGCATCTGACAATACTTTTGTAATTGCAGCAGTTAATGTAGTTTTTCCGTGATCTACGTGTCCAATTGTACCTATGTTTAAGTGCGGTTTGGAACGATTAAAATTCTCCTTTGCCATTTTACTTAATTTTTAATCTTAGTTATATATTAATTTTCAATTTCCTACTTACTTGAGCCAATGTCGGGATTTGAACCCGAGACCTCTTCCTTACCAAGGAAGCACTCTACCCCTGAGCTACACCGGCAGAGAGTTCTGATTTTTGATTTTAGATTTCTGATTTTAGATTAAAACAAATCTAAAATCTAAAATCATTTCAATCTGAAATCAAATTTTGTGGGGAGAGCAGGATTCGAACCTGCGAAGTTCACACAGCAGATTTACAGTCTGCCCTCGTTGGCCGCTTGAGTATCTCCCCTAATTTTCAAAATTCCAATATTTTAAAGAACCAAATTTCAAATCGCATTTGAAATTTTCTGAGCCGATAGAGGGACTCGAACCCACGACCTGCTGATTACAAATCAGCTGCTCTAGCCAGCTGAGCTACATCGGCGAATGCATTAAAAAAGTCCGCTATTTCTAACGGACTGCAAATGTAGCTATTTTATCTTTTAATCAAAACATTTTTTGAAAAAAATTTCAATTAAATATGCGCTCTTATTTTTTCTTTCCTTTTCACAAGCAAACGTTCTAAAGATTCTGCCGAAAGCTCAACTGCTTCTTCAAAAGTTTTACACTGTTTCTTTACCAAAAAATCGTCTCCAGGAACATTAATCTTTATCTCCACCATCTTATTTTCCTTATCACTTGTTCTTTCAACTTTTAAAAAAACATCAGACGACACTACACGATCATAGTATTTCTCTAATTTACTCATTCTCTCTTGAATAAAATCGACCAATTTTCTGTCAACAGTAAAGTTAACCGCATGAACATCTACCTTCATAATACAAATTTTAGGATTTAACATTTTCGAATTATTACTTATTTCTCGGATGCGCATCCTTATACACCTTTTTAAGTTCCGCCAAACTATTATGAGTATAAACTTGCGTCGATGCCAAACTCGAATGCCCTAATAATTCTTTAACCGAATTCAAATCTGCCCCATTATTTAAAAGGTGAGTTGCAAAAGTATGCCGAAGCACATGCGGGCTTTTTTTTACCTTTTCTGAGACCCTACTAAAGTATGAATTTATTAGTCGATAAACAAAGGATTCACTCAATTTTAACCCTTTTTTGGAAAGAAAAAAATAATCCAAATCTACAATCTCATCCAAAGCTTCTCTTTCTTTCATATAAGAATCAAGCTGATCTGCAACAATAGGCAGAATCGGAATTATACGCTCTTTATTCCTCTTACCCAAAACCTTTACAACATTCGAATACACATCAACATTCTTAATCATCAAACCTATCAACTCTGCGCGACGCATTCCCGTCATATAAAACATTTCAACAATAAGCTTATCTCGAACTTCCTCAAAACCCAAAGGCGCATCTATCTGAACCAACAAATCTTTCAATTCTTTTTCCGAAAAAGGTATCTGAACTATTTTTGGTGTTTTTAAGGATTTATGCTTAAGCATAGGATTAACCTGAATCTGCTTAGATTTCAAAAGAAATTTATAAAACGCTTTCAAAGATGCCATTTTCCTATTTACCGAAACATTAGACATACCTAGATCTACCAAATCTACAATCCAGCTCCTTATTTGACTGTAATTCACACCTTCAATATCTTCCTGCCCAAAATTAGCTTTATTAAAAACCTCAAAAGACAAAACATCACCCAAATACGCTTCCGCAGTATGTGTCGAATATTTTTTCTCTAACAAGAGATAATCATTAAATGCTTCTTTATTCGTTTTCATTTTTTCTTTAAAATTTAAGCACAAAAAAAACCGTTAGCATCAAAATTAAAACATTTTGATCACTAACGGTAATTATTTTAAAAAAGCCGTATACTAACTTTCTAAACTATCTTTCAAGCCTTGAATGTAAGCCGCTTTTTGAATTTGAGCTCTTTTGATAACAGAAGGCTTAATAAAAGCAGTACGTGCTCTTAATTGACGAACAGTTCCTGTTTTATCAAATTTTCTTTTATAGCGCTTTAATGCTCTATCGATATTTTCTCCGTCTTTAATTGGTATAATTAACATAATATAGACACCTCCTCTCGTTAAGGCTGCAAATGTAAAAATTAATTATCAATTAGCAATTATAAATCACGAATTATTTTTCATCTACAAAAGGCACTTGGTGTATTTGTGAAAGATTGCAGTGAAAAACCAGCCTTAAATATTTTTATTCTTTTAATAAATTTCTGGAAATAACTAACTTTTGAATTTCTGTTGTTCCTTCTCCTATAGTACAAAGCTTAGAATCTCTGTAAAATTTCTCCACAGGATAATCTTTTGTATAACCATAACCTCCATGTATTTGAACTGCTTCATTTGCAATTTTCACACAAGCTTCTGACGCATACATTTTTGCCATAGCACCAGAAGTAGTTACAGGCTTATGTTGTTGCTTTAAATAGGCTGCCTTGTGCAAAAGCAATTCTGAAGCTTCAATTTCAGTTGCCATATCTGCTAATTTAAACGAAATACCTTGAAAATTACTTATTGGCTGCCCAAACTGATGTCTTTCTTTAGAATATTTCAATGCCGCATTATACGCACCTTTTGCTATTCCTAAAGACAAAGCTCCAATTGATATACGACCTCCATCCAGTATTTTCATTGCCTGAACAAATCCTTGACCAACTTCTCCTAATCTATTAGCATCTGGAACTCGGCAATTATCAAAAACCAATTCTGCGGTTTCACTTGCACGCATCCCTAATTTATTTTCTTTTTTTCCAGCCGAAAAACCTTTCATTCCTTTTTCAAAAACAAAAGCTGTCATTCCTTTAGAATCACCTTTTTCTCCCGTACGAACAATTACAACTGCAATATCTCCCGAAATTGCATGGGTTATAAAATTTTTTGCCCCATTTACAATCCAATGATCTCCATCTTTAACGGCGGTAGTATTCATACCTCCTGCATCTGATCCTGTATTATGCTCTGTCAAACCCCAAGCACCAATATACTCTGCCGTCGCTAATTTAGGAAGCCATTTTTTCTTTTGCTCTTCATTTCCAAAAGTTAAGATATGGTTTGTACACAAAGAATTATGAGCTGCGACAGATAATCCGATTGAGGGATCTACTTTCGAAATTTCTTCAATTACTGTAATATATTCATGATATCCTAATCCAGATCCTCCATATTCTTCTGGTACTAAAACCCCCATATATCCCATTTCTCCTAATTGTTTAAACAGAGAAATTGGAAAAATTTGGCTTTCATCCCATTCCATTATATAAGGCCTGATATTTTTTTCAGCAAAATCTTTGATAGATTCTGCAATCATTGACTGCGTTTCATTATAATCAAAATTC
Source organism: Flavobacterium artemisiae (assembly GCF_042678225.1). NCBI lineage: Bacteria > Pseudomonadati > Bacteroidota > Flavobacteriia > Flavobacteriales > Flavobacteriaceae > Flavobacterium > Flavobacterium artemisiae. Next base: position 1,197,356 of record NZ_JBHUDZ010000012.1, on the reverse strand, counting down.
ATATGCTTTTTTTATAACTTCAAATATAAACTAATTATTTTTGCTTTTTCAACAGGAAAACCTTTAATTTTTATTAATTCTTCAATATTGGAGAAATTTCCTTCCATACTTCGGGTAGTAATAATTTGTTTAGCCAATCCATAATTGAAATAAGGAAACTGCATTAGTTCTTTTAAAGAAGCCTCATTGACATTAATTTTTTTGATGTTTTCTGTAGCAATCACTTTAAAATGAGCATTTAACTCTTCTACAACTTCTGGAGAAAGTCCCCAAACATCATTTAATTGTTCCATAGAAACAAAACAACCTAAAGCTTCTTTTTGTTTTAATATCCTCTTCGAAAGCCCTTCTCCAATTCCGTATATTTTTATTAAGTCTTCCTGAGTTGCTTCATTAATATTCAGAATTGTAATTTTCTCTTTTTTAGCAAGAGTATAATTTGGTTTTTCTTTCCCCTTATTAAATTTTTCATTTTTAACCCAATCAGGAAATTTAAACAGCGGTGAAATAACTGCTAAAAGAGAATCTGAAATTTTAGTAACCCTTTGAAAATCTTCTGCAGAGTTAATAAATTTGTTTTCTTTTCTAAAAGCCAAAAGGCGATCTATTTCCTGGGTTGACATCCCCAGTTTATAACCTTTATAGTCTGTTATATAATTAGGATTAAACAAATAGATCTTTTTAACTTCTTCACTTTTTTGTGATTTCAGAACATCAATTTCAGTTTGCAGAGCCATCCATTTTGTCTCTTCTACACTTTTTTGGGGTTGTATTTTAAAATCGGAAAAAAAATAAAAAAACTGCAATACAATAATTATTATAAAAAGAATAAAAATTCCGGTTTGCTGCTGTTTTGTAAAAAGAAAATAACGTTTTATCGAATTAAAATTCATTGTCAAAGATCAAAATTTTATTAAATACTTATGAATAACTAAAAAACGCTAAATTTATTAAGAATTATATTAAAAATACGTGCTATTTTGAAAATTATTTAATCCATTAAGAAAGTATAATTAATTTAATGATATTCAGTACTTAAAGAAAATTTACTGAGGGTCTTATATTTTTTTTCAATGTTTTATAACTTAAAAATAAATATTTGTTTTTATTTTTTATAAAAAACGATACATTTGGAGCTTAATAACAATAAACCAATATTATAGTATGTCAATAATGAGAGTTAAACCAATATCTGCTTTTGAAGCCGATATGAAGAAAAGTGATTTAAAGAGGGTTTTAGGAAAATGGAGCCTTACTGCGATCGGAGTTGGTGCCATTATCGGTGGTGGAATTTTTGTACTTACCGGAACTGGAGCATATTATCACGCTGGTCCAGCATTAGCAATTTCGTTCATTATTGCAGGTATTGCCTGTGTATTTGCAGCGCTTTGTTATTCTGAATTTGCTTCAATCTTACCTGTTGAAGGATCTGCTTATGCTTATGCTTATGGTACAATTGGAGAAATTTTTGCTTGGATAATTGGCTGGGGACTTATTCTCGAATATGCAATGGGATCTATGACTGTCGCCGTTTCTTGGTCTGGTTACTTCAATAAATTACTCAAAATATTTGGTGTTCATCTCCCTGATTGGCTTACAACCGATCCTGCAAGTTATACTGGAGAAGGTTTTTCTATGAATCTTCCAGCATTTTTAATTGTTCTTTTAGTTATTTCATTACTTATTAAAGGAACAAAAAGTGCTGCAAAAGCTAATAACGCTATCGTAATTCTTAAAGTTTCTGCTGTAATCTTCGTAATTGTAGCTGGACTTTTCTTCATTAATACAGCAAACTGGTCTCCATTTATCCCAGACGCTACTCAGATCATTGAAAAAGAAACTACTCATAATGCTTACGGAATCGGAGGTATTATCTCTGGAGCTGCAGCTATTTTCTTTGCATATGTTGGTTTTGATGCTGTTTCTACTCAAGCTGGAGAAGCAATCAACCCGAAAAAAGATGTTCCTTTTGCTATTATTGCTTCATTATTAATCTGTACAAGTTTATATATTCTTGTTTCTTTGGTATTGACAGGAATGATGAATTATCAAGATTTTAACCCGCTAGGAAAATATCCTGAAGCGATCAAAGCTCCTGTAGCTTACGCTTTTGATATTGCTGGACAAGGATGGGCAGGATCTATCATTACTGTAGCTGCTACTATTGGTTTGGTTTCTGTATTAATGGTAATGATTATGGGACAATCTAGAATTTTCTTAGGAATGTCTAAAGACGGATTAATTCCTCCTGTTTTCTCTAAAGTAAATCCTGTTTCTGGAACTCCAAAAACAAACTTAATGATCTTGGGAGCAATTATTGCCACAGTTGCTGCTTTTACACCTATTAACAAATTAGCAGATATGACAAGTTTTGGAACTTTATTTGCTTTTACAATGGTTTGTATCGCTGTTTGGATCTTAAGAGTAAAACAACCTGGATTAAACAGAACATTTAAAGTTCCTGCACTTCCTGTTATTGCTGTATTAGGAATTGCAATTAATACTTACCTTATTATTAACTTGAGTATCGATGCTCAATTATTGTCGCTAGGATGGCTTGCTATTGGTATTCTTGTTTATTTTGGATACAGTAAAAAGAGATCTAAACTTAATAACAGAATCGACGAATAAAAAATACTATTTTATAAAAAAAATGCTCCAATTTATTTTGGAGCATTTTTTTTATAAATCAAAGACAGAGGTTCTTTTTGATCTGACTAAATCTTTAAGTCTTATCCAAAATGCTAAAGTTAGATATACTCCAAATCCTAAGCCGGCAGTTACAAAAGAAATATAAATAAAGAACAACCGCACGCTTGTTACACGCATACCAAGCTTATCTGCTAATCTAGATGATACATGAAAACCGTATTTTTCAAAAAAGAATTTTAATCTTAAGATTGCTGACATTATTAAGTTTTTTCGAGTTTGGAACAAAAATACAAAATCTCAAGCAAACTTTATCCTTTGAGTAAATTCATTCCAATTGCACACTTCAAACAGCTTTTTTTATTACAATATTCATTCTTAAGTTCTAGGAGAGATTGTGATTCAAAAGCATTTTCTGATGAAATGCCAAAAGATTCAAATTTATCCAAAATGGCATTTTTTTCTGAACCAACTCCCATCATAAATGAAATTAAATTTTCGGAAATAGATTCTCCAATCCTATTCGAATAAGCAAATTGTATCGGAATTATCGTATTGATAATGATTAAATCTAAAAAAGATTTGGACAAAAACTTTGATTTAAAAGAACTCTCTTTATCAAATTGATAATGTGTCTGCCAATAAGAACTCGCCGAGATTTTAATTAAATCATAAACCGATTGAGCAGAGTTTAAACGAATCATCTTAGAAAATAGATTCTGCTGCGAGTGATATAAATTTGCTAATTGAGAAAGTCTAATAGTTGGAAAATTGTCCGGTCGATGCTTAAAGAATTCAACCGCATCAACATGTGATTGTGAAATCTTATATTTATCTATCAAATAATAGTAGCGGATTTTTAAATCAATACAGTAAACATCTTCATAGTCCTTTTCTAATAAACCTGCTGTGCCTAATAATAAAGCTTCCAGATTTTCAATCTCAAAACTTTCTTTTCTTATCACAGAAAAAGGAATTGCCTTAGCGATTTGCAAAAAAGAATTTCCATTTGTATTTAAACCAAAATTCTTAGCCAACAGGCAGAAAAGAACCGCTTCCCAATCATTATTTAAATCTAAAAGAAGCTCATTGACAAATTGTGACTTTCTTACTAATCGTTCAAAAAATAATCTTTCCTGCCAGTTTTTAAAAATAAAATCATCTATCTGAGAAAGTTCTTTTTCGCAGAAAATCCAAGATTTGGTTTCATACAAAGAATTATACGACGCAATAATCTCTTCTGAAACGTAATCTTTTAATACTAAAACCGGTATCTCTGTATTATTCATTCGAAATATAGTCGAATCATTTTCCCAAACTACATGTAGAATTACATTTTCGTAAGCTTTATCATTTTCATGAAAATGACTATACCAATCTGAAGCTCTACTGTGAATCTCAACATTTCCTGCCCATTTTTGTTCACCAATTATCATTTGTGCATTAAAAAAATCTGGTCCCGATAGCTCTAAATAATCTCCAGTTTTTATAATAACTATTTGTTCGTTCTGAGTTGTTCTTAAATTTGTTGTATCAAATTTTTTAAATCTCCAGAGATAATGAATAAAATCTTCTCTCATTGCTGTAGGCTTTTATACTTTTAAAAAAATAAAAATACAAAATAATTTAAATAAAATCCTACAATTTTTATTTTAATGAAAATGATTTTATACAATTAAAAAATCAATACTAAATTAAAATTAGACATAAAAAAAACCATAAATGAACTTTAATGAAGAACAATTATGGTTTAGTAAGAATCTATTTTGAATCGTTATTTTATCGATCCAATGATATCATATTTAGTAATTATATGATGATGTCCGTTTTGCAAATCAACCAACACAGCATCATTTTCTTTTGTAAAAAGTTTAGAGACTTCTTCTATTGGCGTTCCTAATTTCACAATTGGAAAAGGTTTCCCCATTACTTCTTTAATTGGTTTCTCGGCCACATTTTTATCCGCAACATAACTTCTAAATAAATCAGTTTCGTCAACAGAACCAACAAAGCCATTAATGTCAACAACTGGAATCTGTGAGATTTTGTATTTTCTCATTCTTTCAATAGCATGCGAAACCAACTCTTCAGTTCTTACCACAATTAATTCTTTATCAATATGGTCTTTAATAACATCTTCTGCTTTTGTTACGTTTTCTTCTAAAAATCCACGTTCACGCATCCAGTCGTCGTTAAACATTTTTCCAACATATCGGCTTCCCGAATCGTGAAAAAGTACCACAACTACATCATCCGGTTTAAAATGTTCTTTTAACTGTAATAATCCTTTAATACATGCACCAGCAGAATTTCCAACAAAAATTGCTTCTTCCAAAGCTATCTTTCTAGTGTATACGGCTGCGTCTTTATCAGTTACTTTAGTAAAACCATCAATAAGCGAGAAATCAACATTTTTTGGTAAAATATCTTCTCCAATTCCTTCAGTAATGTAAGAGTAGATTTCGTTTTCATCAAAAATACCTGTTTCATGATATTTTTTAAAAACGGAACCATAAGTATCAATTCCCCAAATTTTTATGTTCGGATTTTTTTCTTTTAGATATTTTCCAACACCAGAGATTGTTCCTCCAGTTCCAACTCCAACAACGAAATGGGTAATTTTTCCGTCTGTCTGTTTCCAGATTTCTGGGCCAGTTTGTTCATAATGTGCCAATGAATTCGACAAATTATCATATTGGTTAACATACCAAGAATTTGGTGTTTCTTCTGCTAAACGTTTAGAAACAGAATAATAAGATCTCGGATCTGTCGGTTCTACATCTGTCGGGCAGACTACAACTTTAGCTCCAACAGCACGAAGAATATCCATTTTTTCTTTAGACTGTTTGTCTGAGATCACACATATTAATTTGTATCCTTTAATAATAGCAACCAAAGCCAAGCCCATTCCTGTATTTCCAGAAGTTCCTTCTATAATTGTTCCCCCAGGTTTTAATCTTCCATCAGCCTCTGCATCTTCAATCATTTTTACAGCCATTCTGTCTTTTACAGAATTCCCCGGATTAAAAGTTTCGACTTTTGCCAATACCAGCGCATCAATTTCTGCAACAATTTTATTGAGTTTTACCAAAGGTGTATTCCCAATTGTTTCTAAAATATTTTTTGAAAAGTCCATTTTTATTTAAATTTTGAATTTGGTTTAAAAGTATTATCGGTTTTATTGGAAGAAATTCCAAACCAAACCAAATCGAATTACAAAGTCACGATACGGATTACTAGGAGCAGAATAATAATTACTCTGCGAAAAAGCCGCGTTAAAATGTTCTGCTTTTAAATAGAATCGAGTCTGACGAATTCTCGCATTTACAAAGAAATCTAAGTTTGTATAACCTCCAATTTTCTTATCGGTCTGCACAAAAAATTCTGCTATAACAGGATTGTAGTTATCTCCGTAATATTTTGTAAAGTAATTAAAAGTAAATCCGGTTTGAATGTATAATGCTTTCTTGAAAAAATAAGTTGAATAATATAATGTGTTCCTAGTAACAAAATCTGGAACGTTTAATATTAAATCCGACTGATCTACTTTTTGATATAAAAGTGTATTGTCTAATGCAAATTTTCCAAATTTAAATTCTTTGTTCGCTTTTATTTCTAAATAATTAATTACGTTTCCGTATTGTGCCGGCTCAATAATTTGAATTAAACTATCTTTTTGAGTTGCTGTTGATTTGTCTCTAAAATATAAATGATCTTTTAAAACGCTATACTGTGCCTGTAAGTTTACCCAAGGAGTTAATATCTCCGCACTTAGTGAATTAATTTTTTCGTTTTTAAAACTTTTCGACCAATTATATTCTACCCAGCTGCTTTGGTATAAATTGTAATTATTGTTCGGCAGTTTATTAATGTTACGATATCTAAAATCGAATTTAATCTTGTCGTTTAGATTGTATCTTAATTTAGCATCTAAATCTGAAAGCGATTGATTTGTGATTGATCGAGAATATAAAAATCGTCCATTCCATTTATTTTTTTGATATTCGTATTGTGCACCAAAATTGTTTATCTGTAAATACAAATGATTTGGAATAATATGATCTGGATAAACAATTACACGATTGTATTCATAATTTGATCTGTAATCGTCTATAAAAAAATTAAATTTCCCTAACAATGAATTTTCATAAGCAAGTCCAACTCTATTGTATAATTTCTCAAATTTAGTCTGGTCATTTATACCGCTTGTTACATAAGAATCTCCAAAACGCTGCACTTGAACATTATCTACTGTAGACGTAACAGTTGGCTGTTTGTACTCAAAAAATTTATTCTCGTAATTCAATTGATGAGTTACATAAAGATTATTAGAAGCATTTCTAGGATTTACCCTGAAGGCATGATCGAAAAACAACCTTCTGCCTTTTAAAAAAGACTCTGCATCTGTCAAAAATACCTGCAATCTTTGTCTATTTTTATAATCTTTATTATCACTCTCAAAATCTTCGGGCGTTGTTATACCACCATTTTCCTCATTCAAAATGTCTTGATAGGTATAATGTGCATTAATTGCATATCTTTTATTTGTCGTTGCATAACTGGTTGTAAATCTAAAATTTCCAGCACTTACCAACTGATTAATATAATCTCCCTCAGATCTCAATCCTTTGTAAGCAATCGAAAAATTAAGATTTTTTGACACGTTCAAAGTGATAAAAGAATCTACATTTTGTCCTTTATTAATAGTAGTATTAAAAAATAATTCTGTTAACGGAGTTGCTGCCGAATAGTACCGAATTTCATCGGCTTCCATATAATTAAAATGTTTACCTCTAAAGCCAATTTCTGGATAAGGCGAAAAACTCGTCAAACTATATTGGAGGGTGTTGTAAGTCTGTCCAATATTTGAAAACGGCAAAAGTCCAAAGGTATCTTTTCTGAGATGGTTTTGCTTGTAAGCACTTTTTAAAGTTAATGATGTATCTACGTATGTAGTATCATGCTCCAATGTAATTATTTGATATTGATCGATTGTTGCAATCTTGGCTTTTTTCTTTTTAACAGTATCCGTTATACTGGAATATTTTGTATTCATATCTAAATTATTCTTAGATGTGTTTTTTTCTTGCGAAAACAATAAAGTTGGTACAACTAAAAGATATAGAAAAATGAATATTCTCATTTGATGGCTTTATATATAATTATTTCGATAAAATTTGTAGAGCAAAGGTAAAAGATAATCGCATATAAATAAAAAAGTATCTGTAAGTATTAACTTTTTTTTCAATACCTAATTATTAGGCAAATCAAACAAGCTAATTAAAAACAACTAAAGTCGTAAAATTTAACTTTTGATCAACGCGTTAGTTTCTTTATTTAAACAGTTATTAGAAAAATTTATTATCAAAAATTAGGAAAAAAAACCGTCATAAAACAAGTTAAAAATACATAACATAATCCTTAATAATATTCATTTGAATAATTTGTAAAATAAATGGGATATTTGTCATTCAAAAAAACACTAAAATGCTATTATCAAATTTTTCAGGTTTTGTTTTAGAATCAGGAACAGACGAGGCTGGACGTGGATGTCTCGCAGGTCCTGTGACTGCCGCCGCAGTAATTCTTCCTCATGATTTTACACATGAATTCCTCAATGATAGTAAACAATTATCTGAGAAAACAAGATTTTTATTAAAACCAATTATAGAAGAACAAGCACTAACACATGCCGTTACACATCTTTATCCAGATGAAATTGACGAAATAAATATTCTTAACGCTTCTATGAAAGGAATGCAGGAATGCATTTTAAAATTAAGCCATACTCCCGAATTCATTATTGTAGATGGAAATAGATCGCTGAATTCTAAACTAGGTTTAAAAAGCCATTTTGGAAAACAATTTTCTTTAGAAGAAATAGATATCTTAAAATCGATTCCACATCAAAGTATTATAAAAGGAGATTCTAAGTTTTTGAGCATTGCCGCTGCGTCTATTCTAGCTAAAACTTATCGTGATGAATACATGGATATGATTCACGAAGAGTTTCCGATGTATAATTGGAAGAAAAATAAAGGTTACCCAACAGTAGAACATAGAGAAGCGATAAAAAAATACGGCACTACAAAATACCATCGCATGAGCTTTAGATTACTGCCTGAGCAGTTAAAACTTGATTTTTTGGATTTATAACTTTTCCTTCTTTTTTTTTAATTCCATAAAAAAACAAAAAACCCTCAATCAAATGATTGAGGGTTTAAATAAATCAAAATTTTTATTTTATTACCAACCAGTATTTTGTCCTAAACCTGGGTTAGTATTCATTTCTAACTGTGGTAATGGCCATAAAAATCTACGGTCACTTCCAGGGATTGCAGCAATAGGAGTAGCAATAACATAACTATTACCTAATACGAATGCATCAACAGCAGGTGTAGCGTTAGCAACTTTTGCAGGAATTCCATCAATTGGAGCTAAATCGTCCCCTTGTAATCTATGGATATCAGACCATCTGCGTCCTTCTTGCAAGAACTCAATTCTTCTTTCTTTCAAAATAGCAGCAACCATACTAGCTTGTGTAGTAAATGAAGCAGCAGTATAAGCCTGAGTACCTGGAGAAGCAAGAGATCTATTTCTTACAGAGTTTAACAAAGTTAATGCTGCAGGTAAATTCGCAACAGATAAACGAGCTTGAGCTTCTGCCATGTTTAATACAACCTCAGCATATCTGATAACTGGAGCAGCATCTGTTCTGTTAGTCACATCATAATACTTGTTAGTATATTTAATTCCAGCTGCTGTATAGATAAATTTTCCATCTTCTCTGCGTTTATCATCAGCTAACCATTGTGGATCTCTCCAAAGAATTGGACTGATACAAACCAAAGCTCTATCTTTTAATATTGGAGCCAAAGCACCATTTACAGTAGGGTTAGATACTGCAGAATGTTGAATAGAAAAAATAGACTCAGTATTACTTGGAGCAGTAGTAGCCGTACTAACAAATGGAGCATAAGGATCTGTAGTTAATGCAAAAGCACCGTTTAATTTAGCACCTTCAACAAGCACATTTGCCCAATCTCTTTTTTGTAAATAAACTCTAGTTTTAAAAGCAATTGCAGCCCATTTAGAAGCTTTTCCAACAACTTTTCCAGAAAGAGCAGTACCACTTCCAGTAGTAATCAAAGCTTCAGCATCATTTAAGTCTGCGATAACTTTATTATAAACTTCAGCAACAGTATTTCTAGGTTTCCCAGCTTCAGTTGCTAATTCTGCTGATGTATTAATACCAACTTCTCTGTAAGGTAAACCAGGATGCGTTGCACCAGCAGTAAAGTTATATGGTCTAGCAAAATAGTTAAGTAATTCAAAATGCGTGATTGCTCTTAAAAATTTAGCTTGTCCAATATAATCATCTCCAACTGCTTTAGTAATAATACCTTTAGCAACTGCTTCGTTTGTACCTTCAATCATAAGATTACATCTGTTGATTAATCTGTAACCATCTATCCAGTAGTAAACGTTGTTAGCAGTTGTCGCATCATAAGTTGCTCTATAAGTAAACTCATAAAAAGTCGCCATGTTTACAACATCTTCTCCTCTGGCTTCACCTTGTTCAACAAAGGCAGCACCCCAAATATAACCTCTACCTCCGTTTGGGCTTGTTGGAACTGCATTATATTGTCCAACTGCAGCAGCATTATAAACACCGTTCATATAAGCTGCGATGTATGCTGGAGTAGTAAAAGCATCAGTATCCAAAATATTGTTTATTGGTTTTAAATCCAATACCTTTTCCTCTGTACATGAGCTCATCCCGAGTACAGCTACAGAAAGTATGATTGTTTTAATTAAATTTTTCATATGTTTTTATTATAAACTTACATTTATTCCCATTGATACTACTTTAGAACGCGGAGTACCATTAATATCTACTCCAGAAGTTTCCATTTCAGGGTTAAGACCTTTATAATCTGATATTAACCAGATGTTTTGTCCTTGAACAAAAACTCTAAAGTTATCAACTCCAATTTTTTCCATAAGAGATTTTGGCAATGTATAACCTAAGCTGATATTATCAAGTGAAATAAAATCACCTTTTTCAACGAAACGAGAAGTAGCAGCTCCTGTCAGGTTTGTAGAAGAGTTAGTTCCAGCATATAATCTTGGTGTCCATCCGTCTCCAGGATTATCAACACTTTGCCATCTTCCTAAAACCTCTGTTCCGTTATTGTTAAAGTTTGTATTCAATAATTCTCTTCTCGTAGAGTTGAAAATTTTATTTCCTCCACTAAATCTAAACATGAAACCTAAATCAAAATTTTTGTATTTCATATTAGATGTAAACGAACCATAATACGTAGGAAGAGTATTTCCTAAAACTACTTTATCAGCATTACCTAATGTTGCAGCAGCACCAATTACAGTTGGATTATTAGGATCAAAAACTGCTAAACCTGTCCCAGGTAAAACACTTTGAACTAAACTTCCGTCAGCTTTGTAATAAACTGGGTTTCCATTTGCTTTGTTAACTCCCCAATATCTATATCCATATAAAGAGTTAATAGATTCTCCTTCTCTGATGATAATATTTGGAGCAATATTTGTATCCGTAGAAGAACCACCAATAATATCTTGCCCGTTAACAATACCTGTTACTACGTTTTTAGTAAGCGTTAAATTAGATGCAACATCCCAAGAGAAGTTTGCAGTATTTATAGCTTTGAAGCTTACAGCAAATTCATAACCTTGGTTATACATTTTACCAATGTTTGAGTTGATAAAGTTATTTGGAATACCTAAAGATGGTGCAACAGGAGCCTGTAAAACTAACCCATCAATATCGTTTTTATAGTAATCAAATGCTAAAGTCAAACGGTTATTGAAGAAACCGAAATCTACACCAAAGTCAACTTTGTTACTAGTTTCCCATTGTAAGGTTTCATTACCAAATTGATAGTAACCAATACCGTTCAAGTTACCGTAAGGAGAACCAATCATAAGTCCTTTTGAAGGATAAGCTGATCCGTTCAATATCTCAACGTTACCAACTTCAGAATAAGAACCTCTTAATTTGAAATCAGAAACTACATCACTAATTCCTTCCATGAAGCTTTCTTTAGAAACTGTCCAACCAGCAGAAACCCCAGGGAAGTTATGGTATCTTACATCATTTTCGAATTGAGAAATTCCATCACGTCTGATAGACCCTTGAATAAAATATTTCTCTTTGTAGTTGTATGTAAAACGTCCTAAATAAGAAATAATTCCTTTTTCACTTGCACTACCTCCAGAATCTTTAGTAGCATAAGTACCATTCACTAAATTTTCATCATAGAAATCACTCAAAAGATCACTTCCTTGTCCCCAGAATATTTTAGTTTTTGACTTTTGGTATTCCGCAACACCTGTTAATCCAATATTATGGTCTTCAGCAAAAGTATGTTTATAGTTTAAAATATTTTGCCAGTTCCATCTCATAAGATTTGTATTATCTTGGTATAAAATACCATTAGAACCACGACCATCACCATGAACTGGATTCCAATATTGTAAACCATCTGTACTAGCGTTATCTGCACTTACTTGTAATTTATAACTTAAATCAGAAGTAATTTTCGCATTAGCAAATGCACTTGCAATAATTCTAGTTGTAGTTGATTGGTATTTGTTATGATCCAAGATATACATAATATTTGTAATGTTATCTCCAACAACAGCATTGTTATCCCATTGTCCAACATTTGCATTATTAGCAGAAAGATTGTATCCAGTTGGATCTGCCGGATCATAGATAGGGGTATTTGGCAACTGTCTGATTGTATTGAAAATATTTCCAGATAGACCACTTGCATTACTGTTTAAACCGTTGTATTCAGTTCTACTTACCGCTAAGTTTGTTCCAACACTCAACCATTTATTAACATCTTGATCAATGTTTGCTCTAATAGAATATTTTTTCATGCTATTAGCCAAGTTGATACCGTCCATATCAGAAAGACCTAAAGACAAATAGTATTTAGTTTTTTCTGAACCTCCGCTGAAGTTAAGATTATGCGTCATTTGAGCTGCATTTCTCAAAACTGCAGACTGCCAGTCTGTATTGAAAGTATTTCCAACTGCCCAAGGAGCAGCGCCGATATTCGCTCTTTTCTCGTTAGAAATTGTAATAAAATCAGGAGTTTGTAATAAATCATATTTTTTAGCTGCACTAGCAACACCAAAAACACTTGAATAACTTACTTTTAGAGTACCTTTTTTACCACTTTTTGTAGTAATCAAGATTACACCATTTGCAGCTCTAGAACCATAAATAGCCGTCGCTGCACCATCTTTTAATACATCAAAAGATTCGATATCATCAGGATTAATATCAGCTAATCCGTTTGTTGAAGAAACACCTCCGATGTCACCAGAATAGATTGGAATACCATCTACTACGATTAATGGCTCTGTACTTCCAGAGATTGACCCTACACCTCTAATTCTAATTTTTGGAGCTGCTCCAATAAGACCAGTGTTTGTTAAAACCTGAACCCCAGTTGCTCTACCAGCTAAAACACCTTCGAAAGATGGAGTAACTAAGTTAGCAATCTCTTTTCCAGCAATTTTAGAAATAGATCCTGTAACCTCTTTTCTTTTCTGAACACCGTAACCTACTACAACTACTTCGTTCATTAATTGAGCTTCAGATTCTAATACTACACTAATAGAATTTGAAGTTCCAACAGTTACTTGTTTGTTTGTCATACCAACGTATGAGAAAACTAAAACATCTCCTGTTTTTGCTTTTACTGAATAACTACCGTCAAAATCAGTATGAGTCGAAGTTTTTGTTCCTTTAACAAGAACGTTAACTCCTGGAATAGCACCTGTCTTATCAGACACTGTACCAGTTACAGTTCTCTCTTGAGCGAAAGAAAACTGCATAGATAACGCTATAAATAGCGTAAAAATCCATTTAAATTTTAATTTCATTTTAATTTATTTTGAATTAGTAGATCGCAAACATCTTAATTATTTCTTAAAATAACAAACATTTTTCAATATAAAAGTTGTAATTCTTTAATAGCTCTTTAACACTTGATTAATAAATTGTAATTTTTTATCATTAAAAAAACACATTTCGTAAAAATCAAGCTCTTTTTTTGTTTTACCGCAATCCTAAGCATTAACAGGGCTTTAACTTAAAAATACCTTAAATTATCTACTATCCAAAAACACCGCATCCAATTTATCATAATTTCAAAATAAAGCACTTAAATTAAATTATTCGCAAAATAAAAGATTAAAACACAACGAATTCAACATATAATCTATTTCAAAAATCAAAATGCCTTTTTTTTTTCAAAGCACTCTAAAATTAAACAAAAATGCTCTTTTTTACAGTATTTATGGTACTAAATCAATGATTTGGCTGTAAAATTTACTAAGTATTTTACGAATAAATTTTATAAAAAAAGCTGATAACTATATTTTACAGAAAAAAAACACCAAAAAAAAGACAATAATTTCGAAACTTTAGCGTTTGGCAACGTCAAAAAACGACGGTGATTAGTACATTTCAGCCCAACTTTACTTTTTTTGGATAAATTATTAATTGAAATAAAAAACAAAAAGCTGAAAAAACTATTAATAGTCTTTTCAGCTTTTCATTTATATATATGTTTTCTAAATTACAAAATTTCTGCTTCTAATAATCTAGATAAATGTTTTAATATTTTAGTTTTTACTTCATTTTCATCGACTTTCTCTACTCCAAGCTCTACGTTTAATGAAGTAACTCCTTTACCGCGAATTCCACACGGAATGATATTGTCAAAATATCCAAGATCGACATTTACATTCAACGCAAAGCCATGCATAGTAACCCATCTTGAAGCACGAACCCCCATTGCGCATATTTTACGAGCAAATGGAGTTCCAACGTCCAGCCAAACTCCTGTTTCACCTTCGCTTCGACCAGATTTTAAACCATACTCATCTAATGTGAGAATAATCGATTCTTCGAGAAATCGTAAATACTTATGGATATCGGTAAAGAAATTTTCTAAATCAAGAATTGGATAACCTACAATTTGTCCCGGTCCATGATAAGTAATATCTCCTCCTCTATTTATTTTATAAAATGTCGCACCTTTTGCCTCTAGTTGTTTTTCGTTAAGCAGGAGATTTTCAAAATCACCGCTTTTACCTAAAGTATATACATGCGGATGTTCTACAAATAAAAGATAGTTGGGCGTTTCTAATTCAAGTTCCTCTCTTCTGTTTTTTATTTTTAAATCGACTATGTCTTTAAAAAGCTCTTCTTGATAATCCCAAGTCTCTTTATAATCTTTGCTTCCTAAATCTTGGAGCTTAATTTTTTTGTTCATTGCAATTATTTTTCAAACTCAACTTCAAAGTTAAGTTTGTCTGGATTCTCCATATAATCCGTAAAAGTATATTGTAGGGTCATTGTTTTTCGATCGTCGCTGAATAAGGCATTCGGATTCGAAACTTTCTTTATTTTTTTCGGAAAATGATATTTGACTATATAATTAGACGAAGCCCACATCATTTTGGACATATCAGCTCCTGAGTCTTTTTTCTTCTCTGCCAATTTCTGCTGGTCGATAACTGCTTTACGAATAAATTTCTTTCCATCGTATTTATAACTCAGTTTACTGCTATTATCTCCAAAGCCACTTCCAAGCGGATTTGCACTTGCACCGCCTTCTAATTTTTGCAAAGTACTTGCTGTTTGCAAAATATCTTGCAACTCGTTGACATTTTTAAAATCGGTTCCCATTGTCAAAAGGAATTGTTTTTTCTCTGAACTCATTTTTGTGGTTACAACGAAGTTTTCGAGTTTTTTAATTTCTTTTTGTGCTTCTGGTGACAACTTCGCAATACTATCTTTTTTATCTGCAAAAATTTGTTTGAAAGTAAAAGTAGAATCGATGTCTTTTTTGGCAGATGCTCCCATTTGGTTTCCGATTTGATCGCCTGCCATTTCCATCAAAGCAGAACCGTCCATATCTACAGAAAATTTTCCAGTTCCGTTTTCGTTGATTGTAATGTTTTCAGTAAAAGTACAGCTTGTTAACGAGGCTAATAAAAAAGAAAAACTTAATAGTTTGAATAATTTCATCTTTGTATAATTTTCATCAAAGATACGAAGACTATTTTTATTTTTAAGGTGCCGAGATACTAAGGTTCTGAGAACGTAAGTTTATCTTAAAACTTTTAAACTTAATCCTTATCTAAAATCACTTCTAAATTTGTGTCTTCAGGATTTTTCAAACAATCTGCTAATTTGAATTGAAAGGTAAGTGATTTTTTATCTGCACTGATAGAAGCTTGTGCATTAGAAACTGATTTTATTTTTCTTGGAAAATGATATTTTAAGATATACGACTGCATCAAATTTGAAGAACCATATTTTGCTAGGAATTTCTCTGAATCGTCTTTTGCTTTTTCAAGTTCGGCTGTACTTATAATTGAAACAGAACGTTTGAAAATTGTACCATCAAAATCATATGCTATTTTGAAATAATGATTTTCTGCCGTTAAAGCATAATTGTGCTGAATATCCGACGCATAATCTTCTGTTTTATACAAATCAGGAATATCTGAAACTTTATTAAAATGGAGAGAAAAAACAGTTCTAAATTCTTTTTCATAAGAACTTCGTTTTATATGAGCTTTGACATCAGCATATTTTTGAAACAACTCCTTTTCGTCTGGTTTGTATTTTAGAAAATTTTCATTGTATTTATGTATATAATCTTTGAAGACATATGTGGTATCCTGAAAAACATTTTCTTTAGAATATTCTTCTCCCGCCAATTGCATATAACTATTTTCGTATCTAAACTGCTCTACTTCTATAGTACCGCTTCCGTCTCGATTTATAATGATGGTTTCTGTCACTTGACAACTTACGAAAAAGATTAGGGATAGAAAGGCGAATATAAATTTCATTTTTTAAGACACTACGTTTTTTAGAGGCTAATATATTATTTTTTTTAGTTCATTTCTTACAATTTATTTTTTCTTTACAAGCATAAAAATGGAATTAACACCCCCAACCTAAAAGTCTTTTAAAAACAAAAACGTCTAATCTAGCCCCGATGGGAGCGGTATCCTTTTTCTGGCCTCTTTAGACAGAAAAAGATACAAGCGGACAGCGGGACTGAAGGTGATTGAAAAACAATAAATTGGTGCTTCAAAAAATCTAAAAACTGCATTCTAAATTCTACATTCTTTTTTTTATCTTTGCACACTTAAAAAATAGAGCACAAAATGGCATTATCAGAACAAGAAATCATTAGAAGAGAAAAACTTCAAAACTTACGCAACTTAGGGATCAACCCTTATCCAGCAAATCTTTTTCCTGTAGATCATACATCAAAGCAGATAAAGGAAACTTTTGAAGAGGGCAAGAAGGTTATCGTTGCGGGACGTTTAATGAGTGTTCGAGATCAAGGTAAAGCTTGTTTTGCTGAGTTACAAGACAGCGAAGGACGTATTCAATTGTATGTGACTCGTGATGTTTTGTGTGAAGGTGACGATAAAACCTTATACAATACTGTTTTCAAAAAATTAACCGATTTGGGAGATTTTATTGGTATTGAAGGAGAATTGTTTACTACTCAAGTTGGTGCACAATGTATTCGTGTAAAAGGTTTTACTTTCTTAAGTAAAACATTGCGTCCGCTTCCACTGCCTAGAGTTGATACCGATGGAAATGTACACGATGCTTTTAAAGATGCTGAATTGCGTTACAGAATGCGTTATGTAGATTTAACTGTAAATCCGCAGGTTAAAGAAACTTTTATTAAACGTACAAAGTTATTCAGCGCGATGCGTGGTTATTTTAACGATGCTGGATATTTGGAAGTTGATACTCCTGTCTTACAGTCAATTCCTGGTGGAGCTTCTGCACGTCCGTTTATTACGCACCATAATTCGCTTGATATTCCGCTTTACATGCGTATTGCGAATGAATTGTATTTAAAAAGATTAATTGTTGGTGGATTTGAAGGTGTTTATGAGTTCTCTAGAAACTTCCGTAACGAAGGAATGGACAGAACCCATAATCCTGAATTTACTGCAATGGAAATATATGTAGCTTACAAAGACTACAACTGGATGATGGAGTTTGCTGAAGGTTTATTAGAGCATTGTGCGATTGCCGTAAATGGAACCAGTGAAGTTACTTTTGGCGAGCACAAAATCAACTTTAAAGCGCCTTACGCTCGTGTTACAATGACCGATTCTATCAAACATTTTACCGGTTTTGATATTTCTGGAAAAACAGAACAAGAATTGTTTGAAGCAGCACGTGGAATGGGAATCGAGGTTGACGAAACAATGGGTAAAGGAAAACTGATTGATGAGATTTTTGGAGCAAAATGTGAAGGAAATTATATTCAGCCAACTTTCATTACTGATTATCCTAAAGAAATGTCGCCGCTTTGTAAAGAGCACCGCGATAATCCAGATTTGACGGAGCGTTTTGAATTAATGGTTTGCGGAAAAGAAATCGCAAATGCGTATTCTGAATTGAATGACCCAATTGACCAAAGAGAGCGTTTTGAAGACCAAATGCGTTTGGCTGCAAAAGGTGATGATGAAGCTAACGGAATTATCGACGAAGATTTCTTAAGAGCTTTAGAATACGGTATGCCTCCAACTTCTGGAATGGGAATTGGAATGGATCGATTGATTATGTATTTGACAAATAACGCTTCTATTCAAGAAGTTTTATTGTTCCCACAAATGCGTCCTGAGAAAAAACAAGCTCAGATCGAATTGACTGAAGAAGAGAAAGTTATTGTTACTCTTTTAAAAGGAAACGAAAACAAAATGGATTTATCTCAACTTAAAGTTGCTGCAAACTTAAGCGGTAAAAAATGGGATGCTTCTATGAAAAACTTATCTAAACACGGTTTGACTAAAGTTGCTGTTGAAGGTGAGTTTAAGTTTGTTGAACTAGTAGGTTAAATTCCTTTAAAATTCCAATTTTGGAAATTTCAAATTCCAAAGTTCACTAATATTCAAACCCGACAGGTTTTAAAAACCTGTCGGGTTTATTATTTAATTTAAAATGAATATTTCTCCATTTTCTTCTCATAAATATCCAAAACCTTTTTGCTTTCTTTTGGAACTTCTCCTTTCCATTTTTCTTCTACCGAAGGATTTGATGGATATTTTCCGTTTTTCATTTTAACTAAATGATACAATCCATCGCTTTTCATTAAAAGATCATAAAATTTTTCCGTTGAAGTTGCAGCAATCAAAATTGGAAAATCAGTTACTGAAAATTTATTGATTAAACTTCCGTCGTTATTCAAAATAAAGCCTGAACAGCCTCCGCTTCCGCAGAAATAAGAGTTTGAGAAACCAACGAAATATTCGTCTTTTTTGTCATTATTTAAATCAAAAGCTTCATAAAAGAAAAAACGGTCCTCTTTCTTCAATGACGGCAAATCGTTCTTTAAAAGGACTAAAAGCTGCTCTCTAATCATTTTTACCGTTTCTATATCTTTTACTGGTTTAGAATTTAAATTTGCTGTTCCTGCAACCGTTTTAGATAAAGTATCAAGGGCAATTGTTTTTACAATATTTTCTTTTGTTTTTTGTTTATTTTGACATGAAAACAAAACCAAAATTGTTATTATAATTAGGTGTAAATATTTCATAACTCGTTATTTAAGTTTCATTAATTCCTTTTCATCCATTTAAGTTACAAAAAATATTCGAGAAAGCTTTTTCTAAACCAAAAGAGCTGCTTTATTTTCAATATCATTTTCTTCCAATAATGATTTTATATTATTAAAAGTCACTAATGCAATCTGAGTTAAAGCTTCATTCGTAAAAAATGCCTGATGCGCCGTTACCAAAACATTCGGAAAACTCATTAAACGCTGAATATTATCATCCTGAAT
This sequence comes from Flavobacterium artemisiae, assembly GCF_042678225.1. Classification (NCBI taxonomy): domain Bacteria; kingdom Pseudomonadati; phylum Bacteroidota; class Flavobacteriia; order Flavobacteriales; family Flavobacteriaceae; genus Flavobacterium; species Flavobacterium artemisiae. The sequence goes on along the minus strand of NZ_JBHUDZ010000012.1, from coordinate 1,177,809 downwards.
AATATCTTCTGAAAGATCTCTAAAAAAGAGTTTTTCTTCCTGTTCGTAAACATCAATTCCTAAATAACCTATTTTTCCTTCTTTTAAACCATCAATAACTGATGAAGTTTCTATTAGTCCGCCACGACTCGTATTGATAATCATGACGTTCTCTTTCATAAACGAAATTGAGGTTGTATTGATGACATGTTTAGTTTGATCATTCAGCGGACAATGAAGCGAAATAATATCACTTGAATTGAATATTTCTTCTAAACCTACAAAAGAAACGCCATCTTTGATCATTTCATTGTTCGTAACGATATCATAAGCCAGAACTTTACAACCGAACCCTAAAGCTATTTTAGCGAAAGCTTTACCAATATTTCCAGTTCCGATGATTCCGATTGTCTTTCCAAATAAATCAAACCCCAATAATCCGTTCAAGGCAAAATTCTGTTCCCGAACTCTGTTGTAGGCTTTATGCGTTTTTCGGTTTAAAGTTAAAATCATTGCCATCGCATGTTCTGCAACTGCTTGTGGTGAATAAGCCGGAACACGACAGACTTTGATTCCGTATTTCTTTGCCGCTTCTAAATCGACATTATTAAAACCAGCACAACGTAAAGCGATTATTTTGATATTTTTTTCTCCTAATTGCTTAATAACCTGTTCGTTTACAATGTCATTTACAAAAACACAAACGATAGAAGCGTTTTCGATTAAAACCACCGTTTGTGGATTTAACTGCGTTTCGTAAAAATCAAGATTAAACTTAAACTCTTTGTTGTATTTATTAAAAAAAGTTCGATCATAAGGCTGTGTAGAAAAAAAAGCTATCTTATGACTTTCGAAAGAATTAATTGCACTCATAAGTTCTGTTTCTTGGTTCTAACTGATTGATAATCTAAAAATAAGCAAATATTTCGTACTTTTAAAACAACGAATCTAGTTTTAAGATATTCGTTTTCAAACTGTTAAATAATTTATAATTATTTAGCTTCGATTAAACCAATTAAATCTACAAAAGTCTAATTGATATAAACTTTAAAAAAAACTAAGATGAAAAAATTATTAATTGCTGCTTTGTTATTTGTTGGAATAGCAAGTTTTGCACAAGAAAAAAGAGAACGATTAACTCCTGAACAACGCAATGAAAAAAAATTGCAAAAATTAACTTCTGAATTAAGTTTAGACGCCAATCAACAAACGCAGGTAAAACAGCTGTTGGCAGAAAGAAGCGCTAAAGCAGAAAAATTTAAAGAAGCTCGAAAAGACCGAAAAGACAGCAATGTAAAACCTACTGCAGAAGAAAAAGCGGCTTTTAAAAAACAAATGGAAGATGAAGTTACTGCTAATGACGCAAAAATGAAATCAATCTTAAAACCAGATCAATATACCAAGTGGAAAACACTTCAGGAAGAGAAAAAGGAAAAGATGAAAGAACGAAAAGAAAAAATCTAATAACAAAAAAGAGGCTTTAAAAGCCTCTTTTTTTTGTTTTATTTTGGATTTAAGATTAAATCAATTCTTTTAATACAATCTTCGTAGTGATATTTGGTTTCTGCACTGCTTCCAAATGCTTTTGCTGCTGTGAGCGATTTTTTTAACGTGCTCAACTCTCCCCTGACTAAAGCTCTTAAATCAGATTGAGAAACATTGTAATAAGTTGTTGAACGATCATTTGGCTTTATCTCCTCTGTCGTTAAAAATGCCATTCTATCAATATAAGCTCGTTGTAAATTTCGTCTGTAAATAGTAACATTTGCAGGAGAATTTGCTTCTTTCCAGATTCCTTTTCTAAGGTCTTTAAAGAAATCTAAAGCCTTGTAAGTGTCTGCTCCTAAAATTTCGTTATCCATTAATCTGCCAATACGGCCTAAACTCATCAAATTATTTAATTGACGCACCTGAACATTTCTAAAACGCTCTGTATAACCCGAGTAATCAGTATTTTTCAATGTATTGATATTTACAATCCAAGTTGGCGAAGCAAATGCATTTGTTTGAAGCCAATTCATTGCTTCCAATTGTTTGGCTTTTGGCACTACTTCGTAAACATTCCCTTTTTGGTCTGGATTTCTTGTATTTTCATAAACCCCGCCTACGTTGTTTACGACATGTCCAACATAACGTCCCCAAACATCGAGCATCTCTTTATACAATTCATCTAAATCCTGATAATTGTTAGTAACATTACTTGTCCATTCACTTAAATGATCGGCAACAAACTCTAAGTTTTTTAAGCCGTAAGTACCTGCTTTCATCGAGTTATTTCCAATATCTTCTGTTTGTGAAGAAGGATCAAAACTACTGCTTTGTTTTCCGAATCTATAAATCGGATTTCCGGCTTTTTCAAGAATCCATTTGTCGAGTGTCTTTCTCTCGTCTTCAGGAGTTTTTGAATTCGGAATTACTCTATATCCCCAATTCAAAGCGTAATGATCATAAGCACCCATTTTTCGAATAAAACGAATATTTTGATCTCCAGGCTGTGCAATATAATTGTAACGGGCATAATCCATTATACTGGCAGCAATTCCGTTTTCTTGAGTAAAGGCACCGTTTCTGTAACTTTCAACATCAAAGGCACAGCTTGCTCCCATATTATGAGGAAATCCTAAAGCATGTCCAACTTCGTGGGCAATTACCATACGCATCATTTCTCCCATTTCCTCATCGCTGGTTTGTAAAGTTCTCGCCGAAGGATTGGCCGCTCCAGTTTCAAGCAAATAACGGTTTCTATACGAACGTAAATGATTGTGATACCAAATAACATCACTCTCTATAATTTCTCCTGTTCTCGGGTCCGAAACGCTTGGTCCAACTGCATTTCTTGTTGTGCTTGCTACATAACGAATTACTGAGTAACGAATATCTTCTGGACTAAAATCTGGATCTTCTTCTTTTGTTGGTGCGTCTTTTGCAATAATTGCGTTTTTAAAACCTGCCGTTTCAAAAGGTTTCTGCCATTCTTCTACCCCTTGTTTGATGTATTTTCTAAGTTTTTCTGGTGTCGCTGGATCTAGATAATAAACGATTGGTTTTACGGGCTCTACCAATTCTCCTCTCTTATACGCTTCTGGATCTTTTGGTTCTAATCTCCAGCGTCTGATATAAGTTTTAAGATCAGATTTTAATTCATTGCTTCCGTAATCATATTGACTAACCGTAAACCAACCCACTCTCGGATCTGCAATTCTAGGCTTCATCGGAACTTCTGGAAGCAAAATCATAGATTGATTCATCTGAATGCTAATTGTTTCTGTATCTTCAAGCATTGAAGGTTTTGAGGCATTATAAGTCATATCCTGAATGACTTCAATGTTCATTGGAAAACTTTTAATCGTATTGATAAAACTCCTAGAATCGTCGAGCCCTTTTACTTTATAAGTTTCGCGCATTTCTGCGGAAATTCCACTGATAGCCTTAACATCTGTGCTGTAAAATTTAGTTACATCAATTACCGTATTCGCAGAATCTTTACTAAATGCCACAATATCAAAAGCGAATAAAGTGGGTTCGTAGTTATTCGACTTTACAGAAATACTAATCGGAAGTGAATCATTAGCAACAGCATTAAATGATTTTGATTTAATTAAAATTTTATCTTGAAAACGCTGCCATACAATTAATTGCTCATTGGTTTCAGAACCTGCATTTACATATCCTCCGCCTAAATTAGAAGGAAGTTTTGCAATTCGGCTCACCAAAAGCATGTCCTTGTTTAAGTATTTATTTGGAATTTCGAAATAGTATTTTTTATCTACTTTATGAACCGTAAAAAGTCCATCGTCAGATACAGCATCTTTGGTAATTACTTTATTATAATCTTTAATAGAAGATTCTGTTTTTTTCTCTGCAGGAGCAACAGCAGTTTCTCCTTTTTTATTTTTATCTTTTTTGGATTGTGCAAATTCGTTTACAGGAAATAATGTAAAAGCCATTGTTGCAGCAAAAATGTAAAATTTCTTCATTAATTATAGTTTGAATAGTAATATAATAACAAAAATAAATTTTATTCTAAATATATGCAGAAAAACCACTGTATTAACTTTTTGTTAACTACTCTGAAGAATTCAAAAAAAAGGTTCCGCTTAACAAAAGCGGAACCTTAAATTGAAAAACTTATTTTCTAAAAAATTTAAAAAGTTTTCGAAACTTTATCAATTGCATTAATTGTAAAGTCCAAATCTTCATATGTCAAAGCATCTGTAATAAACCATGTTTCGTATGCAGACGGCGCAATGTAAACACCTTCTTGCAACAATCCGTGGAAGAATTTTTTGAAAGTTTCATTATCTCCTTTTGCAGCCGTTTGAAAGTCGGTAACTGGATTTGCATCAAAGTGAACCGAAATCATAGAACCTACTCTATTGATTGTAAATACGACATTATTTGCTTTTAAAACTCTATCGATTCCAGCTTCTAAATAAGCTGTTTTTTCTTCTAAACGAGTAAAAATTTGGCTGTCAGAATCAAGTGCTTTCAACATTGCCAAACCTGCTGCCATTGCCAACGGATTTCCAGATAATGTTCCTGCCTGATAAACTGGACCAAGAGGTGCTAATTGATTCATGATTTCTTCGCGTGCCGCAAAAGCTCCAACTGGTAATCCGCCGCCGATAACTTTTCCGAAAGTCACAATATCTGCATCAATACCATATAATTCCTGAACACCACCGCGAGCTAAACGAAAGCCAGTCATTACCTCATCAAAAATCAATAAAATTCCATTTGTGGTACACAAATCTCTTAAACCTTGAAGGAAACCTTTTTGAGGAGGAATACAACCCATATTTCCAGCAACAGCTTCAATAATAATGGCCGCAATTTCGCCTTTATTCGCTTCAACTAATGTCTTTACATTTTCTAAATCATTGTATTTTGCTAACAAAGTATCTTTTGCAGTTCCTTCAGTAACCCCTGGACTGTTTGGCGAACCAAAAGTAACTGCACCACTTCCTGCTTGAATTAAAAATGAATCAGAATGTCCGTGATAACAGCCAGCAAATTTTACAATTTTATCTCTTTTTGTAAAGCCACGAGCCAAGCGAATCGCACTCATACATGCTTCTGTACCTGAATTTACAAATCGAATTTTATCAATATTTGGAACCATAGAAACAGCCAAAGCAGCTATTTCGGTTTCCAGTTCTGTCGGCATTCCAAATGAAGTTCCTAATTTCGCTTTTTCGATTACCGCATCAACAACTGGCTGATAGGCGTGACCCAAAACCATCGGTCCCCAAGAATTGATATAATCAATTAATTTATTTCCGTCTTCATCGTACAAATAAGCACCTTTGGCACTTTTAACAAAAATTGGAGTTCCTCCTACTGCTTTGAAAGCACGAACTGGTGAATTTACTCCTCCCGGAATAACTTTTTCTGCTTCAGCAAAAAGCTGGCTGCTTCTTTTATATAACATTTTTTATTTTAGATTTTGAGTTCAGATTTTAGATTATAAACTGAAAACTTATTTTAGATTTTTGATTAATTTCAACAGAAATGAAAACTATTTCACCCTTAACCTCTGGCCTATTGAAATAGCGTTATCAGTCAAATTATTTTTTTGTTTCAAATCATCAACGAGCAAATTGAATTTCTTTGAAATGGAATAAAGCGTATCTCCTTTTTGAACTTCATACAAATTTGGATCGTAAGAATTCATATTGATTTTAGGATCAGAATTCGCTACTGAAGTTGAACTTCTCGTTGGAGCCGTTTTGTTGATCGCAACATACGTTTTACCTGTAACCTGGCAATCGTATTGATGCAGATTATAACGCTCGATATAACTGATTAATTTATCTGGATAATTAGGATCGGTTGCGTAACCACAAGCTCTTAACCCTTTTGCCCAAGCTTTGTAATCGTCTTTTTCATACGTAAACAAAACTGCATATCTATTTTTCCCAACCAAAAACAAAGCGTGATCTCTATACGATTCTGATGCCTGAGGATATTTTCTAAAACATTCCTGAGCCGAATCATCGTCATGGCGAACACTTTCTCCCAGCCAGTCTTTATGGCATTTTATTCCGAAATGATTATTAGCTTCAACAGCTAAATCGCCACGTCCTGCACCCGATTCTAAAATTCCTTGAGCCAAAATAATACTCGCCGGAATTCCGTACGTTTTCATATTACCAACCGCAATTTCTTGGTATTGCAAAATATAATTATTGATTAAATCGCTTGTTACAACTGTTTTTGAAGTAGATTGGATAACCTCAGTTGTATTATTCGTTGATGGATGATTTTTAGCAGTTGGTTTACTGTAAGCCGGTTTTTTAGTTGCTGCAACTCTGGGTTTCTGTACAGCCGCCGCTTTTTTAGTCGTCGCGATTGCAGGCTTGCTCGAAGAACAGCTTGCCAAAGCCAATATTACGAGTAGTAATACAATTTTTTTAATCATTTGTTTTGAGTATTGGTAATTTCTTCTGCTTCAACTTTATATTCATTCCGTCAATTCCCTGCAATCCGCCTGTGTGAATGAGTAAAATTTTTGAATGTGCAGGAAAATAATTTTTGCCTATTAAATCTATAACGCCAAAAACCATCTTTCCTGTATAAATTGGATCTAAGGGCACTTTATTTTCTTCAAAAAAAGCATTAATAAATTCAATTAATTCTAAATTTATCTTGCCATAACCTCCAAAATGATAGTCAGAAATTAAATTCCAGTTATCTTTTTTTGCAAAAATACGAATTTCATCTTGTAAAAAGTCACCTTTTAACGCTGGAAAGCCCAAAATTTTCTGATTTTCCAACGAACTATTAATTAATCCCGAAATCGTGCCCCCTGTTCCAACTGCACAGCAAACATAATTAAAAAAAGAATCTTCGTCAGTCAAAATCTCTTCACAGCCTTTTACAGCCAGTTCGTTTGTACCGCCTTCGGGAACTAAATAAAAGTCTCCGAATTTCTTTTTTAGTTTTTCTATAAATGAAGTTTCACCCTTTAAACGATACTCTTCTCTCGAAACAAATTCAAACTGCATTCCATTTTCCTGAGCGAATTTCAAGGTTGGATTTTCTTCGATTTTATCAAAAAGTTCGTCTCCGCGAATGATTCCGATGGTCTTAAAACCTTGTTCTTTACCAGCAAAAGCAACAGCGGCAATATGATTAGAAAAAGCACCGCCAAAAGTCAGCAGCGTATTTTTATTTTCGGCTTTCGCCTGAAGTAAATTGTATTTTAGTTTCCTAAATTTATTTCCTGAAACAAACGGATGAATAAGATCTTCGCGCTTTATTGTCAGTGAAATATCATTCGGAAACTGAATATTTATAGGTTGATTAAAAACAGGATTCATTTTAATTTGATGTAATGTAAAAACTGGAAAAAAGATCGGTTTTTGAGATAATTTAAATCCATTTCTTTAGTGTAAGCTTCTCTTTCAAAACTAATATTTCGGTAAGCCAAAGCTCCATTTTTATATTGAATTAGACGGATTTGATATTCTAAAAAATACCAAATAAAAAACGGAATAACTAACATTTCAAGCTGTTGTCGTAAATGTATTTTTTCGTGATTAACAAAAACGGCATTTGTTTTATCTAAATCATATTTCATTAAAACAAACGGAAATACAGCCATTCCTCGATATCCTTTCGGAATTAAATATTTAGCAACAATAAGAAACATTGGCTGTAAAATTTATAAATTTGTAGCTATAGAATTGTTCGATTTCAATAAAATCATAATCAAATCTTTTTATTTTTGATTTTAGTTATTCGAAAAAGAACGTGAAGCAGATTTATGAAAGAGCAAAGTAATGAAAATAAATTAATCGAAGGTGAAGATTTTTATTATACACCCGAAGGTTACAAATGCTTTACTGAAAAACATCATTTAAAACGCGGTTATTGCTGTAAAAGCGGTTGCCGTCACTGTCCATACGGATATGATAAAAAAACAGGAAGAATAAATAAAAATTAGAATACCACAAAATGAAGGTTTTTATCAATAAAAATATACCCGAAGCCGGCATTAAACTGCTTCAAGACAAAGGCATTAACTTTACAATAAATCCAACAGAAAATGTTTTATCAAGAGAAGAGTTTATAAAAATCTGCCAAGAACACGATGCGCTTTTGAATGTTGGAACAAACAAATTAGACGAAGATTTTTTTGAGCAATGCCCCAATTTAAAAGGAATTGCTTTGTTCTCTGTCGGATTTGATTCTGTGAATATTCCGTCAGCGAACAGCAGAAAAATTCCTGTTGGAAATACGCCCGATGTCTTGAGCAGAGCAACTTCAGATGTTGCTTTTTTATTAATGCAGAGTGTTGCGAGAAAATCATTTTTCAATCATAAAAGAATTCTAAATGATGATTGGGGAAGTTTTGATCCTTTAGCGAATTTAGGACAAGAACTTTACGGCAAAACTTTAGGAATTTTTGGTCTGGGAAGAATTGGTTTTGAAATGGCAAAAAAATGCAAAGCCTCATTCGGAATGAACATTATTTATCACAATCGTTCTCATAATCAAGAAGCTGAAAAAGAATTGGATGCGAAATATGTAGATTTTGAAACTTTACTTTCACAGAGTGATGTTTTAAGCGTTCATTCCAATTATAGTGAAGAGAACAACGAAATTTTCAATAAAAACACTTTTGCTCAAATGAAACCCAATGCGATTTTCATCAATACAGCAAGAGGAAAATTTCAAAATGAAAATGATTTGTTTGATGCTTTAACGAATAATATAATCTGGGGCGCTGGACTTGATGTTACAAATCCGGAACCGATGAAATTTGATAATCCGTTATTGTCACTTCCAAATTGTTGTGTATTACCGCATATTGGTTCAGCAACGTACGAAGCCCGAAACGGAATGGCGGTTTGCGCCGCACAAAATATAATTGCCCTTGTTGAAGGTAAAAAAATGCCATTTTGTGTTAATGAAGAGATTTATCTTTAATGAGATAATATGCCAATTTTGAAAATTAGATAATTCCAATCTAAAACTAAAATCATAAATCTAAAATATCATATATGGATATTCGTTCAAGAAAGTTTAAGATTACGATTTATAAATCGTATCACAGGTCGGATATCCGTTATCCCTAGTTTTTTTTAAATTAGAAAATGTGACAATTTGGGAATTAGATAATTATAAATAAAATTCAATTTTTAAATTCCAAATTCCAATTGAGAATCTAATTTTGCTAATCAATATTTCGCTCCGCTGGAGCTTTTCTATGAGTGGTAAATTGTTTTCTATAAATATTTCGCCTTTCTAAGGCTTTACATTTGGATTTAATGAATTTTATCAGCTCCGTTAGGAGCGACATATTTATAGAAATCATTTTTAACCGTTGTCACGTTCGATCCCCAGCGGGGCGACATACTAAAAAAACAAAAAATTAATCTGCTGTTAATCTAACCGCAATACCTTAGCGTCTTAGATACTCAGCACCTTAGCATCTCTAAAAAAAATGACTTTCAAAGAACAAATACAACAAGGAATTCCTTCTATATTACCACCAAAGCAGGCTTACGATCCGGCAATAAATCATGCTCCGAAACGAAAAGAAATTCTTTCGGCAGAAGAAAAAAAACTGGCACTGAAAAATGCTTTGCGTTATTTCGATCCAAAACACCACGCCGAATTACTTCCTGAATTTTCAGAAGAATTAGAAACATACGGACGTATTTATATGTATCGTCTTCGTCCAGATTATAAAATGTACGCAAGACCGATTGAAGAATATCCAGGGAAATCATTACAGGCAAAAGCGATTATGCACATGATTCAGAACAATCTGGATTATGCCGTGGCGCAACATCCGCACGAATTGATAACGTATGGCGGAAACGGAGCTGTTTTCCAGAACTGGGCACAATATTTATTGACGATGCAATATTTGTCTGAAATGACAGATGAGCAGACTTTAACGATGTATTCTGGACACCCGATGGGATTATTTCCTTCGCACAAAGAAGCGCCAAGAGTTGTGGTTACCAACGGAATGGTAATCCCGAATTATTCAAAACCAGATGATTGGGAAAAAATGAATGCTTTGGGCGTTTCACAATACGGACAAATGACAGCCGGAAGTTATATGTACATTGGTCCGCAGGGAATTGTACACGGAACTACCATTACAGTTTTGAATGGTTTCAGAAAAATAAAACAAAATCCAGAAGGTAGTTTATTCGTAACTTCTGGTCTGGGCGGCATGTCGGGCGCACAGCCAAAAGCAGGAAATATTGCAGGTTGTATTACGGTCTGCGCCGAAGTAAATCCGAAGATTACTAAAATACGTCACGAACAAGGCTGGATTAACGAAGTCGTAACTTCTACTGATGAATTGGTTGCCAGAGTACATTCGGCGAAAGCCAAAAAAGAAACGGTTTCAATCGCTTATTTAGGAAATGTAGTTGACGTTTGGGAATGTTTCGATAAAGAAAATATCAAAATTGATTTGGGTTCAGATCAAACTTCGCTTCATAATCCTTGGGCGGGAGGTTATTATCCGGTTGGAATTTCGTTTGAAGAGGCCAACAAAATGATGGCTGAAAATCCCGAATTATTCAAAGAAAAAGTTCAGGAATCTTTACGCCGACATGCTGATGCAATCAATAAACATACTGCAAAGGGAACGTACTTTTTTGATTACGGAAATGCCTTTTTATTAGAAGCTTCGCGCGCCGGAGCCGATGTAATGGCCGAAAATAATATCGATTTTAAATATCCGAGCTACGTTCAGGATATTATGGGACCAATGTGTTTTGATTACGGATTTGGGCCTTTCCGCTGGGTTTGTACTTCGGGTAAACCAGAAGATTTATTAAAAACCGATGCGATTGCTTCTCAGGTTTTAGAAGAAATGGCAAAAACGGCTCCAAATGAAATTCAGCAGCAAATGCAGGATAACATCAAATGGATCAAAGGTGCGCAGGAAAATAAACTGGTTGTAGGTTCGCAAGCTCGTATTTTATATGCCGATGCAGAAGGCCGAATCAAAATTGCAGAAGCTTTTAACCAAGCGATTGCAAAAGGCGAAATTGGAGCTGTGGTTTTAGGACGCGACCATCATGATGTTTCGGGTACAGATTCTCCATACAGAGAAACTTCAAACATTTATGACGGTTCTCGTTTTACTGCCGATATGGCGATTCATAATGTGATTGGAGACAGTTTTAGAGGAGCAACCTGGGTATCAATTCATAACGGTGGCGGCGTTGGCTGGGGAGAGGTTATAAACGGTGGTTTTGGTATGGTTCTTGATGGTTCTAATGAAGCTTCAAAGCGTTTAGCCTCAATGCTTTTCTGGGATGTTAACAACGGAATTTCGCGTAGAAGCTGGGCTCGAAATGAAGGTGCTGTTTTTGCTATAAAACGCGCCATGGAAGTAGAGCCTTTATTAAAAGTAACTTTACCCAACTTAGTTGACGAAAGTTTGCTTTAACAAACATGAACATTTAATTTTAATAATATGAGAACTTTCAAACTAATTCCTGTCTTTTTGCTTTTGGTACTTGCTTCTTGCAGCAGTGTTACGGTATATTCTGACTACGATAAAAATGTAGATTTTGCGCCTTATAAAACGTACGCTTTCTTTAAGCCCGGAATTGATAAGGTTGAAATTTCTGATTTGGATAAAAGAAGAATTCTTCATGCAATTGACAATGAAATGCAGGCTAAAGGTTTAACTAAAAGTGAAAACCCTGATTTATTGGTAAATATTTTTACTAAATCTAGAGAACAAGTTAATGTAAATCAATTTAGTGCTGGCTGGGGTTACGGCTGGGGCTGGGGCTGGAATCCGTGGATGATGTACGGAGGAAACCAAACTACTGTTTCTACTTCTACAGAAGGTACTTTGTACATTGATTTAATTGACGCTAAAAAGAAAGAAATGATCTGGCAAGGTGAAGGTCAAGGAACATTAACTAGAAACATTGATAAAAAAGATCAAAAAATTGCTGAATTTGTAAACAAAATTTTAGCGCAATATCCGCCTGTAAAAAAATAATTATTTACTTTTGCTGTTCAATCAGCTAAAAAATGAAAAACTTTAACAACATTATTATCGCTATTATTAGCATTATTGCAATTCAGCAGTAATGGCGAGGTGTTATATAAGTTTGTAAAATATAATTTATAGAACCTCCCACATCGGGAGGTTTTTTATTTTAAGTCGCCACGAATTACACGAATTAGCACTAATTTTTTCAATTTTTAAAAAAGATCGTGATCATTCGTGTTATTCGTGGCAAAAAACAAAAATATCATGAGTTTATTTAACGAAGTACTTAATGCCAAAAAGCAGCTTGAAAATGTAGTTGCTGCCACACCTTTAACCCAAAATTTAAATCTTTCAGACGAATTTGAAGCTAATATTCTACTGAAAAGAGAAGATTTACAAATTGTTCGTTCCTATAAAATTAGAGGCGCATACAATAAAATTTCGTCTTTAAGAGAAAAAGAAAAAGCCAATGGAATTGTTTGCGCTAGTGCAGGAAATCACGCGCAAGGAGTTGCTTATTCTTGTAATCTTCTAAAGATAAATGGCAAAATTTATATGCCCAAAACCACTCCAAAACAAAAAGTAAAACAAGTACAATTGTTTGGAAAATCGTTTGTCGAAATTGTTCTTACAGGAGACACTTTTGATGACGCTTTTGCTTCGGCAACGGCAGACGCCATTAAAAATCACAAGACTTTTATTCATCCTTTTGATGACGAAAAAGTAATCGCTGGACAAGGAACTGTTGGATTAGAAATCTTAGAAAGTTTTAAAGAACCTATCGATTATGTTTTTGTGCCTATTGGCGGCGGCGGACTGGCTTCTGGATTGTCTGAAGTTTTTAAACATTTAAGCCCGCACACAAAAATAATCGGTGTTGAACCCAAAGGTGCTCCTTCGATGAAAACTTCTATTGAGGAAAACAAAAATACAGCTTTAAAAACTATTGATAAATTTGTAGACGGCGCTGCTGTAAAGCAAGTCGGCGATATGACTTTTGAAATCTGTAAACAAAATCTTCACGATATTATTCTAGTTCCCGAAGGAAAAGTCTGCACCACAATTTTAAGATTGTACAATGAAGAAGCGATGGTTGTAGAACCAGCTGGAGCTTTGACAATTGCTGCTTTGGATTTTTATAAAGAAAAAATAAAAGGCAAAACTGTAGTTTGTGTAGTAAGCGGCAGTAATAATGATATTGAAAGAACAGCCGAAATTAAAGAACGCTCTTTACTTTACGAAGGTTTGATGCATTATTTCATGATTCAGTTTCCACAGCGTCCGGGCGCTTTAAAAGAATTTGTAAATAATATTTTAGGTCCAGATGATGATATTACTTATTTTCAATTTCATAAAAAAAACAATCGCGAGGTAGGTTCTGTAGTTGTTGGCTTGGAATTAAAAAACAAAAACGACATTATGTCTATCAAAATAAATATGACGCAAAACGGATTCGAATTTCAATATTTAAATGATAATCAAGATTTGTTCACACAATTAATTGGATAAAATAAAAGGCTGTCTAAAATTTAGACAGCCTTTTACAACCAAATATAAAATTACTAATTGAAACCTAGATTTGTAATTATTGCTTTAAGACTTTTTTAGAATATGTTCCCTCGTTGTCGTTTACTTTTACAATATAAACTCCTTTTGAAAGTCTCGAAACTTCAATTTCAGAAATATTTCCTTTCACAAAACTTATATTTTTACTTAAAACAAGCTGTCCAGCTGTATTAAATAGCTGTACATCTGCACTTCTTTCATGATTGGTTTTAATTTTTAAATGATTACTTGCTTCATCAATAAAAACTGCCATATCGGTTGTGTTTTCCTCTTCTACAAGAGTTTCTACTACCGCTTTTTTTGCCGTAGATTCAACTTGAACAAACTGCCATTGCTGATTTAATCCACCTGTATATGCCCAAACTTGAATATTTGCTCCGTTTGCTGTCGAAACATTTTCAACATCAAGCGATTTACCTGTGTTTACATTCGTAATTTTATAGTAACCAGTGCCAAGATTTGCAACCGTCCATTTAAATTCATTAGAGGATGCAAATGTCCGCTGCTGTACTTTTAATCCATCAGCAGTTCCGTTACTTTCTACTGCAAGATACATTCCAGTAGATTTTACAATGATATAATAATTTCCGCTTCCATCAGAAACAAATTTCCAACGTTGGTTATTTCCTCCTCCATTTGTAATATCATATTGCTGAATTCTACTGCCGCTTGTAGTTGCATTATCAGCAACGTCTAAACCTTTATTGCTATTTCTTGAAATAATATTATAATAGCCTGGAAATCCTGTCGTACTTGTATTTACCGTAATCGCACTTGTCGCTGTCTTTGCACCGTCTACAGTTGTAACTGTAATTGTTGCGTTTCCTGCAGCAACTGCAGTAACCAATCCGTTTGAATTTACTGTGGCAACAGCTGTATTGCTTGAACTCCAGTTTACAGCTTTATTAGTCGCAGTGTTTGGAGAAACAGTCGCTGTTAACTGCTGGGTCTGACCAACTGTAATAGTTGAAGAAGTTGGGCTTACGCTTACACCAGTAACGGCAACAGGAGTTGATGTCCCCCAATTGAATGTAACTGCGGAAGAACACGGAACAGCATAATTAAATGCTGACGATCCCGAAACTACTTTTATTGTATTTGATGAGCCGCTTGTGTTGTAAACTACAAGAGCCGTTGTTCCGTCAGGGTTTTTGAAAGCAACTGAAAGAATACTGCCACTAGTACTTGAGGCTCCAATTCTTATCGCTCCTGGTTTTACAAACTTTGAAATCTGACCAATAATGTAATAAGCAACATTTCTAGTATAACTTGTGCTATTGTTTACAGTGATAGCACCTAAACAAGTTGTACATCCTCCAGGAGTTCTTGGACCAAAACTTGGATTATTGGCTGCATTCCATTCTAAAACTGTTTTAGACCAGTTTGTTGTGCTTCCGATAACAACGTTTTGCATGTGCCAGCCAAAATCTCCGCCAAAGTTACCGCCGGCACCAGTATACTGTTCAGTAAAATAAACGTTTTTATTAGTCGCATTTTTTATAGTTGACATCATTGAAATGTTTCCTAAATACAAATGAAACGCCGCACCGTCAACATAAGAGCTATTATTTAAAACACTTTTTGGATAATCTTCATTGTCGCAGTTATGATCAAAAGCTATAATCTTCACATTTCCAAAACCAGCCGAAGCCATTTGAGGTCCCAATTGCTGATTAATGAAATTCGTTTGCTCTGTTGCATTCATCAGCATACTTGGTTCATTATGCGGATTTTCAGGTTCGTTTTGCGGCGTGACAGCCCAAATCGGAATTCCCTGCGCCTGCATTGCCTGAAGGTATTTTACAAAATATCTGGCATAAGCGGCATAATATTGTGTCTGCAGACTTCCTCCTATCCACGAACCATTGGTTTTCATCCAGCGCGGTGCTGACCAAGGTGTTGCCAAAATTTTAATATTTGGATTGATCAGCTGGATTTTTTTGATAATAGGAATTAGATACGTTAAATCTGGACCGTTTAAACTAAAGTTGTTCATATTTGTATCTCCAGAAGTTTCGTTATAACTGTAAGAAGAACTGCTTAAATCTGAAGCTGCAATACTTATACGAACTACACTAGCGTTTAATCCGGTAGTTGGATTGTATAAATCATTTAATAATTGATTCTGCTGCGTTGCCGCCATTGCGCTGATTACTTCGCAGCTTCCTTCTGTAAGTGTATAACCAAAACCATCCATAGTCTGGTAAGTGGTTCCTGCATTAACGGTAACTGTAGAGGGGTTTGTTCCTGAGTTTGTTCCGAAGCTTACAGTAGACTGCTGCTGTAATAATCTTGACTGATCGCCAGATGTTATAAATGGCGTTACGGTCTGTGCATTTGCTTTTGTAGTTAATAAAAGCAGTATAATGATGAAATTCATCATTACACATTTTACCCAATTTGTAGGTTTGTGAGTAGTTTTGTGCATTTTTTGTGGTTTTAGATAGTTAAACTTTTCTCGTTTTATTATGATATTCTTTATAAAAACACATCAAATTTAATATCATTTTTACGAAATCGATATATTTAAAACTTTACAAATACACATCATTTGTAAAAATTAACTTAACAAAAACTTATCTATCAAAAACAAAAACACTTGTATATCAAGTAATTAACTAACAAATAAATCTTAAAAAGACTTACCGATAAATTAGAAAAAATCAGCAGCAGTAAAAATCAATAATTTTAATACCGATTAATTCACTCTCAATTGAGATTGATTCTTGTTAAATGACAAATATCATGGATCATGCAAGTAGTTATGTTGTATTTTTGCATTTTATTTCATTATACAAAAATCATGGAAACTCTTAAAGATATAACCACAATTGAAGATATTAAACAAATGGTCGATAGTTTTTACGGAAACGTGAGAAAAGACGAACTTATCGGACCTATTTTTAATGACAAATTACAAGACCGTTGGGAACCGCATTTACAAAAAATGTATAATTTCTGGCAGACCATTTTGTTTGATGTACGTGCTTATTCAGGAACTCCTTTTCCAACACACAAACAACTGCCTGTAGATAAAACACATTTTGATCGCTGGATCGCTATTTTTAATTCAACTATTGACTCACAATTTGCAGGACCTATTACTGAAGAAGCCAAAATGCGCGCAACCAATATGGCGTTTATGTTCAGCCATAAAATTGAATATTTTAGAAATCAGGGACTATAAATTTTATTTTATGGATGCTATAATTTGTCCGTTTTTATATTGATTTTTGCCGTCTTCCCATGTTCCATATTCTGAGGAAAATTTGAACTTTTCAGTATCTGCTCCTTCTAAAATCAAATCTTCAAAATATACATTTTGGTTGTCTTTAGAATATTGATCTGAAAGAATTTCGAAGTTTGAGGAGTCTGTCCCAGCAATTTTTTTGAAGTTATAATAAACGCCATTTTTGTCTTTTGAAAAATCATATCTTAATGATTCAAAACTTTCCGCGTCAATTTCGGGGTAGATTACACCTTTGTCAATCAAAAGATTATTAACTATAATTCGCCAATAATCAATTTCTCGGATTAATGTAATTGTATCAAAAGTGTTGATTTCAAACTCCGATTTTGTAAAAGCAGAAACAACTGAATTACCAATTCTGGCGTATGTTTCGTTTATAGTATGAATCTCACCTTCAATCATTTTATGTTTTGGGACAACCTCATCAACCTCAACCATTTCTATACCTTCTCCTCTAAAGTTAAGAATTGAATAAATAAAATCAGCATCAACAGCAATTGAATCGTTTAAAGGTCTAAAAGTTTCGGTATCTACATTGATTTTTTTATTTTTATAATAAACAGAATGAGCGTCTTTAAACCAATAATAACGTCGATAATCTGTAAGCGACGGATCTAATAGTTGATATGTTTTGGGATCAGCATTAGTGATTATTTCTAATTCGTTAAAGTTTTTGCCATCTCGGCTGTAAACATGATTTTTATCTTTAATGATATAAAAACCTTCAACTTCAAAAGTATCATAATCAACCAATTGCTTTCGTCCTTTCCAGAAAACATTATTTTTATCTTTTCCGAAATCAACATTTAAAGGCTGAAAAGTGGCAACATCTGCGTCTAGTTCAAAATAGCCTAATTCGAACCAATTTCCCATTGGCGAATAAACGATTATATTTTTTCTGTAATGATGAAAATAAGAATTTGATACTTCAAGGTTTACAGGTTTCCCGATTTTAAAAAATACATATCTAATGCCTAAAACAATCAGAACGATTATGGCTAAAACGATTAAAATAACTTTCATAATTATAGATTGGGTCTGAAATGACAACAGGTGTAAAACTAACCATTTTCTTGCAAGAAACATTTAGTATTAATAGATAAAGAAAAAATCTCAAATTGATTTTTATCTGAAAGCCTTCAAATTAAAGATTGCGCAATAAAACGACCTTATTTTAAAAAATCTATTTAGAAAAAAATTATTTTAGCACTTGAAATTCGTAATTTTACATTTTAATCTACAACGTTTTCGAAATGAATCCAAATATTGAAACTAATCCGCTTTTAGATCGATTGCCTAAACATTTACAGCAATTTATTAAACCTCAAGATTATAGTGATTATACTCCAATTAATCAGGCGGTTTGGCGTTATGTAATGCGTAAAAATGTGGATTATCTTTCTAAAGTCGCGCACAGTTCTTATTTGGATGGATTAAAGAAGACTGGAATCGAAATTGATTCGATTCCAAGCATGTACGGGATGAATCGTATTTTAAGCGAAATTGGCTGGGCGGCAGTTGCAGTTGATGGATTTATTCCGCCAAATGCTTTTATGGAATTTCAGGCGTATAATGTTTTGGTTATTGCTTCTGATATTCGTCAGCTGGAACATATTGAATATACTCCTGCTCCAGATATCATTCACGAAGGTGCCGGCCACGCTCCTATTATTGCTAATCCTGAATATGCTGAATATTTGAGACGTTTTGGTGAAATTGGCTGTAAAGCGATTTCGTCGCATAAAGATTATCAGATGTACGAAGCGATTCGTTTGCTTTCTATTTTGAAAGAAGCAGAAGATACACCACAAGAAAAAATCGATGAAGCCGAAAAAGCGGTTGCTGACCTGCAAAATAATATGGGCGAATTGTCTGAGATGGCTCAGATAAGAAACCTGCATTGGTGGACAGTGGAATACGGTTTGATTGGCACTATTGAAAATCCGAAAATTTATGGCGCGGGATTGCTTTCTTCAATTGGAGAAAGTGCCCACTGTATGACCGATAATGTGAAGAAAATCCCTTATGATATTTCGGCAGCCAACCAAAGTTTTGATATTACACAATTACAACCGCAATTGTATGTAACGCCGACATTCTCTTATTTGAGTTTGATTTTGGAAGAATTTGCTAATAAAATGGCTTTACGTACTGGAGGCTTATCTGGAATTCAGAAATTGATTCAGTCGAATGCTTTAGGAACAATCGAATTGAGTACTGGATTACAGATTTCGGGTGTTTTCACGAATGTTATCGAAGAAGATCACAAACCTGTTTATATTCAAACAACTGGAAAAACGGCTTTAGCTTATCGCGAAAAAGAATTAGTAGGTCATGGAACTTTGACACACCCACACGGTTTTGGAAGTCCGATTGGAAAGCTGAAAGGTTTTAATTTGGCAATTGAAGATATGAGTCCAAAAGATTTACAGGCTTACAGTATTGTTGAGGGCGAAAAAATAAAACTGGAATTTGAAGGCAATATTATTGTTGAAGGTGAAATCATAACAGGTTCCCGAAATCTTCATGGAGAAATTATCTTAATTAGTTTTAAAAACTGTACGGTAACCCACGGAGAAACTATTTTATTCCAGCCGGAATGGGGAAATTATGATATGGCAATTGGCAAAAAAGTCGTTTCTGCTTTCTCTGGACCTGCCGATGTAAATAGTTTTGACTTGATTAATATTGTTCCTTCAACTCAAACTATTAAAGCAAAACATACTGCAGTACGTGACGAATTGGAGAATTTATATGCATCAGTTCGTGATATTCGTGTGAATAAAAAATCAACTGCAGAGCTTCAAAATATCTTCAATAAATTAAAAGAAAATCACAAAAATGATTGGCTGCTTTCTGTTGAAATTGCTGAGCTTTTAAAAGATTCTTCAGATTCTCTTTTACAAGAAGTTCTTGCGTATTTAGAGCAATTAAAAGAAAGACGTCCAGAAATTGCACATTTAGTTGCTGGTGGACTGGATTT